>JAFZOI010000030.1 GCA_017550645.1 Oscillospiraceae bacterium
CAAAAAGGATCTTTTCGCGTCAGACTTCGTTGCCCGTACTCGGAATACAAAAGCCAGTATTCCTGCGCCGTTCGCCTCGTCTGACACAAAAATCTCACTTTTTGCGGTGCAAAGCAGTTTTGCGAGAGCTATTTTTCGTCTGGGCAAAATAAAAACCGCCGGGAATACTGGATATGTATTTCCGGCGGTTTTTGTGAAGTTTGGGCGGAAAAGAGCCTCGCAAAACCTGCCTTATCCCTAATCTGCACGCCCTAAGACCGGGGAGGTTTTTCCTCGCTTTACTCAGAACTTGACGACCTTCGCGGGGGCGGTGAAGGAGGAGAAGGTCGCGGTCGCGTCCTTGAGCCAGTATACGGCGCAGACGCCGTCGCCGGCCTTGTATCTGCCCTGCAGGCTGGGATACGCGTCGAGCATGTGCTGCTGGGCCTCGATGCGCTCGTCGCCGACGAGAGTCGCCGCGACGCGGAGCCACTTGCCCTCGCCGAAGGCGCATATCTCGACCTTCGGATTGGCCTTGATCTGGTTGTCGACGTCCTTGCCGTGGCCGGTCTGGATATAGAGCTTGCCCTCAAAGATGTCGACCGTGCCGAAGGGACGGACGCGGGGCTGATCGCCCTCGACTGTGGCGATGTAGTAGGTGCCGCACTTTTTCAGAAAATCATATACTTCCTGCATTTAGGTTACCTCCCATATATTAGTTTATATATTGATTTTATCGGCTTTGCGCGCGAAAAGCAACCTTTTTATAAAAAGAGCTCCGCGACGAAGACGACGACGCAGCATACGACCGAGACGAGGAAGAGCCCTCCGCCGCACCAGGCGAGCACGATGCCCACGACGAGCGCCGCGACGGCCGCCCAGACGCTCTGCGTCGCGTCGAGTATGGCGGGGAAGGTCATCACCGCGAGCGTGACGTAGGGCACGTAGTAGAGAAACGAGCGTATGAGCGTGCTCTTTATCGGCCTGCGAATTATCGTCAGCGGCAGGACGCGGATGGCGTAGGTCGTCGCCGCCATGACGGCGATGTAGAGCCAGACGTTATGCCTCACCGTCGGCCGCCTCCTTCCTCGGGAAGAGCAGGGCCGCGCCGAGCGAGAGCGCGACGGTCAGGATTATGGTCCGTATCCCCTCGGGGATGGAGCTGAGCGGCCCGAGGCGCGAAAAGAGAAAGCTCAGGCCGAAGCTCAGCACGACGAGGACTGCGACGACCTTGTCCTTTTTCGCGGGCGGGATGAAGATGGCGATGAACATGCCGAAGAGCGCGACGCTCAGCGCGCTCACGACGCGCGCGGGCAGGACGTTCCCGAGCAGGACGCCGACGCACGTCCCCGCGGCCCAGCCGACGGTCGCGACCGTGAAGAGCCCGTAGGGGTAGGCGGGGCGGACGTTCCCCTCGACGGAGACGGACGCGCCGAAGATCTCGTCCGTCACGACGAAGCCGAGCAGCAGCCGCTGCACGAGCGGGACGGACGAAGCCAGCCGCTGGCTGAGGGCCGTGCTCATCAGGAGGTAGCGCGCGTTGGCGATGGCCTCCATGACGAACATCTCGATATAGCTCGCGCCGGCGGCGATGAGCGTGAAGCCGACGTACTCGCCCGCGGAGGCGTTATTCAGGAGGCTCGCCACCGTCGCCTGCAGGGCGGTCATGCCGGCCCCGCGCGCGTTTATGCCGAGCGCCAGCGCGACGGCGAAATAGCCCAGCATTATGGGAATGCCGTCCCGCAGACCTTTAAGGTACCATTTTCCCGCGCTCATACGTCACCTCCCCGCGCGTTTTCTCCCATATTACACCGCGCGGGAGGATTTAGCAATCAAAACCGTTCGCGCCCGCGGGCGACACCTCATCCGGGTTCGCGTTGCTCACCCACCTTCCCCTCAAGGGGAAGGCTTTGACTCGCTCCCCATAGGCTTCCCCTTGAGGGGAAGCTGTCGAGCGCCAGCGAGACTGATGAGGTGGCCGCTCCTTACCACACCCCCTTTATTGACACTTCGCGCCGCGGGTGATAAAATCAAGAAAAAAAGTTAAATGCTTTCGAAAAGGAGTCTGAAACATGAAAACGATTAGAGAACCCGCCGTCGACATAGAAGTCTACGCCGAATGCGACGTGCTCGTCGTCGGAGCCGGCGCGGCAGGCCACAGCGCCGCCGTCGCGGCCGCCCGCGCGGGCTGCAGGAAGGTCGTACTCATGGAGCGCTACGGCTACTCCGGCGGCGACGTCACCGGCGACTACGTCCTCATGGTCCCGAAGCTCAGCTGGAAGACCCTGCCCTTCGTGCGCGGCCTTCAGGAGGAGTGGTTCGACCGCATGGAGAAGGCCGCCCCCGGCTCGACCTACGGCCCGAGCATGAAGGACATCGGCAAGGTAAATCCGATGCTCTCCTACACCTACTCCAACATGTCCGACATAACGAGCCTGAGCGAGCCGCACGGCCTCATCAGGACCGTCTACTATGACGGCCCGCAGCTCGAGATAGAGCTCGACCTCATGCTGCTCGAGCTCAACGACCGCATCCAGATCCTCTATCACAGCTGGGGCACCAAGCCCATCATGGACGGCGACGTCTGCAAGGGCGTCTACTTCGAGTCCAAGGAGGGCCGCAAGGCCGTCCTCGCGAAGGTCGTCATAGACGCGACCGGCGACGGCGACCTCTACCGCCAGTCCGGCGCTCCCTACGAGGACCTCTCCGGCGCCGGCACCCGCTCCCACAACACGACGCTCGCATGGCGCGTCGGCGGCGTCAACACGCAATACCTCATCGACTGGAAGCGCGACCATCCCGAGCTCTGGCGCGAGCTCTGCAAGGAAGTCTCCGCCCGCTCCGGCATCGCCGGCTCCGCCCCGTTCTGGACCGAGCCGCACGGCAACTGCCTCGTCTTCAACCGCCATGTCAACGTCAACTGCTCGACCGTCAAGGACCTGACCGCGACCGAGCTCAACACCCGCAAGGGCATCCGCGCCGTCATCGAGTACTGCAAGGAGGCGCTCCCCGGCGCGTACAAGGACATGTACCTGCTCTCCATCGCGCCGCAGACGGGCGTCCGCTGCAGCCGCCGCCTCAGGGGCGAGTACGTCATGACCGCGAAGGACTGGGCGCTCGGCATAGAGCACGACGACGTCATCGCGTGGCACTCCACGATCTGCCGCCTCAACGACTGCGGCCCCGTCGAGATACCCTACCGCGCCATCCTCCCGCAGAAGGTGGATAACCTGCTCGCTCCGGGCCGCCACGTCTCCGCCGACGGCCTCGCGATCGACTGGATAAACCTCATCCCGCAGTGCGTCGGCACGGGTCAGGCCGCCGGCGTCGCCGCGGCCGTCGCCGTCGCGGACGGGGTCGGCACCCACGCCGTCGACATCCGCAAGGTGCAGAACATCCTCATCGACCAGAACGTGCCCCTGCCGCGCAACGACCGCGTCGATCCGGCCTACGCCGAGCTCGTCAAGGAGTTCGACAAGGGCCTCTACACCGACGCCGCCAAGAAGGCCAAGGAGGACCCGAGCTCCCTCGATCAGCTCAAGCCCTTCGGCGCGTAAGTCAATAACGAAAAGTACGGAGGAGCGGGAGCTCCTCCGTACTTTATTTATCTTCTCTTTTTCACATCAGCGCGGCGCCGAGGACGCCGAGCCAGGGCTCGCCGCCGGAAAACGCTATCTCCAGCGTCTCCGCGGGCGCGGGACGCATGCATTTTGCCCGTATCGCCGCCGCGAGCTCTTCCCGCGGGAGCTCCGCGAGCGCGCCGCCGCCGAGGACGAGCAGGTCCGGGCCGAGCAGCGTCGCCGCCGCGGCCGCGACGCAGGCCGTATCGTCGAAAAACCGCGCGAGCGCCGGGTGCTCCGCGTGGCGCGCATAGAGGCCGCCCACGTCCTCGCCGGGGAAAAACTCGTCCCTTATCGCGACGAGGCGCCGCCCGGAGACGTAATTTTCCGCGCAGCCCGTCCCGCCGCAGGGGCAGGGGTCGGAGCGCCCCGGTATCGGCATGTGGCCGGGCTCGCAGACGCCGCTTTTCGTCGGCAGGGGGCGCCCGTCGAGGAATATCGCGCCGCCGAGGCCCGTCCCGACGTAGAGCCCGAGCGCGAGCCCGCGCTCCCCGCGCCGCAGCACGGCTATATCCCCGCGCAGCATGGCGTTTACGTCGTTGTCGAGCGCGGCGGGAAGGCTGAGCTCCGCCTCAAGATAGTCCGCGAGCGACGTCCCGCCGAGGTCGAGGTTCGGCGTGTTCAAAACGGCGCGGCGCGTCTCGTCGAGCGTCCCGGGGACGCCGACCGCGACCGAGTCGGGCCGCAGCCCGCGCCGAAGTATGTAGTCCTTTATCGCGCCCGCGAGCTCCGCGGGCGTGCGGGCAGCATCCATCCGCTCGAAGCAGGTCAGCTCCCGTCCGTCCCACGCGCCGAGCCGCAGCCAAGTGCCGCCCGCGTCAACTCCTATCCGCATCGCCGCCCCACCTTTCCAGAAACGCGCTCAGCTTCTCCCTGTATCGTTCCTCGCCCTCGATGCAGCTCGTTCCGTGGCGCGCGCCCTCGATGATGACGAGCTCCTTTTCCGCTTTGCAGGCGACGCAGTTTTGTACCGAGAAGACCGGCGCGACGAATTTGTCGTTCCCGCCGTGGATAAAGAGGACCGGCCGCGTGTTGACGGCCATGGCGTCCAGCGTCGAGGCCTCCTTCACGCCCCAGCCCGCGAGCACGCGCGTCCACGCGCGGAAGCACAGATAGACCGGCCAGAGGAAGCGGACCTTCCCGCGCTTTATGAGGTAGACGAACTCCTCGTGCGGCGTGGTGTAGCCGCAGTCGGCTATGACGCCGCGGACGCTCTTCGGCAGGTCGAGCCCCGTCGCCATCAGGACGGTCGCGCACCCGAGCGAGAGCCCGTAGAGGAATATCGGCGTCCCCTCCGGCTCGCGCGCGGCGAGCAGCTTCGCCCAGTCGCGGCAGTCGAATCGCTCGCGCACGCCGTAGCAGATATTGTTCCCGCCGCTCTCGCCGCAGGCGCGCTGCTTTACGAGCAGCAGGTCGTAGCCGAGGCCGTGCAGGTAATCCGCCGTCGCGGAAAAATCTATCTTGTAGGTCGAGCGGTATCCGTGCATGAGGAGCAGCGCGCCGCGCGCCGCCCCCTCCGCGGGGAGAAAGTACCCGACGAGGTCGAGCCCGTCGTAGCTGCGAAGCGTGAGGCGCTCCGTATCCTGCGCGTCGAGCCAGCGCGCGCCGGCGCGGACGCGCTCGGTGTACGGCCCGAAGGTGTCCTCCTCGACGGGGGTCTCCTTGCGTCTGCGCACGCCGAAGAAGTACAGCGCGAGCCCCGCGGCGATGCAAAGTACCGCGAAGGCCGCCGCCGAAATGAGGATTATCGTGAGCGCGAGCTTCATGCGCGAGGCTCCTTTCGTTCGAGTTTGCGGGCGAAGCGCCCTTACTCGGATTGTACCCTAAACGCGCGCGCGGCGCAAGCGAAATAGATTTACTTTTGCCCGTCGGGGTAGTATAATCCAAGCATCCTGAAAACTGTCGGGGTGTTCGTTTTGGACGTTATCTCTCTCTCGCTGAAGCTCGTCGTCCTCATCGCGGTCGGCTTCGTCATAAAAAAGCTCAAGGTCCTTCCGCAGGGCTTCGAAAAGGCGCTGACGCGCATCCTGCTGGACGTATCGCTCCCCGCGATCATCATCCAGACCTTCATCTCCGACGACGCCGTGCTCTCGGGCGGGGACGTGGGGCTGCTCATCCTCGTCTCGATAGGCGTCCTGCTGCTCGGCTTCATCGTCGGGCACGTCCTCTGCCTGATAAGGGGCCGCAGCGCCCCCGGAAAGGTCGACCGCCTCTCCATCATCGTCACGAACTTCACGTTTTTCGGCGTGCCCGTCGTCGAGACGCTCTACGGCAACGCCGGCCTTCTCTTTTTCACGATCTACTCCATCCCCGTGCGCATCGTGTACTACATGATGACGCCGCTGCTGCTCGTCGGCAAGGGCGGCGGGGTCAAGGAGACGCTGAAAAACATCTTCTCCGCGCCCGTCGTCGCCGTCTTCATCGGCGCGGCGATATACTTCTCCGGCCTGAAGCTCCCCGCCTTCATAAGCGGGGCGATATCCTCCCTCGGCGCGACGGCGACGCCGCTCGGCCTCATCCTCTGCGGCGCGACGCTGACCGAGCTCGACTTCAAGGAGCTCATACGCCGCCCCTTCGTGCTGCTGACGGTCGCGGTGCGGCTGATGGCGATGCCCGCCGCCGTGCTCGGGCTCTGCCTGCTGCTGAAGATACCGACGGACGCGGCCCGCTGCGCGGTCGTCTACTGCGCGCTGCCCGTGGCCTCCATGATACCGACCTACGTCGTCCGCTACATGCCCGACGAGACGGAGAGCCAGGTCTCCGGCAGCCTGCTGGTGCTAATATCGACGCTCCTATGCGTCGTGACGATCCCCTTCTGGGCGACCGTCCTCGCGCGGTTTTACGGATAGCGAAAACGCCCTGCGCCCCAAAGCCTTCCCCCATCGGGGGGAAGGTGGCGCCGCAGGCGCCGGATGAGGGGCAATTTGTTCACTGTCCAGAACAATGCCCCTCATCAGTCTCGCATACGCTCGACAGCTTCCCCCGGCGGGGGGAAGCCTTTTTTTCGCATTTTTAGGGTTGACATTTGTTATCCTAAGTGCTATAACTAGGGTAACAGCTGTTATCCATGCGGAATAATCATATAAAGGAGGAACTAATAATGACATCTTTCCGCTTTTCCAAAACGGTCTGCGCCGTGCTCGCGGCCCTGCTCCTGACGGCGCTCCTCTTTTCCGCCTGCGGGACGGCTTCCGCCGGGACGAAGGGCTTTGACCCTGCGCTCGGGCAGGACTTCACGGTCGGCGGCGCGGCGTGGGGCTCGAGCTACGAGACGGTCAAGTCGCTGCTCGGCAGAGGCGTCGAGGAGCTCGAAAACGGCGCGCGCCTGAGCAAAAAGCGAGTGAGCTTCTTCGGGCAGAAGGCCGATCTCGACTATTTCTTCGGCGACGTCGACGGCGAGATGCGGCTGTGCACAGTCGCGGTCAAGTTTGAAAAGGACTTCGACAAGGAGGCCGTTGTTGCCGGAGTCAGCGGCGTGCTCGGCGAGATAGACAAGACCGTGCTCAGCGCGAACGGCGACGTCCTCGCCGTCGAGGAGCCGCTCTGGAAATGGCACGACGAGGAGACGGTCGGCACGAAGTACATGCACACCGCCGCCTTCTCCGAGGACCTTTTTACCGGCAGACCCGTCCTCGAATTCAATTATAACGGCCTTTGGAGCTGATTTTTACATCAACCCGGCAGGGGCGGCCCGACTAAGGCCGCCCCTCGTTTTTCTACGCGTCCAACAGAAGTATCCACCTCATCAGTCTGCTTCGCAGACAGCTGTCTCGCTGCGGCTCGGTCACGCCGCGGCTCTGACGTGCCACAGGCACGTCATTCACTCCCGCGGCGCCGCTTCGCTACCCTCAAGGGGAAGCCAAGGGGGAGCGCACCAAAGATTCCCCCCGGCGGGGGAAGCCTTTTTTATATTATGGATTTGACATTTGTTATCCTGTGTGCTATCGTGGAGATAACAAACGTTATATAAATATACGGAGGCATTATTATGATCTCTTTATCCGACGGCGAATGGAAGCTCATGAACCTGCTCTGGGACGAGAGCCCGCTCACGATAGGCCGCATGGTCGAGGCGCTGCGCGGCGACACGAACTGGTCCAAGGCGACGGTCAACATCATGCTCGGCCGCCTTGCCGACAAGGGCGCCGTCAGCATCGACGCGAGCGGCCGCGCGAAGCTCTATACCCCGCTGCTCGGCCGCGAGGACGCGGTCCGGCAGGAGGCGCGCGAATGCCTCGGGCGCATACGCACGGGCGGCCTGGGTCTGCTCGTGAGCGCCATGGCGGAGGACTGCGAGCTCTCCGACGAGGAGATCGAGGAGCTCTACCGCATCCTGAGAAAGGGGAAAAAGCATGGATAAGCTCGGCTGGTTTATCTCGTCGGCCGTCCTCGCGGCGGTCGTGATAGGCCTGCGCGCGCTTTTCGGCAAACGCATGAGCCCGCTCGTGCGGTGCCTCATCTGGCTGCCTCTGCTCGCTCGTATGCTCGTGCCCGGCGCGCTGTTTTCCGCGCCCGTGAGCGTCGCGCGCGTGACCGAGCCCGTGACGGCCTCCCTGAGCGAGCCCGCCGCGGCGGCGCCGCGCACGGACGTCGTCATTCAGACGCCGGAACAGACCTCGCAGACGCCGCAGACGCAGGCCCCCGCGCAGACCGAGCAGGCGCAGACTCCGGCGCAGACCGCCGCTCCCGCGAAGCGCGCGCTCTCGGCGGGGGAAGTGCTCGTATACGTCTGGAGCGCCGGAGCGGCCGCGGTCGCTATTTGGTTCGTAGTCGCCAATCTGCGGCTCTTTATCCGGCTGCGCAGGCGGCGCAGGCCGCTTGAAAAGGGCGTCTACGCCGTGGAGGGGCTCGATTCCTCCTGCCTCTTCCTCGGCGCGATATACGTCCCCGAGGGGACGGAGGGCGCGGCACTGCGCCACGTCCTCGCGCACGAGCGGGCGCACAAGCGCCATCTGGACGGGCTCTGGGCCCTCCTGCGCTGCGCCGCGCTCGCGATACACTGGTTCGATCCGCTCGCATGGTGGGCGGCGGTGCTCTCGCGCCGCGATCAGGAGCTCTTTGCCGACGCGGGCGCTCTCTCGTCGCTCGGCGAGGCCGAGCGCGTCGGCTACGGCGAGACCCTCATCGCCATGTCCGCGGGCTATAAGCGCGGCGTCTCCCCGCTCTGCGCGGCGACCCGCATGACGGGCGGCAGGCGCGCCCTGCGCGAGCGCGTGGAAAACATAGCCTCAAAGCGCCGTCAGGTGCTCGCGGTCGCTCTCGCGGCGGTCGTCATAGCCGTCGCGGCGGCGGGCTGCGTCTTCGCGGGCGCGAAAAATGCCGCCCCGGAGAAGATCTACGCTCTCTCGCACGAGCGCGACGCCGTCTGGCTCGTCGGCGAGGACGGCGCGGAAAAGGTCTACGATCTGCCCGATACGGCGGAGAACGCCGACGTCTTCGGGAGCGTCCTCTGGTACTCGACGGAGGGCTGCGTCGTGCGCCTCGCTCTCGAAAGCGGCGCGAAGACGGAATACCCGCTCCCGGAGGGGCTGTCGGCGGGCTACGGCATGTGGTACGTGACGGAGGACGAGGCGTATATACTGCTGAGCGCCTTTGACGGGTACGAATACGCCACCGGGGACGTCTACCGCTTCGGCGACGGCGGCGTCGAGCTCGTCACGGACGGGACGGGAAGCGTTGCGCTCACCTCCATCGCCGTAGACGACGGCTCGCTCTATTATCAGGCCGACCGCAACAGCGAGCGCAAGATCCTGCGAAAGGGCGCGGACGGGGCTCTGACGGTATACGACCGCCCCGACCTCCCGCTCTACGGTCTGAGCATCGACGGCGGGCGCATCTACGCCAGCTGGGACCGCGACTGCCGCAGCTACGACGCCGCGACCGGCGGCGACGAGCGGATAGAGACGGCGTTCGTCTCCGTTTCCTCCGCCCGGCGCGTCAAGACGGTCAGCGAGGCCGAGGACGGCGTTTCGATTGGTTACGCGATAACGCACGACGGCTGGCTCTACTATATAAGGGGCAATTACGAAAGCAGGGATCTGTCCCTCTTCGCCCGCCGGCTGTCGGACGGCAGGCTCGTCGAATACGCGGTCATTTCCGAAGAGGCGGCGTGGTATTCCATATTCCGCGTCGTGACCTTCGGCGAGCGCGGCCTCGTGCTGAATATCGGCGACTACGTTGAGGACAGATTCGTTTATATCCCGTACTACGACGGAAAGTGACCGCGGGAAGGAGAGAACGGCATGAAAAAGTTTGGTCTGTTCATAATATGCGCGGCGCTCTTTCTCGCGCTCGCGCTCTCGGGCTGTTCGGGGAAAACGCCCGACGAAAAGCTCTACGTCCTCTCGCGCGAGCGCGACGCGGTGTATCTCGTCGGCGCGAAGGGCTCGGAAAAGGTCATGGACGTCCCCGCGGACGCGCTCCTCGCCGACGTCTCGGGAAGCTCGCTCTGGTACGCGACCGAGACCGCGCTTATTAAGCTCGGCCTAGCCGACGGCTCGCGGACTGAGTTTAAGCTCGCCGCGGACGAATACAAGACGGAGCTCCTCGCCTTCGAGGACGAGGCGTATATCCAGCAGCGCACCAACGTCGGCGCGGGGAAGGTGCTCCGCGCGGACGCGGACGGCATCACCCGCGTCACGGGAAAGACCGTCTATGAGCGCGCTCCCCAAGTCCCCTTCGCCGTCGAGGACGGCGCGATATATTACTTCTCCAACGGCGCTCCGCTCTGGCGCGAGGACGCGGAGGGCAGGACGCATCTCGATATAGTCCGCTCGCCGCTCTACGCCATGAGCGTCGACCGCGGGCGCGTCTACCTCTGCGAGGCCGACGGCTGCTTCAGCTACGACGCCGCGACCGGCACGGACGAGCGCCTCGAGCTCGAATTCGGCTCCGTCGACGCCTCGGAGCTCCCGCGCGCCGTATACAGCTTCGAGATAATAAAGACCGCCGTCGCGCACGACGGCTGGCTCTACTGGCCCGCGGCGAACCCGAAGGCCAAGGGCGCGGACGACGCCGTGCTCTTCATGGCAAAGCGCCTCTCCGACGGGCTGACCGTCGAGTACGCGAAGATGGCGGACGTCTTCGGATATTCCTTTGACTCGGTCGTGACCTTCGGCCGCCGGGGCTTCGTCGTCTCCGACGGGTACGCGAGCGAGACGTTCCGCTATATCCCGTACTATTCCGACAATAAATCCGCGTCGAACAACCAGCTCGGCCTGCCCGACGCCTCGAGCGTCACCGTGATAGGCGGCAACCTCTCCGGCGCGGAGGGGCGGCGGGCCTACGTGACTGCGACGGACGAGATAGACAACATGCTCATCGGCCTGAAGTCGGCGCGCTGGAAGCGCGGCACGGTCGTCGCGGGCGAGCCCGCGGATTATCTCTGCCGCCTCGAATTCGGCGGCGCGACGGTCTATATCATCGGGCCGAGCGAGATCGCGTGGGACGGCTCGCTCTGGCAGACGTCCGACCGCACAGTCATCGACCTCGAGCCGTTTGAGCGGCTTTTCCGCCCGCTCCCCGACAAGGGGACGCCCCCGCCCGACCTTACCCCCGCGCCGACACCGTCCGTGACGCCCGTCCCGACGCCGACGCCCTATAATCCCGACTTCGAGTACTGGGAGTGGGACGAATCCACGTCCTCCGTCGAGACGGTCCGCAGCATATTCCGCCACGTGAACGAGCGCCGCGGGATAAAGTCCTGCGAGGCGTTCAGCGTCGAATACGACGAGGAGCTCACGAAAATAAACCGCGAGGCGCTCGCCGGGAGCGACCTCGCCAAGTCGCGCGGGGTCTCCGACGAGCGCATAATGAACGACCTCGAGATCGTCCGCGCGGTCTACGATATCGTCTACGACGACACTACCCCGCACATGATGGGAAACGGCCGCTACGAGGTCGTCTTCGACATGCTGCGCGACGAGGAGACGGGCTTCTGGAACGTCTGGGACAACTCTTCCCCCGCGGACGTCCCCGCGCCGGATCCCGTCGAGCTGCCCCCGGATATAGAGAAGGCGGTCCTTGACAGGGCCAAGGAGCTGAGCCTCAGCGGAGGCGAATTCCTGAGCGCCGGCCTGTGCGCGTTCGCAGCAGAGACCTCCGGCGATACGACGAAGGTCTACTCATACGTCAGCCTGACGTCCTATTCGCTCGAAGACGGAGAGATCAAACCCGGCGCCGGGGTCGGCGGCCCCTGCGCCGCGACCGTCGTAAAGGGCGCGGACGGCGTCTGCCGCGCGACGGAGTTCGTTCTGGCAGGGTTCGACAATTCCTACCTGAACGACGTCGAGGCTTACTTCCCGCAGGAGTATCGCATCTGGGCGTACCTGTCGCAGAAATACGCCGCGGACGCGGGCGCAAAATGTCTCCGGCAGGCCGAGGCACATTTCGCCTCGTTGAGCCCCGAACTGACGGAGGATTGGCAAAAGGCGTACGCCGACCTCGTCGACAAGAGGATAAGCGAGATCGAAGCCGGCTGGTCGACGAACGTGCAATGTCTCGACCTTAAGGACTTCAACGGCGACGGGATACCCGAGCTGCTGCTCTATACCGACGGCGGCGGCGTCAGCTCCGGCCTCGAGATTTACGTCTGGGAGGACGGGGAGCTCCGCGCCTTCTCCGAGTACAACGCGAACGGCATGCCGACCGCCGTGAACGCCATCCCCTACGGCTTTTCGACCAATCCCGGCACGGCGCGCGAGGACAGAAGATACGGATTTCTGCGACTGTTCGACGATGGCTGGCTCCTCGAATCGCACGACGCCGCATGGCCCGCGTACAACACCTACGAATGGTATACGCTCGGCGCGGACGCCGACGGCCGCCTTGCCTGCAGGGAGATCATCAGCTGGGAGATAAACGCCGACGAGACCTTAGAGGACGGCTACTTTGAGACGGGCTGGACGCTGAACGGCCGTTCCGTCACGTACAAGGAGCTCCACGCCGCGGTCGACGCCTTCCTCCTCGACCTCGAGCGGAAGACCGAATACTACGTCCGCTGGGACGGCGTAGACCGCCGTACGCCTCACGAGCCCGGCTTATACGATCCCGTAAAATTCGCGTCCGATTTCCGCGGGCTTCTCGCCTCGTGGGACCCCGGCGCGCCGATCGTCGCCGTCGGCATGCGCGGCCCGACGCTCGCGGAGGACTTCACCGTCCGCGGCGTCAAATGGGGCTTGACCTACGACGAGGTCAAGGCGCAGATCGGCAGCGCCGAGGAGCTCGAAAACGGCATGCGCCTTTCCAAGACGGGCGCGGAGTTCTTCGGGCAGAAGGCCGATATAGACTACGTCTTCGCGAAGGTCGACGGCGAGGCGCGCCTGAACGCGGTCCTGGTCGTATTCGAGCCCGATTTCGATAAGCAGGCCGTCGCCGCGGCGATAACCGACGTGCTCGGCGAGATCGACAAGACCGTCCTCAGCGCAAGCGGCGAGATCATCCCCGTCGAGGAGCCGCTCTGGAAATGGCACGACGACGAGACGGTCGGCATGAAATACCTGCACACCGCCGCCTTCGGGGAGTATCTCTATCCCGATAACCGCCCCGTCCTCGAGATCATCTATAACGGCCTCTGGAGCGAGACGGCCCCCGAGCCGGCTCCGTCTGGGACGACGATCCCGGCGCCGACTCCTGCGCAGGTCTCTCCGGATACGGCCCCGCGCTACGCGCAGCCGGTCGACGCCGCGCGCGGGAATCTGGAGATAATGTACTGGCCGAGGGGGCTCACGACCCCCGAAGGCGCGACCGAGATGAAGGCGCAGCTCTCCTTTGAGGAGGACGCGGCCGCCTCGGCGGGGCTCCCGTCCGGCCGCAGGGCCGTCCGCGTGACGATGACCGCGACCGACACCTACCCCGACCGCGTCGAGACGCGCACTTTCACGCGCTACGCCTACTGCGCCCCCTCCGGCGACGGCGGCTGGTACGTCTACGAAGTGACCGACCCGACGTAAATTCGCCGCGCCCCAAAGCCTTCCCCTTGAGGGGAAGGTGGCATTCGCCCCCGGCGAGCTCTTCCTTTTTCAAAGCCTTCCCCTCGAGGGGAAGGTGGGTGAGCGTAGCGAACCCGGATGAGGTGGCCGAAGCACCAAGCTCGGCGGTAGCGGTCCACCTCATCAGTCACGGCTTCGCCGTGCCAGCTTCCCCTCAAGGGGAAGCCTATAAAAACGAAAAAGCCCGCGTATCAGACGATACGCGGGCTTTTATGATTTGCAGCTTCGCGGCATGATTTGGCTTCGCCATGAATTCTCGCTTCGCTCCGTGAATTGCGGCTTTGCCGCTACATGCTCTGCTGCTCGACGAGGTTCGAGACGCCGTACTTTTCGCGCAGGCGGGGCTTTTCTATCTTGCCCGTCGGGTTGCGCGGGACGTGGTCGAAGATTATCTCGCGCGGGCGCTTGTAGCGCGGGAGCGCCTCGCAGAACGCCGCCATCTCCTCGACGGAGGCCTCGCTGCCGGGCTTGAGCTCGATTATGGCCGCGGCTATCTCGCCGAGGCGCTTGTGCGGGCGGCCTATGACCGCGACGTCCTTTATCTTGTCGTTGGTGCGCAGGAAGTCCTCGATCTGGACGGGGTAGATGTTCTCGCCGCCGGAAATGATGACGTCCTTCTTGCGGTCGACGAGGAAGATGAAGCCGTCCTCGTCGTACTTGGCCATGTCGCCCGTCATGAGCCACCC
This sequence comes from Oscillospiraceae bacterium, assembly GCA_017550645.1. GTDB lineage: Bacteria > Bacillota > Clostridia > Oscillospirales > Oscillospiraceae > RGIG7949. Next base: position 14,275 of record JAFZOI010000030.1, read on the forward strand.
GTCGACGAGCGACTCGGCGGTCGCCTTCTCGTCGCGGTAGTAGCAGGTCATGACGCCGGGGCCCCTGACGGCGAGCTCGCCGACGACGCCGGCCTCGTGCACGTCCGCGCCGTCCTTGACGATGCGGGCCTCCCAGCCGAAGCCGGGGACGCCTATCGCGCCGACCTTATGGATGTTCTCCACGCCGAGGTGGACGCAGCCGGGGCCGATGGACTCGGAAAGGCCGTAGTTCGTGTCGTAATCGTGGGTCGGGAAATACTGCTTCCAGCGCTTGACGAGGCTGGGCGGGACGGGCTGCGCGCCAATGTGCATCAGCCGCCAGCAGGAGAGGTCGTAGTCCGAGAGCTTCACCTCGCCGCTCTCAATGGCGTCGAGTATGTCCTGCGCCCAGGGCACGAGCAGCCAGACTATCGTGCAGCGCTCGTCGCTGACGGTCCTGAGTATCCACTTCGGGGAGATGCCGCGCAGCAGTACGGCCGGAGAGGCCGAGACGAGCGAGCCGAACCAGTGCATCTTCGCGCCCGTGTGGTAGAGCGGCGGCATGCAGAGAAAGCAGTCCCCGCGCTGCTGATTATGGTGCTTCTGCTCGCATATGGCGGCGTGCATGAGGGACGTGTGCTTGTGCAGTATCGCCTTCGGGAAGCCCGTCGTGCCGGAGGAGAAGTAGATCGCGGCGAAATCGTCGTCGGATATGGCGATATCCGGCTTTTCCCCGGAGCAGACGGAGGCGAGCGCGTATACGTCCTCGGCGAAATCCGGGGTCGGCTCGCCGACGAAGAGCATGCGCTTTATCTTCGGCAGGTCGTCCTTTATCGCGGCGACGCGGTCTATGAATTCCGGCCCGAAGACGAGTATGGACGAGTCGGAGAGGTCGAGGCAGTATTTTATCTCGTCGGCAGTGTAGCGGTAGTTGAGCGGCACGGCGAGCGCGCCGGTCTTGAGTATGCCGAAGTAGACGGGGAGCCACTCGAGGGAGTTCATCATCAGTATCGCGACCTTGTCGCCGCGGGCGACGCCCTCGCCGAGCAGGAAATTGGCGAACTGGTTGGCCTTGTAGTCGAAGATATGCCACGTCATCTCGCGTCGATAGGCGCGGCCCGACATCTCTTCACCCGTCGAGAACTCGGACCAGCGTACGCACTTGGCGCCCTCGTTCTCGGGGGTGATCTCCGTAAGGCAGATCTCGTCGCCGAACCTGGCGGCGTTGTCCTCGAGAAAAGCGGTGATAGGCATTTTGGGTATCCTCCGAAAAAGTTTTGCTTCATTAGTGTATTCATTTACAGCGCTGAACACAATAGACTTTTCACATTATAGCAAGGGCGATTTGTCTTGTCAACACCTTTTTAACACCATCTTCTCCCGGCAGTTATCAAATCCGGGCAGCTGCCTGCCGAATGCGGCGCAGGGCGGCGTGCACACGCATCCCGAAAGCTCTTTCATCCCGCCGCGCTCGCGGGGCGCGCGTAGGGGCCGACGCCCTCGTCGGCCCGCTTTTCCGGGCCGGCTCAAAACCACGTCGGGGCGCAATAAATAATCCCGCCTCCGGAGAGGCGGGATTTTGTATGTACCTGTCGCTTACTTCGTGCCGAAGTGCTCCTCGTTGTAGAGGTCGATCTCCTCGTTGATGAGCTTGTCGGCCTGCGGGAAGATGGTGCCGGGGCCGCCGTAGGTGATGCAGGGGATGAAGTGGCCGCCGGGGGCGTAGGCGTTGAGCAGGCGGCGCATCTCGGTCCTGATCTCCTCCTCGGTGGAGTCGGCGCGGTCGACGATCGCGGCGTCGATGCCGCCCATGAGGACCATGCGGCCGTCGATCTGCTTCTGGAGCTTGGGGATGTCGTTCTGCGGGAGGACGCCCTGCCAGACGTCGATGTGGAGGTCTATCATGTCCTCGACGATGGGCTCGCAGAAGCTGTCGGAGTGGTGGAAGATGACGACGCCGTGGTCGTGCAGGTAATCATAGCCCTTGACATAGTTGGCCTTGATGAACTCGCGCCAGACGTCCGGCTGCATGAACAGGGACTGCTTGCTGCCCCAGTCGTCGTGGGAGAGGATGGCGTCGGGGTGGACGTTGTCGACCATGAGCTTGAAACCGTTGTAGCGGTACTCGCCGATGGCGGCGCAGAGGTCCTCCATGGCCTCGGGCTCGATCATGAGGTTGACGAAGGTGTCCTCAAAGCCCATGAGGAAGTGCAGGCGCTCGAAAAGGCCCGTCGGGGCGAACATCATGAGCAGATTCTCGCTGCGGTCGACCTTGGAGGCCGCCTCGAGGTAGGGATCCCAGAGGGCGTTGTCGGAGCAGTTGGCGATCAGGTCGGGGACCTTCGTGAAGTCGCGCCAGCAGGTGACGTCGCGGATGACCTGCGTCTCGGGGGTGACGTGCGGCATGGCGCCGATGGAATCCTCGGGCCAGAGGATCGTCGTGCCCCAGAGGTCCTTCTTCGGGGGCATGCCGGGCCAGCGCTGGCCGCGGACGAAGTTGTTTACGGGGTCGCCGGGCAGGAAGGAGGTGCCTTCAAACTGCTTGAGCAGGCGCTCGGGCTTGCCGTCTCTTTTGAGGGTCTCGAGTAGGATTTCTTTGGCGTTCATAATATAACCTCCCGCGCCCTTGGGCGCAAAAATTTCAGACATGGTAATTCTATCACAGGTTTGTCAAAAAGTCTCTATGCATTTGATACAAAAAACGGGTCGGATGATGTAATTTCCGTCATGAAAAGGGCATTTTCGGATATTATTCGCCGACGAAAAGCGTCAGCGCCGTGACGTTGTCGCGCCCGCCGGCCTCGAGAGCCGCGGCCACGAGCGCGTCGGCGGCCTCCTGCGCCGTCCCCGCCGAGGCGAGAAGCGACGACATCGCCCGGAGCGGGACCATGTCGGTCAGCCCGTCGCTGCAAAGGAGGAAGCGGTCGCCCGCGGCGACGGGGAAGTCCGTCGTGCAGTGAAGCCTGAGCGTGACGTCGGGCATGCCTATGTGCTGCGTGAGCGAGTTGCGGCGCGGGTCATGCGCGGCCTTCTCCGGCGTCAGCTCGCCGCGGCGGACGAGCAGGGCGGCGAAGGTGTCGTCCTGCGTGAGCTTTTCGAGCGTCCCGCCCGAGAGGCGGAACGCCGGCGAGTCGCCGACGCTGAAGACGTGGACGGCGTCCTGACGGAATACGAGCATCGCCATCGTCGAGCCGATGCGGCGGCCCTCCTCGCGCGAGCGGGCCGCGACGGCGGCGTTGGCCTGCTCCGTAAAGGAGAGGACGCGGAGCTTTATCTCGTCCCCCGTTTGGCAGCGGGAGAGCCCGGCGCGCATGCCGGCCGCGAGGCCCGCCGAGGTGAGCGCGGCGAAATCGCCGCGCGCCTCGCCGCCCATCCCGTCGAACACGGCGAGATAGCCGGCTTTCGAGGGCCCGCCCGCGACCCGCGTCGGCTCCTGCATGAGCTCCGCGGGGACGAAGACGCCGTCGAGGCAGAAATTGTCCTGATTTTCCGCGCGCACTAGACCCTTGTCGCAGCGCGCGGCGAACGTGAACGAGAGCATTATCTCACCTGTCTGGGCGCGGTGACGCCCTTGACCTCAAGTCCGAAATACTGTTTGAGCGAGCCGTCGAGGACGGGCGGGAGCTGTATCTGCTCGGGCTCGGCTCCGGCGCGGCGTATGGTGAGGCGGTCGTTCATGAGGCTGATGCGGCCGTCCTCCGTCGCGATGGCGCACATGATGACCTTCTTGAAGCCGCTCGTCGGGTGCTGCGAGGTGAAGAAATTGCCGACCTCGAAGTCCTCGTCGGGCGAGGGCGCGTCCATAAAGCCGATGAGGTCGGTAAACTTCCCGTCGCGCAGTATCTGGATGGACTTATCCACGCCGACGCCGGGCATGACGCGGTAGACTTCCAGCCCGCGCGGCTGCTCGAGCCCGAATTCGAGCAGGAGCGGCTCGACGAAGCCGTCCCCGCCGAAGCCGACGTCGCATATATACGTCTCGCCGCCGACGCGGGCGAGGTTTATCCTGTGAAGCTGCGCGCCGAAGGCCGTCCCGCGGAAGATGCGGGCAATGCGGCCCTCTATGTCGAAGCCGAGCTGGCGCGCGGCGAGGCAGAAAAAGCCGTTCATCTCGAAGCAGTAGCCCCCGCGGCGGCGCGTCACCAGCTTGTCGAAGAGGTCCTCCGGCTCGAGGGAGACCGTCCTTCCGAAGAAGGGGTCGAGGTTTTCAAAGGGGATGTGCGTCGCGTGCGCCCTGTGCATGGCAAAGAGCAGCTCCGCGCCTTCAAGGCCCGCCGGATCGAGGCCGATGCGGTCCATGTAAGCCTTTATATCCATAAGCACCTCCGCCGTTTTTTTCAATTATGACACATGAGCGCGGCCTTGACAATAGACGCGAAGATTTTATTTTCCAAACGGCGATTTTGTGGTAAACTAATGGCGGCAGGGCGGATAAAGGCGCAAAAAAGAGCCGCGGGGAGCGAGCTTCCCGCGGCGGGCTCCCGGCCTCAGCCGAGCACCTGATCGATGAGCTTTTTCGCTCTCGCGGCGACCTTTTTTCTCCCGATCGGGAGCATGATGCCTATCGCGACGCCGACTCCGAGCCCTATACCCATGCCCTTGAGAAATTCCATCGGCAGCAGCCTCCTTCGCATTTATTCACGCTTTATTGTGCGCGGCGGCGCGCCTTTTGACTATGCCATTTTTCGGAGGAAACATGGAAAATACAAACTCGTTCAGGCTCAAAAACGTCCGCATCGTCGACCCGGAGCGCGGCAAGGTGCGCGAGGGCGAGCTCTGCGTGAAGGGCGGCGTCTTCGCCGCCGAAACGGACGGGCCCGCGATAGACTGCGGCGGGCTCTTCGCCGCGCCCGGCCTCGTGGACATGCACGTCCACCTGCGCGAGCCCGGCCAGACGGAAAAGGAGGACATAGCCTCCGGCTGCGCGGCGGCCGCCGCGGGCGGCGTGACGACCGTCGCCTGCATGGCGAACACCGTCCCGCCGACGGATACGCCGGAGCGCGTGAAGTTTATACTCGCCCGCGCGAAGGACGCGCCCGCGCGCGTCCTGCCCGTAGCCTGCGTGACCGAAGGCATGGCGGGGGAGAAGCTCACGGACTTCGCCGCCCTGCGGAAAGCGGGCGCCGCCGCCTTCAGCGACGACGGGAGGCCGGTCGGGAGCGCCGCGCTCATGCTCGCCGCGCTCGAAACGGGCGAGCTAATCATAGCCCACAGCGAGGACGCCTCGCTGACGGACGGCCGCGCGGTGAACGCGGGCCCCGTCGCGGAAAAGCTCGGCTTGCCCGGCAGGCCCGCCTGCGCCGAGGAGTACATGGTCGCGCGCGACGCGCTGCTCGCGCTGACCTCCGGCGGCCGCGTCCATATCGCCCATATCTCGACGGCGCTGTCCGTGGACATCGTCCGCCGCGCGAAGGCTGCGGGCGCGCGCATCTCCTGCGAGACGGCCCCGCACTACTTCACGTTTACTGAAGACGACGTCCTCTGCCTCGGGACGGACGCGAAGATGTTCCCGCCGCTGCGCACGGCGCGCGACCGCGAGGCGATAATAGCCGGCCTCGCCGACGGGACGATAGACGCCATCGCGACCGACCACGCCCCGCACACCGCCGCGGAGAAGGCGCTCGGACTCGAAAAGGCCCCCGGCGGCGTCGTCGGGCTGGAGACGTCGCTCGCCGCGTCGCTGACGGCGCTCGGCGGGCGCATGACCCTGCCGGAGATCTTCAAGAGACTGTCGTACACGCCCGCGCGGCTGCTCGGCGTCGACGGCGGCTCGCTCGCGCCCGGTGCGCGCGCGGATATCGTCCTCTTCGACCCGGAGGAGAGCTTCACGGTCGACCCGGCGAGGTTCAAGTCGAAGGGGCGCTCGACCCCGTTTCGCGGCATGACGCTTCGCGGCGCGGTCAAGGCGACCTACCTCGCGGGAAAGCTCGTCTATAAGGCGTAAAAAGGCAAAACAAAAGGCTGAGCGGAAATACCGCTCAGCCATATGGCTAATTATAGGGTTTCTACGCTATTCATTATATGAACCTTCATAACGTTTTTTTGCTTCAGAGCCCATATCAGACAAGATAGACTTCAGGTTTTCATATTTACCATAATTATCGATTTTTATTTCATATTGACGGTTTCGGGATACAAACGAAGCATCTACCCCTGCGTCTTCCAATTCTGTTGATCTAGTTTCACTTTCATTTGCCTTTATACATAAGTAAATAAATGTTTTTTTAGGCCTAAAAGACATAAAGTTTTTTGCCACGCCGTCTTTGGCGATGCCTACATAAAATTTGTTGTATTTAAGTTCATAGCCATCAGTTAAGTCGCTTAAATCCGCAAAAATCTTATCCACCATTTTCATCATAGCTGTCGTGCTACGCTTTTCCCAATAATTACGGTCTGTGACCTCTGCAGCCTCATCTTCATCATCTGACCCGAGAGAAATACGGTCAAGGACCTTTGTGAAAATCAACTCGATATCATCCCCGCGCTTTACCGCCGACATTTGGAGAGCAATAAGAGGGATTGTGCCATTAAAAAGAGAAATAACATTCATGAATCTCGCAGTTATTTCTTCTGCAACGATAACAGCGCAATGATCATATTTTGGATACCGCTTTTTTTCGGTGTCCCAGTACTCTATTGTTCTGATTATATGGCTCGGATCTGTTGCTCCAAGCTGAATTTCCACCTCGTATCTAGCTAAACCGTCCGAATCAGATAGAAGAATATCCAATCTGCCTCCGGCGGGTTGAATCTTCTCTCTCTGAATAGGGATGAGATCACCTAAACCGAGCACGGAGGGGTCATTAAAGATAAACTCTTGAATGGCGCTCTCGTTAACTTCGGGAAAACTTTTCAATGAAACTTTCTCGCTTTTTACTAGTTTCGGCATGTTTTTTCTCCTTTTTTACAGAAAGCGTGAAGTGCTTTGATACGAACGCGGCTATGCTTTACATGGTATAATAATACTCTATGATTGATAAAAAGACAATCTTTATTTGACGCACTTGTCAGCGTTGAAGATAATAAAAGGCAGAGCGGATATCCGCTCTGCCTTTTTGCTTTTCGAAGCCTTCCCCCATCGGGGGGAAGGTGGCGCGTCAGCGCCGGATGAGGGGCAATACGCGAAGATGCCTTTACTTGGTTTGCCACCTCATCAGTCACGGCTTGCGCCGTGCCAGCTTCCCCTCAAGGGGAAGCCTTTTAGATGTACGCCGCGGCCTTGAAGGCGGCGGAGTTGGCCTCGAGAATCGTCGCGACCTTGAAGGCGTCGCCGACGAGGTGGACCTCGGTCTCGGGCGCGACGTGGCGCAGCTCGTCCGAGACGGCCCAGCGAGGACGCATGCCGAGCGCGAGCAGCAGGTTGTCGCACTCCATCTCCTTGACGCCGTCCGGCGTCTCGACGACGATGCTCTTCTCCTTGACCTCGACGAGCTTGTGGCGGAGCTTTATCTCCATGCAGCGCTCGTCGAGCATGCGGAGGATGTCGGTCGTCGCGGAGCCGCAGCCCTTGCGCAGGTTGCCGGTGTTGTCGGCCATCTCGATTATCTCGACCTCGTGGCCCTCGTCGTGCAGGTGTATCGCGGCCTCGACGCCGACGGCGCCCGCGCCCGCGACGATTATCTTCTTGCCGAGCGGGAACTTGCCGGCCTCGGCGTCGGGCGCCCAGTGGACGTGCGGCAGGTCGATGCCGGGGAGCTTCGGGACGATGGGATCGGCGCCGACGGCGATGATGACGGCGTCGTAATTCTCGGCCTTGAGCATCTCGGCGGTCGCCTCGGTGTTGAGCAGGATGCGGGCCGGGGCCTTCGCCGCCTGACGGCGCAGGTAGGCGAGGTAGTCCTTCATGTCGATCTTGAAGGGAGGCAGGGCGGCGCCGATGACGTTGCCGCCGAGCTCGCCGGTCTTCTCATAGAGGGTGACGTCGTGGCCGCGCTCGATGAGCGTGAGCATCGCCTGGATGCCGGCCGGGCCGCCGCCGACGACGCCGACGCGCTTCTTGGTCTCGGCCTTGCCGACCTTGCCGAGCGGGAACTCCGTCTCGTTGCCGAGCGCGGGGTTGACGGCGCACATCATGACGCGCGCGCCGACGCCCTTGCCCGTGCAGGACTGGCAGCGCAGGCACGGCCTGTGGTCGTCCTGATGTCCGGTCGCGTACTTGCGGGGCATCTCGGGATCGGCCATGAGCGGGCGGCACATGGCGACGAAGTCGGCCTGACCCTCGCCGATGATGCGGTCGGCGGCCTCGATGCTCATGATGGAGCCGACCGTCGCGACGAGCAGGTTCGGGAACGCCTTCTTGACGTCGGCCGCGAAGTGGACGTTATATTCGCGCGGCATCGTGTAGTTCTGCCACCAGTTGCGGAAATACTTGAAGTCGGAGTGCATGCCCGCGGAGACGTGCAGGATGTCGACCTTGTCCTGTATCATCTCGATGTACTGCAGGACCTCCTTGAAGTGCATGCCGTCGGGGTGGATCTCGTCGGCCGAGATGCGGAACTCGATGACGAAGTCGGGGCCGACCGCCTTGCGGACGGCGTCGAGGACCTCAATGGAGAAGCGCGCGCGGTTTTCCAAGCTGCCGCCGTACTCGTCGGTGCGGTGGTTGTAGAGCGCGCTCGTAAACTGCGGGATGAGGTTGGCGTGTCCGCCGTGGACCATGGAGATGTCCATGCCGGACTTCTTGCAGCGGAGCGCCGCGTCGGCGAACTTCTTGACCGTCTCGGCGATCTTCTCATGCGTCATCTCTATCGCGTGGACGGGCGGCCTGCCCTCGCGGGCGGCGGCGTTGGCCTCCGTGAAGGAGACGACGGGGGAGGCGGAGTAGGCGGGCTTGCCGGTCTTCGCGATGCGCGACTCCATGCCGATGTGGTTTATCTCCATGGAGGCGTGCGCGCCGAAGCCTATCGCCATCTCGGAAAAGCGCGAGAGCGGGAGGATGCAGGCGTCGGTGCCGAGGTCGAGCTGGCGCTCCTCGTCGCGGGCCTCCGAGGCGTCGACCTGGCTGTTGCCGACGTGGAGGATGGTCGCGCCGCCGTGGGCGTAGACGCGGAAGTGGTTGACGAATTCGGTCGTCACGGTGCAGTCCGTGGCGGCGAGGTTGGGAGAGGGCGGTGCGAGCTCGATGCGGTTTTTGAAGTCGATGCCTCTGATACGGATGGGGGCGAATACGTTTTCGTATGCCATAAAAAGCCGTCCTTTCGTCTTGTCGTGAGGGGCCGTCCGGGGGCTTTCGCGCGCCGGGCGGGATGAGTTGGTTAATACAAAAATTATATCACCGCGCGGGAAGAAATGTCAATTACGTCGGCGCGATCTGAAAAGCCACAGGCTCCCCCCGTAGGGGGAAGCCTATGGGGAGCGTACCATAGCCTTCCCCTCGAGGGGAAGGTGGTTGAGCAAAGCGAAACCGGATGAGGTGGAGATACGCGGCGAGATGCCCCTCATCAGTCGCCTCCGGCGACAGCTTCCCCCCGATGGGGGAAGCCATTGGGGCGCTCCTTGCCAAGCGTCCGGGGCGTGTGGTAAAATGGGGCATACGAAGAAACGGAGGCGTTATCATGGTCGTCAACGTATACGAGCAGTATTTCCGCGCCGAGGGGAATTTCGGCGGCGTAAAGCGCCGCGGCGCGCTCGTCATGTTCATCTCCGACTCCGAGGCGGGCAATATCAAGTACGAATACGCGGTCACGTTCTTCCGCCACGAGGACGACGAGGACTTCGCCGTCTCCTACGACGCCTATTTCTCCAGCGTCGCCTACGAGGGGAAGGGCCGCCGCTCGAAAAAGCGCGAGGTGGAGCTCATGCTAGGCTTCCGCGAGGCGATAGACGCGCTCGCGGCGGAGCAGGGCGCGCGCGTCCTCTGGGACGAGCCCCTCCGCGAGGAGAGACGGGGATAAAAAAAGACCCCGCCGACGAAGTCGACGGGATCTTTCATGGTGCGCGAGGCGGGACTTGAATTCGGCATTATTTATCCATTGTTTTATTATCAATCTAATTAGTTCAAATGCTAATATATATTCAGTATAAACCATACCTGTCAGTCCAATCGTTCTACTGTATTTTACCCTGGTAAGGGTCAAAAAAGTGGTCAATCACAGGAACGATTGGAGGAATATATCATGAAGGCAAAGCTGACATACCACCGTGAGGGTGATTA
>JAFZOI010000031.1 GCA_017550645.1 Oscillospiraceae bacterium
AGCCCCGAGAGCACGAGCGCCGCGACGACGGGCTTTATCCCGGACAGGACCGATTTGACGAGCGGCGAGCCGTTGAATTTGAAGAAGAAGCGCGAGACTATGAGGCAGATAACGATGGACGGCAGCGCCACGCCCGCAGTCGCCGCTATCGCTCCGGGTACGCCGTAAAGGCGCATGCCGGCGAAGGTCGCGCAGTTGGCAGCGAACGGCCCCGGCGTCATCTGCGATATGGCGACCATGTCTATCGTCTCGTTCATGGCCATGAGCCCGCGCCGGACGAGCTCCTGCTGTACGAGGGGCAGCATGGCCATGCCGCCGCCTATCGTGAAGAGACCGATCTTGCAGAATATCCAGAAGAGGGTAAGAAGTTCAGCCATCGATGTTCGGCCCCCTTCCGCGTCTGAGGATAACGTAATAGAGCACAAATCCGACGATGCCGCCGCCGAGAATGATGAAGATGACGTTCAGCGAGGGGAAGACGAAGATCAGGACTGCCGCCGCGACGAAGATGACGACCGTATAGACGTCGACGAGCCCGCTTTTGATCATCTTGATGAGAGATCTGATGAAGAGTGCGATGACCGCGCCGGAAACCCCGCGCAGAGCGCCCCGTACATATGGGTTGGTAACGAAGGCGTTATAGAAGACGGCGACGACGCAGAGGATAACAAGACTCGGCAGCACGCACCCTATCCCGGCGACGACGGCGGCGACGGCTCCGTCGGCGCGATAGGCCGCGAGCATGCTCGCATTTACCGCTATCATGCCCGGAAGCGTCTGTGCGACGGCCGTGATATCGCCTATCTCATCCTTCGCCACCCAGCCCCGTTTCTCGCAGTATTCATGCTCGATGACGGGTATCATGGCAAGTCCGCCGCCGAACGTGACCGCGCCCATCTTCAGCGCCGAGAGAAAGATGAGCAGCAAACGGATGAACTTTTTTTGTTTTTTGTCCTTCAACTCGATCTCGCCCCGAAAAAAACAATATATTTCGATAAAAGGTATAGCAATTATACCATATAATGTGTTATATTGAAATAACAATGTGGGTTTTTAATGTGTAACTTTTAGCTGACGGATTTCGTCATATATTAATAGGACTACTGCAAGCTTTTCGGTAAGCGACGGCGCGAGCCGCAAACGGAGGATACCATGGAACAGCGCAAGAAATCCCCAAGAAGGAGAAAAAAGACGGCAAAGCGCATAGTCGGCATCGTTATTGCCGCTATCGTCATAGCCGCGATAGTTTTCGGCCTTGTCAAGCTCTTTGCAAAGGAAAAACTGACGCAGACTATCATGACGGACTGGACGTATAGAGGCTCGATCGTGAAAATGATCGAGGGCAGCGGCGTGACCTCGCCCGCCCAGAGCGAGACCATCCCCGTCACGCAAAAGGGCATGGTCGAGGCCGTGTACTGTCAGGTAGGAGACTACGTCGAGGCGGGCCAGCTCCTCTATGAGGTCGAGCCGACGGAGGCTCAGAAGGCCGTCGACGCCGCGAAAAAGTCTCTTGACGCGGCGCAGAAAAGCCTTGACGAGGCGAACAAACAGCTCAGCGAGCTCTATTCCGAGCAGGCGAAGCTGAATATCTGCTCTCCCGGGTCGGGCAAGCTCATCAACTGCGAAGTCAAGGAAGGCGACAGCGTATTTAAGGGTCAAGTCATCGCGACTTTGATAGACGACTCGAAGGTCAAGCTCACGCAGTACTTCAGCTATGTCTATGCCGGCGAGATCAAAGCCGGCATGAACGCCGCGATCACCATCCCTGCGACGATGAGCGTCCTTGACGCGAAGGTCGACAGCGTGACGATGATAGAGCGCATCACTCCGGAGGGAGGCAAGCTCTTCGAGGCAGTCATCGTCGCGAACAATCCGGGCACTCTTGCGGAGGGAATGCCGGCCTCCGCCTGCGTGATCTCCGCGTCCGGAGAGCGGCTGTATCCGTATGAAAACGGCGAGCTCGAGTACATAGAGGCTACTCCGGTCAAGGCCGAAGCCTCCGGAACGGCCGCAAAGGTAGACATGAAAAACTATCTGCGTGTGTGGTCCGGACAGCTTCTCGTCAGGCTTGACGCGGACGATTATTCCGACCAGCTCAAGCGTCTTCATGAAAACGTCGCCGCCGCTCAGGCGGTCGTCGACGAACGCACGAAGGAAGTTGAGGAGGCCATGCTCCTCTTCGACGGATATTCCGCGACTGCGCCCATCTCCGGAACGGTGATGTCCTGCAACCTCTATGCCGGGGAGGAGGTCGCCACGGGCGCGGCGATAACCATAGCCGACACTTCGAGGATGTACCTCGAGGCGAGAATAGACGGGCAGGACGTCGCCAACGTAACGCCGGGGACTTACGTGAGCGTGACGCTCTATTCCGGGACGGAGCTGTATTACTCCGGCACGGTGCTGAGCGTCAGCATGGAGGGCCAGAGCGATTACGGCGTCGCATATTTCCCCGCGACGATCGAGATAGACAACTACGACGGCAATATCAAGAGCGGCATGTACTGCGCGTACAGCATCATGGGCAGCCAGAGCGACGACTGCGTCCTCGCGCCTACCGAGGCCGTCAAGTATACGGAATACGGGCCGTGCCTGTTCGTGCGCGGCGAGGGCTTCGAAGGCGCCGTTGAGCTTGAAGAAGGGATCGTTCCTGCGGGATTTTCCGCCGTTCCTATCGTAACGGGCCTGTCCGACGACAGCGTCGTCGAGATACGCGAGGGCGTGCCCGAGGATACGGAGGTCTTCACGGCGTATATCACGGAATCGGCCAACAGCTGGGAGAATTCCGGCGTCTTGTTCGGTTAACGCAAAGTCATGAACCTTATCGATATTAAAAACGTATATAAGATATATAACGAGGGCCTTGACAGCGAGGTGCGCGCGCTCAACGGCGTTTCTCTGCAGATAGACAGGAAGGAGTTCGTCGCGATAATCGGCGCGTCGGGCTCCGGCAAGAGCACGCTCATGAACGTTATCGGCTGTCTCGACATCCCGACCTACGGCGAGTACGCGCTTGACGGGGAAGAGATAACCGAGCTGACCGACCGCGAGCTCTCGCGCATACGCAACAAGGAGATCGGCTTCATTTTTCAGGGCTTTAATCTCATTGAGGACCTGACGGCTCTCGAAAACGTCGAGCTCCCTCTCATATACAGAGGGACGAGACCCTCCGAGCGCCGCGGCCTTGCCGAGCGCGCTCTTGAAAAAGTCGGGCTTGCCGACCGCATGCAGCACCATCCTAAGGAGATGTCCGGCGGACAGCAGCAGCGCGTCGCTATAGCGCGAGCTCTCGCCTGCAAGCCGCCGATAATCCTTGCCGACGAGCCTACCGGCAACCTCGACAGCCGCACCTCCGCGGACGTCATGGCTCTTTTGCGCGAGATGCATTCCGAAGGGTCGACGGTCATACTCATAACGCATGACGACGGCATAGCGGCCTCGGCGGAGCGCGTCGTAAGGATCAAAGACGGGCAGATCATCGCGGATTCGGCCTCGCATACGGGGGAGGAGACGCCATGAGATTGATCCAGTCCTTCCGCATCGCCTTCAAGGCGATCCTCGCCAAGAAAGGCCGTTCGTTCCTGACGATGCTCGGCATCATCATAGGCGTGGCTGCCGTCATAATCCTCGTCTCGCTCGTTCAGGGCTACCGCGATCAGATGATGGACTACTGGGCCAAGCAGGGCGAGAACAAGATCCAGATAGACTATTATCTCTGGGGCTCGTCGAAGAGCCTGGACGAAGAGCTTTATACCTACTGCCAGTCGCTCGACGAGTACATCGAAGGAGTGACCCCATCCGCTTCGATATGGGGCGGGAACATCTCGCACGGCACGAAGCGCCTGCAGGACTCTCAGGTCTTCCTCGGGAGCGACCAGTATTCCATATGCAGCGGCTTCGTTCTCGCCTCCGGGCGCGATCTGTCCTACGTGGACGTGAAAAACGCCAACCGAGTCTGTGTTTTGGGCGATTACGCGAAGGAAAAGCTTTTCAACTATCAAGACCCGATAGGAAAGAACATCCTCATCAAGGGCGAGCGCTTCACGGTCATCGGCGTCTACAAGCCCCTTTACGGAACGGACGAAGGGAACGGAAACGACGAATGGATGCACCAGTACTATGACGGCGCCGTCGTCGTACCATATACGGTCAAGCGCATCCTCGAGCCCTCGATGCAGATAAACGCCTTCATCGTCAAGGCCAAGGACAAGGAGAGCACCACCAAGGCGATATCCTACCTCGGCAACTGGTTTTCCGCCCGCATCTCGCAGGATAACGGCTATTACGACGTTTCCAGCTCCAATACATATATCGACTCGACCAACGAGGAGACGAGAATGCTGAAGATAGTCCTCGGCGGCATCGCCGGCATAGCGCTTCTCGTCGGCGGTATAGGCATCATGAATATCATGCTCGTCACAGTCAAGGAACGTACGCGCGAGATCGGCATAAGAAAGTCGATAGGAGCCGAACGCAGGACAATAGTCGGGCAGTTCCTCATCGAGTCAAGCGTGTTGTCTTTTGTCGGAGGTCTGATCGGCATCGCCGTCGGCGCTTTGGGGACGGTCGTCCTCGGCAAAGTGCTCTTCAACATGACTCTTTATCCAAGCATGGGTATAGGACTCGGCGCGGCAGGCGTCTCCGTTCTGATAGGCATTATTTTCGGAGCTTATCCCGCCATAAGGGCGTCCGGTCTTCAGCCGGTCGACGCTCTCCGCGGCGAATAAGGAGGTATACGAATGAAAAAGATATTGGCCGCCGTTCTCGCAGCCGTCATGCTGCTCGGAGCTCTCTCCGTCGGAGCGGGAGCCTCGTTTTCTGACATAACCGATCCCGACCTCGCGCGCCGCGCCGCCGTGCTCGAGCAGCTCGGCGTCATAAACGGCGTAGGCGACGGCCGCTTCATGCCGGAGGGGACCTTTACCAGAGCGGAATTTTGCAAGATGACGGTATGCATCCTCGGCAAACAGGGCGAGGCGGCGCAGTACGCGGCAAGCTCCATCTTTACGGACGTGCGCGCCAGCGATTGGTTCTCAGGATATATCCACTACTGCGCCAGGAACGGTATCGTCCTCGGCGTGGGAAACGGCGGATTCGCGCCGACCAGGGCCATATATTACAGCGAGGCTGTGACTGTGCTCATGCGCACGCTCGGCTATAAGGATACGGATTTCACTCTCCCGTGGCCCGAGGGTTATATCTCGGGAGCGAGCTCGATTGGCCTGAGCGACGGCCTTCCGTCCCTCGGCAGGAGCAGCGTACTGACCAGAGCTCAGGCTGTCAGACTTTTCAACAATATGCTCCTTTGCGAGACGAAGGACGGGGCCGTCTTCGCGTCGACGATATACGGAGGGCTGTCCGACAGCGCCGTTATCATTTCCGTAGGCGGCAATAAGCTGACCGTCGTATGCGACGGCGTTATAAAGGAGCTTACCGCGGAATTCACGCCCGAGACCTCCATGGTAGGGACGGAGTGCCGTCTTATAACCGACAGCAGGGGGCACGTCAGAGCCGCTATCCCGACCGAGGCCTACTCGGCCCGCTCCGTGACGGTTGCCGAGGCCAAGTATACGTATATCCTCGACACAGACGGCGGGAAGCACGTCATTGGCGAGGACACCGTCGTCGTCGTGGACGGCAAGCCCGCGGACTACTCCACGGCATGGCTTTCCATCAGACCCGGCGCCGTCATGACGGCTTATTATGATTCCTACGGCGACTGCGTGCTCGTTACCATAGGCGCGAACAGCGCATCCGGATCCGACATAATAGTCCTCGAGAATACGCCCGCGAGCCTGACTACGCTCGCCGTCATGTTCGGGCTCGATCAGAGCGGCTCGTATACGCTGTATAAAAACGGTACGCTCTCGTCCGTATCCGATCTCAAGCCCTATGACGTCGTGACCTGCGAAAGGGCGAGCCGGACGTTCTTCGCCTCCGACTTCCGCCTGACAGGCTATTATGAGAGCGCATGGCCCAACTATGAGACTCCGACTAAGATAAACGTGCTCGGGACTCAGTTCGAGCTGTACGGCCCCGCCCTCGACAGCATAACGGAGTTTTCAAAGGGAGCGAGGATAACGCTTCTGTTCACGAGTGACCTGCGGGTGGGCGGCGTCGTGAGCGCGTCCAAAGCGGCGGGCGACCCCGTTGCGCTCTGCACGGTGGCGTCGCAGGAGACTGCGAGCGTGACTCTGGCAAACGGCATGACGTTCTCGGCCCCCGCTACGGGGAATTACTCCTCTTACGTCGGGAAGCTCGTCAAGCTGAAGTCCTCCGACGCGGGTAAGATCACGCTTTCCAAGATCGACCTCGTCAGTCCGGGCAAGACCCTCGACATGGAGTCGAGGATGCTCGGAGACGTCGAGCTCTCTTCCTCCTGCGTGTTCTATGACAGCCTGAACGGACGATGCGTCAGGCGAGTGGACGCCTCCGAAGCTTACTCCGTCGCGGCGGGCTCCGTGCTCCACGCCGAACTGGATACAGCCGGCAGGGCAAACGTCATAGTTCTCAATAACGTGACCGGCCTCTGCTATGATTACGGCCAGATAAAGGTCGGCGTCGGCTATGACTATACTTTCGGCGACGAGCCGATCGAGACCGAATGCGTCAGCGTCGTGAACTCCGCGGGCGAGTGCGGCGGATTCCCGGCCAATTTCGATACGTCAGGTCTTGACGGCATTTACGGCGGCATAGCCTTCGACAGCGACTACGCGATATCTTATGCGCCGCTTTCCTCCGCGCTCTGCACGCGCTCCGACTTCCGCGAAGGTTACGCCGTCATAAACGGGGTATACTATCCCATCTCGTCCGGCGTGCAGTGCTTTATCAAGGACACGGGCAGCTGGGCCGCGACAGTCGACGAGGTACGGACGGCATCCAATTCGATCCGCGTATACTATGACAAGGCTCCCGAGGACGGCGGCATGGTGCGCGTCGTCGTAGCCGAGTAATATACGGGAAGAGAAAGGACCCGCCTTCGTTCGCTTGCGAAAGAGGGCGGGTCCTGCGTTTGACAAGGCGCAAAGCGTGTGTTATCATACGATTTGCTCAAAGCTCATACGGAGGGTTACCGAAGCGGTCATAACGGGGCGGTCTTGAAAACCGTTAGGGCGAAAGCTCACGCGGGTTCGAATCCTGCACCCTCCGCCATCAAGAAGCGTCTTTTGTCTGCCGGACAAAAGACGCTTTCTGTTGTTATTTGCGGAAGAGTATGGTATTATCATCGCAAAAAAACGGGACTTGCAGAGGTGATCGGCAATGAAAATAACCGTGATCAACGGCACGGAAAAAAGAGGCGTAACTTTCCGCCTGAAAGAGATCTTTCTTGATCGGTTCAGAAACGACGCCGAGATCACGGAGTTTTTTCTCCCGCGCGACTGCCCGAACTGCTGCGCGGGCTGCACCATATGCTTTCTGAAGGACGAGCGTCTTTGCAAGGACGCGCAATACGTTCAGATAATTGAAAAAGCCATGCTTGAAGCGGACCTTCTCGTTTTCACCTCGCCCGCGTACGTTTTCCACGCGACCGGCGCCATGAAAACGATGCTTGATCATTTCGGATACAGGTGGATGCCTCACAGACCGGCACAGCAGATGTTCGGCAAGCGCGCCGTGATCATAACGCAATGCCTCGGCGCAGGCGGAAAGTCGGCGGCAAAAGACATAAAAGACAGCCTCTCCTGGTGGGGGATCAGCTGGATAAAGGCGTTTAGCTTTAAGCTGATGAGCGAGGTCCAATGGGAAAAGATACCCGATAAAAAGAAAGCGGCGATGACGAAGAGCCTCGTTAAAGCGGCGGAACGAATGCATAAGATCGATCATTTAAAGCCGGCTCACACAAATATCGTGACAAAACTGAGATTCCACATGGTGCGGATGCTGCAGAAAAATCTCGGCAAAAAGGACCCGGAGTATACGGACTATAATTATTGGAAAAGCAACGGTTGGACCGGCTCGGCAAGACCGTGGAAACGGAACAATTTAGGGCAACAGATCGTCCCGGCAGATCGGGATATGCGGAGGAAAACAGAAGATGCATTATGAGATAGTCGCATTGCCTAAAGACAAGTGGAAAGGGACGGTCATTCCCTTGACTACCATAAGCGACAGTTATTACGATCTCGAGCTGAGCCCTTTAAACCGTGAAGGATGCACCGTATCTATTGTTCGTAAACCGGCAGAACAAGAGATCGTTCACACCCCGGAAGAATATGATTTCCCCGATTCGCTTTATCAGGATCATTGGGAGGCGGCGGAAGCCTATGGCGTCGTGAGCGATGCCGGCGAGATGCTGGCCTGCATTGAAGTGTGTCCCGAAGAGTGGTCGAACAGACTCATTGTCACGGAACTGTGGGTGAGCGATGCTCTTCGGGGAAAAGGCCTCGGAAAGCGGCTGATGGATAAAGCGAAGGAAGTTGCGCTTCGTCAGGAAAGGCGCGCCATCATTTTGGAGACGCAGTCCTGCAACACAAATGCTATCGGTTTTTATCTTCACCAGGGCTTTGAGCTGATCGGTTTTGATACCTGCTGCTATACCAACAATGATATCGGCCGCAAGGAGATCAGGTTCAATCTCGGATGCTTTTTTCACAGAGAAGGGCGCAGAAGATAGCGCGCTGACTGAGCGGCGATTCGCACGCATAACGTCTTGTCGAAGCGAATATGCAGCTTATAGGACCCCTTTTGCCTGCCGGGGCAAGGGAGGTTTTCTTCTTGTCCTTAACGGCGTTGCAGAGAATAATAAAATCGAAAGACGAAGCTTGCAGGTGAAATGAAATGCTTGAGAAGATGGGTGAATTCTTCGATTCCCGGCTGGACGGATATGAAGAGCATCAGCTGACGACCATTGATTCGGCGCGGGAGTTCTATCCCTTTACGGCGCAATGCCTGCCGCATTCTGCCTGCGCGCGCATCATTGACCTCGGATGCGGTACGGGCTTGGAACTTGATCACTATTTTGAGCTTGCTCCGAAAGCGCATGTCACGGGCGTCGACCTTGCGCCCGGCATGCTGAACGAGCTGCAAAGGAAATTTCCCGGTAAGTCCGTGACTTTGGTTTTGGGTTCGTATTTTGACGTGCCGTTTGGTGAGAACGCCTTTGACGCCGCCGTGTCCGTGGAGTCGCTCCATCATTTCACGAAAGCGGAAAAGCTTCCGCTGTACGTCAAACTGCGGAAAGCTTTGAAGCCCGGCGGCTTCTTTATCCTGACCGATTATTTCGCCGCTTCCGACGCGGAGGAACGCTCTTTCCGCGCGGAGCTCCTTCGCCTGAAAAGGGAACAGGGCATCTCCGACGAAGCGCTTTATCACTACGATACGCCGCTGACAGTCGCGCACGAAACGGAAGCGCTGCTCGAAGCGGGATTCGCCCGCGTAGAAATATTGAAAAACTGGGGAGCTACGTATACGCTTAAAGCGAACAGATGATCATGTTTTTTACGAGCCGTGCGGAATGTTTCTTTTCGGTTTTTCATTTGGCTCGGGTTCTTTTCGCGCGTCTTTCACATTCAAGGACCTCTTTTGCCGCAGGACAAATGAGGTTTTCTTCTTTTTTCTGGTGACAGGTACAAAAGACCGTGCTATATTAAAAAAAGAGAATAACGACGAGGAGGTCGAACCATATGTATACGCTCAAGCCCATGACCGAGCGCGTGAAAACGACGCGCGAGAAATACCGCAACACCGTGCCCCGCGTGGACATTTCCCGCTATAAGCTCATCACCGAGTTCTATCAGGCAAATCCCGGCCTGACCGGCCAGCTCCTCAGGGCCTACGCGATGAAGTACATCTATGAGAATATCCCTCTCCGCGTGGAGGACGAGGACGTCATAGTCGGCGCGCTCGGGACGACCTTCCGCGCCTGCTCGTACTATCCCGAGTACGGCGCCCGCACGCTCGCGAACGAAATTAAGAGCGGCAACATCTCCGCCCGCAAGTACGATCCCTACACCATTGACCCCGAAGACGGGCAGTACGTCATCGACACGGCCGATTTCTGGGACAAAAACTCCCTCAGCGTCAAGACCAACGCCTATAAGATGGAGGGCTATCTGCCCCACGACGGCTCCGGCACGACGACTCAGCGCGCCGCACACGCCGACGGCGGCCCCGTCGGACACCTCTGCACCAACTACAACAAGGCCATACGCAAGGGCTTCGGCGCCATCAAGGCCGAGGCCGAGGCGAAGATGCGCGAGATAGAGGACGCCGGCGCCTACGGCGACAGCATCGAGAAATACTACTTCTATAAGTCCGTCGCCATCGTCTGCGAAGGCATGATCACCCTGACCAAGCGCTACGCCCGCAAGGTCGAGGAGATGGCCGCCGCCGAGACGCGCCCCGAACGCAAGAAGGAGCTCGAGATGATGGCGCGCTCCCTCAACTGGGTGACGGAGAATCCCGCGCGCAACTTCCATGAGGCTCTGCAGGGCCTGTTCCTTTATCAGCTGTGCCTCGCCTTCGAGGGCAACATGCACGGCATGAGCTGGGGCCGCCTTGACCAGTACCTCGGCGACTTCTATGAAAAGGACATCGCCGACGGAACACTGACCCCCGAGTACGCGCAGGAGATGCTCGATCTGTTCTACCTCAAGGTCGCCGAGATGAACAAGTTCTGGGGCGATTCCGGCGAATACGGCGTCCCCGGCTACACCTCCGGCCAGCTCATCACCATCGGCGGCGTCGATCCCGAGACAGGCGAGGACGCCACCAACGCCGTGACGTTCATGTGCCTGCAGTCTTCCGGCCGTCTCGTGCTGCACGATCCTCCGACCGCTCTGCGCGTCCATAAGAACATGTCCGACGAGCTCTGGGAGGCCGCCATCGAGACCAATAAACGCTGCGGCGGCGTGCCGAGCCTCGAAAACGACGAGGTCATCATCCCGTCGCTCATGGACCGCGGACTGCCCCTCAAGAGCGCCCGCAACTACTGCGCCATCGGCTGCGTCGAGCCCGGCGGCTGCGGCGACGAGTGGAGCGCCTGCGGCGGTACCGGCGGCGGCGACTTTTTCAACATGGTCAACGCCCTCATGGTCGGCATCAACAACGGCGTCAACCCCCTCCCGCAGTTTGACCGAAGGACGAAGGAGCGCATCCCGCCCAAGCAGTCCGGTCCGGCCACCGGCTATCTGAAGGACTTTACCTCCTTCGATCAGGTGCTGGAGGCCTATAAAAAGCAGGTCGACTACTTCGTAAGGATACATATCAGCCTTACCAACAGCTTCGAGTATATCGCCCGCCAGTTCATGCCGCTTCCCGTCGTCTCCGCGACGATGGACGGCTGCATGGAGAAGGGCAGGGACGTCATGTGGGGCGGAGCTAAGTATAACTCCACCGGCATCGCCGGCGTCGGCATCGGCAACCTCGCCGACTCCCTGCAGATGATAAAGCGCCTCTGCTTCGACGAGAAGACCAAGCGCTGCACCCCCGCGGAGATGTACGACGCCCTCATGAACAATTGGGAGGGCCACGAGGACCTCTATAACTACATCAAGAACGAGGCCCCGCACTACGGAAACGGCGATCCCGAGGCAGACGCGTGGGTCCGCTGGGCGTCCGACGTGTTCGCCGAGGCCGTGAAGAAGGGCTCGAGCATCCGCGGCGGCGGCTGGAGCGCAGGTCTGTGGCCCGTGACGACGAACGTCGCCTTTGGCCTGAGCACCTCCGCTACTCCGGACGGACGCAAGGTCGGCGAGCCTCTTGCCGACGGCATCTCCCCGGTGCAGTCCATGGACAAGAACGGCCCGACCGGAGTGCTTAACAGCGTCGGCCTCATCGACTGCCGCCAGTTTGCCAACGGGACGCTGCTGAACCTGAAGTTCAGCCCCGGCTGTCTGAAGGGAACGGAGGGCGTCGAGAAGCTTGCCAGCCTCCTGAAGACCTATTTCTTCGACATGATGGGCATGGAGGTCCAGATAAACGTCGTCTCCACCGACACCATGCGCGCCGCTCAGAAGGAGCCGGAGAAGTATAAGGACCTCGTCGTCCGCATCGCGGGCTTCTCCGTCTATTTCGTCGAGATGCACCGCAACGGCCAGAACGACCTCATCTCCCGCACCGAACTGAGCATGTAAATTGCCGGAGCTCAATGTTCATAATTTGTATGGAAAAAGCCGGCCTCCGTCATGCGACGGGGGCCGGCTTTTTTATTTCAAATCAGACGTTCATCGCCGCGTAGAAGCCTTCGCGGACTGCGGACGTGACGTTTCCCTGACGGGTGTTGCAGTCACCGACGACGTACGTCTCCTCGCAGATACCGTCGAGCTCCTCGATGACCTTCGTCCTCGGACGAACGCCGAGCGACAGCGCGACCGTGTCGCAGGGGAGCGCGACCTCCGCTCCGTTTTCGTCCAACGCGATAAGGCCGTCCGAAGAGATCGACGCAAGGGCATGCTTTTCAAGAAACCGCACGCCAGCCTCGGACGCGAGCTGGATCGCCGTGCCGATGGCCTTTTCGCGCTTGCGGAGCTCGACAAGACTCAGCATATCTATGACCGTGACCTCGTGCTCCTCCCGGGCGAGCGTGATCGCGGTCTCCGTGCCGGTAAGCCCGGCCCCGACTATGACGAGGCGCTTTCCCGGTTTGACGAGTCCGCGGTCTATCTCCGAGGCAAGGCAGACGTTCGCGCCGTCGACGCCAGGGACTTTCGGGATTATCGGATCGCTCCCGACCGCGATTATCAGCGCGTCGGGCTTCTCGGTAAGCACGAGCTCGCGCGTGGCCTCGATGCCGAGCCTCAGGTCGATGTTATTATCTCGCAGCGTCATGCGCTCGGACCAATCCGCGTAACGCCGCACGTCGCCCTTTATCGGATTGGCGCCCGCCGTGCGCAGATTTCCGCCGAGCTGCGGATCTTTCTCGAATAGAACGGGGCGCAGTCCTCGCTCGGAGAGTCGACGTGCCGCCTCCATGCCCGCGCAGCCGCCGCCGACGATGACGACCTTCTTGCCCGGCTTTGCGGGCGGTATCTCGTCAAAGAGCGGCTGTCTGCCCTGCGGCGCGTTCACCGAGCAGCGCAGAGGCTTGGGACACCCGTGCGGGTCCTCGCCTGTGCAGGCACCGCAGCGGATGCAGGGCCTTATCTCGTCGGCCTTGTCCGCTTTGAATTTCTTTATCATCTCGGGGTCGGCCAAAAATGCGCGTATCATCGCGACCATGTCGCAGTCGCCCTCGGCGACGGCTTTTTCCGCGAGCTCCATATCGAAGCTGCCGACGCTGACGACGGGTATCTTCAGTCCAGCCTCCTTGAACTTTTTGGCCAGATAGAGATTTGTCGGGCGCGGCATGTATGTATTTTGGATGATCGAGGCAATGGTGCGCGGCTCGTACATGCTGCCCGCGCTCACGTGGAGTAAGTCGATCTTGTCCTCGATGGCCCTCGCGAAGCGGAGCGCGTCGTCAAAGTGAACGCCCTCGGGATAGAGCTCGTCGCCGCTCATGCGCACTTCTATTGCCATATTCGCCCCGATGCGCTCGCGCACGGCGTCTATCATCTCGAGCGCGAAGCGGCAGCGGTTATCAAACGTCTGGCAGCCATACTCGTCCGTCCTCTTGTTGACGTGCGGGGAATAGAAGGAGGCCGCGGTGTGCCCGTGTCCGAAGTGGAGCATGACCATGTCGAAGCCGGCCTTGCGGCTCCGCTCCGCCGCGTCGGCAAAAGCACGGATGATACCCTTGACCTCGTCGTGCGAAAAATCGGCCGGAAGCCTGTCGTCGCGCAGATTGAGTTCTATGGAGGCGATCGAGCCCCAGCGGTGTATCGCGTCCGTGACGCGCGTCAGTCCGTGCGTGACGAAAGGATCGGCGAGATTGACCACGTAGTGGTTTTTGTCGGCGTAGTACTGCGTTACGGGGCTGTCGCCGACCGTGACGATCCCCGCGCCGGCCTTGGCGAACTGCACCGTGAAGTCCACGAACTCGGGCGTGACGAGACCGTCCTTCGTGCAGAGCATCGGCTCGGCGGGGGAGAGCTCGATGCGGTTTTTCACGCGCAGGGGGCCGACCTGTATGGGCTGAAATACGGCTTTGTTATCAGACATATCTATCCGCTCCCGTCTGTAAGCTTTCTTATTATTACTTTATCATACCTTGACCCGCGTTACAATACTCCGCCGCTACACTCTTGAACGTGCGCCGTTTCCTGCTATAATGAAAAGCGAAGACCTGCCGGGCTGACCGGCCAGAGAGGTAAACGACATGATAAACGAAGACAGAATGATAAAAGAATTCTCGGAGCTTGTCGCTATAGATTCCCCTAGCTACGGCGAGCGCGAGATAACGGACGTGTTGAAGGCTAAGCTCCGCGAGCTCGGCTTTGAGGTCGCAGAGGACGGTGCGGCGAAAAAGATTGGAGGGACAGCGGGGAACATCCATGCGTTTCTGCCGGGCGAGACAGAGGCCGAACCCATATTGCTACTCGGTCATACGGATACGGTCGGGCCGGCGCGCGGCAAGCGCGCCGTACTGCACGGCGACGGCCGCATAACGAGCGCGGGCGACACCGTTCTCGGCGGGGACGATCTCTGCGCCGTCGTCGAGATCCTCGAGGCTGTGCGGCATCTGCGCGAGGAAGGCCTCCCGCACAGACCCGTCGAGGTCGTTTTCATGGCCGCCGAAGAGGTCTTCGGCAAGGGCGCGAAGGCCTATGACTACGAAGCCCTGCCCATAAAGTCCAAAGAGGTCTATTGTCTCGACCTCGCCGGTCACGTCGGCAGCGCCGCGCTCCGCGCGCCTACGATGATAGGCTGGAAGGCCGTACTCAAAGGCAAGGCCGCCCACGCGGGCTTTGCTCCCGAGACGGGCGTCAACGCTATCCTCGCCGCCTCCCGCGCGGTCGCGAAGCTCGCTCCCGGCTGGGTGGGGGACGATACGACCATGAACGTGGGCACGGTGAGCGGCGGGATAGCCAACAACGTCGTGCCGGAGACCTGCGTCGTGACGGGCGAGGTGCGCAGCCTCGACGACGCGAAGGCACGCCGCATCATTGCGGATATCCGCGCGGCTTTCGAGGGAAACGCGGGTGATGCGGCGCTCGATTTCACGACGGAGGAGCATCTTATCGCCTATGACGTTCCCGAGGGAGCCCCGGTCGTGCGGCGTTTTGTGAGAGCCTGCGGAAAGCTCGGCCTCCCGGGAGAACTGACATATACTCTCGGCGGCAGCGACAACAACATACTCGCTCTGCACGGCATAACGGGCATCGTCCTTTCCTGCGGCATGCGGGAAGTGCACTCGACCGGCGAATACACCGAGGCGGACGATCTCGTTCGCGGCGCGGAGCTCGTTGCCGCGCTGCTGACGGACGCGGAATAGCATATCGGACTCGACTTGCGGCGCGGACAGCCTTTTCCGCGCCGCTTTTTGCCTTTTTTGCGTGCTGACGCGCCCATAAACGCCTCTTTTTCTTGACAATCCTTCTTTTATACGCTATCTTAAAGAAGAAAAGTGAATAAAAGCGCAGTTATGGAATGAGGTGCGAATCCTCAGCGGGCCGGCCACTGTAAGGCGGAGCCGCCTCCATGCGAAAGCGAGCCATTGGCGGGAGCCGAGAAGGCGGAGGACGGCGATGAAACCGAGTCAGGATACTTGCTGCGTTAACTTCCGGGCGAGTGTACGTTTCTTTGATAACCGTGCAGTTTTGTCTCTGCGCGGTTTTTTGCTTATTTGGCCTTATCGGCATTCTTTGTCGTTCATATTTCATATATTTCAGAAAGGGTGACAATCTTGAGTAAAAGCATGAGTAAGCGTGCCTTGGCGGCGCTGCTCGCCTTGGTAATGGTCGTCTGCCTGCTCCCGTGCGCGGCATTCGCCGAAGGGGAGGACACGTTCGATCTGGCGATAACCCAGTGCACCGAGATAGGCGAGTACATGGAGGGCCCGGTATATTATTATTCGGGCGAGATCCCGACAGACGCGGCGAATATCCGCTTCGTCGATTTTGATCCGGATGACGTCTCTTTTATTTCGGGGCTCTTATATGATATGGTATACGAGCCAACGAATATCGCTCCGCTCCGGGGCGGATTCATCGTTCCCGACGAATTTGCAGAGAGCGATTCGTGGGTGCCGAAAGCGGCATACTCAGATTTTGATTTCACCGGTAAATACTTCTATTGCATTTCTTATGAAACCGAAGAAGACGACTGTAAGGCGTCGTTCGTCGTCAATATCCCGACTGAGGAAACGACGGAGATCCCGTTTACTGCCACTGCCGACGGTGATGTGCTTGTGGTAAGCCTCTCCGATGAAAAGTACGAGTGCTACGGAGTTCCGGCGGACCTGTTCATAGTGGCAGTCCCGCTCAGGTACATTGAAAAAGTAACGCTCGATTTCGGAGAGAACGAGTACATCGCTACCTATTATGATGCCGAAGGCACATATGGCGGTGCTTACACCCCAGAGTGGGACAAAGGCGAAAAAAGCATCGATGTACCTGATTTTGACTATTTCGTATGGATACAGAATCCTTATGCATCCGACTGGATGTCTGGCGGAGACACCGTGTTCGTCGTCTGCTTTAAGCCCATCTTTGAGGCTTATGTATCCGGAACAGATACTCAGCTTACTGAGGTCGAATATGAGAAAAACGGATATAATTATAATAGCTATGACTTTCAGTCCGATTCCTACACTATGGTCGAAGGCGACTTGTATACCATTACTGTTCCATTTGGAGTAACGGATATCGATTTTGTATTCTCAGATAACTGCCTTGCCTACAACTACAATGTTACGGGTTCGCATCCGGCAGTAGCAAAAACTGCCTTGGCGGGATTTCTTGATACGGATGAGCTTACTGTGGGTTACAGTGAGTATACAAGGAGCATAGATTCTGACGCTGATGGTGTCATTGATTACATACAGGTCCAGAATCCGTATAACTCCGATTGGAGCGGCGCAGAGCTTCTATATGCCATAACCTTCAAGTACATCTTCGGTGCTTACGTCGATGGCGAGGCCATGACCGACATTGAGGTCGCCGAGGGAACATACCCGACCTTCGCTTATGACGAGAATTATAATCCCATTCCCGGCGATCCCGTGACGCTCTATACGGTCGCGCTCCCCGATGGGACAGAAACCGTCGATCTCGTCTTCCCCGAGGCTGTGCTTGCCTATAACTATACGTCAGATGCCAAGACTTGGATCGCGGGCGATTTCGACGCAACGGTCGGTGTGACCGAGCTGACGGTCTCCGTCGATGCCAACTCGGACGGAGAGCCCGACTGCATCCAGGTACAGAACCTCTACAACGAGGATTGGACCGGCGGCGAGGTCATCTACGCGATAACCTTCGATGTCGGCGGCCTTACGCCCGGAGGAGAAGGCGCTGACGTGACAGCCGAAGAGCTGCGCGACAATATCGCCGCGAAGCTCGCAGAGACGGGCATTTCAGACGATGGCAACGCAGCGTGGTTTGCCGCCGACATGATGGCCTATGCCGGGCTCTTCCCCGACAGTGAGAGCAAGCTCTCCGACCAGCAGAAGCAGGATATGGCCGATAAGGCGATCGCCGAGATCGCCGCGGCGACCACCCCGAACGCTGCCGCGAGGAACATAATCGCCCTCGCCGCCATGGGCTTCGATCCGAGACAGCTTACGGCAGCCGACGGAGAAGCGCTCGACGCCGTCGCGAAGCTCGATGAGCTTACCTTCGGTGAGGAAGGCGCGCTGACTTCCGGCGCTTCAAATGTCTATGCCATGCCCTATATCCTCATCGCTTACCAACAGTTCAACGACTGCGAGGAGCAGTGCCTTGCTCTCGTCAATGCAGCGATAGAGGCAAAAGCGGGCTGGCTCGACGCCACTTGGGGCGTTGACGGACTGACCCCGATGCTCCTTGCGCTCGCGCCGTACAGTCAGGAAGAGAACGTCAAGGCCGCCCTTGACGAGGCTCTTGCGGCTCTCGCCGCCGCGCAGGTCGAGGACGGCTCCATTGCCGATTATACCGGCGCCGGCAACGCCGCTTCCACGGGTCTTGCCATGGCCGGTCTTGCCGCGCTTGGCACAGATCCCGCCGAGTTCGTCAACGGGACCTCCGGAAAGAGCCTCAAGGACGGTATCGTGATCTTTGCCGGCGAAGACGGAGCGAGCCTCGTCCCGATTTCCAGCACCTTCAGCACGGAGCAGGGGTTCCGCGGCCTCGTAGCGCTTGCCGGCGCTCAGAACGGAGCATACCGCATCTTTGATTTCAGCGGCAACATCGATCAAAGAGTTCCCGCCGCGGCGACTTCCGCCAAGGCCGGAGCCGACTTCTCCGTTGCTCCTTCCGACGCGACGGTCACCGTCAAGGACGCAGAAGGAAATATCGTGGAGCCCTCGGCGCAGGGCGGCAAGTCCTATGATCTCGATGCGGGCACTTATACCTACACAGTCGAAAAAGAGGGCTATGTTACCGCGTCCGGCGTGATCGTGATAACCGAGGCGGACGTCGAAGCAGCCGAGAGACATGCTGTAAGCATATCCCTGACTCCCGATGAGAGCGGCACCGAGCTCGTCACGATCACCGTCAAGGTACTTGTCCACGATCCCGATACCTGCGGCAACGCCCTGACGTACAAAAATGATCCGGATAAGTATTACTCGATATTCGGAAATGAATCCTATCAGATCACGATGAACAGCGCCACTGCGAATGCTGCCGACGCTCTTGTCGCCGCGCTGATAGAAAACAACATCGAATATGAACTCAGAAGCAATGGTTACTTCGCTTCCATCGGCGGTTATACCGAGGCGGAGCACGGCCAGAATTCCGGATGGCTCTATATGGTCGACGGGGCGACGCCTTCTGTCACGGCCGATCAGTATTTCTTCACCAAGGATTCGACGCTGATATTCTTCTACACCGATGATTATTCGAAGGATTACGGTTCCGAAGCGTGGAATACCGAGCCTTCCGGCGACGACAAGGATAACGACACGTTCTTCGACGACGTTGAAGAGACGGATTGGTTCTATGATGCCGTCAAGTACGCTGCCGACAACGGCCTTATGAACGGCATAGGGGACAACAAGTTCGATCCTGCCGGAACGACGACGCGCGGCATGGTCGTGACGATACTCTACCGCCTTGAGGGCGAGCCGGAAGTCTCTGCGGAGAGCATTTTCTCCGACGTGTCGACCGAAGACCCCGAGTGGTACACCGACGCTGTCCTCTGGGCTTCCGAGAACGGCATCATACAGGGCTACGCCGAGGGCGGAAATATGGTGTTCGGTACGGACGACCCGATAACCCGCGAGCAGTTCGCGACCATCCTCTACCGCTATGAGCAGTACAAGGGCGGCGGCTTTGTCGGCGATTGGTATTTCCTGCTCGAATATGAGGACGCCGATCAGATCAGCGACTGGGCCGACGAGGCCATGCATTGGTGCGTCATGAAGGGCATCATCAAGGGCTGCACGGAGACGACGCTCGTCCCGAAGGGCAAGGCCTCCCGTGCCGAAGCCGCGACGATGCTGATGCGCTTCATCGAGAGCGCGAAAGGATAAGCGCTGCAAACATGAGAGGGGCACGGTCCGCCGTGCCCCTCTTTATTTGCCGAGGTGTTGATTGGCGCGGTCGAAGTTGGTATAATCGAAAGGCAAAGCTGACCGATAACCCCTGGACATGGTGGTGTGAAATGCCGAATATCATAGAGATAAATGACGCGCGCGACCCTGCGCTCGACGTATTTTCAAGGCTTACTGAGGCGCAGCTCCGCAGCAGGCTCGAGCCCGAAAAGGGCCTTTTTATAGCCGAAAGCCCGAAGGTCATAAAGATAGCGCTCAACGTCGGGCTTCAACCCGTGTCTCTGCTCATGGAGCGGCGGCACATAGAGGGAGACGGCGCTGAGATAATAGCCCGCTGCGGCGATATACCCGTCTATACGGGCGACAGGGAAGTCCTCGAAGCTCTGACAGGCTACGCGCTCACACGCGGCGTGCTGTGCGCCATGCGCAGACCTGCGCCGCTTTCACTTGAAGAAGTCTGCTCCGGCGCTCGGCGAATATGCATACTTGAGGGCGTAGTCGACTCGACGAACATAGGCGCGATATTTCGCTCCGCCGCAGCGCTCGGCGTGGACGCCGTGCTCGTTACCGAGAGCTGCTGCGATCCGCTCGTACGGCGCGCCGTGCGCGTCAGCATGGGGACGGTCTTTCAGGTCCCGTGGACGTATATCTCCGGCGGCTGGCCCGAGCCCGGGCTCGACCTCGTGCGGGAGCTCGGCTTCAAGACAGTCGCGCTCGCTCTGACAGACGATTCCGTCGCCATAGACGACTCGGCGCTCTGCTCCGAGCCGAAGCTCGCGCTCATACTCGGCGCGGAGGGCGACGGCCTCGCTGCGAAGACCATCGCCGCCTGCGACTATACGGCGCGTATCCCTATGGCGCGAGGGGTGGACTCTCTGAACGTCGCCGCGGCGAGCGCGGTCGCGTTTTGGCAGCTTCGCGCGAGATAAAGAAACACAAAGAAACGGCGTTGTCCGGATTAGAACAACGCCGTTTTTCTTTTAATGGTTTCGCCCGACGGGCGGAGTCGTGTTCGGTTCGGGAGGATCGAGCATGCCCATGCGGAACTCCTCGCCGGTCGCCTTGCGCCGCCATATGGTCGAGATGCGCTGCGAGGCCGTGGGGATAAGCGTCAGCGCCTTATGCGGGCACTCCTGAACGCAGCTTCCGCAGAACCAGCACTCCTCCGCGAAGAGGACGATGGGCTCGCCGCCCTTCTCGGGATTGGGGATCATGACGTCCGAGGAGCAGGTGTTGACGCAGACGTTGCAGCCGACGCATTTATCCTTGTCGAAAAGCAGGATGCGGCTCGGCTCGGCGATGCTGGGATAAGAAAACGTAGCCATGTTTCCGCTCCTTTCCTCAGTCGAGCTCCGCGTACTTGACGTAGTTGTCATGCAGCGTCGTCAAATACGGGTCGCGCAGATAGTAGTCGCAGGGAGCCTCGCGGACAGAAACGCCCTTTTCGGTCTGCGAAACGGGCAGGAACTTGTGCCATTCGGGCTCGTCGACGTTCGGATAGTCTATCCTCATGAAGCCGAGAAGCTTCGAAGAACCCTTGCGCGCCTTCGCCGACTGCCAGTAGCAGGAGGCAAGATCGGTCAGACGGTAGCACTCGATCGCGCGCGCGAGCTCGTGCGGGTTGTTGGCGTACATGCGGTTGCCCTCGGTCCTGCGCAGGTCGGCCATGCGTATAAGTCCGCGGTCGAATATCTCCTCGGTCTTGACGTTCCAGTAATCCTGAAATACGCGCGCGAGAGCCGCGTTGAACTCGTGCCAGCCAACGTCGCCGCCCTTGGTGACGGGCGTATAGACCTCGTCCTTCTCGCGGTCTATCTGACCGCGCTCG
Organism: Oscillospiraceae bacterium; assembly: GCA_017550645.1. Classification (GTDB taxonomy): domain Bacteria; phylum Bacillota; class Clostridia; order Oscillospirales; family Oscillospiraceae; genus RGIG7949. Next base: position 21,339 of record JAFZOI010000031.1, read on the forward strand.
GGCTCGACGGCGGGATGGTTCTTGGCGAAAACGGCGGCCTGCCTGCCGCAATAGCGGCCGGTGGTCTGAGCCTCGCCGTGGCAGCCGGAGCCGAAGAGCGGGTTGCCGCCGGCGACGAAGAGGCCGGGCAGGGAGGACTGGAGCCTCCAGTCGGTAAAGACGCCGCCCTGACGCTTCGTCGAGACCCAGGTCTTCGGGGTCTGCTCGGGAGCGAGCCATGAGGTGCGCGCGTGTATGCCGTTGTCGGCGGAGATGGCGTACTGAAGCATATCCTGCGAGGGATCGAAGCCCCAAGCCTGCAGATTTTCGAAAATGGGAACGCGGCACTTGCCCTCCTGAGCGAGCATGAGGTTCCAGATTATCTTTCTGGATTTCTCGGGCATTCCCGCAAAGTCGTCGTAGAGGGGAAGGCTGTATTCGCCGCTGCGTATCTTCTCCGCGAGCTTCGGGTCGAGCGTCGTGACGTTGTAGTCCGACGTGACCGGGGTCGCGAGGCCGATGCCGTGACCAATGACGAACTTGTCGGGATCGGCGGCCTGGAAGATCTGCTTCTCCTCGGTCAGAAGCTCACCCTTCGTGTTCGCGTAGGGAACGTACTTGAGATTCGTATCGACGACGCGCGCGCCCTGATACGTGTTGTCGGTGTTGCCCATGCTGTACGGCGCGTAGCCGAGGCCCGTGCCCATGCCGAACTCCGGCGTGAGCGCCTCCATCATGACCATCTCCGCGCCCGCGTTCCAAGCTATCGTGTGGCCCATGTTGACGAGGTTTATGTCCGTCATGGCGGAGCCCGATGTCATAAACGGGGCGAAGGAGCCGAGACGGCTTCCGCCGCCGGTCGCGAGCACGACGGCCTTGGCCTTGAAGATGTAAAACTCGCCCGTCCTGTCGTTGACGCCGGTCGCGCCGATGACGCGCGTGCCCTTGACGCCGTTTTCCGTCAGCAAGGAAGAAACGCATATGCGCTCATAGACCTTGACGCCCATGCTGAGCATCTCGCGGGCGACGACGGGCTTGACGTTGTTGCCATATATGCGCAGGCAGTGCTTGTTATCAACGTCGTAGGCAAAGAGGAGCTTCGTCTCCTCGTCGCGCCAGATGGTGTCCTTGAATTCGCCTTCCTCGTCGCGGATCTGGAGGCCCATCTGCTCGAGCTCGAGCAGCGTATCCCAGCCCTCCATGCCGATAATATAGCGGGCGGCGCCGTTGGTGTAGCCGCCGGAGACCTGCATCGCGACATCGGAATACATCTCGGGAGTTATCTTGCTGCACGGATTGCGCACCGCGCCGTGCCAGTGGTCGACGCCCGCGCCCCCCTGTCCGCTGTGCTTGACAAAGCCGCGGTCAGCCACGACGACGGACACGCCGTGCTGAGCCGCGCTGATGGCCGCGCGGCATCCGGCGACGCCGCCTCCGACGACGAGAACGTCGGATTCTATGACGTTTTCCTTCCCGTAATTGACCTCATACGGCCATTCGGGAAGCTTGCCGGTCTTATTAACGTATTCGTGCCAGTTCAAACCGTCACCTCCGGCTTATCAGCTAATGCCGTGGTTCTTGTAATAGGGCTGGACGTAATCGAAATAGAAGTCGTGGATGAACTGGGTGCGCCTTTTGACCTTGGGATCGTCGCCCATGGCGCCCATGACGGAGAAGGAGAAGCCGCCGCCGGGCGCGAAGGTCTCGACGTATTCGACCATGCCTGCGCGGAGCTCTTCCTCGTCGTAGACCTGGCCCCACTTGACGTTGTCCCAGCCGCCGGCAATGCCGAGCTTGCGGCCCCACTTCTTCTTGATGCCGACGAGGTCGTTCGTCGTCTGGGCGGGGTTCCAATTGGAGATGCCCATCTCGACCCAGTCGGGAATGAACTGCTCGCACTTGCCGCAGTCGTGACGCTCGATGAACATGCCGTTTTCCAGGGCGAGATCGCAGTGCTTTTTGTGGTAGGGCTTGAAGAACTCGTGATACATCTCGACGCTGAAGAACGGGGCGCGGTAGGCCGCGTCGTCGTCCATGAGCATGAGCCCGTCGGGATGGACGTACTTCGTCTGCATCTTCTGGACGAGCAGATAGAAGTCGGAGATGTAGTCGAGCATGGCCTTGACCTCTTCCGGCTCCTCGTAGAGGGCGAGCATGGCGTCCTCGAAGCCCATGAGGGAGACGAGCGTCAGGAAGTAGTCGCCGTTGGAGAAGGTGATGTACTTGTGCTCGAGGTCGACGCCCTTTGTCTTCTTGGCATAATAGTCCTCAAAGTCAAAATCGGAAAAATCGGGGATCTTGAGCTGGTCCCGCCATTTAAGGATGTCGGTGACGACATACTCGCCCGGCGCGGGCATCGCGCCGTTATTGAGGTCGGCGCTGCCGACGTACTTGACGCCGAGGGTAGTGACTATGGGGCCGTTGGGGCAGGCCTGCGGGGTGAGCAGATCTTCCGCGACGCGGCCGCCGTGGCCGTCGAGCATGGAAGGAATGTACTCGGGGACTTCGCCGCTGAGATATCTGATGTAGTTCTCTTTGGGGCTGAGTTTGAATTCCATGATGAACCTTCTTTCGTCAAAAGCTGTATGTCGAATTTTACTTACTTACGGTTGAAGATGATGTCGCTCATGCGGTTGATCTCAGCGGTGACGGTGTCGTAGACGCCGAAGCTGCTGCCCGGGCCGCCGGCGGTCATGCCGGGAATGAAGTAGAGCGGGCCGCAGTCTCTGCACATCTGCTCGACGTAGGCGCTGACTTCCTCGGGCTTCCAGCCGGGAACGTCGACTATGCCGTTGTTGATGCCGCCCATGAAGCTTATCTGGCCGCCGTACTTCTTGACCAGCTCGGGGACGTTGTTCGTGTTGAGGACGCCCTGCCAGATGTCGATGCCCATCTCTATCATATAGGGGACGAGCGTCGCCGCGTAGCTGTCGCTGTGGTGGATTATGAGCTCGACGCCGTGGGACTTGTAGTAGCCGTAGATCTCCTTGTAGCTGTCGAGGAAGAACTCGGCGAACATGTCTGGCGAAAGGAAGGTGGAGCGCTGGCTGCCCCAGTCGTCGTGGTGGATTATCGCGTCGGGCTTCATGTATTTGCACATCTGCTCAGCGAAGCGGAGCTCGTAATCGGTCAGATATTTGATAAGGTCGTGCATGTCGTCGGGCTCAAGATAGAAGTTGGCCATGGCGTCGTCCATGCCCATGAGGTAGTGCGACTGCTCAAAGAGGCCCGGAGCGATGGTCGGGCAGGCGAACTGCTCGTTCTTGTCTATCTTGGCGGCTTTCTCCGCGAACGGAGCCCAGTCGTCCTCGGTAAAGTCGAGGGCCGGCGCGTGCACGACGTCGCGCCACTGGGTGATGTCCTTGAGGACCTTGTGCTCGGCGTCATGGACGGGGAAGGGGCCCGGGGTGTTGGGCGCCCAGGTTATCGTTACGCCCCACTCGTCGACTATGGTGCCGCCGGGCTTGAGCCCGCTCCTGGCGCCGCGTCCGGGGCGGCCCATGGCAAAGGAAAGAGCCTCGAATTGGTTAACAAAGCGGTCGGGGTGCCCGCCGCGTATGCATTCAAGCATGTTCTGTCTTTTTGTCAGCATAACGTCTCCTGTCCGCAGCGCCTAACGCCGCTATTGTAATATAAATAATATAACACATAATGCTTTGAAAGGGAATACCTATAAATTACAAACATTTTATCTTCAAGTCATAACGAACGTCCCGACGACCATGTTTGCAGGCACATAATGTGCCATTCATATTGCAATCTGCGCACGAAGTGTGTATAATCAGATTGGGTGATAGATATGGTATTTGCCGACAAACTGAATTTCCTCATCAAGCTCACCAACACGACCAACAAGCAGCTCGGCGAACTGCTGAACATACATCAGTCTCAGATAAGCCGCATGCGGAGCGGAGCCCGCGGCGTGCCGGGAAACGGCGAGTATATCCGCATCATGGCCTCGCATTTCGCCTCGCAGATCAAGCTCGATTATCAGCGCTCCGCGCTGGCCGAGGCCCTCGGCAGGCCGCCTCTGAGGCTGCCCGTAGAGCAGAGCGTTCTCTCCGTTATCCTGACGGAATGGCTCATAGGTACGGTCGAAGACAGCGGCGAAAAGGCGGAGCTCTATCTCCGCAATTACCGTTCTCTCGGGGTGACCCATGCGAGGGGCCCGGAACTCTCGCCGGAAAGCGTCTCGGGGGAGAGCAAGGGCGACGTTTTCGTCTATTACGGGGATTCAGGCAAGCGTGCGGCCCTTTATGCCTTCCTCGGATATATGCTCGAGCAGAAGGAACCGCAGCAGATAGACCTAAGCTGCGATGAGAGCATAGAGTGGCTCGAATCCGATCCGGACTTCATCGTCAAGCTTCAGGAGAACATGGTCGAGCTGGAAAAGCGAGGTTTCACTTGCCGCCGCATCGTCGGGACGACCAACGATCTCGATTATACCTATGCCTCGCTTCGCTACCGCTGGCTCCCGTTCTATCTTTCCGGACACGCCTCGTCTTACTACTATCCGCGCCTGCGCGACACCGTATACCGCAGGACGCTCATCGTTACGCGCGGCAAATGCGCCGTGCTATCCATGTCTACGGGGGATAAGGCGTCGAGCAGGGTGACTTTCTTCATCAAGGACCGCGACGTTGCCGACTCGCTCGACGACGAGTTCCGCGACTATCTCGCCATGTGCACGCCGCACATGACGGTTTACGACATAAAGCAGATGCCGGAGCAGTTTGCCTCCCGTTTCACGGAAATGGCGGAGGCTCCGATCGCCGGCATTCAGCGCACGAACTGCCTTTCGACCCTGACGATGCCCGCCTCCGTCGCGACCTCGATAAGACTTGAATCCCCCGAGGCGCAGAGAGTTTTCAATGAGAGCTACTCAAGACGCATCGACGCATTCAATGAGGTCATCAAAGAACACCCGATCACCGATGTGATCTACATCGATCCGCCCGAAGACGTGGCCGAAGGCAAAGTGCTCATGCCCATCGCCGCAGCGTTTGGCGCGCCGCAGCCCGCCTACAATATCGAGCGCTACGTGCTCCACCTGCGCAATATACTCCGTTATCTCGAAAACGAGCCGAACTACTACCTCGTCATAATGGACGAGAAGGATAAAGACCTCGATTACGCAGGCGTCAAGGAGAGCCACCGTGTGCTCCTTGTCAAGGCTGGCGACCCGTTCCGGGCTATGGAGGTCTCCGAGCGCAATCTTGTCGAGGCTTATTCCGAGCTGCTGCACCGCTCTTTAACGTCCGGGCTTCGCGGCCCGACGCAGCGCAAGGAAAACGCCGCCTACATCCGCGATCTTATCCGACGCCTCGAGGCGCTCAGATCAGCTGAGTAAAAGAAACCAGACCATGTAAAGAAAAAAGCAAGGGAAGATACGTTCTCCCTTGCTTTTCTTTTTATTTGTTGAGCTGTCCGGGCAGCTTCAGCTTGACCTTCGGCGAGAAGCCGGCGTCGAATCGCTCAGCCTCGTCCTCGTCCACGTAATAGCCCTTCGGCGTCTGATAGACGCCCGTCACTCCGTCAAGGAAGCCCGGTCTCAGCTCCTTGCAGAGGAAGAAGGAAGAGTCCGCTCCTTCGGGCAGATCGTGGTATCTTATGCCGAAATTGCGCGAGTAGTCGAAGCCGCAGGTCCCGTAAAACTTGATGTTACCCTCGAAGAGGACCGCGCCGAAGCCCATCTCGGCCGCTTTTTCAAGGCAGAAGTCAAGAAGCTTCTTGCCGTAGCCCTTGCGCTTGAGTTCGGGCGTTATGCATATGGGCCCCATCGTCAGCACGTCGACGTCTTTTCCGTCGTCGCCGTTGATGACGGTACGCATGAACATATTCTGCCCGATGATCTTCCCGTCCTTTTCCATGACGAAGTCGAGCTCCCTGACGAAAGCCGGATCGTCGCGCAGGACGTGCATGACGTAGTGTTCAAGGCAGCCGGGTCTGTATACGTTCCAGAATGACTCGCGTATGAGGTTTTCGACCTCGCCGTAGTCCTCCGGTCTTTCCGCCCGAATAATAAAATCTTTTCCTTCCATTGTCTTTCCTCCTGAAAAAACCGGCTTATCGGTCAGCGCGAATTCTATCTCGTCGAACCCGTCTTTCGAGGTGAGCACCGCGCCGGTCTCGATAAAACCCTCTTTGACGTAAAGCCGTCTTGCTTTCTCGTTGTTTTCCAGTATCCATAAGGTCGGAGGTCCGTCGCATTGCCCGACGGCGAATCTCAGAAGCTTCGTCCCGTACCCCATGCCCTGCTTTTCAGGGAGCACGTAAAGATCGGCTATAACGCGGCCCGTCAATGAGACGATGCCGACGGGCTCATCCTCGACGAGCATATAGAACCTGCTGCCCGCGTCCGTCTTTTTTGAGATATATTCGCGCTGACGCTCCGGCGTGTGCTTCCGGACGAACTCCGCGTCGCAGAAAGATCGGTGAGAAGCCTGCCATGATGCGGAGTGGATCGACGCAGCCTCAGATATATTAGAAATGTCAACGGGAACGATCATAAAGCATTCTCCAAGCGGAACAACTACCGTTATATTGAAAGAGACCTCTTTTGACGTCCAAAAGAGGTCTCTTTCATGGCGGAGAAGATGGGATTTGAACCCATGCTACGCTCATCGCGTACTACTCCCTTAGCAGGGGAGCCCCTTCGGCCTCTTGGGTACTTCTCCACGGAGCCGAGCACTCGACATATTAGCATATCCGCGCGGGTTTGTCAATTACAGCTTTTTGTTTTGCCCGTCTTTTTCTCTGCGACAAAAGGCGACCGATTTCATGCGCCGAGCGCGCTATGATGGAGAAAAAGTCGAAATGCGGTGACGGTATGTCTGAAAGCGAGAAAAAAGCGACGATCGAGCGCTTCGTCTTCGTCTACGGCTGGGACGTTCAGGTGGCATGCAAGGTCTTCAACTTCCTCTATGACGCCTCGCTGACTCCGGACCTTTTGATATGGATTCTGGAGCGGGAGGGTACGCCTATGACAGACTGACGCTCTGCAGAGCCCGGACCCTGCGGCGGAGCTCCGAATGCTCCGGCAGCGCGAGTTCCGGGTCGTCCCTGAGCACAAGCTCTGCCTGCTTCTGCGCGGCCGAAAGCGTCTCCATGTCGCCGCGCAGGTCGGCAAGACGCATCTCGGGAAGGCCGTGCTGCCTCGAGCCGAAGAAATCGCCCGGACCGCGCAGCCGCAGGTCTTCCGAGGATATCTTGAAGCCATCGTTCGTGTTTTTGAGAACGTCGAGGCGCTCTTCCGCCTCCGCGCCGCCTTGGTTGAAAAGCACGCAGTAGCTCTTGGCTTTCCCGCGTCCGACGCGGCCGCGCAGCTGGTGCAGCTGCGAAAGGCCGAAGTGTTCCGCGTTTTCTATGACCATCAGCGTCGCGTTCGGGACGTCGACGCCTACTTCAACGACCGTTGTGGAAACGAGGATGTCGCTCTCGCCGCCTGCAAAGCGGGCCATGACGGCCTCCTTTTCGGCGGCTTTCATCTTTCCGTGCAGAAGATCGACGCGCAGATCGGGGAAGACCTCGCTTCTGAGCTCCTCGGCGTACTGCTTTACGGAGGCCGCGTTCTGAGTCTCGTCCTCTTCTATCATCGGGCAGACGATGAAGACCTGATGCCCCTCCTCGACCTGCTTGCGGATGAATCTGTTTATCCTTTCGCGCATATCCTCACCGACGACGAAGGTGTCGACTTTCTGCCTGCCGCTGGGTATCTCATTTAGTATGCTGACGTCGAGATCGCCGTAGATTATCAGCGCGAGAGTGCGCGGGATGGGAGTCGCCGACATGACGAGGACGTGCGGCTTATCGCCCTTTTCAGAGAGCGCCGTGCGCTGGCGCACGCCGAAGCGGTGCTGCTCGTCCGTTATGACGAGCGCGAGCGATTTGAAATCGACGTTGTCGGAGATTATCGCGTGCGTACCGACGACGAGATCTGCTTCTCCCGTTGCTATCGCGGCGAGCGCCGCGCGCCTCTCAGCGGCCTTCATCGAGCCTGTCAGCAGGACGGTCCTTATCCCGTACGGCCCGAGCATATCCGAGAGAGTGCGGAAGTGCTGCTCGGCAAGTATCTCCGTCGGCGCCATGAACGCCGACTGCAGCCCTTCTGAGCAGACTGCCCAGACGCATATAGCCGCGACGGCGGTTTTGCCCGAGCCGACGTCGCCCTGAAGGAGCCTCGTCATGACTCTTCCCGAGCCCATGTCTTCCATGAGCTCGGCCGCGGCTCTGCGCTGCGCTCCCGTGAGCGCAAATGGGAGCCTAAACTCGTCGACTTTTTTCGGCGGAATGACGTAGCCGGAGTATTCGCGCTCTCTGTGCTTTATCGTGCCGAACGTCGTCGCAAGGACGAAAAGCTCCTCAAAAACGAAGCGCCGCCTCGCGGACGCGACGGAGTCCATATCCGTCGGCCGGTGTATCTCCCTGTAGGACCAGCCCGCGTGCGGCAGGTCGAAGGCGCGGCGCACGCTCTCGGGAATGACCTCGGGGAAGGGATCAGGCGCGGCGTCGAGGCCCTGCCTTATGGCAGAGAGCAGGAACTTGTTGCTGACGCCGGAGGTGAGCCTGTATATAGGCACTATGGCGCCGGTCTCCGAGCCCTCCGCGCCGAACTTCTCGTATTCGGGCGAGGGAAGGTTCAGATACGCCCCGGAGCGCGTGAATTTGCCGTAGAAATAATAGTCTTCTCCGGGCTTGAATCTGTCCTTTAGCCAGCTCTGGTTGAAGAAAGTGACTGTCGCGCTTCCGCTTCCGTCGGATACGCGGAACTTGACTATGTCCAGCCCGCGCCTTATACGCGCGAGGGACGGCGCCGTCACAACGGAGGCGAGGATGCATACGCGCTCGCCCTCCTCGACGCGCGCTATGCGCTTGACGGAGGTGCGGTCTTCATAGTCGCGCGGAAAGTAGCCGAGAAGATCCCGGAGCGTGTTTATCCCGAGCTTCGAGAGGTCCTTGGCCTTCTTTTCGCCTATGCCCTTTATGAATCTGATGCCGCCGTCGAGATCAGCCATTTCATTCCTCCGAAAGCGTACGCAGACTTGCTTTGTAGTCCGGTCGCGCTATGCCTTTTTCCGTAATTATGCCCGTAATGAGCGAGTGATCCGTGACGTCGAAGGCCGGATTTCGGACCTTGATCCCCTCCGGCGCCATGCGTCGGGCGTACCATAGGTCAGTCACCTCGCTCCCGTCGCGCTGCTCGACGACTATGGCGGAGCCGTCGGGCGTAGAGAGATCGATCGTGGAGAACGGAGCGGCTATATAAAAGGGAATGCCATAGTGCTTCGCGAGGACTGCGAGCCCGAGCGTTCCTATCTTGTTTGCCGCGTCGCCGTTGGCCGCAATGCGGTCTGCCCCCGTGATCACTATGTCGATGAGCCCCTCAGCCATGGCCGAGGCCGCCATATCGTCGCATTGGAGCGTGACGTCCGCGCCGGCAGCCGAGAGCTCGTAGGCCGTGAGCCTTGCCCCCTGCAGGAGCGGGCGCGTCTCGTCGGCATAGATGCGAAGCTTCATCCCGCGCTCGAGAGCGAGATACATCGGAGCCGTCGCGGTGCCGTATCTTACGGTCGCGAGCTTGCCTGCGTTGCAGTGTGTGAGAACGCCCATTCCGTCGCGCAGGAGGGCAAGTCCGTTTTCCCCGATGCGGCGGCACGTTTCGATATCTTCCGCTATAATGGCCTCGGCTTCGCGTCTGAGGCTTTCAACAGCTTCTTCGGCCGAGCCGTAGCCGCGGTCGAGGACCTTTTCCATGCGCGCAAGCGCCCAGAACAGATTGACGGCCGTCGGCCTCGCTGAGGCGAGAAAAGCGCTGTCCTCCTTGACGCCTTCCCGAAGCTCCTCAAAAGAAGCGGGCGCGCGTCTCGAGGCGAGCACGGCGAGCCCAACGGCCGCCGCCGCGCCTATGGCGGGGGCTCCGCGCACGCGCAGGGAGCGAATCGCCTCGTAGATCGAATCTCTGTCCGTCAGCGAGAGCAGCCTGACTTCTCCGGGCAGCAGAGTCTGGTCGATTATTACGAGCGCGTCGCCGGCCCTGTCATATAAGACCGTATCGATGTCGTGGATGTCCATGTCAAGACCTCCGCAGGATTATGGTTATATTCTATACCGTCCCGGCTCACGGCGCAAGGCGGACTTGTTTTTCTCCCCGCGCGGATATAAAATAGCGTCGGGAGGTGTCGCAATGAACATCGTCGAAAGCATAGCCTCGGCCGTCTCGCGCATCGACGCGAAGGGCTGGAGCGAGGGGACGGGAGGCAATCTCAGCGTCATCGTCGACTCATGGGATATGAGGACAAAGGAAGGGGCTGAGTTTCCGCTTTCTTGGGACGCGTCCGCTCTTGAGGGCCGCATGGTCGCCATAACGCGGAGCGGATGCCGCCTCTGCGACGTCGCAATAGCGCCTGAAAGGGAGCTGGCTCTTCTTCGCATAGAAAAAGGAAAGGCGAGGCTGCTCTGGGGCCTCGAGGGCGGCGGAAGACCCTCCAGCGAGCTCGCGGCGCATCTTATGAGCCATGCGTCCCGCCTCGCGTCGGACCCGGAACACAGAGCGCTCGCGCATATGCACGCGACGCATCTCATAGCGGCGGGCATGCTCTGCCCCGAGGAGGAAGGCCCCTTCACGCGCCTGCTCTGGTCGATGTGCACGGAGGCACTGATGTTCCTTCCCGAGGGCGTCGGCATCCTTCCGTGGCTTCCCTGCGGGACGGACGAGATAGGCCGCGCCACGGCGCAAAAGCTCGCGAAGTTTCGCCTCGTCCTTTGGCAGAACCACGGCGTATTCGCCTCCGGCGCTTCGCTCGAGGACGCGCTCGGCCGCGCCGAGATAGCCGACAAGGCAGCGGAGCTGTTTCTTCTCACACGCGGGGGAGAGACCAGAACGATAACCCGGCCTCAGCTTCGCGAGCTCGCCTCGGCGCTTGGTCTAAGCCCGCGCGAGGAGTGGCTTTGAATAAAAAAATACGCAAACGCGGCAGAGTTTTCTGCCGCGTCTTTTTTATCTCTTTTTCCAGAAAAATGCCCGGACGAAGCGGAAGCGTTTCCCGTTTCCCGCGTTGACCGCGCAGCACACCCCGCCGAAAAGTCCGCCCGCGACGCAGATGATAAGGTCCGACATCGTGTCGTGCAGTCCTATATCGATGTATCCCGGCCACGTCTCGCCGTTAATAACGACGCTCGTTATATCCTGCGTGACGGCGTTGTTGCCGCCGTATGGGTCGAGCAGGATGGTGCTGATGCTCTTGACCAGCGTGTCCTTTTGCATGTCATAGTGGAACACGCAGTCCATGAAGTATTCGAAGAACTCCCAGAGCACGCCGATAAACAGCGCAAAGCAGAGCGCGAAGAGAAACGACGCCAGCGGCCTCGGCCGCTTCCCGATCATTATCTCGAGGAAGGACGCGCCGGTCAGCGCGAGGAAGAATGCCGCGATAAGATGAAGCGCCGCGTCCCAGACGGGAACGGAGACGTAAAACTCGATGAGCTCGCCGAGGATGTTCGCGCAAAAGAGCGAGAGCACGTAGACCACGGAGAGCGCGTCGGGCGGCTCTGCCCGGAGAACGGCAGTAACGAGCTCCGGCAGGAACAAAAATACGAAAGTGACCGCGAAATAGAGCGGCCGTTTTGCCCCGCCGGAGCGCGTGAAGACGAGCAGCGCCGCCATCGCGGCGATGCACGCCAAACGGACTATATTGAGTAAAAGATGCTTCTTGAACCAGCCGGTCATCTGACCGTGAACGCGCTCTTGGCTATGTCGCGGCGCATGTGCATATTCTCAAAGGATATCTTGTCCGCCGCGGCGTAAGCCGTCCTGACAGCCTCTTCCATCGAATCCGCGACGGCCGTAACGCCGAGCACGCGCCCGCCGTTTGTGTAGAACTTGCCGTTTTCGGCCTTCGTGCCCGCATGGAAGACTGTCGCGATCTTTCCGGCCTCGTCGAGCCCGTGTATCTCATAGCCGGACATGTAGGCGACGGGATAGCCGCCGCTGGCAATGACGACGCAGCAGGCGCAGGATTTTTTCCACTTTACGTCGATATCCGAGAGCCTTTCGTCGGTCACGGCCTCGAAAACATCGAGAAGGTCCGTCTCGAGAAGGGCGAGGACGGGCTGCGTCTCGGGATCGCCGAAGCGCGCATTGTACTCGACGACCTTCGGCCCGTCGGGCGTGAGCATGAGGCCGAAGTATATGACGCCTTTGAATTTGCGCCCCTCGGCATTCATGGCCTCTATCGTCGGAACGAATATCTCGCGCAGGCAGCGCTCGGCGAGCTCGGGCGTATAGTCCGCGACGGGGCAGAAAGCGCCCATGCCGCCGGTATTCGGGCCCTTGTCGTCGTCGTAGGCGCGCTTGTGGTCGCGAGATGACGGCATCTGGACGATGGTCTTGCCGTCGGTAAAGCAGAGTACGGTGAGCTCGGGACCTGTCATGCGCTCCTCTATGACGACGCGTGCGCCGGACTGTCCGAATTTTTTGTCGAGCATCATGGAGCGGACGGCGTCCTCGGCCTCGTCGAGCGTTTCCGCGACGACGACGCCTTTTCCGAGCGCGAGGCCGTCGGCCTTGACGACAATCGGGGCCCCGACCTTGCGCAGATACGCGAGAGCCGCCTCCATATCGTCGAAGCTCTCCCACTTTGCGGTCGGGATGCCGTATTTTTTCATCAGAGATTTCGAAAAGACCTTGCTCGCTTCGATGATGGCCGCGTTGGCGCGCGGGCCGAAGGCGCGTATGCCTGCCGCCTCGAGCGCGTCGACCATGCCGAGAGCGAGAGGATCGTCCGGCGTCACGACGACGTAGTCGACTTTTCGCTCTTTAGCCAGCGCGACGACGCCGTCGATATCCGTAGCCTTGACGGGAACGCATTCCGCAATCTGAGATATGCCGCCGTTTCCGGGAGCGCAGAGCAGCTCCGTGACGCGCGGGCTTTTTTTGAGCGCGGCGCAGACGGCGTGCTCGCGGCCGCCGGAGCCTATGACGAGAACCTTCATAACGCTACCTCCGATATCAATGGTGGAACAGACGGATGCCGGTGAACGCCATCACGATGCCGTACTTGTCGCAGACTTCGATGACGTTGTCGTCGCGAATAGAGCCGCCCGGCTCCGCGACGTAGGCCACGCCGCTCTTATGCGCGCGCTCGATGTTGTCGCCGAACGGGAAGAACGCGTCGGAGCCGAGCGCGACGCCCGTATTCGTGTCGAGCCAGCGGCGTTTTTCCTCGCGGGAGAGCGGCTCGGGCTTGACGGTGAAATATTTGTCCCACTCGTTGAGGATGTCCATATAGTCGTCGGAAATGAAGACGTCAATGGTGTTATCCCTGTCGGGGCGGGCGATGCCTTTCTTAAACGGGAGCTCGAGGATGGCGGGATGCTGGCGCAGATACCAGTTGTCCGCCTTGCTCCCCGCGAGCCTCGTGCAGTGTATGCGCGACTGCTGGCCCGCGCCGACGCCTATCGCCTGACCGTCCTTGACGTAGCAGACGGAATTGGACTGCGTGTACTTGAGCGTTATCATCGAGACGATGAGATCGCGCACTGCCTCGGGAGGGAGCTCTTTGTTTTTCGTGACGATATTCGTAAAGAGCTCGGGCCCTATCTTGAGCTCGTTGCGCCCCTGCTCAAAGGTGATGCCGTAGACGTCCTTATGCTCAATGGGAGCCGGACGGTAGGACGGGTCCATCTGAACGACGTTGTAGCCGCCCTTCTTCTTGCGCTTGAGTATGGCAAGAGCCTCGTCGGTATACCCCGCGGCGATGACGCCGTCGGAGACTTCGCGCGAGAGGATGCGGGCCGTCGCCTCGTCGCATATGCCTGAGAGCGCCGCCCAGTCGCCGTAGGAACTCATGCGGTCGGCTCCGCGTGCGCGGGCGTAGGCGCTCGCCATCGGCGTAAGCTCGAGGTCCTCGACGAAGTATATCTTCTTCATGACGTCGCTGAGCGGGGAATATACGGCCGCTCCTGCGGGGCTGACGTGCTTGAAGCTCGCCGCCGCGGGAAGACCCGTCGCCGCCGTGAGCTCGCTGACGAGCTGCCAGGAGTTGAGCGCGTCGAGGAAGTTTATATATCCGGGCCTGCCGTTGAGAACGGTGACGGGAAGCTCGCCGTCGATGAAAATGCGCGAGGGCTTCTGATTGGGGTTGCACCCGTATTTGAGTTCGAGCTCTTTCATTTATAGCACCTCTTGTTTACTTATTCGCGTTTATTATCTTGCTCTCGATCTTTCCGGTCGCGAGATCGACCGCCGCGGCGTAGAGCGAGACGCGGTTGTCGGCGTTGAGCGCGTTCCAGACGGCATCGGCGAGCGCATCGGGCCCGTCGGCGTCCGGCTCGACGTCGCGAGGCTCGCCCTTAAAGGAGGGCAGCGGGCTCCCGTCGCCGACGTAGGTGTGGATAAGGCGCATCTTTCCGGGGGCTGCCTCGGGATAATCGAAGAACTCGCGCACGACGGTCTTTCCCTCGGGATCGCCGGACTTGAGTAAGCTCAGCGCGTAACCGCCGTCGGGGTAGAGGACGCCGGATATGCGCGGAGTGAAGTTCGGCCCGTCGGGCTCGAACGTGCGCGTGCGGAGAGCGGACTCAAAGCTTCCGAAGACAGCGAGATGCTCCGCTATCGTGTCGGTCTGGTCGCCGTTCGTGACGACGGTGCAGCCGTTTACGCGGCGGACGGGGGAGTAGATTATCAGCGAGGGATCGGAGAGCTTGGCGGGGTCGAAGGCCTCCGTGCGGATGCCCTCTCCGTCGGGGACGAAAACGCGGTTGCGGCTGTTGACGCTGCGACCCATTATGAAATAGACTATGAGCCCCTTCTTGCCGTCGGAGCTCGTTCCGATGGCGACGCCGCGGCCGGGATAGGAATTGCCTTTGAGAGCTTCGGTGATCTTCATTATTCATTTACCTCCGGTAATATCCTGACGCGTCTGCCCTCGACGACGAGGCGTCCCTGACAGAACAGCGATATCGACTCGGGAAGGATCTTCCACTCCGCCTGCTCCATTATGCGGCGCTGAAGGACCTCAGGAGTGTCGTCTTCCTCCACCTTGACGGCTTTTTGCAGGATTATCGGCCCTGCGTCCGCCTCGGCGACGACAAAGTGCGAGGTCGCGCCGCTGACCTTTACGCCGTATGCCAGCGCCTTCTTGTGCACGCGAAGCCCATAGGCTCCGTTGCCGCAGAAGGAGGGGATGAGAGCGGGATGGATGTTGATGACTTTGTTTTCGTAGGTCTCGGAAAAGCTCGGGGACAGTACGTAGAGGAATCCCGCGAGGACGATGAGCTCCGCGCCGACCTCGAGGCAGACGCGCTCTATCGCGTCGGTATACCTCTGTCTGTCGGGGTACTCCTTGACGTCGACGACCCTCGTCGGCACGCCGGCCTTTTCGGCTCTAGTGAGCGCGTATGCGTCGGGAGAGGAGGAGATGACCGCGGCGATCTCGCAGTTTTTGATGCGCCCGTCCGCGAGCGAATCAAGGATGGCCTGCAGGTTGGTCCCGCCTCCGGAGACGAGCACGACGGTCTTTACCATTTGAGCTCGACTCCCTTCTCGCCGCTAACGCAGCTGCCGAGGACGTAGGGCCTCTCGCCGCAGCGGACGAGAGCCTCCATGACTTCGCCGGCGACGCCTCTGTCTATCGCGAGCATGTAGCCTATGCCCATGTTGAAGGTGTTGTACATTTCGCGCGTATCTATGCCGCCGCGCTCCTGCAGCATATTGAATATGGGCGGCACGGGCGCTCCGGTCGTGGAGATGACGGCGCGTATCCCGTCCGGGAGCATGCGGGGGACGTTTTCATAGAATCCTCCGCCTGTTATATGGCACATGCCGTGAACGTCGATGCCGAGCTTGTCCACAAGCGTCGTGACCGTCCGGCAGTAGATGCGGGTGGGCTTGAGAAGCTCGTCGCCGAGAGAGCAGCCGAGCTCGGGCTGATATTCCTTGAGGTCTGCGTTTTCGACGTCGAGCAGCTTGCGGACCAGGGAAAATCCGTTGGAGTGGACTCCCGTCGAGGCGAGGCCGATGATGATATCGCCGTCCTTTATCCTGCTCCCGTCTATCATGCGCTTGCGGTCGACGATACCGACGGCAAAGCCGGCGATATCGTATTCGTCCTCTGCGTAAAAGCCCGGCATCTCCGCCGTCTCGCCGCCGACGAGCGCGCACGATCCGCGCACGCAGCCCTCCGCCACGCCGGAGACTATCTCGGCGATGCGCTCGGGTTTATTCTTGCCGCAGGCTATGTAGTCGAGAAAGAACATCGGCCTCGCGCCGCAGCAGGCTATGTCGTTGACGCACATCGCGACGCAGTCGATGCCGACGGTGTCGTGCTTATCGGCGAGAAAAGCTATTTTCAGTTTTGTGCCGACGCCGTCCGTACCCGAGACGAGGACGGGCTCGGCAATGCCGGTCAGATCGGGCAGCACCATGCCGCCGAAGCCGCCTATCGAAGACATGACCTCCGGGGTCTGCGTCCTCTCGACGTGCTTTTTCATGAGCTCGACGGCCTTGTAGCCCGCAGTAACGTCTACGCCAGCGGCGGCGTAGCTGTCGGAAAACGATTCAGACATGTTGACCTCCAAATTAGTCTTTTCCGGTCCAGCAATAGGTGCAGACGCTGTCCTTGTCAAGCCCTATCGCGTTGAGCAGACCTTCAAGAGAATGATATTCAAGGGAAGAGAATCCGAGTTTTTTGCATATCGCGCAGCGCATCGCCTTTCCGCGTTCCGTCGTCCCGTCGCTGTATTCGTCGAGATGCTCGCGGCTGGCTTCTCCCTCGAGGTCCTCGGCCGTCTGGCGGGCAATGAACTCCATCTCAGACTTGCTCGTGGAGAAATTGAGGAATTTGCATGCGTACATGATGGGCGGGCAGGCTGAGCGCATGTGGACCTCTTTCGCGCCGTTTTCATAGAGGAAGTCGACCGTCTCGCGCAGCTGCGTGCCGCGCACGATGCTGTCGTCGACAAAGAGGAGCTTGCGCCCCTCGATGAGCTCATGGA
This sequence comes from Oscillospiraceae bacterium, assembly GCA_017550645.1. GTDB lineage: Bacteria > Bacillota > Clostridia > Oscillospirales > Oscillospiraceae > RGIG7949. The sequence continues at coordinate 38,310 of JAFZOI010000031.1, forward strand.
CGGGGATCTGCTTCATCTTGGCGACCTTGTTCCGCTCGGCCTGATTGGTCGGCATAAAGCTGCGCGGCCATGTCGGCGTATATTTGATAAACGGCCTTGCAAAGTGCTTGCCGCCGGCGTTGGCGTAGCCTATGGCGTGCGGCGTACCGGAATCGGGCACGCCGGAGACGAAGTCTATATCCTGCGCTATACCGGCCTCCATGTCGGCCTTGGCCATGCTCGCGCCGTTGCGATATCGCATGACCTCGACGTTGACGCCCTCGTAGGTAGAGTTGGGATAGCCGAAATATGTCCAAAGGAAGGCGCAGATGCGCTTTTTCTTCCCGGGCTCGGCAAGCTGCTTCATGCCGTCGGGCTTTAAGCTGACTATCTCGCCCGGTCCGAGCTCGTATGCCATCGTATAGCCGAGCTTCGGGAAGACGAATGACTCGAATGAGACGCACCAGCCGTCGTCGTTATTGCCGAGCAGAACGGGGAGCCTGCCGAGCCTGTCTCTTGCGACGATGAGCTCTCCGCCGTCGCGCAGGATGAGGACGGTCAGAGACCCGTCGACCTGCTCCTGAGCATAGCGGATGCCCTCGGCTATTGTGTCCTTTTTGTCTATCATTGCCGCCGCGAGCTCGGTGGTGTTTACCTTGCCGCCGGTCATGGCGTTGAAGTGCCCGCCGGAGGCGAGATGCTTTGCCGCGAGCTCGTCGGCATTGTTGATCTTGCCAGTGATGCAGATCGCGTAAGTTCCCTGCGAGGAACGGATGAGAAGAGGCTGCGGATCGGTGTCGCTGATGCAGCCTATGCAGGCTCCGCCGCGCATCTCGTCGGTTATCCCCTCGAATTTAGTCCTAAAGGGGGAATTGGAGATGTTGTGTATCTCGCGTTGGAGCCCTATCTCGGGGTCCCACGCGGCCATTCCGCCCCGGGCCGTGCCGAGGTGGGAGTGGTAGTCCGTGCCGAAGAAAACGTCAATAACAGCGTCGTGCTTAGAGGTGACGCCGAAAAAACCGCCCATAGTGAACGCTCCTGTCCTTAAAGGGTATTGTCAGTCGAGTTTTCCGCCGAAGGCCTCGTCTTTTTCCTTGACCTTGCGGGCCATGTCCGCCTTGAACTCCGCGAGCTTCGCGGCGAGCGCGTCATCGGAAAGCGCGAGTATCTGCGCGGCGAGGATACCGGCGTTTTCGGCCGCTCCGACGCCGACCGTCGCGACGGGGACTCCCGTCGGCATCTGCACGACGGAGAGAAGGCTGTCGAGCCCGTCCATAAAGGAGGACTTCATCGGAAGACCTATGACGGGGAGGGCCGTATGCGCCGCAAGAAATCCCGCCAGATGCGCCGCCTTGCCCGCGGCCGCGATAATGACGCCGAAGCCCCTATCGGCCGCCGCGGAAGCAAATTCCGAGGCCGCGTCTGGCGTCCTGTGGGCGGAGATGATCCTTGTCTCGACGGGTACGCCAAAGGACCTGAGCCTCTCGACAGCTGCGGAAACGACGGGAGCGTCGCTGTCCGAGCCCATGATTACCGCTGCTTTTTTCATTCTGACCTCCATAAATGACCGGCTATACAACAGATGGTGTTTTTCAGATAGTTTTCTCTACTAATAATACTAAATAATACTATATATCTCTTTTAATGTCTATACTTTTCGTGTCTTTTCCGCGATTTGAAAAAACTAATTGAATGCTTTGCGGCAAAAAATAAAGGGTTTTTGAGAAAAAATCAGTATTATATATTCAGAACGTGAAAAAGGTCGGACAATGAAGAAAAGGAGGCGGGAAAAATGTCTACACCGAGGGAAAGACGCGAGGAGGCCGAGAGGATCCTCTGCATGCCCGGCGCCATGCTCTCCGCGGAGTCGCGCGGACGTATGGTCGAGGAAGAGCCGTGTGATATACGGACCTGCTTTCAGCGGGATATAGACCGCATCGTCCATTCCAAATCCTTTCGCCGCCTGAAGCATAAGACGCAGGTCTTCCTCCAGCCGGAGGGAGACCATTACCGCACCCGCATGACGCACACCATCGAGGTCGTGCGCATAGCGAGGACCATATCCCGCGCTCTGGGACTCAACGAAGACCTGACGGAGGCCGTCGCATGGGGGCACGACCTCGGCCATACGCCCTTCGGCCACGCGGGCGAGCGGGCTCTTGCCGAGCTCTGCCCGGAGGGCTTCCTTCACAACGAACAGAGCCTTCGCGTCGTCGACGTGCTCGAGAAAAACGGCCGCGGGCTCAACCTCACCTTCGAAGTGCGCGACGGCATCGTCAACCACGTCGGAGAGGGGACGGCCTGCACTCTCGAGGGCAGGGTGGTCCGCCTTGCCGACAGGCTGGCCTATATAAACCACGACGTCGACGACGCCATCCGCGCCGGCATCCTGACCGATTCGGATATCCCCGAGGATATCCGGGAAACGGTCGGCGCCAAATACAGCCAGCGCCTCAATACGCTCATCAAGGCCGTTATAGAATACGGAGAGCGGACGGGCGAGGTCGGCATGGAGCCGGATATGGGCGCCGTCGTCGAGCGCTTCCATGACTTCATGTACGCCATGGTGTACCGAAACCCCGTCGCCAAGGGCGAGGAATCGAAGGTGCTCGGCATCCTTGAAGGGCTGAATAAATACTATCTGGCGGACCTAAACCGCCTGCCGGACGACTACCGCGCCCTGCTCGCGAGATTTTCCGGTCCGCGCGTCGTCTGCGACTACATTTCCGGCATGACGGACAAATTCGCGGTGGATAAATTCGAGGAGATATATGTGCCCGCCGCGTGGAAGATAAGATAGGGGGCTGAAAATGGCTTTTCCCGACAGCTTCATAGAAGAACTCGTCGAGCGCAGCAACATAGTCGACGTCGTCTCGAACTACGTTCAGCTGACCCGTAAGGGCTCGAATATGTTCGGCCTGTGCCCCTTCCATAATGAGAAGACAGGCTCTTTTTCCGTCTCCGAGTCAAAGCAGCTGTACTACTGCTTCGGCTGCGGCAAGGGCGGGGGAGTCATCAACTTCATAATGGAGATCGAGAACCTCAGTTATCCCGACGCGGTGCGCTTTCTCGCCGAGAGGGCGGGCATGACCGTCCCCGAGGAGCAAAACGACGACGGAGCCAAGCGCAGAAAGCGCCTTCTCGAACTCCATAAGGACGCGGCGCGGTTTTTCCACGCCATGCTGTCCGCTCCGGAGGGGGCGCTTGCCGCGGAGTACGCCGCCAAGCGCGCTCTTACTCCCAAGACGATACGCAATTTCGGCCTCGGAGCCGCTCCCGATTCATGGGACTCGCTCATCCGCGCCATGACGGAAAAGGGCTACACCAAGCGCGAACTGCTCGACGCCGGGCTCGTCAGCTCCGGTAAAAACGGCCGCATCTACGACAAGTTCAGAAACAGACTGATGTTCCCGGTCATCGACGTGAGGGGCGACGTGATCGCCTTCGCCGGCCGTTCGCTCGACGGGTCGGAGCCGAAGTACCTCAATTCGCCCGAGACGATGCTCTTTTCAAAGCGCCGCTCGCTCTACGGGATAAACTTCGCAAAGAACACAAAGCGGGGGAGCATCCTGCTCGTCGAGGGCAATATCGACGTAGTGACGCTCCATCAGGCGGGCATAGACAACGCCGTCGCCACGATGGGCACGTCGCTTACGACCGAGCAGACGCGCCTCATGTCGCGCTATGCCAAGGAGATAATAATCTGCTATGATAACGATCCCGCCGGCCTAAAAGCGACGGACCGCGCCATAAGTATCCTGAAAAATTCCGAGTTTTCCGTCAAAGTCCTGCATCTGCCCGACAGGGTAGTGAACGGCGAAAAGGTCAAGATCGACGCCGACGACTATATAAAGCTCTACGGCGCGGCCTCCTTCGAAAAGCTCATGCGTCTGAGCGAGAACCACATAGAATATGAACTGGCCGTTTTGCGCGGCGGAGCCGATCTCGAGAGCGACGACGGAAGAGTGGAGTACCTCAAAAAGTCGGGCGAGCTCATAGCCAAGCTCGGAAGCCCCGTCGAGAGAGAGGTCTACGCGGGCCGCGCGGCCGAAACGGCGGGCGTATCGCGCGAGGCCATGCTTTCGGAGATCGAGCGCGCCAGAAAGAGGCTCGCCGCCGCTGCGAGAAAAAAGCAGGAGAAGGAAGCTTTGCGCCCCGCGAGCGCCATGCAGCCGACGGACCGCTCCATGCGGTATACCGACGTGCGCAGCGCCGCCGCCGAGGAGGGCGTCGTCAGACTGCTTATGCTCGACCCGTCGCTCATATCCAAATGCGACCTGAAGGGCGAGGAGTTCACTTCGCCGTTTCTCGGCAGCGTCTATTCAATTATCTTGACGCGCGCCGCTCAGCTCAAAAGCGTCGATCCCGCCGCGCTCATCCCGCTTCTTAAGCCCGAGGAGGCGCAGGAGCTGACGCGAATATCGCAAAAGCCTCAGACGGCGGCGGACGCGTCGAAGACCTTGAAGGAATACATAGACGTTATCAGAACGCAGCGCCTCGCCGCGTCGGACGATCTGATGGCGGCAAGAAATAAATATCTTGAAAACAAAGCTTACGAAAGCAAAGAGGGATAAGGAGGAAACCAGATGTCGACCAAGAAAAAGACAGAACAGCCGGCTCCGGAAAACAGCAAGAACGACGCCGTCAAGGCAAGGCTCAGCGAGGTCATCGAGAAGGGCAAGAAAAACGGCAGCGTTACCATCAAGGAGGTGCTCGATGTTTTCGAGGAGCTTCATCTTGAGCCGGAGCAGATAGACAGGTTTTATGAGACGCTCGAAAACCTAGGCATAGATACCGTGGACGATGATTTTCCGAGTCTGGCCGAGGAGGACGTCGCACCGGACGTCTCCGAGCTCGAGGAGATAGAGGAAAACGAGGAGATCAGCGAGGAGGAGATAGCCAATACCGACGCCCTCGCAGAGACCTTCAGCATAGACGATCCCGTCCGCATGTACCTGAAGGAAATAGGCAAGGTCGCCCTGCTCACTCCCGAAGAGGAGATAGAGCTCGCCAAGCGCATGGCCGAGGGCGACGAGGAGGCCGGCCGCCGCATGGCCGAGGCCAACCTTCGCCTCGTCGTCAGCATCGCCAAGCGCTACGTCGGCCGCGGCATGTTGTTTCTCGACCTCATTCAGGAGGGCAACCTCGGCCTTATCAAGGCCGTCGAGAAGTTCGACCATACGAAGGGCTATAAATTCTCCACGTACGCGACTTGGTGGATCCGTCAGGCCATAACCCGCTCCATCGCCGATCAGGCGAGGACGATACGCATCCCCGTGCATATGGTCGAGACGATCAACAAGGTCATTCGCGTCTCCCGTCAGCTCCTGCAGGAGCTCGGACACGATCCGACGCCCGAGGAGGTCGCCGAAGAGATGAACATGCCCGTCGAGAAAATACGCGATATCCTCAAGATAGCGCAGGAGCCTGTCAGCCTCGAGACGCCCATAGGCGAGGAGGAGGACAGCCATCTCGGCGACTTCATCGAGGACGAGGGAGCTTCCGAGCCCTCCGAGGCCGCGTCGTTCACGTTCCTTCGCGAGCAGCTCATGAGCGTCCTCTCGACGCTGACCCCGCGCGAGGAAAAGGTCCTTCGCCTGCGCTTCGGCATCGAGGACGGACGTACCCGCACCCTCGAAGAGGTCGGCAAGGAGTTCAACGTCACCCGTGAGCGTATCCGCCAGATAGAGGCAAAGGCCCTGCGCAAGCTGCGTCATCCCTCGCGCAGCAAGAAGCTCAAGGACTTCCTCAACTAAGGTGCGATCATGGATTATCCGAGTTTGATTTTCACTTCCCGCCCGACGGGAAGGGTCATAGATAAAGACGTTTTCGTCGACCTGAAGCTGAGCCTTCTCGTCGGTGACGAAGCGCTAGACGCGATGAGCCGCATGTGCCCGCCCGAGGATATAAAGCCGAGGCAGGAGATGTTCACCGCGCTCGAGAGCGGCGAGACTAGGCGCTGCTATGAGGAGCTTGCCGCGACGGCCGGCGAGGTCAAGCGCCTGCGCGGCGCGCTCGATCTGGCCAGATGCGACAATGAGCGCCATTACATATTTGCCGCCATGATCTGTCATCTCATGCGGTTTTACTCCGCCGCGGCGAAGGCGAGGGGCGAGGGCTTTTTCGCCTCGCGTTTCAGAGAGTTTTTCGCAGGATCGCTCGCGGACGAGCGTATCGCCGCCGTCAGCGTCAAGTGCGAAGACATGGCTCCGAGGCTCGAAAAGGTCCGCACGTCGTGCTTCCGTGAGCGCGGCGAGGAGCTCTGGGTGCGCCGCTGCAGCGATATAACGATCGTCGAGCGGCTCAAAAAGTGCGCCGAGGAGCTCGGCCTTAAGGACGTGCGCGTTACGAGGGATATCGAGGAGCACCTCAATCCCCGTATCGTAAACGCCCTCGCGCTGCTCTTCCCGGAGGACTTTACGATATTCAAGAAGTTCTATGAGGATTACTCCGACCTGTTTTCGGAGCAGTTCCTGCGCTACGGGCCTGAGCTCGGCTTTTATATCGAGATATCGCGCCTCATGGACAGAGTGCGCGAGCTCGGCATGCCCGTCTGCATGCCCGAGCCTTCCGCCGAGCGCGTCATCGACGTCGCCGGCATTCGCGACATCTCCCTGCTTGCCAAAGAGGAGACGCACATCGTTCCGAACGACGCGCTGTTTACGGAAGAGGAGCCGTTTTTCTACCTCACCGGCGCCAACGGCGGCGGCAAGACGACGTATCTTCGCGGCGTCGGTATAGCCGTATCGCTGTTTCTCGCTGGCTGCCCCATCTGCGCCGACAGGGCGAAGATATACCCGCTCGAGGGCGTGTTCACCCACTTCCCGCGTGACGAGCGGTTTGACAGCGAGGGCCGTTTCGCCGACGAGCAGCGCAGGATAAAGGATATCGTCGCCCGCCACGGCGGAAATTCCCTCGTACTGCTCAACGAGACGTATTCCACCACGAGCGAGGAGCTCGCCGTCGGCCTAACCGAGAGGCTTGCCGAGCAGTTTTACGACAGCGGCAGCTTCGGCATCTATATAACCCATCAGCACGCGATAGGGGAGTCCCGCATCCCGTTCCTCTCCGTCATCGTCGACGTGAGCGACGCCAACCGCAGGACGTACCGCATCGCGCGCCGCCGCGCGTCCGACAGCTCGTTTGCAGAGGATATCCTCCGCAAATACGGCATGACGGAGGAAGCGCTCGACCGCCGTTTCCCGGCAGAAAGGGCGTGAGACGATGAAATTTTCTCTTTTATTCAGAAACTACGTCGAAGACGCGAGAGATACCGTCGGCTACGAGGAAATGAGCAATACTGTATACGATCTCGCCATCGATCGAGCCGCAAAGCGCTTCTGCCGCAACAGCGACAGCTTCAGTTATTTCCTCGAGACGCTCAAGCAGCCGCTCAAATCCCCGGAGGACATCAAGTACAGGCAGGATATCATGGTGGATTTCGTCGCCATGCCGAAGCTCCTCGAAGAGCTCCGCATGATCTTCAAAAGCTACGATTCCCTCCAGTCAGACTGGCACGAGATGTGCACGAGCATCTATACCTACGGCGTGCCGAGCACGGTCAAGGGCCTGCTCGACTGCACGTATGATTCGCTCCGCGCGACGTCGACCTTCGCCCGCAGCACGGTGTCGTATTTCAAAGCCATATCCGACGCCGTCGACAAGTACGACGTCAAGTCCGAGGGATTGAAGGGGATAAAGCAGTTCTGCTCCGAGATGACGGTCAACGAATCTCTCGACGAGATATCAAAGATAGGCGAGCTGTTTCAGCGTGACAACGTCTCGGCTTATGAATTCCGCATCAAGGTCGGGACGGACGATACCATGACCGTCCGTTCGGCTTCGCTCGCGGACATTTCCGAGATAGAGAGCAAGTCGCTCGGAAAGTCCCTCAAAAAGCTCATCGGCAGCATAGGCCGCGCGCAGAACGCCGACGATTCCCACGAGATATCCATGGGCCAGCTCCACGTCGAGGAGGCCATGAAGATACTCAACGAGGCGCTCTACGAGGTCTATTCCGTCATGAGCGGGATAACCGGCGACATATACGAGTTCTTCCGCGGCCTCTCGGGCGAGCTGAGCTTTTATGACAGCGGCCTCGCGCTGTGCAAATATCTCCGCGAGGCGGGCATGGGAATGTGCATGCCCAAGGTCGTCGAGGCTGAAAAAGACTGCTTCCGCGTGACGGATATATATGATATCCAGCTCATCGAGGAGGGCGTCGACACCATCGTCACGAACTCCATCGAGGTCGACGGAGGCATGGACGGCGTCTTGATCCGAGGCGCGAACACAGCCGGCAAGACGAGCTTTCTCCGCGCGCTCGGGACGGCGCAGATATTTGCCCAGTCGGGGCTTCCCGTATGCGCTTCCGCCGCAGAAATAAGCGTGCGCAACGTGGTTTTGTCGCTCTTTGCCTCGGCCGAGGAGGAGTTCAACGTCGGCGACGCGGCGGGCCGCTTCGAGGGAGAGGTGCAGGAGATGGCGAGGATACTCGACCATATCGTGCCCTATACGCTCCTGCTCCTGAACGAAAGCTTCCAGACGACGGCATACCGCGAGGGCGCAGTCGCCATGAAGAGGATACTGCGGGTCCTCCCAAGAGTTCGCTGCAAATACGTGTTCGTCACGTGGCTGATGCAGATGTTCGACCTGATGAAGGACGAGAGGGTCGAGCATATGCAGATGGGCGGCGAGGGTCATCCCGCCTATAAGATACATCCCGTAGACAGAGATCAAGGAGGTAAATGATATGAGTTGGGTAGTCGTAGCAATACTTGCCGCGATAGTGGTATTCATCATCTGCGGCGTCCGCACGGAGCGCCGTAATACGACCGACAGAATGGGCAACAGCGTCATCAAGACGGAAAAGCACTTTAAGGTGACGAAGCGTTGCTTCCTCGCGATACTTCCGCTCCTGCTGATCATAGGCGGCTGCATCTCCGCCATTCCCGCCGGCCATACCGGCGTTCTGACGACGTTCGGCCGCGTCGAGGACAAGGTACTCAGCGAGGGCGTGAACTTCAAGCTCCCGTATCAGACCGTCATCAAGATCGACAACCGCGTTCAGAAGGAATCATTCGTGCTCGAGGCATTCAGCTCGGACATCCAGCAGACGAGCGTCGTGGGCTCTGTCAACTTCTCCGTCGACAAGACCCAGTCGCAGAATCTCTACAGGAGCGTCGGCGTGAACTATTATCAGACGGTCATCTATCCGCGCGTCCTCGAAAACGTCAAGCTCGTCTTCTCCGGCTACACAGCCGAAGGCCTTATCGAGATGCGGACGGTGCTCTCGTCCAAGACGAAGGAGCTCCTGACCGCCGAGATGAGCAAATACGGCATCAACATCATCGACGTCAACATCGAGAACATCGACTTTACCGACATCTTTACAAACGCCGTTGAGGCCAAGCAGGTCGCCCAGCAGAACAAGCTGACTACGCAGACCGAGCAGGAGGCCGCGATAATCATCGCCAACACGGAGGCCGAGAAGAAGGTCATCGCCGCGCAGGCGGAGGCGGAGACGGCGAAGATAGCCGCCGACGCGGAGGCGTACAAGGTCATGGTCGAGGCCGAGGCGAAGGCGAAGGCCAACGAGGAGGTCGCGAACTCCCTGACCGAGATGTTCATCGAGTATACGAAGATAATGAACTGGGACGGCTCCGTGCCGAGCGTCCAGCTCGGTTCGGGGGATGGCGTATATCCTGTCATAGATATCCCGGTCGATACCGGCGACTGAGTTAGACAAAAGGAAAGGCCCGCAGGACGTTCCTGCGGGCCTTGTTTTATGCTTGTTTATTGCGGCGCGAGCGCGCGGTCTTTTTTCCTCACGGCGCGCAGCCATATGATGAAGCATAGCAGGCAGTCGGCCGCCGAGCCGCAGTACCACGCCCAGAAGAGGCCGGTATAGCTGCCCAGCCATTTTGTGAGCGCGAAGCACATCGCGACGCGGATTGCGAAGTCCATGACCGTCAGCAGAAAGAAATCACGCGCTCTGCCGACTCCGCGCAGGTATCCGCCCGTCGTGATGATAAGGCAAATGAGAAGATAGTCCGGCGATATTATGCGCAGGAATTTTACGCCCGTCGTTATGACCTCGGGATAGACTTCTGCGTCCGTGAAAATGCCGAGCAGCTGTCTTGGGAATATCTGCATGAGCGCGATGACGACGAGCGTCAGCGCAAGGCAAATAAGCGTCGAGACGTTGTAGCCCCGGATGATCCTGTCGCTTTTTTTCGCTCCGTGGTTTTGCGCAACGAAGGTAGAGAGCGCCGTGCCGAGCGTGTTAAAGCTCATATAGGCGAAGTTGTGCAGCTTCGAGGCCGCTTCATAGCCCGCGATGACTGCGGTCGAGTACGTATTGACAAGGCTCTGCACTATCGTGTGCGCGAGCGCGACGCAGGCCTGCTGGAATATGCAGGGCACCGCGATCCGCGTCATCTCTTTGAATATCGGCGCAGAAAAGACCGGTCCGCGCTCCTCGCCGAATGTCCTGTGCAGTCTCGTAAAGAGGATAATGAGCGCGAGCACGGCCGCGGCTGCCTGCGATACCGTCGTAGCCCAAGCTGCTCCGAGAACGCCGAGGCTGAGAGCGGCGACGGCGATGAGGTCGAGTATTATATTGAGCACGGACGAAAACAGCAGCAGAAGGAGCGGGAGCCGCGGATTGCCGAGCCCCGTAAAAACGGATGACGCGGCGTTATATACGAGCATCGGCAGAACGCCGGCCGAATACACCGAAAGGTAGACCGACGAGCCCTCGAGAGTCTCGCCCGTGGCGCGCAGAAGGAGCATGAGAGGCCTCGCGAGAAGCACTCCCGTCAGAGCGAGGACAGCGCCGAAAACAGCCAGAGAAACCAGCGCCGTGCTGACCGCGCTTTTGAGGTCGCGCAGGCGCTGCGCGCCGAAAAGCTGCGATACGACGACGGAACAGCCCATCGCGGAACCCGTCGCGACGGCGATATAAAAGAGCGTGACGGGATAGGCCGCGCCGATGGCGGCAAGGCCGGAGGAGCCCGTGAACTGACCGACGATGACGCTGTCGGCTATGTTATATAGCTGCTGAAGAGCCGTGCTGATAAGAAGCGGGATCGAGAATTTGAGTATGACGCGGAATATGCTTCCACTTGTAAGATCGCCTGTCATCGGAGCGCCTCCTTTCCCGTTTTATCCGGATATGAACAGAGGCTGCCGCAAATATGCGGCAGCCTCTGCCTCTTAAAAGATCATAAATACCTCAGATGAGTCCGCCTATCTTCAGGAAGATGGGGGCAAAGACCAGAGAAACGATCGTCATCAGCTTAATGAGAATGTTGATGGACGGGCCGGAGGTATCCTTGAACGGATCGCCTACGGTGTCGCCGACGACGGCAGCCTTGTGAGCATCGGAGCCCTTGCCGCCGTGGTTGCCTTCCTCAATGTACTTTTTGGCGTTGTCCCATGCGCCGCCGGCGTTGGACATGAAGATGGCCATCAGGACGCCGGTGACGAGCGCGCCGGCAAGCAGTCCGCCGAGAGCGGCAGGCCCGAGCAGGATGCCGACTACCACGGGAACGATGACAGCCATGATGCCGGGGACGAGCATTTCCTTCAGAGCGGCGGTGGTGGAGATACCGACGCAGGACTTGTAGTCGGGCTTGCCGGTGCCTTCCATTATGCCGGGGATGGTGCGGAACTGACGGCGGACTTCTTCGATCATCTTATTGGCAGCCTTGGAAACGCTGTCCATGGTCAGAGCGGAGAATATGAACGGAAGCATACCGCCGATCAGCAGGCCGATGGTGACTTTGGAGTTAAGAATGTCGATGAGCTCAAGACCGACAGCCTGAGCATAGGAAACGAACAGAGCCAGAGCGGTCAGAGCAGCAGAACCGATCGCGAAGCCCTTGCCCATGGCGGCGGTGGTGTTGCCGACAGCGTCGAGCTTGTCGGTGATGTTGCGGACGGACTCATCCAGACCGCTCATCTCGGCGATACCGCCGGCGTTGTCGGCGATGGGGCCGTAAGCGTCAACGGCGACAGTGATGCCGGTGGTGGAGAGCATGCCGACGGCGGCGAGAGCGATACCGTACAATCCGCAGGTCTTGTAGGAAACGTAGATGCCGACGCATATCAGAATGATGGGGATAACGGTGGAACGCATACCGACTGCCAGACCGCTGATAATGGTCGTCGCGGAACCGGTCTCGGACTGCTTGGCGATCTTTTTGACGGATCTGTAATCACCGGAGGTGTAGATCTCGGTAACGATACCGATGACCAGACCGACGACCAGACCGGCGATGATGGCGATGGCGGCCTTGAAGTCGCCGAAGAAGATCTTGCCGAAGACGAGGGAGCCGATAACGACGATGGCAGAGGAAATGTAGGAGCCCATCTTCAGAGCGGTGTGGGGGTTGGATTTGTCATTGCCGCGGACGAAGAAGGTGGCGATGACGGAAGCGAAGATGCCGACAGAGGCGAGAAGAAGCGGGAAGAGGGCGCCTGCGCCGGCGAAGGTGCCGGTAACGGCAATGCCCAGCGTCAGAGCGGAGACCAGAGCGCCGACATAGCTCTCGAAGAGGTCGGCGCCCATGCCGGCGACGTCGCCGACGTTGTCACCGACGTTATCGGCGATGACGGCGGGGTTGCGGGGGTCATCCTCGGGGAT
>JAFZOI010000003.1 GCA_017550645.1 Oscillospiraceae bacterium
CTCAGAAGGACGACGGCGACATCGTCTGCCTCTATGAGTACGGCTGGTATGGCGATGACGGCAAGGAAGACCTCATGTACGTCTCGCCGGACATGTCCGTGACCTTCGAAGAGGGGGAAAACCCCGAGATATACTGCGCCCTGTTCGGCGCGGACGATCCCGACCGCGGCAGGACGGACTATCTCGCCTATATGGACCCGGGCGACACGCTCGTCGTGACGTCGTATTTTTCGATGGACGGCGCGCCCGGGACGAGCCGCACGTGGTACGTCCGCGAGGGCTCCGGCAGGACGGCGGAGGACTTCAAGCCGACGCCGGAGGACCTGCTCGGCCGCGTCTGGCGGATACACATGCAGAAGTCCCCGAACGACGAATACTACCATGACGTCGACGACGGCTCGACGATAGTCTTCTCCGGGACGGCGGACGACCTGCGCGCGAGCATTACGTGGGTCGACACGGGATACTACTCCGACATGGAGCTGCCCGATATGGACGTCTGGTACATAGACGAGCCGTTTGACGAGTGGAGCGAGATAGGCTGGCACCTGCGCCTCGTCGGCCCGGATTACAAGTTCCGCGACCACTTCGTCTATATGCTCAACGAGTACGTGCTCGTCCTGTATGAGGGCGAATTCCGGCTCGACGAGAACGGCGACCAGCCCGACGGATATATCCGCGAGACGGAGACCTACTTCAATAACTACGACTGAGGTGAAAAGCATGACCGACGAAGTCTTTACCAACAAGACCGGCGACGCCGTGCATTATCTCAAATGGGCCGCGGCGGAGCCGAAATGCGCCGTGGTCATAAGCCACGGCATGGCCGAGCACCCCGAGCGCTACGCCGATCTCGCGGAATTTCTCGTCTCGCGCGGCATGAGCGTATATGCCGTTTATCAGATAGGCCACGGCAAGTACGCCGAGAAGCCCGGACACATGGATAAGGGCGATTTCGACAAGTGCGTAAGCAACCTCTCCGAGCTCGTTTCGCTTGCGGGCGAGGAGACGGGAAAGCCCGTCTTCCTGCTCGGGCATTCGATGGGCTCTTTCATAGCGCAGCTCTATATAGAGCGCTTCGGCGGGATAAAGGGGCTCATCCTCTCCGGCTCGAGCGCCGCGACGCCCGTCATGAAGGCGGCGAAGACCGTCTCGGGCCTCGTCTGCGCCTTCGCCAAGGACGTCTCCGCGCCCTCGCCCTTCATGAACAAGCTCTCCTTCGGCAAATATAACGCCGCCGTCGAGAGCCCCAAGACGGAGTTCGACTGGCTCAGCCGCGACGACGCCTCCAACGCCAAGTACATCGAAGACCCGCTCTGCGGCTTCGTCTGCTCGAAGTCGTTTTTCCGCGAGATGGCGGGCGGCTTCGCCGTCATGGCAAAGCCCTCGGAGCTAAAAAAGATAGACAAGGCCCTCCCCGTCCTCATCCACGGCGGGTCAAAGGACCCCGTCAGCGAGTGCGGGAAGGGGCTGCGCGCGCTGGAAAAGCAGTATAAAGACCTCGGCATGAAGGACGTCGCGCTCATCGTCTATCCCGAAGCGCGGCACGAAATTTACAACGAGATAAACCGCATGGAAGCCTACGCCAACACCGTGAGCTTCATCGAAAAGCATCTGTAAAAAAGAAAAGGCCGGAACGCGCCGTTGCGCTCCGGCCTTTTCCGTGCTATGATAATAAATAAAAAGGAACGACCCGCAAAGTAACCGCTGATCAAATCGACGTGCGCAGATCGTCGAGCGGATTTTTCGTCCGGCGAAGACGAAAAACAGCAGGAATACTTTGTGTATTTCAAGATCTTGAGGCAAAGCCGGGCGGGAAATAAGCCGGCAAGATGTGTGCGGCGATTTGATCATCGGTTACCAAAAGCGGTCGAAAAAAGAAAGGGGAAAACTCATGCAGCAGAAGAAAAGCATAAACTTCGGGTTTCGCGGCTGGATGCTGATACTGTATCAGTTCACGGCCTACATCGTGTTCGTGGCCTTCACCAACTGGCCCATGAACGCGCTGTCGGAGATGTACAGCCCGCAGAACCCGCAGCTGGTGGCCACGCTGTATACCATAGCGCAGGTCCTCGGCATCGGCACGCAGCTCGTCCTCTCGGCCAACATCAACAAGGTCAAGAACATCAAGGTCCTCGGCATCATACTCGGCATAGTGTCGCTCGTCTTCGCGCTGGGCGTCATGCTCATCCGGCCGGGCACGCTCTGGTTCGTCGCCTACTTCCTTGAGAGCTTCATCGTCACCGTCTGGTGCACGTTCACCATCGGCATCCTCATCGGCCAGTGGTTCCCCCGCAGGAAGGGCACGGTCATGGGCATAGTCACGTTCGCCTTCCCCATAGGCAACGCGCTGCTCTCGCCCTTCGCGACCGCCGTCTTCTCCACGATGGCCACGCTGCACAGGCCCAACGTCGCCGGGGCGTTCCTGCCGTATCTCATAGTCGGCATAGTCGGCCTTCTCATCGGCGCGATATTCGTCAAGGATTATCCGGAGCAGTGCGGCTGCTTCCGCGATAACGACCGCTCCTTCACTCCCGAGATGGCGAAGGCCATGATGGAGGAGGAGATAGAGAACAAGAAGACCACCGTCTGGACCCTCGGCCACACGCTCGGCACGGGCTCCTTCTGGACGCTGACGCTCCCGATGGGCTTTCTGCTGATGACCTCCATCGGCATGATGAGCCAGACGACCACCGTCCTCGGCACGTTCGGCTTCGGCTCGGATACCAAGGAGTTCGGCATGATAATGCTCGGCGTCTGCATAGTCGCCTGCATCGGCAGCTGGCTGCTCGGCGTCCTCGATACCAAGCTCGGCACGAAGCGCGCCATACTCATCGCGACGATACTCATGGTCATATCCGGCGTCTTCGGCATCATCGGCGCCAAGACCCACGCCCTGCCGGCGCTTCTCATCGCGCTGGCGTGTCTGGCCGTGTTCATGGGCGCGTCCTCGAACTTCACCGTCTCCGGCGCAGTCCAGTACTGGCGCTATGAGGACTTCCCGAGCGTATTCGCGCGCGTCAACCCCGTGGCGAGCCTGCTGTCCGCCTTCGGCCCGATGATCGTCGCGACCATGCTCTTCGGCAAGGGCATCCCCGACGTCACCGGCCCCTTCATCTTCGTCGCGATAGCCGGCGTCGTCAGCGTCATACTCATCCTCCTGTTCAAGCCCTCCAACGTCAAGAAGACCGACGACAAGTACCGCGCCGCGGCCGGCAAGCCGCTCGACGACGTGCTCGTCGGCAGAAAGTAACAGTTTCCGCCGCGCCGTCCCCGCACGGGCGCGACAGAGAAAACAGCTCGCCGGGGAAGCGCGCTCAGCGCTTTCCCGGCGTTTTTTATCCTACAGGAGGATCATCATGGCTTTTGAATTTCGACCCATGCGCAGCGTCATATACGTAGACTGCGTGCGCGAGGAGTACCGCCACCGCCTGCTCCACTGGCTCTACGCGATGCACGTGCCCGACTCCATAAGCAAGTTCGGCCCCTACGTCACGAAGTACGCCTTTTATAACGCGCTGCCCGTCCCGCCCGGAGGCGAGAGGTTCGGCGCGCGCAGGATGCAGATGACCGAGCACTACTGGCTCGTAAACGAGATGACGCCCGAGATGAGCGTCAACGCCTTCACCGAGCGCATGCCCGTCGAGGTGCTGCGCTGGCAGGGCATGATACCCGACGACGGGACCGACCTATCGCGCGAGGCGAACATGGACGGGGATACCCACCGCGCCTCCGGCGGAGGAGCGACGCCGCCCTTCGTCTTCGCCCACGTCCCGATAAACTGGGAGGAGGACTTCAAGGGCGCGGGCCGCACCCTCGACGACGGCCCGAACTACCGCTGGCAGTTCGTCGTCGAATGGCCGGACGAGGCCGCGGGGGAAAAGTGGTTCCGCGAGGAGCTCGTCCCGTACTTCACCGCCCGCCCCGAGGTCAACCGCTTCGTGTCCTCGAGGATAATGAGGGAC
>JAFZOI010000032.1 GCA_017550645.1 Oscillospiraceae bacterium
CTTTTTGCGTGCAAAGCAGTTTTGAGCGAGCGATCTTTCGTTCAGGCGAAAATGAAGACCCCGGGAATGCTTGACTGCATTTCCGGGGTCTTTCCTTGAAGCATGGGCGGAAAAGGGCCGCTCAAAACCTGTCGTCTCCTTATGTGAGAGCGCCCAAGGGCAAATCGCGGTTGCCAACGCGCGCGCGGGGGCGTATAATCGAAGCATGAAGCTTTGCAGGCGAGAGCCTGACTCCAAACGAAAAGGAGAGATATCATGGAACCCAAGCCCTATTCCCGCCTTTCCCCGAAGCGCGGGTGGTCGTGGGAGACGCCTCCCGAGAAGATCCCCGAGGAAAAGATCGCCGAGACGATAGAGCGCGACGTCATCGTCGTCGGCGGAGGCATAAGCGGCCTCGCCGCGAGCGCGAGACTCGGCCAGAAGGGACTGAGCGTCATCACGCTCGACAAGTGCGCCGCTCCGGGCGGTCACGGCTGGCAGATAGCCGCCCTCGATTCCCCGGTCATGCGCCAATACGGCAAGAAGATCGACAAGTACGAGTTCGTGCGCCGCTGGCTCGACGTCAGCGGCAACCAGCCCAACGAGGACATGCTCTGGCTCTTCGTCAACAACAGCCCCAAGGTCATCGACTGGCTGCTCGAGACGATAGGCGAGGACGTCGACAAGCAGATATACTCCGCGCCCTTCCGCGGCCCCGTCTTCGGAGAGTATCAGGGCTCGCACCATCTGCTCAAGAAGGCGGACTCGGAGTTTAAGAGCAAGGGCGGCGGCCCGCTGCTGCTCGAGGTCTTCGAGAAGGATATCTTCAAGCACGGCAACGAGGTCAGGCGCAACGTCAAGGCGCACTACCTCGAGAAAAACGACGAGGGCCGCGTCACGGGCGTCATCACCTCCGATCAGGAGGGCGTTTACAGGCGCTATAACGGCACGCGCGCCGTCGTCCTCGCGACCGGCGACATCGGCGGCGACATGGAGATGCTCGAGAGGTTCTGCCCCATAGCGAAGACCCGCGCCATCGACGTTTTCTGGCCGGAGACCTCAAACTACGGCGACGGACACCGCATGGCCTACTGGGCGGGCGCCGCCTTCGACGACGCGCCGTGGGCCCCCGTCATGCACAACCACCCCTACGGGCGCTTCGATTCATTCTATCTGCACGTCAACAGCCGCGGCAAGCGCTTCATGAACGAGGATACCTGGATGCAGGCCAAGTCCACCCGCATCGTCATGCAGCCCGAGCCGAGCTGGGCCTTCGCCGTCTTCGACGCGAAGTGGCTCGACGAGTTCGGCGAGAGGTTCGACCTCATCGGCGGGCAGGGCGCGATGCCGCTCGCCATGGCCGTCAACGACGTCAAGTGGGACCCGAACTGCGGCCTCGCGCAGGAGGTGCAGGGCTACATAGACGCCGGCAAGGCCTACGTCGCGGACACCCTCGAGGAGCTCGCCGCGAAGATGGACGTCCCGTTCGAGACGTTCAAGAAGACCGTCGACCGCTATAACGAGCTCTGCGCGCTCGGCGACGACCCCGACTTCGGCAAGAGGCCGGAGCTTCTGACGACCATCGTCAAGCCCCCGTTTTACGCCATCAAGATGGGCGCGTCCCTGCTCGACGTCATGGGCGGCTGCCTGACGGATAAAAATCTCAACATCGTCGACGCGGACTACAAGCCCATCCCCGGGCTCTACGCCATAGGCAACTGCTGCGGCGGCATGTACGGCGTCGACTATCCGCTGCTCCTCAACGGCAACAGCTACGGGCGCGCGTTCAGCTACTCGCTCGCGCTGGGCCGCATACTCAGCGGAAAAGACGACGAATAAGGAGGCGCGAAGATGAAATTCTCATATTCCTACCGTTCCGAACCCAGAGGCGGCTCATGGGAGAAGGGCCCCGAGCTCAAGCCCGAGCCGCTTGAAGTCATAGAGGCCGACGTCGTCGTTGTCGGCGCGGGCGCGGCGGGCCTGACCGTCGCGGCGCGCTGCGCGCAGCTCGGCCTGAGCGTCGCCGTCGCGGAAAAGCGCGCCGCGCGCGTCCCCCACGGCAACTACATTGGCGTCGTGCCCGAGGGCGTCGACAAAAAGATATTCGCCAAGCGCTGGCTCCGCGCGACCGGCAGCCGCATCGACGAGGTCCTGCTCTGGAAGTTCATCGACCGCTCCGCCGCCGCGCTCGACTGGCTCGTCGGCCTCTCCGAGGGCCACGCCACCGCCGTCCTTTGCGAAAACAGGCTCATAAACCCGGATATCGGCGCTTTCCCCGGCGACTACTACCTGCTCCCGAAGGGCGACAAATACGCCTCCCAGGGCGGCGAGCTGCTCTGCGAGATACTTGAAGACGCGCTGACCCGCCTCGGCGGGAGGATATATTCCCCCGTGACCGCCGACTACCTTGAAAAGGACGAGTCCGGCCGCGTCGTGAGCTTCATCGCGACCGCCGCCGGCGGCGAGACCTGCCGCTTCATGGGCAGGAAGGCCGTCGTTCTGGCCGCCGGCGACTGCGGCGGCGACGAGGAGATGCTCGACCTACTCAGCCCCGTCTCCCTCAAGGCGGGCAAGAACCTCTCGCTCAATACCGGCGACGGCCAGAAGATGGCCTATTGGGCCGGAGCCGAGCTCGACGGGCTCTACTGGGCGCCGAACTTCGGCTGCGAGGCCTACGGCCCCTATACGTTCTTCTTCACCGCCGTCAACAAGGACGGCAGGCGCTTTTCCAACGAGGACACCTCCGAGGTCGCGCGCGCCCGCCACTGCATGAACCAGCGCGGCGGCGACTGCGCCTATACCATCTGCGACGACAAGTGGTTCGAGGAGCTCGAGGCGGCGCGCGGCGTCGCGGGAGGCCCCGCGATCATGCCCGAGCGGGGGCTTACGAAGGCCGAGATAGAGACGATGTTCGGCGAGAACATGTTCAAGGCCGAGACGCTCGCCGGCCTCGCCATGAAGATAGGCGTCCCCGCCGACGAGCTGGAGGCGACCGCCGCCCGCGTCAACGAGCTCGCCGCCAAGGGCGAGGACGTCGACTACGGCAAGCGCCCGGAGCTTCTCACGACCATAGAGAAGGCGCCGTTTTACGCCTTCAAGTGGGGCCCGACGCTCCGCTGCACCTACGGCGGCGCAGTCGTGGACGAGGATATGAAGGTCAACGATCCCGACGACAGGCCCATCCCCGGGCTCTACGCCGTCGGCGCGAATATGGGCGGCTTCTTCGCCGTGACGTATCCCTCCGCGCTCGCGGGCTCCGGCTTCGGCAGCGCGCTGACCTTAGGCATCGAGGCCGCCGAGGCCATTGCGAAGGAATAAGGCCATGACGAAATATCCCCACGTATTTTCGCCGATAGAGATTCGCGGCGTGCTCTTCAAAAACAGGCTCGAGCAGGCCCCTCCGGGCGCGCTCAACGGCGCGGACGAGCAGGGCTTTTCCACGGACAAGATCGTCCGCTCGTTCAAGCAGTTCGCGCGCGGCGGCATCGCCATCTGCACCGTCGGAAACTGCTCCATCGACCAT
This sequence comes from Oscillospiraceae bacterium, assembly GCA_017550645.1. Taxonomy (GTDB): domain Bacteria; phylum Bacillota; class Clostridia; order Oscillospirales; family Oscillospiraceae; genus RGIG7949. Next base: position 3,503 of record JAFZOI010000032.1, read on the forward strand.
AACGAGGCCTGCGACGAGCCGCAGCAGCTCGTTTTGAGCGACCCCGCGTGCGTATTGAAGCTCAAGCCCTTTGCCCGGATGTGCGAGGCTTTCGGCTGCCACGGCTCGCTCGAGCTGACGCACCCCGGCATGTTCTGCCTCTACGACATGAGCGGCCACCCCTCCTACAGCGCCTCGAGCTTCGTATACACCGCCGAGGAGGTCAAGGCGCGCGCGGCCGGGCGCGAGCCCGTCCCGACGATAGAGATGAGCAAGGAGCACATCCGCGCGACGATAGACAAGTTCGCGCGAGCCGCGCTCTTCTGCAAGCAGGCCGGGATGAAGATGTGCATGATCCACGGCGCGCACGGAAATCTCCCCGCGCAGTTTTTCTCCACGAGGTATAACCACCGCACGGACGAATACGGCGGCAGCCTGGAAAACAGGGCGCGCTTCGCCCTCGAGCTGCTCGACGCCGTCCGCGCCGCGGTCGGGGAGAAGTTCGTCATCGAGTACCGCATCAGCGCGGAGGAATTCCACCCGCTCGGCACGCACTTCGACGAGACGCTCAAGTTCATCGAGCTCATCAAGGACAAGGTGGACATCCTCCACGTCTCCGCGGGGCTGCACGACGTTCTCGGCGAAAACCACTACATGCGCTACCTCTACCAGAACTACACCATGGAGCAGGCCTATAACGTCCACTTCGCGGCGGATATCAAGAAGGCCTTCCCCGACCTCATAGTCTCGACCGTCGGCTCGATAAAGGACGTCGCCATGGCGGAGGAGATACTCGCCGCCGGAAAGGCCGACTTCGTCGCCATGATGCGGCCGCTCCACGCCGACTTCGAGATGGCCCGCAAGTACGCCGAGGGCCGCGAATGGGAGCATACGCCCTGCCTGCGCTGCGCCTGCGGCAACTCGCGCTCGCGCGACAATATGTGCGCCGTCAACCCCATGTGGGGCAAGTACGAGGAGTATCCCGACGGAGTGCTCCCGCCGTCGCCCGTTAAGCGCAAGGTCGCCGTCATAGGCGCGGGGCCCGCCGGCATCGAGGCCGTCAAGTGGCTCGTCCAGCGCGGGCACGACGTCACGCTCTATGAAAAGGAGAGCGTCGTCGGCGGCACCGTCCGCAAGGCCGTGTCCGCGCCCTTCAAGACCGACCTGCGCGACTACCTCGCCTATATGGAGGAGTACGTAAAGCATGTCGGCGCGCGCGTCCTGCTCGGCACGGAGGTGACGCCCGAGCTCCTTGAGGCCGAGGGGTACGACGCGGTGTACGCCGCCGTCGGGGCCGATCCCGTCGAGCTCCGCGTCCCCGGCGCGGAGAGGGCCGTCTGGGCCCCCGACGCGGAAAACGGCGAGACCGAATGCGGCGAGCGCGTCGTCATCATCGGCGCGTCCAGCGTCGGCACCGAGGCCTCCATAAATCTCGCCATGCGCGGGAAAAAGGTCGTCGTCATCGACTCCGCCCCGCAGGTCAGCCTCATGGCGACCGGCGCGCAGGGCGACCTCCTGCGCCTGACTGAGCAGTACGGCATAGAGCGCAGGCTCGGCCTCCGCGTCGTCGAGATAACGGCGGACGCCGTCGTCGTCGAGAATGCGGACGGCGAGCGGGAGAGCATCCCGGCCGACACCGTCCTCACAGCCGTCGGCATGAAGCCGCGGCGCGCCGAGGCGCTCAAGTTCATGCACTGCTGCCCGGAGACCAACTTCTTCATGATAGGCGACTGCGCCGACCCCGCGGACATACGCGAGGCCACGCGCACGGCCTTCAACGCGGCAAGACATCTGTAAACAGGGAGGCGGCCGGCGCAGATCGCCCGCGCCGGCCGCAATACGTTTTTGAGCCTTCCCCCCGGCGGGGGAAGGTGGGTGAGCGAAGCGAACCCGGATGAGGGGCAAAACGCGACATGCGGCGATGCCCCTCATCAGTCACGGCTACGCCGCGACAGCTTCCCCCCGGCGGGGGGAAGCCTTTGGGAAAGGGGAACAAAGCCCGTGCGGGAGACGTCTTATCCTTAATAGGGAAAAAGGAGGGGGTATCATGCCCTTGAATAAGCTTTTGAAGATCGCGGGAGCGGCCGCGCTCGTCTGCGCGGTCCTGCTCGGGCTCGCTGCTTGCGCGCCGAAGGCCGAGCCGCAGCCTGCCGTGCCCGATGAAACGTCTTTGCCCGAAGTCGAGGTGACTCCCGAGCCCTCGTCCGAGCCCGCGGAGGAGAACTTCGAGTACGTTCCCTTCGTCGCCTACGTCGGCTGGACGGATTTCATGAACGTCCTGCCCTCCTGCGACAACGGGACGATCATCAACGAGACGATCATGCTCAGCTCCGTGCGGCATCTGCCCGTCTTCTGCGTCGGGAGCGCCGCCGAGCTCGAGGAGCTCAAGGCGTCGCTCGGGGAGTTTTTGCAGTTCGACTTCGGATACGACGAGGCGCCGTCCTTCAATGATATTACGGAGCATTGCGACGACGCTTTCTTTGCGGAGAAGTCGCTCGTCTTCGCGTGGGTCGAGTCCGGCAGCGGCTCCTATCGCTTCGGCCTGACGGGCGTCGAGCGCGGGGACGGGGTGTTCCGCATCTACGCGGACAAGATAAACGACCCGGAGGTCGGCACGGACGACATGGCGGGCTGGTTCGTCGGGGTCGAGGTCCCGAAGGCGGCGCTCGAGGGCTGCGCGGAGCTCGACGCGCTGTACGGCGGGCCGATGGAATGAAAACGATATGACAAGACCGGCGCGGGATATTCCCGTGCCGGTCTTTTTTTGCGTTTATATGGGCATGGCACTCTCGGGGTGCGCGTAGGGAGCGACGCCCACGTCGCTCCGAGACAACGCGGCGGGGCGAGGGCGCCCCGCCCTACGCGCTCTTTCTAAGTGCGCTCAGAACTTATGTCCGCATTTAGCGCAGAAGTTCGCGTCGGCTTTCGCCTGCGCGCCGCACTGCGGGCAGTACTTGACGCCCGCCTGCACCCCCGCCGGAGCGGCCGCCTGAGGGGCGGGCGCGGCCTGCGGCGCGGCGCCGATGCTGCGGTCTATAAAGGAGAGGATGGCTGTGACGTTGTTGCGGTTCTTGCCGTAGTCTATTATCTGGGTCGGCATACCGCACTCGGAGAGGACGTGCAGGCCCGTCGCCGCGCCCTGCGGCGTGACGGTGATCGTGATCTTCTCGCCGTAGGAGCGGAAGCTCATCCCGTGGATGAAGCGGAACCACACGCCCGTCGGCGTGGGGTTTTCCGAGGTCAGGCTGATGTTGAGTCCGGCGTTCGGGATATTGCGGACGGCGGCGACGATGCTGTCGGCGGAGACGTTGTATACGCGGCTTTCTTCGGCTTTGGCGCCCATGGCGGTACCTCCGTGTGTTTTTTCTTTATCATAACGCGAAGCGGCGCGGGACGCAAGAGGGGATGAATGCCCCTCATCCGTCGCCTGCGGCGCCACCTTCCCCCCGAAGGGGGAAGGCTTTGGCAGGAGGCTCCCCTTACGCAGGGGAGGCGAAGTCTAAAGTGACGGTTTTTTCGGGAAAACCGCGCAAAGGCAGGCGGGGAGCGGGTTTGCGGCGCGATTGACTTATTCGAACAAATGTGCTAATATGCGGGCAGAATGAACGAACAGCCGAGCGGTCTAACGAAACGGACCGCGCGGCCTTTTTTATTGGCATCTCAGATTGCGGGTCAACAGGTTGCGGAAGCTGCCTGCGGGACGCGAAGGTAACGGGAAGTGCCTCCCCAAGCGTTGACGCGGTGCGGCGGTGGTCAGGCTGCGGCTGCCTGCGGGGTGCGGAGCGGCGAGGGCGCCGCTCCCTACGCGCACCCCGGAAGTGCGGCGGTCGATCGCCCCTCATTCGTCGCCCGCCTTGCGGGAGAGGACGGAACACCTCATCAGTCAGCCCTTCGGGCTGCCAGCTGTCTCGCTGTGGCTCGGTCACGCCGCGGCTCTGACATGCCACCGGCATGTCATTCACTACCGCGGCGCCGCTGCGCTACCCTCAAGGGGAAGCCGAAAAAAGGAAAGGATGTTTATATGCGGAGCGTGGAAGCGGGGATAAGGAGATACTTCAAGGCGAGGGAGGAGCAGAAGGCCCTCTTTTCCGCGGCAGATCTCGCGGCCTTCCTCGGCCTTTCCATCGAGGAGCTCCGCGCGCTCGCGGACGAGCCCGAGGCGGGGCTTCCCGTGCGGCGCGCGATGACGCGCATAGCCGCCCAGCTCGAGAGCGACCCGCGCTGGATGGGCTCGAACTCCTCCAAGAGCGTCTTCCTCCTGCGCCAGAAGCTCTACGGCGGCTACTCCGACAAGCCGGAAAAGCCCTCGCGCGTGACGGTCGAGCTAAGGCTCGCGGGGCTTGAGGACGGGGAATAAGGAAAGTCCCACCTCATCCGTCATCCGCCTTGCGTGAGACGGCGGATGCCACCTTCCCCTCAAGGGGAAGGCTTTGGGGGGCGCAAGTGAAGTTATGCCTTGCGGCATAGTGAAGTTTGCGGCTTCGCCGCAAGCAGCAGGGGAAAGCCTTTGAGGACGGGGGACGGGAGGACGGTGATGTGAGTTGATGACAAATGACGTCGTGGTCGATCTGGGGCGGGCTAACCCCAAGCAGGCGAAGTTTTACGCCTCGACGGCGCGCTACGTCGCCTACGGCGGGGCGCGAGGCGGCGGGAAATCCCACGCCGTGCGCGTGCAGGCGGTGCGCGGGGCGCTGCTTTACCCAGGCATTCGCATCCTCATCGTCCGCCGCACGTACCCCGAGCTCGAAAATACGCTCATCCTCCCGCTGCTGCACCTGCTGCCGGAGGGGCTCGCGACCTACAACGCGACCAATCACCGCGCCGAGTTCATAAACGGCTCGGTCATCCGCTTCGGGCACTTCTCGGGGCTCCCGGGCGAGCTGGAGTATCAGGGGCAGGAGTACGACTGGATATTCGTCGACGAGGCGACGCAGTTTACCGAGCGCGAATTTCGCGTCCTCGGCGCGTGCCTGCGCGGAGTGAGCGACATACCGAAGCGGTTTTATCTTACCTGCAACCCCGGCGGCGTCGGCCACGGGTGGGTAAAAAGGCTCTTCATAACGCGCGATTACCGCGACGGCGAGCGCGCCGAGGACTATGAGTTCATCCCCGCGACCGTCGAGGACAACTCCTTCCTGCTCGAGGCGTCGCCCGACTATATACGCATGCTCGACGCGCTCCCGGAGGATATACGCCGCGCGCACAGATACGGCGACTGGGACGTGCTCGCGGGGCAGTTTTTCCCGGAGTTCGACCCGCGAAGGCACGTCGCCGCCCCGCAGGCCCCGCCGCCCGGGGCGACAATATACCGCGCCATAGACTACGGGCTCGACATGCTCGCCTGCCTCTGGATAGCCGTCGGGCGCGACGGGCGCGCGCTCGTATACAGGGAGTTTTGCGAGCCGGGGCTCATCGTCTCGCGCGCGGCGGAGGAGATACTGCGCCGCACGCCGCCGGGCGAGCGCGTCGCCGCGACGGTAGCCCCGCCAGACCTCTGGAGCCGCCAGAAGGACACGGGCCGCAGCATGGAGGAGATATTTGCCTCCTGCGGCGTGCCGCTTTCCCGCGCGAGCCCCGCGCGGGCGCAGGGCTGGATGATGGTCAAGGAGCTGCTGCAGGGCGACCCGCCTAAGCTCACCGTCACGAGAGACTGCGTTTCCTTGCGGGAAAACCTGCCGCAGCTCCTGCGCAGCGCGGAGGACCCCTCCGACTGCGCGACCGAGCCGCACGAAATTACCCACGTCTGCGACGCGCTGCGCTACTTCGCGTCCTACCGGGCCGGAGCCTCGCTCCCGCCGGCGCGGCGCGACGGCTTTTCCGAGTACATGACGGGCGGCGAGCCCGGCAGAGGCTACGTATGACACGGCGCGGAGCGCCGCAATTATAAAAGGAGGATTTCGATGATCTGGATCGTATTCGCCGTCGCGCTGACGGCTATGGCGCTCTCGGCGGCGGCTCTGGCCGCCTCGAAGGGGAAGACGGCTCCGCCCGCCCCGACCGAGAGCGACGAAAAGGCCGAGGAGGAGATGCGCCGCTTTTCCAGCGGCGTGGCTCACGTCCTCGGCTATGAGATCGGGAGGAAGAACGGATGAGCGTCTGGAACGACTATCTCAAGGGCGTCGACTACAACAACGCCGTCGGGCTCTACTCCACGGTCGAGACGAACGAGAATTTCTTTATAGGCAAGCAGTGGGAGGGCGTCGTCTCGAACGGTCTGCCCACCCCGGTCTTCAACTTCATCAAGCGCGTCGTGAACTTCCTCGTCGCCTCAGTAGCGTCCGACCGGCTCGCCATACGCGCCTCGGCGCGCGGAGCGGAGGAACTCGCCGAGACGGTAAACGGCGCGCTGGACGCGATAGTCGAGGAAGTCGACCTCGGCTCGCTCGTGCGCAGGATGGTGCGCAACGCCGCCGTCGACGGCGACGGCTGCATCTACGCCTACTGGGACGCGGAGGCGGGCGGCGTGAGGGCCGAGACGCTGGAAAATACGCGCGTAGTTTTCGGCGACCCGAACGAAAGGCGCGTCCAGAAGCAGCCCTATATCATCATCGTCTCGCGCGAGGACGCCGAAAAGGCCCGCGCCAGAGCCTTCAAATACGGCTCGGCGGACGCCGTCGCCCCCGACGGGGACGAGACGGGGCTTATAAAAAACGAGCCCGACGGGAAGACGACCGTCCTGCTCCGTCTGCGGCGCGCCGCCGACGGGCATATCGTCGCGGGCGAATACGTCCGCGGCGGCGTCCTGCGCCCGGAATGGGACACGGGACTGACGAATTATCCTCTCGTCTGGCTCAGCTGGGACGAGGTCCGCGACAGCTACCACGGCATGGCCGCCGTCACGGGGCTCATCCCCAATCAGGTGTTCGTAAATAAGCTCTTCGCGATGGCGATGATCTCGCTGATGACGACGGCCTACCCGAAGGTCGTCTACGACCGCACGCGCATAGAGCGCTGGGATAACAGGGTCGGCGCCGCCATAGGCGTCGCCGGAGGCGACGTGGCGAACGTCGCGCGCATCATAGACCCCGCGCAGATCTCCCCGCAGATAGGGCAGTTTATCGAGCTCGCCATCAGCTATACGCAAAACTTCATGGGCGCGACGGACACGGCCCTCGGCAACATCAAGCCCGAGAACACCTCCGCCATCATCGCCGTCCAGAAGGCGAGCGCCATCCCGCTCGAGATGGTCAAGCTCGAGCTCGCGAGGGCTCTCGAAGACCTCGGGCGCATCTTCATCGACTTCATGGCCGCCATGTACGGCCGCCGCGACGCCTTCGGCGAGGGCGTATTCGACTATACCGCCCTGCGCGGAAAGAGCCTGAAGCTCGCGCTCGACGTCGGCGCCTCCAGCTACTGGAGCGAGATCGCCGCCGTTCAGACGCTCGACAACCTGCTCTCGAGCGGGCATATCAGCCTCGCGGAGTACCTCGAGCGAATCCCGGAGGGCTATATCTCCGGGCGCGAGGCGCTGCTCGCGAGAGCGAAGGGCGAGGCCGATTAACCCTTATCTATCGCGAAGGGGTTGGGCGCCTCCGGCAGAGCGGGCAGCGCGCGCTCCAGTCCGCGCGATATGAACGGGATGAAGAAGGCGGGCTCGTGCGTCCCCGGTCCCTCTGAATATTCGTGCTCTATCCCGAGCGAGACGAGGGTATCGCGGAAGTGCCTGTTCGGGAATTTGAGGAAGTCGTTTTCCCCGCAGCCGAAGAAGATGTCCGGCCTCGGGCGGGAGGACGCGGCGAGCTCGCGCGCCGCCCCGTCGAGGGAGCGGTCCGTCTCCTCGACCTTGTCGAGGTCGCCGAAGATGGACGTGAAGAGCCCGCGCGTGGCCCCGACGGCGTTCGGCTCGTCGGTCGCCTCGCGCAGCTCGTCGCGCACGTTGGCCGCCGAGGCGGATATGACGTGGCCGAAGACGTCGGAATACTTCATGCCGTTTCGAAGCGCGCCGAAGCCGCCCATGGAGAGGCCGGCGATGACCGTGTCCTCGCGCTCATGCGAGAGCGGGAAGATGCGGCGCGTGAACTCGACGAGCTCGCGGCCTATGAATTCGCCGTAAAAGTCGCGGCGGGCGAAGTCGTCGACGTAGAAGTGGTTTTCGCCCTCGGGCATTATGACCGCCATGCCGAAGCGCTCGGCCCACTGGCCGACGGGCCAGCCCTCGAGCTGGAGGGTCGAGTTGTTTCCCATGTAGCCGTGGAGCATGTACATCGTCTTGTAGCCGTCTCCGCGCGGCGGCGGGAACAGCCCGTCGAACGGCACGACCGCCGTGAAGCGCACGGGGCGGCGCAGGCATTTGGAGAAAAACCTCGCTCTTATCAGCGCCATTGCTTTTCCACCTCGGCTTTCAGATAGTCTGCGGGGCGCTCGAAAGGCGCTCCGAGGGCGTGGACGAGCCCGCGCTCGAGAGCCTTCGTCCAGAAGCCCCATTCGTGGCCTCCGTCGGCCTCGTCGCGCGTTATGGGATAGCCCTCCGCGGTCATCTCGCCGCAGAGCTTGTCGAAGGCGGGGAAGAGCACGTCGTCCCGCCCGCAGGAGAGGAAGACGTCCGTCTTCTTGGCCTTCGCCGCGAGCACGACGGGGTTGAGGTCGGTCTCTATGGCCTTGTCCGGATCGCCGAAGACGGTTTTGTAGTACGAGCGGCGCAGGTCGAAGACGTTGCCCTCGTCGTCGGTCGAGCGCTTTGCCAGACCGAGCACGAGCGCGGGGGAGAGGGCTATGACATGCCCGAAGGTCTCCGCGTAGGTCATGCCGGTATGCAGCGCGCCGAAGCCGCCCATGGACTCGCCCGCAATGAGCGTGTCCTCCGGCTTATCCGAGAGCGGGAGCAGCTCGCGCGTCATCTCGACGAGCTCGCGCCCGACGAAGTCGCACCAGCGCGTGCCGCTGAGCGGGTGGTCGGTATAAAACGCGTTCTCGCCCGAGACGGTCACGACGCAGAGCTTATGGCGTATCGAGAGCTCCTCCAGGTCGTCGTGCAGCAGCCATTCGGCGTTGTCGCCGAGCATGCCGCAGAGCAGGTAGAGCGTCCTGAAGGGGCCTTCGCTTCGCTCCGCGGGCAGGACGGCCTGCACGGGGACGGAGCGGATGAGGTTTTTCGAGAAAAGATCGATCTGGAGCCAAGCCATGCGCATTACCTCTTTTTCATTTGCTTAAACGCATTATATCACAGGCGCGGCGGCACGAAAAGCCCCGCGCGCAAGGCAGGGGGTCAAAAAGATCAAACAGATATTCAAGATCAGTAAAATGCTCGGGCTCAACGAGAGCTCCGACTTCGCCCTCGCCCCGGGCGAGGCCACCGTCATGCGCAACTGGCGCGTGACAGCCGACGGGCGTCTCGCCCTGCGGCCCGGGACGGAGACGGTCTGCACGCTCGCGTCTACGCCGGTGCGCGCGCTATGGTACGGGAACGTGGGCGGCGCCTCGAAGCTGCTCGCTGCCGCCGGAGGGCACGTCTATGACTGCACCTCCGGCGTGCCGGCCTCCGTCGGCGACGTCACGGACTCGGCGAAGACGCACTTTTTCGGCTTCAACGAAAAGGTCTTCGTCCTCACGGGCTCGGAGTATATGGCGTGGGACGGGACGGGGAGCTTCGCCTCCGTCGAGGGCTACGCCCCCGTCGTCGCCGTCTCGACCCCGCCGGAGGGCGGCGGGACGGCGGCCGAGCCCGTCAACGCCCTGACGGGGAAGAAAAGGCAGCTCTTTTCCCCCGACGGGACGGCCGACACGTTCTGCCTCGCGGAAAAGGCGATAGACGAGCTCTGCTGGGTCAAGCTCGACGGAGCGCTGGTGAACCCCGGCTTCGTCAGCCTGCCCGACGGGAAGGTGCAGCTTACGTCCGTCCCGCCCGAGGGGATAAATACCCTCGAGGTCTGCTGGCGCAAGGGAAACGGGAACAGGGCCTCCGTCCTCGGCATGACGCGCTCGGAGACGTTCAACGGAGTCTCCGACACGAGGCTGTTTTTCTACGGCGACGGGACCAACAGGGCCGTCTACTCGGGCGTCAACGATCTCGGGCAGGCCGACGCGGCCTATTTTCCCGCCATGAACTTCGTCGACGTCGACAGCTCCAACCAGCCCGTCACGAGCATGGTCAGGCATTTCGACAGGCTGCTCGCGTTCAAGCCCGACGGCATGTGGGCGCTGGAGTACGGGACGCTTACGCTCTCCGACGGCAGCGCCGTCCCCGGCTTTCCGGTAATACCGGTCAACCGCGAGATAGGCTGCTCCGCGCTCGGGTTCGCGCGCCTCGTGGACAACGACCCCATCACGCTGCACGGGCGCAGCCTTTACAGATGGCGCCTGAGCGGCTCGGCCGTCCGCGACGAGCGCACGGCCGAGCTCATATCCGCCAAGGCCGCCGCGACGCTCTCTTCGTTCGACCCGGCGGAGGTCCGCTCGCTCGACAATGAGCGCACGCGCGAGTTTTTCGTGTTCACGCCGGACGCCGCCCTCGTCTACAACTACGGGCGCGGGGCCTACTACGTCTATTCCGGCCTCGACGCCGCGAGCGCGGTCTGCGCCGACGGGACGGTCTATATAGGGACGGAGAGCGGAAAGCTCCTGCGCGTTTCCGACGCGCTCCGCTCCGACGACGGCGAGCCCATCGACGCTCTCTGGGTCGGCGGCAGCCTCTCGCTCGGGCGCGAGTGGATAAAGAAATACTCGACGCGCCTGCTCGCCGTCCTCGAGCCTCGCGGCGGCTCCTATGCGGAGATATCCGTCCGGACCGACAGAGGGCCGTCCGAGGCCTCGCGCGTCGTCTCCGCGGCGACGGCGGACTTTTCACACGTGGACTTCGCCCACTTCTCGTTCGTACTGAGCCGCGTGACGAAGACGAAGGTCATACGGCTGCGGACGAGCCGCTTTACCTACTGCAAGCTCATAGTCCGCTCCTGCCGGGCGGCCGCCTCGCCGAAGGTGCTCGAGCTTGCGGTCGAATTCAATTTCGCAGACAAAGTCAGATAAAGGGAGGATATAAATGCTGACAAAATTCACGGGAGACCTCGATATCATCGCCGCCCTTGACGATCAGCCCAACGACGTCGGAGGCCTGACGGCGGCCCAGCTCAAGGCCAAATTCGACGCCGGCTCCAAGGCGATCGCGGCCTACATAAACGAAACGCTGACCGAGGAGCTGGAGGGTGTGACGCTCCCCACAGAGGGGACGGGCGTCCTCGAAAAGACGGCCTCGGGCGTCGCTTGGACGGCGCCGGCGCCGGCGGGCAGCTCGCCGAACATACTCCGCAACTGGTACCTCCGCGACCCGGTCAATCAGCGCCGCGTGACGACCTTCAACATAGGCAAATACGGCCCCGACTGCTGGAAATGCAACGGCGGCACCATAACGCTCACATCGGAGGGCTTCAGCGTCCCCAACAAGGCTCAGGTCCTGCAGTATATCCTGCTCGACAAGCTCAAGCCCGGCGAGACGTATACGCTGAGCGTCAAGCTCGCCGCCGCCGTCGCGCACGTCGAGTCGGGATGGTCGCGCAAGGCGGGAGTACAGTTCAAATGCTTCTCGAGCCCCTACGCCTCGACCAACAGCGCTTCCTTCACGCCCGACGCGGCGGGGATATCCAGCATGACCTTCATCGTCCCGCAGTCGGACTGCGTCTACTACGGCATCAACATCGACGCGGGCAACGGCTACGTCACCGAGCCCATCGTCGTGGAGGCCGTCAAGCTCGAGGAGGGCTCCGTCTCCACGCTCGGCGCGGACAAGACGCCGGACAAGACCCTTGAGCTCCTGCGCTGCCAGACGACCTTCCAGCTCTATGCCGACGGCTCGTGGTGCCCGCCGAGCGGGCTGGATCACCGCCCCGTCATGGACTCCGATCCGACGATCTCCGCGCTCGTGATAGACGGCGTGACCTACACGGCCGCGAGCTGCGAGATATGAGCGGCTTAAACGGCAGCGTGGACCTCGTAATACCCGCATGGAACGCCCACGCGACGATAGACAGGGCGCTCGCGAGCGCCGCCATGCAGACCGAAAAGCCGACCGTCGTCATAGCCGACGACGCCTCGGGGAAATCCTACGCCGACGTCGCCGCCCGCTGGCGCGGCGTGCTCGAGGTAAGGCTCGTCCGCCTCGACGAAAACGGCGGGCCCGGAGCGGCGCGTCAGGCCGGGCTCGAGGCGGGCTCGGGCGAATTCGTCGCCTTCATGGACGCGGACGACACCCTCTGGGGCGCGACTGCGCTCGAGCAGCTCGCCCATGAGCTCCGGCGCGGGGCGGACGCCGCGGTCGGCGGCTTTTATGAGCAGCTTCCCGACGGGAGGCTCCTGCCGCACGGGCCGAACATGACCTGGATGTTCGCCAAGATGTACCGCCGCGACTTCCTCGAGCGATTTGACATACGCTTCAACGGCACGCGAGCCAACGAGGACGCGGGCTTCAACGGCCTCGTCAAGGCCTGCACGCGCGCCATAGCGTTCATACCCGAGCCCCTCTATCTCTGGCACTTCAAGCCCGACAGCATAACGCGCGCCGACGGCTGGGCTTACACCTCGCGAGCGGGCTACGACGGCTTCGTGGAGAACATGATACTCCTCGCGGAGGAGATAAAAAAGCGCGGGCTCGGCGCTCCGGTGAGCCTCGGGGCGGCGGCGGAGGGGATATGCGCGATATACTTCGCCTACCTCGAGGCGCTGAGAAACGAGCCCTCCGCGGAAGGGGCGCTCATAAGGCGCGCCGCGGACTACTATGCGCGGGTCTACGCGCCCGCAGAGACGTATATAGGGCGGGACAAGCTCACGGAGGCGTACCTCGCCGCCGCGCGCTCCAACGCCGCGCTCCTCGGGGAGATCATCCCCGGGACGAGCCTTTTCGAATTCATCGACAGACTGAAAAAGGAGGCCGCAAATGGATAACGAAGAGATCCTTGACGGATGGGACGAGACAGATGAGCCGGCGGAGGCTGAGGAGGCCTTCACCCTCAAATATATGGGAGAGGAACGCACCGTCGGGCGGGAGGAAGCTCTCGCGCTGGCGCAGAAGGGGATGGACTACGACAGGATACGCGGGCGCTACGAGAGGCTGAAGACCACGGCCCTCTCCGGCGGCGACGAGGCCGTCAGGCGCACTGCGGACATAGACGAGTTCATCGAGGATTACCCCGAAGTCGGGCCCTCGGACATACCCGACGAGGTCTGGGACGAGGTAAGGCGCGGGCGCTCGCTGTCGAGCGCGTGGGCGAGGCATGAAAACAGACTGCTCCGCGCGCGCGTCGACGAGCTTGCCGCGGGGGCAGAGGGGCGCGCGAAGACCACGGGCGCGCGCTCCGGCCCCGGCGATCCCGCCGCGGGCGACGAGTTCCTCCGATATCTTATGAACTGAGAAAGGAACGAACATGGCAGTCAATTACGCAATAAAATATTCCGACAAGGTGGCCGAGCGCTTCGCCAAGAGCTCCGTCACCGCCGGCGCCTTCAACGAGGACGTCAAGTTCGACGGCGCGAACACCGTCCGCGTCTACTCCGTCGACACGGCGCCGCTTAATAACTACAGCAGGTCCAGCACCTCGCGCTACGGCACGCCCGTCGAGCTCGGCGACAGCGTCCAGAGCTTCACGCTGGCAAACGACAAGAGCTTCACCTACACCATCGACAAGGGCAACGACAACGACCAGATGAACGTCAAGGCCGCCGCCAAGACTCTCAAGCGCGAGATAGACGAGGTCATCTCGCCGTATCTGGACAAGTACCGCCTCGGCGCATGGGCCCATCAGGCAGGTCAGTACGCCTCTCTCGGCACGATGAACAGCTCCAGCGTCGTCGAGTCCGTCACCGCGGCCACCGCCGCCCTCGACAACAAGCTCGTCCCCGAGGACGGACGCACCCTCTTCGTCACCGCCGACAACTACCGCCTCATCAGGCTCAATCCCGATTTCGTCGGCTGCGAAAAGCTCGGCGAGAAGGCGCTCGGCAAGGGCGTCGTGGGCGAGCTGGACGGCATGCGCGTCATTAAGTGCCCCGAGGGCTGGCTCCCGACGGGCGTGGAATTTCTCATAACGCACAAGAGCTCCGTCATCGCCCCGACCAAGCTGCGCGACTATAAGATCCACTCCGATCCCCCGGGCATCAACGGCAACCTCGTCGAGGGCCGCATCATCCATGACGCCTACGTCCTCGCCAGCCGCGCCGACGGCGTATACGCGGGCCTGAATTCCGCGTACTACACCGCCGCCCCGACCGCGACGAACGTCAGCGCCAACCACGCCGTCAAGCTCAATACGAGCACCAACGGCAGCACCATCTACTACACGCTCGACGGCACCGACCCGCGCTTCAACCCCAATAAGCTCACCTACGCTTCCGAGGTGAACTATTCCGCCTGGGCGACCGGCACGGTGCTCACCGCCGCCGCCAAGGGCGGCCAGGGCTACTGGTCGGGCCTGACGACCTTCACGGTCTGACAACGCTCCGCGCGGGGACGGCCCGGTAAGACGCCGTCCCCGCGCGACGCCTGATGCATCAAGGAGGAGAAAATTGGTAACGGTACAGACGGTTTTCGAGGTGGCGATGGGGCTCATCGACGAGCTCGCCGAGCCCTCCGGCGCGGCTGACTGCCCCGAGAACAGAGAATACGCCCACAGGACGCCCGCCATCGTCAACGTCCTGCAAAACGAGTGCCTGCGCGCCTCCTCGACGTGGGCCGCCCGCGAAGACGGGGAGCGCCCCGTCCTGCCGCGCGTGACGGCGATGTCGCAGGAGCTCGGCCTGGACGACGGCGTGGCGCTCGGAGTCCTGCCCTACGGGCTCGCGGCGCATCTCGTCCTCGACGAGGACCCCTCGCTGGCGGGGTATTTCAGCCAGCGATACACTGAGCAGCTCGCCGCTGCGGCGCGCGCCGTTCCCGTCCGCGCGAGGGACATCGAGCGCGTCTACGGCGGGATAGGAGGGGAGACGGCATGAGCAAAAACGACTTTTCCGCATATATAAACGAGCTTTACGACCGCAAGCTCGAGGCCAAGCGCGCCGCACTGGCTTCGGCCTATGAGGAAAAGCTCGCCGCAAACGCGGCCGAGGAGGCCAAGCTCGGCCCGGAATACTACGCCGCCAAAAACCGCGTCGCCTCTGCCGCCGAGACGGAGAAGCGCAATTTCGACGAATACGCGAACGCCCGCGGCCTCGGCAGCGGCGCCGCGGCGCAGGGCAGGCTCTCGCGCTCGATAGCCCTCCAGAGCGACCTCAACGCCCTCGAAAAGGGCCGCACGGCGCAGCTTGAGCGGCTCTCGCTCGAGCGCTCCGGCATAGCGAAGGAATACGCCGACGCGGTCGCGCAGGCCGAGGCGGAGGGCGCCTCCGAGAGGGCATGGGCCCTCTATCAGGAGGGTGTGCGCGCCGCCGAGGCCGAGGCTGCGGCCGAGAAGGCGCAGAGAGAATACGAGCTCAAGGCCGCCGCCCAGGCGCAGGCCGCCGCGCAGTGGGAGAAGGAATACGCCCTGAAGGCCGCCGAGGCGGAGGCAAAGGCGGCCGCAGCCGCCGCAGCTTCTTCCGCGAGCTCCGGCTCCTCCGGGAGCGGCGCTTCTTCCGGGAGCGGCGCGCGGAGCGGTCCCTCCGGCGGGAACTCCGCCTCCGCTTCGACCGCCGGGTTCGACGAGCTCTTCGAGGGCATGAGCAAATCCGGCTCGCCCTACACCTATCTCGTCACCAACGCGGGCCTCTACGGGCTCAAGAACGCCTCGACCGCGACGCTCGGCGAGGTCTACGACGAGTACAAGGCCTGGAGCGAGAAACGCTCGGCCTCGAGCGCGGCCTCAAGCGGCTATACGGCGCGGGAGCTTTCGAACTATCAGGAGGTGCTCGGCCGCCTCGCCGTGTCCAGCGCACGGCAGGGGAGCGATCCGCTCGCCTATATAGACAGGCTCGTCGGCGTCGCGGGGCGCAGCTACTACACCGACCTCATGGGCGAGGAGCTCTATGGGCTGCTGCGCGCCAACGTCCCCGCCTACACCTCGGCCTACGCCGCGATGTCGAAGGCTCCCGACCCCGCCGCGTGGCTCACCGCCAACTCCGCGCGCCTCGGCGCGGAGATAACGGCGTGGCTGCGCTCGCAGCTCGGCTGACGGGGGGCGGGGAGATGAAGGTACAGGCCGTCAAGAACGCCGTCCTCGCCGCCCTTGCCGCCGCCGGGGGCTTCATTTCCGAGCGCCTCGGCGGGTGGGACGGGGCGCTCGCCCTGCTCGTCAGCCTCATGGCCGCCGACTACGTGACGGGCCTTCTCGTCGCGCTGGTGTTCCGCCGCAGCGGGAAGACCGCGGGCGGCGGCGCCTCCAGCTCGGCGGGCTTTCGCGGCATCGTCAAAAAGGCGATGATCCTCGTGCTCGTCGGCGTCGGGGCCGCGCTCGACGCCGCGCTCGGAACGGGCTGGGCGCGCACGGCGGTCATATTCTTCTTCGCCGCCAACGAGGGCCTTTCCATACTCGAAAATACGGCGCTCATGGGCGTGCCTTACCCTGCGGCGCTGCGCTCGGCGCTCGAGGCGCTCGGAGAGAAGGCGGAGAAGAAATGAGGATGATTTCCCCCGAGTGGAAATGGGCCGCCGCGCTCGCTCCCGCGGGCGAGACGGAGTATATCGTCGTGCATCACGCGGCCGCGGAGGGCCCGGCCGAGGCAGTCCACGCCGCGCATCTGGCGCGCGGCTGGTCCGGCATAGGGTACCACTTCTACGTCCGGCTCGACGGGACGGTATACTCCGGCAGGCCGCTCGGCACCATAGGCGCGCATACGGCGGGGTATAATTCGCGCTCGGTCGGCGTGTGCTTCGAGGGGAACTTCGAAGTGCGCGCCATGCCGACGGAGCAGCTCGCCGCGGGCAGGGAGCTCGTCGCGTATCTGCGCGGGCTGTACCCGAAGGCGAAGATCGTCCGCCACCGCGATCTGGACGCGACGGCCTGCCCCGGAAAGAACTTCCCCTTCGAGGCCATGACGGGCGGCGCGCTTTACAGAGTGCAGGCCGGAGCCTTCACCGACAGGGCGCGCGCCGAGCGCTACGCCGAGCGGCTCAGGGCCGCGGGCTTCGCCGACGCGTACGTCGTCGGGTAGCGTAAAACGACGAAAAACGAGGGCGTTTGAGCCCGAATAATCGGTAATGTCCCGAATTTTGCCGCCTGCGGGCGCGGGCGGCAAAGTTCGGGTTTACTTTTGCCTTTTAGCATGCTAAAATCTTTTTAATGACCTGAGCGATCATGCGTTCATTGGAGGAGTGTTAAAATGGCAAGAAAAATGAAGACCATGGACGGCAACACCGCCGCCGCCCACGTAGCCTACGCCTTTACCGAGGTCGCCGCGATATATCCCATCACGCCGTCCTCCGTCATGGCCGAGCTCGTCGACCAGTGGTCGGCGGAGGGCCGCAAAAACATCTTCGGGCAGACGGTCAGCGTCGTCGAGATGCAGTCCGAGGGAGGCGCCGCCGGCGCAGTCCACGGCTCGATAGTCTCCGGCGCGCTCACTACGACCTTCACGGCCTCGCAGGGCCTTCTCCTGATGATACCTAATATGTATAAGATCGCCGGCGAGATGCTCCCCGGCGTCATCCACTGCTCGGCCCGCACCGTCGCGACGCACGCGCTGAGCATCTTCGGCGACCACGGCGACGTCATGAGCTGCCGCGCCACGGGCTTCGCCGAGCTGGCTTCCAATAACCCGCAGGAGGTCATGGACCTCGCCGCCGTCGCGCATCTGGCGACGGTAGAGGGCCGCGTCCCGTTCCTGCACTTCTTCGACGGCTTCCGCACCTCCCACGAGATGCAGAAGGTCGCCGTCTGGGACTACGACGACCTCGCCGAGATGCTCGATAAGCCGTCGCTGGAAGCCTTCAGGGCCCGCGCGAACCTGCCCTCGCACCCCGTCCTGCGCGGCTCGGCGCAGAACCCCGACATCTTCTTCCAGGCGCGCGAAGCCTCCAACACGACATACGCCGCTCTGCCCGCCGTCGTCGAGAAGTATATGAATGAGATAAACCGCCGCCTCGGCACGAACTACGGCCTCTTCAACTACTACGGCGCGCCCGACGCGGAGTACGTCATGGTAGCGATGGGCTCTGTCTGCAACACGGCCGAGGAGTGCGTCGACTACCTCAACGCAAACGGCATGAAGACCGGCCTCGTCAAGGTCCATCTCTACAGGCCCTTCGCCGTCGACCGCTTCCTCGCCTGCATCCCCGACACCGTCAAGAGAATAGTCGTGCTCGACCGCACCAAGGAGCCCGGCGCCATCCATGAGCCGCTCTGCCAGGACGTCATCAACGCCCTCGCGGGCTCGAAGTTCGCGGCCGTCCCCGTCGTGGGCGGGCGCTACGGCCTCGGCAGCAAGGATACGACCCCGGGCGCCGTCATCTCCGCATTTGAAAACGCCGCTGCGGCCGCCCCGGTCGACGGCTTCACGATAGGCATCGTCGACGACGTGACCGGCCTCTCGCTTCCCATTACGCGCGAGCCGGACACGAGCGCGAAGGGCATCGTCGCCTGCAAGTTCTGGGGCCTCGGCTCCGACGGCACGGTCGGCGCGAACAAGAACTCCATCAAGATCATCGGCGACCACACGGACATGAACGTGCAGGCGTACTTCCAGTACGACTCGAAGAAGTCCGGCGGCGTCACGATCTCCCACCTGCGCTTCGGCAAGGCGGAGATACGCTCGACCTACTACGTCACGAAGGCCGACTTCGTCGCCTGCCACGCGCCGAGCTATATAGAGCGTTACGACATCGTGCAGGACGTCAAGCCCGGCGGCGCGTTCCTCCTCAACTGCGCGTGGGAGGGCGACGAGCTCGCCGCGCACATCCCCGCCGCCGCGCGCAGATATATAGCCAAAAACAATATCCGCTTCTATACCGTCGACGCCATAGGCCTCGCGGCGAAGATAGGCCTCGGCGGCAGGACGAACACGATACTCCAGTCTGCGTTCTTCAAAATTTCCGGCATCCTGCCCATCGACGACGCGGTCAGGTATATGAAGGACGCCATAACCGCGACCTACGGCAACAAGGGCGAGAAGGTCGTCAGCATGAACCACGCCGCCGTCGACGCGGGCCTCGAGAACATCAGGGAGGTCGCCGTCCCCGCCGAGTGGGCCGACGCGGCCGACGAAGCCAAGGGCGCGGGCGTAGCGTGCGCCGATCCGAAGCTCAAAAAGTACGTCGACGAGGTCATGGTCCCCGCCAACGACATGAGGGGCGACTTCCTGCCCGTCAGCGCCTTCACCGACACGGCCGACGGCGCGCTCCCGCAGGGCACGGCCGCCTTTGAAAAGCGCGGCATCGCCGTTTCCGTCCCGCAGTGGATACCCGCCAACTGCATCCAGTGCAACCAGTGCTCCTACGTCTGCCCGCACGCCGCGATACGCCCCTTCGTCTTCGATAAGGACGAACTCGCCAAGGCGCCCGCGGGGCTCGAGACGGTCAAGATGACCGGCAAGGGCTGCGAGGAGCTGCGCTTCGCCATCATCCCCACGCCGCTCGACTGCACGGGCTGCGGCTCCTGCGCCAACGTCTGCCCCGCCAAGGAGAAGGCGCTCGTCATGAAGCCGCTCGAGGAGATGCTCCCGGCGCAGGCCGCGTTCGACTACGCCTACGCAAACGTCTCCGAGAAGGACGTCCCCTTCGCGAAGACGACCGTCAAGGGCAGCCAGTTCGTCAAGCCGCTCTTCGAGTTCTCCGGCGCGTGCGCCGGCTGCGGCGAGACGCCCTACGCCAAGCTCATCACCCAGCTCTTCGGCGACCGCATGACCATCGCCAACGCGACGGGCTGCTCCTCCATCTGGGGCGGCAGCGCACCGAGCACGCCCTATACCGTCAATAAGGAGGGGCACGGCCCGGCATGGTCCAATTCCCTCTTTGAAGATAACGCCGAATTCGGCCTCGGCATGCTCAAGGCCGTCAAGCAGCGCCGCCTCGGCCTCGCCGACAAGGTCAGGACCCTTGTCGGAGATGACGAGTTCGGGCTCGCCGCCGCCGCGTGGCTCGACGCCATGAACGACGGCGAGGCCTCCAAGGCCGCCGGCGCGAAGCTGCTCGAGCTGGCGAAGAAGGCCGGAGGCGAAGCCGCCGCGGCTGTCGCCGCGAACGCCGATCTGCTGACCAAGCCCTCGTTCTGGTGCTTCGGCGGCGACGGCTGGGCCTACGATATAGGCTACGGCGGCCTCGACCACGTCCTCGCGAGCGGCGAGAACATCAACGTCTTCGTCTTCGATACCGAGGTCTACTCCAATACGGGCGGCCAGTCCTCCAAGGCGACGCCGCTCGGCGCCGTGGCGCAGTTCGCCGCCGCCGGCAAGGCCGTCAAGAACAAGGAGCTCGCCCGCATGGCCATGACCTACGGCTACGTATACGTCGCGCAGATAGCCATGGGCGCCGACTACAACCAGACCATCAAGGCCCTGACCGAGGCCGAGGCCTACGACGGGCCCTCGCTCATCATCGGCTACGCGCCCTGCATCAACCACGGCTCGCGCAAGGGCATGGGCAAGTCCATGACCATAGCCAAGGAGGCCGTGCAGGCCGGTTACTGGAACCTCTTTAGGTATAATCCCGCCGCCGAGCAGCCCTTCTCGCTCGACTGCAAGGACCCGACCGGCAGCTTCATGGACTTCATCATGAGCGAGGTGCGCTACTCCTCCCTCAAGCTCAGCTTCCCCGAGCGCGCCGACAAGCTCTTCGCACAGGCGGAACAGAACGCGAAGGACCGCTTCGAGGAGCTCAAGAGCGTCAGAGAACTTTACAACAACTGAAAAAAGGTGTAAAATCGAGAGCGGCGCAGTATCTGTCTGCGCCGCTCTCGAAGTTTATTAAAAAGCCCCGTGGAAAGGCGGTTTTTGCATGAGGATAGTTATTATCGGCTGCGGAAAGATAGGCGGCAAGCTCGCGGGAGTCCTCAGCGACGAGGGCCACGACGTCGTCGCCGTCGACGTCAGCGAGGAGATCGCGTCCCGTCTCTCCGACAGATACGACGTCATGAGCCTGCAGGGCAACGGCGCGACGCTCGACGTCCAGCGCGAGGCCGGCGTCGACAGAGCCGACGTCGTCATCGCCACGACCGAGAAGGACGAGGCGAACATCCTCTGCTGCCTGCTCGCGCGCAAGCTCGGCGCGAAGCACACCGTCGCCAGAGTCCGCGATCCGGCGTATTCCGGCCAGCTCGACTATCTGCGCGAGGAGCTCAATCTCTCAATGAGCATAAATCCCGAGTTCGCGACCGCGACCGAGATTTTCCGCAGCATCCGTAATCCCGCCGCGGGCAAGGTCGAGACCTTCGCCGGCGGCCGCGTCGAGATCATCGAGACGCGCGTCAGGGAGGACGGGCAGCTCGCGGGAGTCGCCCTCAAGGACGCGCAGCGCGTTACGGGCGTAAAGCTCCTCATCTGCGCCGTCGAGCGCGACAGCGAGGTCATAATCCCCAAGGGCGATTTCGTCCTCAAGGCCGGCGACCGCATCTCCATCGTCGCCTCCAACAGAGAGGTGCAGGAGCTGTTCCGCCGCTGGGGCATGCTCCGCCGCGGCAACATGAGCGTCCTGCTCATAGGCGGCAGCAGGACGGCGGTGTACCTCGCGCGCCAGCTTCTCGCCGCGCGCTACGGCGTGACCGTCATCGACTCCGACAGGGAGCGCTGCCTTGAGCTGACGGATCTTCTGCCGGGGGCGAACATCGTCTGCGGCGACGGGACCGATCCGGAGCTCCTCGACGAGGAGGGCCTGCGCGACTTCGGCACGCTCGTGGCCCTTACGGGGGACGACGAGAACAACATCATCATTTCGCTCTTCGCCGCCTCGCGCGGCGTCGGCAAGGTCATAGCGAAGGTCAACCGCACCGAGCTCGCCGAGATGGCCTCCGATACGCTGCTCGAGAGCGTCGTCTCGCCGCGCAGCGTCTGCGCGGGGTACATACTTCAGTACGTCCGCTCCATGGCCAACACCGAGGGCAGCAACGTCGAGACGCTCTACCGCCTCGTAGGCGAGAGGGTGGAGGCGCTGGAATTTCTCGCGGCCGACGATCCCGAGATCGTCAGCAGGCCCCTGCGCGACCTTCACGTCAGGAAAAATCATCTGATCGCCTGCATCATCCGCGGCGAGTCGGTCATTATCCCCGGCGGCGCCGACGAGATACGGCAGGGCGACCACGTCGTCGTCGTCACGACGGAGAACGGCCTCGACGACCTGCGCGGCATCCTCAGCTGAAGGGAGGGCGGAGCGTATTAACAGACGAATGGTTTTGTTCACGGTGGGCCGCGTCTGCAGGGCGGAGGGCGTCATGCTCCTCGTCCCGGCGATCGTCTCCGTGATATACAGAGAGGACGGGTGGAAGTGGTTCCTGCTGACGGCCGCGATAGCCGCCGTATTCGGGACGCTGCTGACCCTCTTCAAGCCCCGCACTCGCGCCATCTACGTCCGCGAGGGCCTCGTCATAACGGGCATGAGCTGGATGTTCGTCAGCATCATCGGCGCGCTCCCGTTCTTCTTCTCGGGCGAGATACCGGGCTATATAAACTGCCTTTTCGAGACGTGCAGCGGCTTTTCCACGACGGGGTCGACGGTCGTCTCCTCGCCGGAGAGCCTCTCCATGGGCATAGGCTTCTGGCGCTGCTTCATCCAGTGGCTCGGCGGCATGGGCGTGCTCGTACTGCTGCTGACGGTCCTGCCGCTCGGCAACGAGCGCTCGATGCACCTCATGCGCGCGGAGGCGCCCGGCCCCATGGTCGGCAAGCTCGTCCCCCGCATGAAGGACACCGCGAAGATACTCTACGCCATATACATAGGCCTCACGCTCGCCGAGGCGATACTCCTCAAGTGCGGCGGCCTGACGGTCTACGACTCCATCGTCCACGCCTTCACCACGGCGGCGACGGGCGGCTTTTCGACCCACTCGGCCAGCATAGCGTACTTTGACAGCAAGTACGTCGAGATCGTCGTGACGGTGTTCATGTTCCTGTTCGGCGTGAACTTCAATATCTATTTCCTGCTGCTCTGCGGCAAATTCAGGGACGTCGCGAAAAACAGCGAGCTGCGCGTCTATCTGACGGTCGTATTCGGCGGCATGATAATCATCGCGCTCAATATCATGAAGATATACGGCGGGTTCTTCCCGGCGCTGCGGCAGTCGTCGTTCCACGTCGCGACCCTCATGAGCACGACGGGCTACGGGACGGCGGACTTCGATACTTGGCCGGCTTTCTCCAAGGCGATAATGCTGCTCATGCTCATCATCGGCGCGAGCGCCGGCA
Organism: Oscillospiraceae bacterium; assembly: GCA_017550645.1. Classification (GTDB taxonomy): domain Bacteria; phylum Bacillota; class Clostridia; order Oscillospirales; family Oscillospiraceae; genus RGIG7949. The sequence goes on from JAFZOI010000032.1 coordinate 26,702, forward strand.
GCACGGGCGGCGGCATCAAGTTCCAGCGCGTCATGATATGGGTCAAGAAGATAATCGCCGACCTGCGCCAGATATTCCGTCCGCGCGCCGTGACGACCGTCCGCATGGACGGCAAGCGCGTCCCCGACGCGGCGGTTCAGAGCGCGTCGAACTATTTTGCGCTCTATTTCTTCATAACGGCGCTCTTCGCGCTCATCGTCTCCATTGACGGCTTCTCGCTGGAGACGAACCTGACCGCCGTAATGACGTGCCTGTCGAACGTCGGCCCTGGCTTCGGCGGCGTCGGCCCGACGCATACCTTCGAGGCGTTTTCCGGGCTGAGCAAGATAGTGCTGTCGGCGGCGATGCTGCTCGGCAGGCTGGAGCTCTTCCCGATGCTCGCGCTTCTCGACTTCCGCAAGCTATTTACCAACCGCTGAGAGCGGTCCCTGATCCGTAAAAAAGCCGAAAGGTCGGATATATATGCAGCTTAATCAGATCGCCGAGCTCGCGGAGCGCATCCGCGGGAACATGGAGAAGGTCATCGTCGGCAAGTCCGAGGAGATCGAGCTCATCGTCTGCGCCCTCCTCGCCGGAGGGCACGTCCTGCTCGACGACGTGCCCGGAACGGGCAAGACCGTCACGGCGAAGGCGCTCGCGCGCTCCGTCGCGGCGGACTTTTCGCGCATCCAGTTCACGCCCGATCTGCTCCCGGGCGACGTCACCGGCATGAGCGTGTATAACCAGAAGGAGGCCGCCTTCGAGTTCCGCGAGGGCCCCGCCTTCACGAACGTCCTGCTCGCGGACGAGATAAACCGCGCCACGCCGCGCACGCAGTCGGCTCTTCTCGAGTGCATGGAGGAGCGGCAGATAACCGTCGACGGCGTCACGAGGCAGCTCAGCGAGCCCTTCTTCGTCATCGCCACGCAAAACCCCGTCGAGACTGCGGGCACCTTCCCGCTGCCCGAGGCCCAGCTCGACCGCTTCCTCATCCGCATGAGCATGGGCTATCCCAGCGCCGAGGGCGAGATGGACGTCATCGCGAGATTCATAAACAACGACCCGCTGGCCGAGCTCAGCCCGGTCGCGACGGCGGCCGAGGTCGCCGAGGCGCGCGCGAGCTATAATGCCGTGCGCGTCTCCGAGCCGGTGCGCCGCTATATCGTCGCGCTTACGGACGCGACCCGCGTCCAGTCGGGCGTATCGCTCGGCGTCTCGCCGCGCGGCATGCTCTGGATGCTCCGCGCCGCCCAGACCCTCGCGGCCATGAACGGCAGGGACCACGTCCTTCCCGACGACGTAAAGCGCCTCGCCGTCCCCGTATTCGGACACAGGATAATCGCGGGCTTCGGCAGCTCGTCGCGCTCGCACGAGATAATCAGCGAGTTGCTGCGCAGCGTGCCCGTCCCGACGGAGGACGCGGGGGCCGATCGCTTCGAGCCATGAAGATAGTCTGGACGATCGTAGTCGTCGCGCTCGTCGCGGTCATCCAGGTCGCTTATTATCATAAGCGGGGACTGCGCGGCGTGACGTATAAGCGCAGCTTTTCCCGCAGCCGCGCCGTCGAGGGCGAAAAGCTCGAATTCATCGAGCAGCTCGTCAACGAAAAGCTCATCCCGGTCCCGTGGGTGCGCGTCGAGTCGCGCATATCCTCGAGGCTGCGCTTCACGCGCCAGAAGGACCATGAGATAGACCTCGACCAGTTCCACAGGAGCGTCTTCTTCCTCGGACCGTACACGCGCATAACGCGCCGCCATGAGATACTCTGCACGCGGCGCGGCTGGTACGACTGCAGTAAGGTCAATCTCGTCGCGGGCGACCTGCTCGGCATGGCAAACTGCCGCCGCGACGAGGAGACGGGCTGCTCGCTCTACGTATATCCGCGCATCCCGGAGCTCGGCGAGCTCCCCGAGAGCGCGCTCAAATGGCAGGGCGACGTGACCGTGCGCCGCTGGATACTGCCGGACCCCATCCTCGTCAACGGCATTCGCGAGTACCGCCCCGGCGATCCCCTCAAGGACGTCCACTGGGGCGCGACCGCGCGGACGGGGACGGTGCAGGTCAAGACGAGGGACTATACGGTCTCCCCGCGCGTCCTGCTCATATTCAACACCCAGATATCCGACGGGCTCCTCGGCGTCATGCAGCCGGAGGAGATCGAATTTCTCGAGCGCGGTATAGGCGTCTGCGCCGCGCTCGCGTCGTGGTGCGTCTCGTGCGGCGTCGAGGTCGGCTTCGCCTCCAACGGCGAGGACGCCCGCGAGCCCGATAAGGAGATCTACATCCCCGCGAGGACGGGCGACGCCCAGCTCGACGCGATACTCGAGCAGCTCGCGACGCTCGTGATTAAGATGAAAACGGGCATCCACGCCGCGCTCGACCGCCGCATAAACGACGGGACGACGGGCATGGATATCCTCGTCGTGTCCAACTACTGGAGCGACACGATAGAAAAGCGCGCCGCGCAGCTCCGCCTTGCGGGAAACAGCGTGACGCACATTCAGCTCAGGTAGAGGGGAGGCGGGAGCGTGAGAAAAGGCGACAGAGTCCTTGTCTGGATCATCAACCTGCTGCTCGCGGCGGCTTTCGTCAGCGCGATCCTCGTCTTCGCCGAGCAGATACACAAGAGCGGCTGGCCGTGGTTTTCGCGCGTCGCCGCCTGCTGGCCGACGGTCGTCTGCTTCGTCGCGGGCCTCATCGTGGGCGTGCGCAAGCTGCGCGGCAAGGTCCCCATTTGCATAGCCTCCATGGTCGTCGCGGGCGCCGTCATGTTCCTGACGTTCCCCGCGCGCGATATAGGGCATATCTGCTTCATGGCGCTCGCCGACCTGCTGGGGATATACCTCTTCTTCATCGGCTCGCGGGGCGACGAGCCCTATCCGCCGAGCATGGCGATAATCTCCGTCGTGCTGCTTCTCGTCGAGGGCATGGCGTTTTCCAACATCGACAAGGAAGTGACCAACGACATCGGCGCTCTGCCCATAGTGACGCTCGCGACCTTCCTGCTCAGCATGTTTTCATTCAACGCCGCCGGCATCTCCAGCGGCCTGCACAACACCAAGTCCGGGCAGAACATGCGCGTGCCCACGGGGCTTCGCGGGAAGAACATGCTCCTGCTCGCGCTCGTCCTCATCATCGGGATAGCGCTCTCGTTCGTCAAGCCGCTCCACAGCGTCTTCTCGTATATCCTCGTCGGCATTTTGTTCGTCATCAGCAAGATAAGCGACCTCATGAACTCGGGCCAGTCGACGCCGGAGCCGACGAACACGCCGGAGCCGACGGAATACTCCATCGAGCCGACGACCCTGCCCGACATCCCGACCAGCAGGCCCCTGCAGATAGGCTTCTACGTATTCATGGGCATAGTCCTCATCCTCGGCGCGATCATCCTCTTCGCCATCTTCTTCGGCGGGAGCGAGAATTCCGGCCGCGGCAGGGGAGGCGGACGCAGGCGCCTGCTCAAGCTCAAAAAGAAGGTCGAGGACGAGGAGTACGACGACGACGTCGAGCGCCTGCACGATCTGCATAGCCTCCTGCGCGAGAGGCGCGCCAAGGCGGCCCTGAGGCTGAAAAAGCTCCTGCGGCGGCCTCAGAAGATAGACGACATGCCCGACGGCAGGACGAAGATAAGATTCGCCTATTATTCGCTGCTCCGCTCCGCCTCCGGGCGCGAGATGAGCCGCGCGCTCACTCCCATGGAGGTCTCGGGCCGCCAGCGCCGCGAGGAGCTGCGCCGCCTTGCCGCGGATTACAGCGCCGTGCGCTATGACGAGCTTTACGAGCCCGACGCGGACGGGGCGAAAAACGCCGCGCGCGCCATGAGCGTCATGCGCAGAAGATAAGGGGGACCCGGAGATATGAAAGCACTCAAAAAGATCGGCAGGATAGTCCTGTCGATCTTTCTTGCCCTCGTGGTGATAGCCGCGGCCTACGTCGCCTACGTTCTCATAGCCTACCACCGCCTGCCCGACAACGTCGAGCTCGAGGTCGTCCGCCCCGTCAAGTACGGGCCCGCGCCCTCGGTCGGGCAGGAGTATAAGATCGTGTCGTGGAACATCGGCTTCGGCGCGTATGAGGACGATTTCGGCTTTTTCATGGACGGCGGGACGCAGGCCTGGGCCTGGAGCAAAGAGCGGCTGACGGCCAACATCATGAAGATAGGCAAGCAGCTGCGCGCGCAGGACGCGGACTTTCTGCTCGTGCAGGAGATAGATACGAAGTCGACGCGCTCATATAAGGTGAACGAGCTCGAGATGCTCTCCGCCGCGCTGACGGAGTATACGTGGGATTTCGCGCAAAACTACGATTCGCCCTTCCTCTTTTACCCGATAACGCAGCCGCACGGCAAGTCCGTCGCCGGCATAGGGACGTTCACGACCTTCGACATCGCCTCCGCGCTGCGGCGCAGCCTGCCGATAGAAAAGGGCTTTTCCAAGTTCCTCGACCTCGACCGCTGCTACTCCGTCAGCCGCATCCCGCTGAAAGACGGGAGCGAGCTCGTGCTCTATAATATGCACCTTTCCGCCTATACCAGCGACCCGACGACCGCGACCGAGCAGCTCAGATTGCTGCTCGAGGACATGCAGGCCGAATATGAGGCGGGCAATCACTGCGTCGCGGGCGGCGATTTCAATAAGGACGTCCTCGGCGATTCCTCCGTATGGTTCGGCGAGGGGGACAAGGAGTATTCATGGGCGCAGCCCATCCCGCCCGAGACGTTCGACGGCGTGGACATCTCGCTGGTCGCCCCGCTCGACGAGGACGATCCCGTCCCGAGCTGCCGCAACGCCGACGGGCCCTACCACGAGGGGCAGTACGTCCTGACGATAGACGGCTTCCTCGTCAGCCCGAACGTCGAGGTGCGCGAGAGCGGCGTCGTCGACTACGCCTTCAGGTACAGCGACCACAACCCCGTCTATATGACGTTCGTGCTGAAATAACGGCCATAAAAAGAGCGCCCTTCCGGAGAGCCGGAAGGGCGCTTTGCCATGCCTTTTTCAGAAGCCGAGATTGAGCCCGCCCGTCAGACGGTTCATCTGCTCGGCCTGCGCGGCGTCGGCCTTGCGCATCGCCTCGTTGACCGCCGCGATGATGACGTCCTGCAGCATTTCGACGTCCTCGGGATCGACGGCCTCGGGGTCTATCGTCAGAGAGACGACCTCGTGCTTGCCGGAGACCTTCGCCGTCACCATGCCGCCGCCGGAGGTAGCCTCGTATTCGGCGGCCTCGAGCTCCTGCTGCATCTTCAGCATATCCTGCTGCATCTTCTGCGCCTGGCGCACCATGTTCATGTTCATGCCGCCGCCCATCGGGCCGCCGCGAAATCCGCTCTTTGCCATATTATCACCTCAAAATTATTTGATCGTTATCACATCGTCGCCGAGCTCCATCAGCCGCGCGAGCTTGTCCGCCGCATCCGGCGCGGGAGCGTCGCTCCCTTCGCCGACCGTCACGGTCACGGGTCCGCCCGCAAGCTCGCCGAAGGCCTTTTTGATATGGCCCATGAGCGCGGCGTCCTTGAGTATCATGGACGTAAAAACGTTCGATGTGCGAATGTCGAGCGCGGAGCCGGAGATCGCCGCCTTGACGCTCATCGAGTCGGAGAGGAGCATGAAGTCGCCGGGGGAGACCTCGCGCTTGACGCGCGCGAGCACGTCCGCCCACGTCACCGCCTTCGCCGTCGGAGCAGGCTCGGGAACGGGCTCGGGAGCGGGAGCAGGCTCAGGCTCGGGAGCAGGCTCAGAGATCGGCTCCGGCTCGGGAACAGGCGCAGGCTCGGGCTCGGGAACGGGCTCCGGTTTCGCTTCGGGCTTCGGCGCAGATCCTGCGCGCGGAGCGGGAGCGGGCTCGGCCTTTTTTTCGGGCTTGGGCGCAGGCTCGCTGCGGACGGGCGTAAAGCCGGGCTCGTCGCGCCAGTCGGCCAGCCGCAGCAGGCAGAGCTCGGCCTCCAGCCTCCTGTCGGGGGCGCGTTCGAGCTCGCGGAGCGCTGCGGATATGTCCTCCGAGCCCTTGAGCAGCGTCTCGCGCCCGACCGAGGCGGCGAGGCGCTTTATCTCGCGCGCGTCGAAGCCGCCGCTCATGAGCGCGGAGCCCATGTTGAGCTTTTCCAGCAGCAGGTCGCGGTGGAGCGTCAGAAGCTGGCGCAGGACGGAGCCGAGGTCCTTCCCGGAGGCGTAGAGCCGCTCGGCGACGGCGACGGCCGAGGCCGCGTCCGCGCCGGAGACGGCGGAAAAGAGCTCAAGGATCTCGTCGCCCGTCGCGTCGCCTATTATCTCGCGGACGCGGTCGAGCGTAATGATATCGGGGCCGGAGCACTGGTCGAGCAGGGATACCGCGTCGCGCAGCGCGCCGTCTGCCAGCCTCGCGAGAGCGGCTGCGGCGGCGGGCTCGAGGCCGAAGCCCTCGCCCTCGGCTATGACCTGCAGCCTCGCGGCTATCGCCTCGGGCGCGATGCGCTTGAAGGCGTAGCGCTGGCAGCGGGAGAGTATCGTCGCGGGGACTTTATGAAGCTCCGTCGTCGCGAGGATGAAGATGAGGTGCTCGGGCGGCTCCTCGAGTATCTTCAGCAGAGCGTTGAACGCCGCCGTCGAGAGCATGTGCACCTCGTCGACTATGTAGACGCGGTACTTCGCCGCAGTCGGGGCGTAGACGGCCTCCTCGCGCAGGGCGCGGACGTTATCCACGCTGTTATTGGAGGCGGCGTCCATCTCCGTCACGTCGAGTATCGAGCCGTTATCTATCCCGAGGCAGGTCGGGCATTCGTTGCAGGGGTTGCCGTTTACGGGATGCTCGCAGTTGACCGCGCGCGCGAGGATCTTCGCGCAGGTGGTCTTGCCCGTGCCGCGCGTGCCGATGAAGAGGTAGGCGTGCGAGAGCCGGCCCGACGTTATCTGCCGGGTCAGCGTGGTCGTTATGTGCTCCTGCCCGACGACGTCGTCGAACGTCTGAGGCCGCCATTTTCTGTAGAGCGCGGTATAGGCCATCGAGATACTCCTTAAAATGAAAGACCAAAACAAAAGACCCTCGGACATGTACGGCGCGGCCGCGCACCGGCCTTTGGGGTACACGATACATCCGTTTGACGCGCAGCCTGCTCGGGATCGGCGCCCTCGCGGCACACGAAAGATACCGCTTAATGCTGCTCGGTCTCCCGCCTGACATGGTTCACGGGCTTCCGTTGCGCGAGACCGGTCCGTCATCGCCTCTTACGCGCCAGCTGACGACACATCGCGAGACCGGGGGCCGGAATTCGCCCCTGCTGTAGCGGATTGCAGGTACAGGGCACCGCTGACTCCCCGGTTAGCGCGGCCCTGCCGTACACGTCCGATAGGGTCGAAAGCTATTATATATTATTCCGCGCGCCAAATCAAGAGTTTATCGCGGCGCTCGGCCGCTCCGCCGAGGGAGCGGCGAGGGATTTTCTGTTGACCGCGGCGGCGGATTGTTATATACTAATCAGATAATAGGGATAATATGCACATCGTGCTCATCGAGGGAGTTTTATGAAATACGATATAGCTTTTATAGGCGTAGGCAAGATGGGCGGCGCGGTCTGCGCCGGAGCCTGCCGCGCCTTCGGGCCGGAGAGGGTCGCCGCGTTCGTGCGCGATCCGGCCAGACGCCCCGCGATAAGGGAGCAATACGGCTGCGCCGCGCCCGATACCGCCGCCGAAGCCTCCCGCGAGGCGGGGATAGTCGTCCTCTGCATGAAGCCGCACCAGATAAAGGCCGCGGCGGAGGAGCTCGCGCCCGTCCTCGCCGCGAGGGAGACCCCCGCCGCGCTCGTCAGCATAGCCGCCGGGGTCACGCTCGCGAAGCTGCGCGAATATACTTCGCCGTCCCAGCCGCTAGTGCGCGTCATGCCAAATCTCCCCGCGCTCATAGGCCGCGGCATGATGCTCTGGGCGGCCGAGGGCGTGTCCGAAGAGGCCGAGGCCGCCGTCGTGCGCTGGCTCGAGGCCTGCGGCGAGGTCCGCAGGATAGAAGAGAAGCTCATGGACGCCGGCTCCGCGACGGCCGCCTGCTCGCCCGCCTTCGCCGCGATGTTCATCGAGGCTCTGGCCGACGGGGGCGTTCTCGCGGGGCTCTCCCGCGCCGACGCGACGGCGCTCGCCGCCGCCGCCCTCGAGGGGACGGCCGCGATGGTGCTCGCCGGGAGCGAGCCCGCCAAGATAAAGGACGACGTCTGCTCGCCCGGGGGCTCCACGATAGAGGGCGTCCTCAAGCTCGAGCAGGCCGGGATGCGCGCCGCCGTGACGGACGCGCTCATAGCGAGCTGGCGCAGGAGCTCCGAGCTCGGATAAGTCTTTCAGAAGGATAAGTCAGTCGATGAGAAGGTTTTTGATCTTAGTTTTCGCCGCGCTCGCAGCCCTGCTGCTGTTCGCGGGCTGCTCCGAGGAGCAGCCCGCCCCGACGCCGACGGAGCGCATCGAGGCCGTCCCGCCCACGATGAGCTCGGACGGGCCCGCCGTCCAGCCGACGCCGCCGCCCACTCCCGAACCCACGCCGACGCCGACCCCGACGCCGGAGCCGCCGCACGAGCTCTCGCTGCGCGCGGAGGCGTTCCCCATGTACGCCACCCAGACGCGCCACATAACGGCCGACACGGTCCCCGCCGACCTCGAGGTGACGTGGACCTCCAGCGACGAGTGCGTCGCGACCGTCGAGCAGGACGGCACCGTCCACGGCCTGACGGCGGGAACGGCGATAATAACCGCGTGGGCGGATAACGGCGACATTTACGACCGCTGCACCGTCACGGTCTCTCTGCCGGAGGACCTGAGCTATCTGCCGCAGAAATATATGTATCAGATCAGGGTCAACAAGCAGGTCAACGTCGTGACGATCTATACCATAGACGAGGAAGGGGAGTACACCGTCCCCATCAGGACGTTCTACTGCTCGACGGGCTACAAGACCCCGGAGGGGACCTGCTACGCGGGCTATAAGAAGGTCTGGCACGCCCTGCTCGGCAACTACTGGGGCCAGTATACGACCTATATCGCCGGCAACTTCCTCTTCCACTCCGTCCCCGCCTTCGCCGAGGCGAAGGACTCGCTGAACATGGAGTACTATAACCTGCTCGGGACGGCCGCCTCCGGCGGCTGCGTCAGGCTGCAGGTCATAAACGCCAAGTGGATATATGAAAACTGCCCCATAAACACGGTCATAAAGTTCTATTGGGACGAGGACCCCGGCCCTCTCGGCTGGCCGCAGTTCGTGAAGATGCCGCTCGTCGGCGGCTGGGACCCGACCGATCCCGACCCGGAGAACCCGTGGAATAACGGCGAGCCGGAGATACACGGCGTCAGGGATATCCGCGCCGCTACGAAGACGACGGCCGACTTCCTCTCCGGCGTGACCGCGACGGACTCTCTCGGGACGGACATAACCGACCTTCTCGAATACGAGGTCACCGAGATAGAGGGCGAGACGGGCGTCTATAACGTCCGCTACAGCGTCACCGACGCGTCCTACAAGACCGTTTACAAAAACTGCAAGCTCTATATAGGGAGCTGAACGAAAGGGGGAGGACCGCTTGACGAGAGTAGTGACCACTCTGGGGCTCGACGGCATCAGAGGCAGCCGCGTCGCGGCTGAATGCGCCATTATGGGCGGGCTCCCCGCATTTGATATAGTCGGCCTGCCCGACGCCTCCGTGCGCGAGGCGCGCGAGCGCGTCCGCGCCGCGGTCAAGGCCTGCGGAATGAAATTCCCCGTATCGCACATAACGGTCAACCTCGCCCCTGCGGACACCCGCAAGGAGGGCACGATATACGACCTGCCGATCCTGCTCGGCATCCTCTCGGCCTCCGAGGCGATAAAGCCCCTCCCGGCCGACAGCGCGTTCATCGGCGAGCTCTCGCTGACGGGCGAGCTTCGCGCGATAAAGGGCGCGCTCCCCATGGCGGCCGCCGCCGCGAGAGAGGGGATTAAGCGCGTCTATCTCCCCGCCGCGAACGCCGCCGAGGCCGCGTTCGCGGGCGGCGTCGAGGCCATACCCATTAAAGATGTCAGCGAGCTTCTCGCCTGCCTCGCGGGCGAGATCGTGATAGCGCCCGCCGCCGCGCCGGACTACCGCTCGACGGCGGACAGCCTGCCGGACTTCGCCGAGGTCAAGGGCCACGCCGTCATAAAGCGCGCGCTCGAGGTAGCCGCCGCGGGCAGCCACAACGTGCTTATGATGGGCCCGCCGGGCTCCGGCAAGAGCATGCTCGCCGCGCGCCTGCCCTCCATCCTGCCCGAGATGAGCAGGGAGGAGGCCCTCGAGGTCACGGAGATACACTCCGTCGCGGGCATAACCAGCGAGCGCGAGCCCATAATCTCCGCGCGCCCGTTCCGCGCGCCGCACCACACCATCTCCACCGCCGGACTGACCGGCGGCGGCACGAACCCGCGCCCGGGCGAGATATCCCTCGCGCACGGGGGCGTGCTGTTTCTCGACGAGTTCCCGGAATTTTCGCGCACGGCGATCGAGGCTCTCCGCCAGCCGGTCGAATCCGGCGTCGTGACCATTTCCCGCGCCTCCGGCAGCTCCACCTTCCCGAGCCGCTTCATGCTCGTGGCGGCGATGAACCCCTGCCGCTGCGGCTGGTACGGAACGGATAACGACAAGTGCCGCTGCTCGCCCGCCGACGTGCGGCGCTACCGCTCGCGCGTCTCCGGCCCATTGCTCGACAGGATAGACGTCTTCCTCTGGGTCGAGGCGCTGAGCTACGAGGACCTGAGCAGATACGGCGAGGGCGAGCCCTCCGCCGTCATCCGCGCGCGCGTCAACGCCGCGAGGGAGATCCAGCGCCGCCGCTTCGAGGGGACGGGGATACGCTCCAACTCCGAGATGGATCAGGCCGCCCTGCGCGAATACTGCGCCCTCGACGACGCGGGAAGCGAGCTCATGCGCCGCGCCTACTCCGCGCTCGACATGTCGGCCCGCGCCTACGACAGGACGCTCCGCCTCGCCCGCACGATAGCAGACCTCGCGGGCAGCGAGAAAATAGCCGTCGGGCATCTGGCCGAGGCGATGAGCTACAGAAATCAGAAGAAAGGGCTGGAGGGCTGAGATGTCGATCGTTGCGGCTGTTGCGACGGGCGGCGTGAAGGCCGCCCTGTCCGTTATAAGGATGTCGGGCGAGGGCTGCCATGAGCTCGCGCTCCGGCTTTTCGAGCCCGCCTCCGGGAAGCCCCCGAAGACGGGCCGCGCCTCTTTCGGGACGCTGCGCGCGCCGGACGGGAGCGCCATAGACACCTGCGTCGCGGTCTTCTCCCGCGCGCCGAAAAGCTATACCGGCGAGGACACCGTCGAGCTCTCCGTCCACGGCTCCCCGGTCGTGACCGCCGCCGTCCTTCGCGAGCTCTTCGCGCTGGGTGCTAAGCAGGCGGGGCCCGGCGAATTCACACAGCGGGCCTTCCTCAACGGCAAGACCGACCTGACCGGAGCCGAGGCCATAGTCGACCTCGTCGACGCGAGGACGGAAAACGCCGCGCGCAACGCCGCCGCCCAGCTCACGGGCGGCCTGCTCGCGAAGATTAAAGAGATATACGCTGACCTTACGTATCTTCCGGCGCATTTTTCCGCGCTCGTGGACTTTCCCGACGAGGACGTCGAGCCCGCCGACGAGGCGGCCGTCCTCGAGACGCTCAAAAAGGCCGAGCGGGAGCTCGCCGCTCTCGAGGCCTCGAAGGAGAGGGGCCGCGTCCTGCGCGAAGGCGTCCCCGCCGCGCTCGCGGGGCGCGTCAACGCGGGCAAATCCTCGCTTCTCAATCTCCTCTGCGGAGCCGACCGCGCCATCGTGACCGACGTCCCCGGGACGACGCGCGACACCGTAGAGACCGAGCTCACGCTCGGCGGCGTGCTGCTGCGCCTTTCGGACACCGCCGGCCTGCGCGAGACGGACGACCCCGTGGAAAAGCTCGGCGTCGAGCGCGCCGAGGCCGCCGCCGCGGGGGCCGAGCTCCTGCTCGCGGTGTTCGACGGGTCCGCGCCCGCCTGCGCCGACGACGAAAGGGTCGCCGCGCTCGCCGCGCCGCGCCGCGTCGCAGTTATCAACAAGATCGATCTGCCCGCCTCGCCCGAGGCGTACCGCCCCGCGGGGTTCGACGCGGTCGTGCGCGTCTCGGCCAGGACGGGGGAGGGCGTCGACGAGCTCGCGCGCGCCGTCGCGGAGCTTTTCGGCGGGGCCGAGCCGCCCAACGGCGAGATAATAACCAACCTGCGGCAGGCCGAGGCCGTCTCCCGCGCCCGCGCCGCCGTCTCCCGCGCCGTCGAGGCCACGGAGGCGGGCGTCACGCCGGACGCCGTCCTGCTCGACGTCGAGGAGGGGCTCTCCGCGCTCGCGGAGCTGACCGGCGCCTCCGTCCGCGACGACATCGTTGAGCAGATATTCTCGCGCTTTTGCGTGGGGAAATGAAAAACGCCGCCGTCCCTGTCGTTCGGGGACGGCGGTTTTGCATTAATAAGGAACTTTTCCGGCGGCCGCTCTGTCATAATATGAATGGGTTTCCGTCATATTCGGTATAGGATATAACGCCGCGCCGCGGCGAACGGAGGGAAAACGATGAAAAGAAAGAGCCGCGCTCTCGCGCTCGTCCTGTGCGCCGCCGTCATGCTCGGCGCTCTCGCGACCGGAGCTTTCGCCGCCGGGAGCGGCAGCTTCACGAAGATAAACGACTTTACCGAGGGCGCCTTCGCCGACGTCGGGCCGGACGACTGGTATTTTGACAACGTCAAGTCCGCCTACGAGTTCGGCCTGATGAAGGGCGTCGGCGACGGCGCGTTCGATCCGGGCGGAGAGCTCTCCGTCGCGGAGGCGATGACCATCGCCGCCCGCCTGCACTCCATTTACACGACGGGCGAAGAGAGCTTCGAGCAGGGCTCGCCGTGGTATCAGACCTACGTGGACTACGACGTGGAGCACGGGATAATTTCCGCCGAGCATCCCGACTGCGAAAAGACTGCCACGCGCGCCGAATTCGCCGTCATCCTCGCCGGCGCGCTGCCCGACGAAGCGCTGACGGAGATAAACTCCGTCGCGGCGGGCGCCATACCCGACGTAAAGACGGAAGACGAATTCGCCGGGGCCGTTTATAAGCTATATCGCGCCGGCGTGCTGACCGGCGACGGGAGCGGAGCGTTCTCTCCGGAGAGCAATATACTGCGCTGCGAGGTCGCCGCCGTCGTCTCGCGCATGGCCGACCCCGCCCTGCGCAGGGAGGTGGAGCTCGGCGACGCCCGTCAGGACGCCGCGATAGCCTCCTCGCTCAGGGAAAAATACCGCAGCGACGAGCCCGACGGACTTTTGCACATCCAGAGCTTCGTCCTTCTCGGCGAGGGCGAGACGGACGGAGCCGAGAAGGTCGTGTTCCTCCTCGTCTATCACGCGGAGTACGCCATGAGCGGCGGGCCGAAAGCGGTATCGGACGGCTTCGTGCCGACCGCCCTGACGTTTGAGGTCGGCGCGGACGGCAAATATGCCTTGAAGGATTACTGGACGCCGGGCGGCGCCGATATCGAGAGCGAGGTCCGCGCGAGATTCCCCGCCTTCGCGGCGGACAAGGCGCTGAGCGTCGAGAGCTACGCCGAAGCCCTTAAAGCGGACGCTCTTGCGCGGGCGACCGCCTATTCGGAGAGCCTGCAGGGCTGAATACAGATAAAAAATCCCCGGCCGGAGCCGGGGATTTTTTGTTGCTCAAAACTCAGTCCTTGAGGACCTTGATCTTGCCGATGATGGGGAGCTCCTTCTCGACGCCGCGGGCGGCGTTGATGATGCCCATGATGATGCAGACGATGCTGAACACGTACACGACGGCGGCGCAGAGCCAGCCGAGGAACGGGATGATGCAGACTATCGCGGCCGCTATCATGAGGAGCAGCAGGACGATGCCCTGATTGATGTGGAAGCGGACGAAGGAAACGTCCTTCTTGAGGATGCAGGGGAAGAAGATCATAGTGCCGAGATAGCACAGAACGGCCATCCAGCGATTATCGGCGACTTCGGGCGGAAGCTCTCTCTTGGGCTTCGGGGCGGGAGCGGCCTTTACCGGAGCGGGCTGAACGGGCTGCTGCGGCTGCTGCTGCGGAGCGCCGAGCTGATTGCCGCACTTGGAGCAGAACATCGCGCCTTCGGGGAGCTGATTGCCGCACTTGGGACAGAAAGCCATAGTTATCCTCCTTTTTTAGTTTGCTGAGGTCTTTTCCTTATAATATCGCAATTTGAAAAAATAAACAAGAGGCGCGGGAAAGATTTTTCCCGCGCCCCATGCGCTCAAAGATCGCAGTCCTTCCGAAACAGCCCTGCCTCAGCGCCTGCCGGGGATCTCCCAGAGGGGGCCGCCGGAGGTCAGGCCCCATTTTTTGAACATGTTGTCGTAAAAAAGCGGGCGGGGATAGTCCGGGCGCAGGTCGTAAGCGAGCTGGCGCAGGCCGAAGCCCCTGTCGCTGAGGGTCCTCGCGGCCTCGGCGAGGACTTCGAGCCTGTCGGCGGAGAGCGTGAATATCATCTCGTTCTCGCCGCAGAGGCCGCGCTCGAATTCGCCCGCGTCGGGGATGGAGACGTTGTAGGGCATCGTCCCGTTGAGCACGGGCACGAGCGCCGCGCCGCAGGAATCGCAGGTGTCGAACGAGGAGCGGGTTATCTCCGCCGACTCGTATTTCGACGCCATCAGAAGCTGCCGGAGCTGCGACGGCTCGCAGTATATCATGACCGCCTCGGGGACGAAGGCGCAGTCCGCCAGCGGCGCGATGACCATGCCCTCGCGGGCCTTTTCCTCGTCTATGTAGGGGTATTCGCGGCTGAAATGGCGGTAGCCCGCCTCGCGGTCGCGTATGAAATAGGTCGCGGAGAGGGTGCGGACGTCCTCCTCGGAAAGCGGGCCCTGCCGGAAATTGATGACCGGCCAGAGGCACCAGTGGTCCTCCGGGAACATTGCCAGCGCGTTGCGCGTGCGCCGGACGTACGAGAGCGCCTGACACAGAGCGTAATGCTCGCCCTTTTCGGAGGGCAGGCGGCAGCCCTCGGGTATCTCGTCCCTGCCTATGAGCCTTATCGCGAGCGGGGCGGTCTTGAGAAGAAAGAGCTTTTCCAGCTCCGCGCCGAGTTCGTGCGCGCGTTCGATAGTGAGCATACGGGATTCCTCCTTTTCGAATTAAAACAGACAGGCTCCCTCGCGGGAGCCTTTGTCTTTATTATTTCTTGCCGCGCTTCCAGACCGGACCGGAGGCGAGGCCCCATTTTTTGAACATGTCCTCGTAAAACGGCGGGCGCGGGAAGTTCATGCTCATTTCCTTCTTGAACCCGCGATAGCTCATGCCTATCTTATCGAAGTGGCGCAGAGCCTCGACGAGCTCCTCGAGCCTCCCGGCGCGGAACGTGAACATGACCTCGTTTTCGTCCGTGAGGCCGCGCTCGTATTCGCCGGGGTCGGGGAAGGTGACGTTGAAATCCAGCCCGTTGAGGACGGGGATCGTCGAATGCACGCAGGAATCGACGGGGTCGAGCGTCACGGGGAGCATGTCGCCGGTGACGTACTTGGCCGCCATCAGAAAGCTGCGCATCTGGGCGGGGCTGCAGTAGACGCAGACGAGGTCGGGGACGAAGGTCGCGCCGGACAGCGGGGCGATCGAGAAGCCTATCGGGGCCTCGCCCTCGAGCATCGGGTACTCCTCGCGCAGGAACTTTACCCCGCGCTGCGGGTCCTTCATGAAGAACTTGGTCCCCATGAACTCATAGTCCTCCTCCTCGAGGGGGCACATCTTATAAGAGACGAGCGGCCAGACGCACCAGTGGTCGTCCTTGAGCATCGTATAGGCCTTTCGCTCGCGGCGCACCAGCGCGAAGGCCTGACACATGGCGAGGCGGTCGCCCTCGTCGTCGAAGGGGCGCTTCGTCCCCTCCGGTATCTCGTCCTCGGACCAGATGAGCTTGAGCGCGATGGGGGCGTAGCGCAGGATGAGGCGCTGCTCCATCTCGGCTCCCAGAGCGTTGACGTTTTCGACTGTCATGGCGTGCTCCTTTCAGAGGCTCAGAGCCTTCGCAGCTTGGCGAGGACGGCCTCAAAGTAGTCCGGCAGGGGGGAGGTGAGCGTAATGCGCTCGCCCGTCGCGGGGTGGGTAAAGGAAAGCTCCCGCGCGTGAAGGCATTGGCTCGTCAGCCCGAAGCCCTCGCGCGCGCCGCCGTATACGGCGTCGCCGAGGACGGGGTGGCCTATGTGCGCGGCGTGGACGCGTATCTGATGCGTGCGGCCCGTTTCGAGCACGCAGCGCAGGTGCGCGTAGCCGGGGAATTCCTCGAGCGTAAAAAAATGCGTGACGGCCGGGCGGGAATTTTTCTCCGTGACGGCCATCTTCTTGCGGTCGGAGGGGCTGCGCCCTATCGGGGCGGAGACGGTCAGATCCGGGGAGCGCAGGTGTCCTATGACGACGGCCTCATACTTGCGGCTGAGCGTCCTGTCCGCGAGCTGGGCCGAGAGGCTCAGATGCGCGCGGTCGTTCTTGGCGGCAATTATGAGGCCGGAGGTGTCCATATCGAGGCGGTGCACGACGCCGGGGCGCAGTTCGCCGCCGACGCCGGACAGACTGCTCCCGCAATGGTGGAGCAGGGCGTTGACGAGCGTGTCGTCCGCGTGCCCGGGCGCGGGGTGCACGACGAGGCCCTTGGGCTTGTTGACGACGATGACGTCCGCGTCCTCAAAGACGACGTCGAGCGGGATGTCTTTCGGCTCCGGCTTCGCGGGCGCGGGCTCGGGCGGCGTGAAGTCTATCTCCTCGCCCTCGGCGAGGACGCGGTTTTTCTTCAAAACGGCCCCGTCCGGCGAGCGGGCGAAGCCCTTTTCCACGAGCGCGGCCGCGGCGCTGCGCGTGGGGGCGGCCCCCACGGCGGCGAGGAATGCGTCAAGGCGCGTCCCGGCGCGCTCCGCGTCGACCGTCAGCTTCATCTTTTCAGCCTCGCATCGGAAAACGACTTGCCGAAGATGAGGCATACGCAGAAGAGTATGCCGCCGACGGTTATGAAGATATCCGCGATATTGAAGATGGCGAAGTTGATGAAATCCGTCCTGAACATGTCCACGACGTAGCCGAGCGTCAGCCTGTCGACCGCGTTGCCCACGGCTCCGCCGAGGACCATGCCCGCGCAGAGCCTGGGGAGGACGCCGGGGATCCTGTCGGTCAGCAGCGCCCATATTACGACGAGGACGAAGACGCCCGTCAGTATCAAAATGGGCACGCGGAGCGACGCGAACAGCGAAAACGCCGCCGCGTAGTTGTGGTGGTTGGTGAGGGACATTATGCCGGGCAGGAGGGCGCGCTCCCCGTATTCGGGGACGTTCGAGACGATCCAGCCCTTCAGCAGTCCGTCCGCGGCGACGATGAGCGCGGCTACGACGACGTAGATCATGCCATGCGGGCTACGACGCCTGCGCAGCGCGGGCAGAGCTCCGCCTCGTTGACGTCGTGATCGTGCGTCCAGCAGCGGGAGCACTTCGGCTCCGCGCTCGCGCGGACGGCGACGGTGACGCCCGTATCGCCCTTGAGGCCCTCGACGGGGGCGTCGGTGAAGCGCACTCCGGAGACGATGCATATCGTCTTGAGGTCGAAGCCCCCGAGGATGGCGGGATCGATCGCGCCGTTCAGGCTTATCTCGACCTCCGCGTCGAGCGGCTTGCCGATGAGCTTTTCCGCGCGCGCGAGCTCGAGCGCCTTGTTGACGTCGGAGCGCAGGCGAAGTACGGTGTTCCACGCGGCCTCGCGGTCTTCGGGGAGCCTCGGGAAGCCGGCGGGCATGTCGTTGAACATGACGGAGGCGGGATCGTCGCTCTCGCGGTGCGGCATGGCGGCCCATATCTCCTCGGATGTGAAGGCGAGGATGGGCGCGAGCATGCGGGCGAGCGCGTCGAGGATGTCAAATATGACGGTCTGCGCGCCGCGGCGGGCCTCGCCCGTCCTGTCCTCGCAGTAGAGGCGGTCCTTGACGATGTCGAGATAGAAGCTCGACATGTCGACGGCGCAGAAGTTGTGGATGGCGTGGTAGATGATGTGGAACTCATAGCTCTCGTAGGCCGCGCGGACCTTCTCGATGAGCATGTCGAGCCTCGCGAGCGCCCAGCGGTCGAGCTCGCAGAGGTCCTCGACGGGAACGCAGTCGGTCTTCGGGTCGAAGCCGTCGAGGTTGCCGAGGATGAAGCGCGCGGTGTTGCGTATCTTCAGATAGATGTCCGAGAGCTGCTTGAATATCGCGTCCGAGACGCGGACGTCGACGCGGTAGTCCGAGGAGGCGACCCAGAGCCTGAGCAGGTCCGCGCCGTATTTATTGATGATCTCCTCCGGAGCGACGGAGTTGCCGAGGCTCTTGTGCATGGCCTTGCCCTCGCCGTCGACGACCCAGCCGTGGGTCAGCGTCGCGCGGTAGGGGGCCCTGCCGCGCGTGGCGACGGCGGTCAGCAGGGAGGACTGGAACCAGCCTCTGTACTGGTCGGCGCCCTCGAGATAGAGGTCGGCGGGCCAGCAGGCCTCGTCGTCGGCCGCGAGCGCGGCGACGTGGGTCGAGCCGGAGTCGAACCAGCCGTCGAGCGTGTCGACCTCTTTGGTAAAGGCGTGCGCGCCGCAGTGCGGGCAGGCGTAGCCCTCCGGGAGGATGTCGGCGGCCTCTTTTTCATACCACGAGTTGGAGCCCTCGCGCGAGAAGAGCTCGGCGACGGCGTCTATCGTCGCGGCGTCGCAGACGGGCTTGCCGCATTCGGCGCAGTAGAAGACGGGGATGGGAAGGCCCCAGCGGCGCTGGCGCGAGATGCACCAGTCGGCGCGGTCGCGTATCATGCTCTCCATGCGGTCGCCGCCCCACTCGGGCGTCCAGCGGACGTCCTTCGCCGCGTCGAGCGCGGCCTGACGGAACGCTTCGACCGAGCAGAACCACTGGTCGGTGGCCCTGTATATGATGGGCTGCTTGCAGCGCCAGCAGTGCGGGTACTGGTGGACTATCTCCTGCGAGGCGAGCAGCGCCCCGCATTCCTGAAGCGCGGCGAAGATGGCGTCGTTGGCCTGATCATAGCGCAGTCCGGCGAAGGGACCGGCCTCCTCGGTCATGAAGCCGTGCTCGTCGACGGGGACGAGGACGCCGATGTCCGTCTTGCCCTCGTTGTCGTATTTGCGGCAGACGGCGTAGTCCTCCATGCCGTGTCCCGGCGCGGTGTGGACGCAGCCCGTGCCGGCTTCGAGCGTGACGTGGTCGCCGAGAATGACGACGCTCTCGCGCGGATAGAGCGGATGGCGCGCTGTCATGAGCTCCATGTCGCGCCCGCGGAGCTTATATATGATCTCGGTGTTCTCGAGCCCGGCCGCCTTTATGACGGACTCGGCGAGGTCCTCGGCGACGATATAGGTCTCGTCGCCGGCTTTCAGCAGGACGTAGGTGAAGTCGGCGTTGAGGCAGATGGCGAGGTTTCCGGGGATGGTCCACGTCGTCGTCGTCCAGATGACGAAGTAGGTCTTCGAGAGGTCGCACTTATCCGCGAGCAGACCGTGGTCGTCCGCGACGGCAAACTTGACGTATATGCTGCGGCACTTGTCGTCGGCGTACTCTATCTCGGCCTCGGCCAGCGCCGTCTCGTCGTGCGGGCACCAGTAGACGGGCTTCTTGCCCTTGTAGATGTAGCCCTTGGCGTACATCTCGCCGAAGACGCGCACCTCGACGCCCTCGAACTTCGGGTCCATGGTCACGTAGGGCCTGTCCCACTCGCCGAGAACGCCCAGCCGCATGAACTGCTCGCGCTGCTTGTTTACGAAGTCCTCCGCGAAGTCGCGGCACGCGTTGCGGAACTCCGGCACGCTCATCTTCTTGCGGTCGAGCTTGTTTTTCTTGATTATGGCGGACTCGATGGGCATCCCGTGGTTATCCCAGCCGGGCCTGTAGGGCGCGCGGAAGCCGCTCATGGACTTGGAGCGGATGATGAAGTCCTTGAGGAGCTTGTTGAGCGCGTGGCCCATGTGGATATTGCCGTTGGAGAACGGGGGGCCGTCGTGCAGGACGAAATTCGGCTTGCCCTCGTTGCGCGCGAGCATGCCGCCGTATATGTCCTTTTCCCGCCACTGCTCCAGCATGCCGGGCTCCCGCTTGGGGAGTCCGGCACGCATGGGAAATTCAGTCTTGGGAAGATTCAAAGTGGCGTTGTAATCCATAATGACCTTCCTTTATCGCGGCGGACGCGCCGCCTTTTATTTCTTAATCAAGAAGCCGGGCCTAAGCCCGGCCTCTTATTTTGTGTTCGCCTTATTTGTCCTTATTCGAGCCGAACGAAAGATTCTTGAATCTGCCGTCTTCGGAATCTATCGTCACGGGCTTGGTGTCCGAGAGATCGTTCGCGAAGGGCTTGGAGAACATGCGCTCGAAGGAATCCTCGATGCTCTTGGCCGTCGCCGCGACGGGATCGACGGGCTGCTTGGCGGTTTGGACGGGCTCGACGCCTATCGATTCGAGCAGACGGATGTGCGCGAGGAACTTTTCGCTGACGTCGGCGATGAAGGCGGCGGTCTTCGCCTTTGCCTGCTCGAGGCGCTCCTCCTCCTCGGCGGTGCCGAGCTTGAGCTCTTCGACCTTCTTGCGGGCGTCGTCCTCGGCGTTGTCGAGGATGGCCTTGGCCTTGGCCTCGGCGTCCTCGGTGAGGTCCTTGCTCATCTTCTGGGCGGAGACTATCGCCATGCGCATGGAATCCTCGCTGTTGCGGTATTCCTCGACCTTCTCGACGAGGACCTTCATCTTGTTTTTGAGGATGGCGTTTTCCTTGTAGAGCGCGGTATAGTCCTCGGTCAGCGTGTCGAGGAACTCGTCCACGGAAGCCATGTCGTAGCCGCCGAAAACGGCCTTCTGGAAGGCTTGGTTGGTTATGTCCTGCGGAGTAAGCATTTTTGCGAGGCCTCCTTATCAGAAGTAGAGCCCGTTGTTTTCAAGCTCGTCGATCAGATCTCCGAGTATGTCGACGTTGTACGGGGTTATGATATAGGTGGACACGGCGACCTTCTTGATCTTGCCGTCCTGCGCGTAGGCGACGCCGGAGAGGAAGTCCAGCACGCGGCGCGCGACGTCCTTGTTCGTGCTCTCGAGGTTGAGCACGACGGTCCTCTTGTCGCGGAGGTGGTCGGCTATCTCGGCAGAATTCTCGAAGCGTTCGGGCTTTACGAGAACGACCTGCAGCTGCGCGGTCGCGTGGATGTTCACGACCTTGTTCTTATCCTCGTAGGGAACGGTACGGATAGGGGTCGAGCCGCTCCTCGGCTGGGCCTGCGCCGTCTCCGCGGCCTTCGGGGTGAAGTTTTCATAGTCGTCATCGTCGTCATACGGCTTTGCAAGGCGCTTGAGTTCGTCCAAAAGTCCCATAATCCATGCTCCTTTATATGTATCGTCTTTTTTATCAGCTTCTAGGGCCGAAGATCGCGGACCCGACGCGCACCATGTTCGCCCCGCAGGCGATGGCGGCGGGATAATCCGCGCTCATTCCCATAGACAGAAAGTCCATAGAAACATTATCGTATCTTTTTTGCGTTATGTCAACAAAAAAATGATACATTTGCTCGAAATAGGTCGCAGAATCTGTGATCGGCGGTATGGCCATCAGCCCCCGGACCCTGACGGAACCGAGACTGCCGGCGTAGGCTGCGAGCTCGTCGAGCTCCTCGGGCAGCACGCCGCCCTTGCTCTCCTCGCGCCCGACGTTTATCTCCAGCAGTATATCCTGCCTCACGCCGAGCTTCGCCGCGCGCGCGGCGATGTCCGCGAGCAGCTCGCGCGAGCCGACGGACTGGATGAGCTCGACGGCTCCGACGACGTATTTGACCTTGTTGCGCTGGAGCTGGCCGATGAAGTGGAGCGGCACGCCCTCGTAGGCGCCCTGCTCGCGCTTTTCGAGCATCTCCTGAACGCGGTTTTCCCCCGCCGCGTCTATGCCCGCCGCGACCGCCTCGCGGACCCTGTCGGCGGAGTTGGTCTTCGTCGCGGCGACGAGGAGGATGCTCTTTTCGCTCACTCCGGCCTTCGCGGCGGCGGCCGCCATCGCCTCGCGCACCGCGAGGACGTTTTCCGCTATCGTCATGCTATTTCACGACCTTTCCGTCATAGAGCCCCTTGCCCGTGACGATGATGGTGTCGCCCGCGTGCACGGCGTCGACCCGGCCCGTCTCGGAGCGGATTATATAGAAATCGCCCGCGTCGAGCAGTATCGTGACGGTCTTGCGCTCGGCCTGCAGGCCGGTCAGCACGTAGACGAAGTCCTCCTTGCCGTCGGTGTGCAGCGCCCTGCGCGGGACGCGGATGCCGTCGTATGAGCTGCGGATGATGTCCGCGGTCTGCACGCGCAGCACGGAGGCGTCGGAGAGCGAGCGCGTGCACGACAGCCAGAGCGTGATGCGCCCGTCGACCGGGTCGGACTTGGACTCTATCTTCATTCTGACCTCGTCTGGCATCCAGTGCCCGAAGGAGATGCTGATATAGTCGCCCTTGTCGTAGGAGGAGACCTCTTTCTCGTCGACGAGCGTCAGGAAGTACCACTTCTCGCCGTATATGAGCTTGCCGACCGCGGAATCGGGGACGGCGCGCGTCTCCTTGATGAGCGCCTCGGTCTGCGAGACCGTGAGCCCCGCGACGTCCTCCGGCCTCAGCGACTCCCATCCGTCGACGGCGGACTGGAATATGCCGGACCTGCCCGCGTATATCGTCGTCAGGCGCAGGGAGGAGGGGTTGCCTATGGATTCGAGCTCCCTGTTGAGGTCGGCGAGCTGATCCTCGATGCTGGTATTGCTGCCCGTATTGAAGGCGAGCGTCTTGAGCTCGAGAGCCGTGTCGGAGGCCTGCGTCGCGCTGCGCGCCTCGAGCTGGCCGCGCAGCTGCCTGACGAGGGACTTTATCTTCGCCTCATAGTCTATGGGGTTGTCCGCCTCGCGGCCGGCCGCGAGCGCGTCGAGATATTCCGCCTGCGAGGCGAGGAAGGCGGCTCGCTCTGCCTTGCGCAGGTCCTCCTCGGAGGAGTAGACGGCGGCTATCTCGCCGCCGACCGCGACGCGGGAGCCGTCGTCGGCCGAGATGCTGACCATACCGCCGGGATAGATGATGCACTCCTCCTCGCGCACGACGATGCCGCGCGTCTCGACGCTGTCGTAGACCGTGTAGAGCGTCGCGGTCGCCGTGGAGAAGGGGTCGTCCACCGCCCGCACGATGTAGACGCCGAGATAGACGACTATCGCGGCGAACACGGCGAGCGGGACTATCCGCATGATCAGATTTGTCTTTTTCAAGTCGTCGCCTCCTTTGGAGGGCTCTTACTCCTCCCTGATCTCGATCGGCCGGGAGGGTATCATGGTCGATATCGCGTGCTTATAGACGAGCTGCTGCTTGCCGTCGGATTCGAGCACGACCGTGAAGCTGTCGAAGGCCGAGACCGTCCCGCGCATCTGAAACCCGTTCATGAGGAACATGGTTATCGGAGTGCGGTCGCGTCTGGCGCCGTTGAGGAACACGTCCTGAATGTTGATCGTCGTTTTCTGCATATGTAAGCATCCCTTTCTGAATTTTGGATACTTACATTATACCTCCCTCGCGCGCGAACTCTGTCGAAATCGCGGCCGCGCGCTCGAAGTCGGGAGCGCTTTCCCAGACTATACGCTTTATGTCCGCGTCCCCGCGCAGCCACGAGAGCTGGCGCTTGGCGTAGCGGCGCGAGGCGCGCTTTATGTCCTCGCGCGCGGCTTCGAGCGTCGTCTCCCCGCGCAGGGCGGGGACGAGCTCCTTGTAGCCTATGGCCTGCATCGAGGTCGCCCTGTCGTCGACGCCGGAGGCCAGCAGCGCCTCAGTCTCCGCGACGAGCCCCGCCGCGAACATGCGGTCGACCCGCGCGTCGATGCGCGCGTAGAGGTCGGCTCTGTCGGCGAAGTCGAGCGCTATCCTGACCGAGGGCCAGCGCGGCGGCGCGAGGCGGCTGAGTTCGTCGAACTCGGTCTTGGTCTTTCCCGTGAGCTCGTATATCTCGAGCGCGCGGACGACGCGCTTTTTGTCGTTGGGGTGCAGAGCGGTGCGCGGGTCGACGCGGCGCAGTCTTTCGAGCATCGCCTCGCCGCCGAGCGCGTCGTACTCATTTTCCAGCGAGGCGCGAAGCTCGGTATCGAGCGGGGTGAAATCCCGCCCTGCGAGCAGGGATTCAATATAGAGCAGCGTCCCGCCGACTATTATGGGGAGCTTTCCGCGCGCGAGGATATCCTCGACCGCGGCGGAGGCGTCCTCGACGTAGCGCCCGACGCTGTAGGCTTCGCGCGGGTCGAGAAAGCCGATGAGATGATGCGGGACTCCGCGCATCTCCTCCGCCGTCGGCGCGGCGGAGCCTATCTCCATGCCCCTGTATATCTGCATCGAGTCGGCGGAGACTATCTCCCCGCCGAGCCGCTCTGCGAGCATGATGCCGAGCGCGGTCTTGCCCGTCGCGGTCGGGCCGGTCAGGACGAGGACGCCGCCCATCAGTTGCGCAGGCTTCCCAGCGGGGCGGGGATGCGCCCGCCGCGGGCGATGAAGGCGTCCGAGCCCAGCTTGTGCACGGGCATGACGGGGGCGCTGCCGAGCAGGCCTCCGAAATCTATCGTGTCGCCGACGACCTTGCCCGGCGCGGGAATGAGCCTGACGGCGGTCGTCTTGCTGTTGATGACGCCTATCGCGGCCTCGTCGGCTATGATGGCGGCTATCGTCGCCGCCGGCGTATCGCCGGGGACGGCTATCATGTCCAGCCCCACCGAGCAGACCGAGGTCATGGCCGTGAGCTGGTCTATGCAGAGCGCGCCCGAGGCCACCGCGCGTATCATGCCCGCGTCCTCGCTGACGGGGATGAACGCCCCCGAGAGGCCGCCGACGTGCCCGGAGGCCATGACGCCGCCCTTTTTGACCGCGTCGTTGAGGAGAGCCAGAGCCGCCGTCGCCCCGTGGGTGCCGACGCTCTCCAGACCCATCTCCTCGAGTATGTCCGCGACGGAGTCGCCTATGTCCGCCGTCGGGGCGAGGGAGAGGTCGACTATGCCGAAGGGCACGCCGAGCCGCTTGGAGGCCTCGCGCGCGACGAGCTGGCCCATGCGCGTTATGCGGAAGGCCGTCTTCTTTATCGTGTCGGCCACCTCGTCGAAGGGCCTGCCCTTGACGGCGAGCAGCGCGTTATGCACCACGCCCGGGCCCGAGACGCCGACGTTGATGACCGTCTCCGGCTCGCCGGTGCCGTGGAAGGCGCCCGCCATGAAGGGGTTGTCCTCGACGGCGTTGGCGAAGGTGACGAGCTTGGCGCAGGCCATGCCGCCATTATCGGCGGTCGCCTCCGCGGCGGCCTTGACCGTCTCGCCCATGAGGCGGACGGCGTCCATATTTATCCCCGCGCGCGTCGTCGCGACGTTTACCGAGGAGCAGACGATGTCCGTCGAGGCCAGAGCCTCGGGGATGCTCGCTATGAGTGCGCGGTCGGCGGGAGTGAAGCCCTTGCTGACCAGCGCGGAAAAGCCGCCTATGAAGCTCGCGCCGACGGCCTTCGCCCCCTCGTCCATCGCCTTAGCCAGCGGCGTGAGGTCGCTTGCCTCGCTCGCGGCGGCGACGAGCGCCATCGGCGTGACGGCTATGCGCTTGTTGACGATGGGGATGCCGAATTCGTGCTCAATGTCCTCGCAGACGCGGACGAGATTTTCCGCGCGCGAGCATATCTTGTCATAGACCTTTCTCCTGCAGGCCGCGATATCCGGGTCGGCGCAGTCGAGCAGCGATATCCCCATCGTGACCGTGCGGATATCGAGGTGCTGCTGGTCTATCATCTCAATGGTCTGGAGGATCTCGGAATTGTTTATCATGGCGTCAGATCCTGTGCATGGCCTCGAAGATCTCCTCGCGCTGGATGCGTATCTTCAGGCCGGTCTTCTCGCCCTCGTCGTCGAGCAGGGCGGAGAGCGCGGCAAAGTCCGTCCCCTCCGGGGCCTCGACGAGCATTATCATCGTAAAGTAGTCGCGCATGACCGTCTGGCTTATGTCGAGGATGTTGACGCTGTTGGAGGCCAGCAGCGAGCAGACGTCCGCGATTATGCCGACGCGGTCCTTGCCTATGACCGTAACTATAGCTCTCATTTTTTATCTCCCATCGCCGTTATTTCATCGAGCGTCATGCCGAAGGCCGGCATAAAGGTCTTTATGAAGTAGTCAATTTCGGGCAGCCCGAGCGCGTCGAGCGCGGCGCGGGTCTGCTTTGCCGCGCTGCGGAATTCCCCGTTGCCCGCCTCGAGCTCCTCGACGCATTTGATATACGCCGCCAGCTTGTCGGCCGCCTTTACGAGCTCGCGCACGCCGCCCTCGCCCTCGCCGAGGACGTCCTCGTACGCCGGGCGCAGCTCCTCGGGCAGGAGCGCCCCGAGCCGCTCGGAGGCGAGCCCCTCGATCTTCTTGTAGGCGTCGAGTATCTCGGGGTTGGCGTATTTGACGGGGGTGGGCAGATCGCCCGTGATGATCTCGGAAGCGTCGTGGAACAGCGCGACCGCCGCGCAGCGGTCGGGATCGGCCTCGCCGCCGAAAACGTCGCGCCTGATGACGGCGAGCGAATGCGCCAGCAGGGCCGTCATGTAGGAATGCTCGGAGATGTTCTCCTCGTTGGTGCTGCGCATGAGCCCCCAGCGCCGGATATACCTCCCGCGCGCAAGAAGCGCGAAAAATCCGCTCTCCATTTTCGCCTCCCGTCCGGACCCGTGTCCGAATAGATTTAATAAATCATTTTATCACGCGCGCGCGGGATTTTCAATAGCGGCAATAGTGGTCTCGCCGCCGCAAACGTACCCCCGTTGTGTCACGCCGGCTTCGCATCTCAATAAAGCCTCCCCTTGCGAAGGGGAGGTGGGTGAGCGAAGCGAACCCGGAAGGGTCGGATTCAAACCATCGGAAATACCGTGTGCCTTCAGCGGATCAGATCCGATCCCTCTGTCTCGCATACGCTCGACGGCTCCCTTTCGCAAAGGGAGCCTAAGTAGTGCGTGACAGATCAAAGCCCTCCGTTCGCAAGGGAAGCCTGTGAGGCGGCGATGTTTGGACGGCGGGGCGAGGGCGCCCCGCCCTGCGCGCCTTCCGCGCGGCGGCCCCGGAGACAAAAAAAGAAACGCGGCGAGCCGCGTTTCCTGCTTTATTTCATTCGTCCGCGCCGCGCAGGCCGCGGAAAAACTCCGTCAGCAGCGCCGCGCACTCAGTTTCCAAAAGGCCAGGATAGACCTTCGGGCGGTGGTTGAAGCGCTCGTAAAAGAGGTCGATGACGCCGCCGGCCGCGCCGCCCTTTTCGTCGCGCGCGCCGAATACGAGCGTGTCGATGCGCGAATTTATGATCGCGCCCGCGCACATCGGGCAGGGCTCGAGCGTCACGTACATCTCACAGCCCGTGAGCCGCCATGCCCCGAGCGCTCTGCACGCCGCGTCAATGGCGATGAGCTCCGCGTGGGCGAGGGCGCTGCGGTCGCGCTCGCGGCGGTTGGCCCCCTCGGCGATCACCTCGCCGTCTCTGACTATCACGCAGCCGACGGGGGATTCGCCCGCCATTCCCGCCTCCGCGGCGAGCTCAAGGGCCCTGCGCATGAATTTTTCCTCGGGCATGGTGCCGCCTCCCGAATATCTGAGTTGATTTGCGGTGATAATCCAAATATCTGAAAAGGAGCTGATGGTATGATGGAAAAGCTGACAGTCGCCCGCGTCATGCAGGGCGGAGCCGTGACCTGCGATCCCGGCGATACCGCCGAGCGCGCGGCGCTGCTGCTCGCGCGCTGCAACGTCGGCATGCTCCCCGTCGTCGACGGGGAGGGGCGGCTTCGAGGGGTCGTTACGGACAGGGACATCGTCGTGCGCTGCGTCGCCGCCGGGGAGGACCCGCGCCAGACGCCCGTCCGCGAGGTCATGACGCGCTCCGTCGCGACAGTCTCGCCGACAGAGGACGCGGCCGAGGCCGCGCGCAAAATGCGCCGCGAGCAGGTGAGAAGGCTCCCCGTCAGCGACGGAAAGCGAATCCTCGGGGTCGTCTCGCTCGGCGATCTCGCGCGCAGAGAGCGGCTCCGTGCGGAGGCCGCAGAGGCCTTCGCGGACGTCGCCTCAAACAGACATAAGCTGTAGTTTATTTGACCGGGACGGCGCGCTTTCTCGCCCCGAGCGGGACGGGGACCACGCTCCCGGAGGTCGTCTCGGCCGCGAGCTTTGCAAGGGCGTCCTCGCCGCCCGCGGGGACGAGCACCTTGAATTCGACGCGCTCGCCGTAGGCCGTGTCCTCGATCTCCGCCGAGGCCGAGAGGGCGTAGCGCAGCTTGTCCGCCAGCGCGTAGGGGCAGGAGAGGCCGAAGGCCGAGTATTCGCGCACCTCGCCTATGCCGGAGGCCTCGAGAGCGAGCTTCGCCGCCTCGGAATAGGCGCGCACGAGCCCGCCCGTCCCGAGCAGGGTCCCGCCGAACCAGCGCGTCACGACGCAGCAGAAGTCCCCGACGCCGGCCTTGCGGAACACGTCGAGGACGGGCATGCCCGCCGTGCCGCCGGGCTCGCCGTCGTCGGAATAGCGCATCGCTCCGCCGTCGCGGATGATATAGGCGTAGACGTTGTGCGTCGCGTCGGAATAGGTCTTGCGGGCGTCGCGTATCATGTCGAGCGCCTCGCTCTCCGCCGTGCAGGGGAGGACCCGCGCGAGAAAGCGCGAGCGCTTTTCGATGAGCTCGGCCTCGCCGGGCGCGAGCGGAACGAGAGTCATACCGAGCCTCCGATCACGAAGTCTTTTATGCGGGGAAAGACGGCCGCCGGACAGCGCACCTCGGCGCGCACGCCGTCGTCCGTGTATTCGAGGGAATCTATCACGCAGTCCCCGTGCAGCGTGTCGAGCAGGGAAGAGCGCGAATAGGGGATGAGGAGCTTTACGCGCTTGACGCCCGCGCTCAGCACCTCGGCTATCTTGGCGTTCAGCTCGTCGAGCCCGCGCCCCGTCAGCGCGCTTATCGCGACGGAGCCCTTCCCCGGAGCGGGATAGTCGGCCGCGCGGTCGCATTTATTGTATACGTCGATGCGGGGTATCGAGCCCGCGCCGAGCGAGGCGACGAGGCTCTCGACCACGCGCGCCTGAGCGCGCCAGTCGGGATTGGATACGTCGATGACGTGCAGCAGCACCTCCGCCTCGACGAGCTCCTCCAGCGTCGCCTTGAAGGCCTCGACGAGCTGGGTGGGGAGCTTTCTTATGAAGCCGACCGTGTCGCTTATGAGCGCCTCGGTCACGCCGTCTGGCGAAAAGCGCCGCGTCGTCGTGTCGAGCGTGTCGAAAAGGCGGTCGCCGGTCTGTATGCTCTCGCCGGTCATGGCGTTTAAGAGCGTCGACTTGCCCGCGTTGGTATAGCCTATCAGGGCGACGACGGGCGTCTCGTTCTTCTCGCGCACGCGCCTTTGCGTCCCGCGCACGCGGCGCACGTCCTCGAGCTCCTCCTCGAGCTTCTGGATGCGGCGGCGGATATGCCGCCTGTCCGTCTCGAGCTGCGTTTCGCCGGGGCCGCGCGTCCCTATGGGGGAGCTGCCGCCCGAGGCCGTCTGGCGCACGAGGTGCGTCCACATGCCGGTCAGGCGCGGGAGCAGATACTTATACTGGGCCAGCTCGACCTGAAGACGGCCCTCGCGGGAGCGGGCGCGCCCTGCGAAGATGTCGAGTATTATGCCGCTCCTGTCGAGCACGCGCACGCCGAGCTCCTCGCCGAGCGCTCTCGCCTGAGAGGGGGAGAGCTCGTTGTCGAAGAGGGCGAGATCGAGCTTTTCGGCGTCTATTATCTCTTTTATCTCGGCCGCCTTGCCCGAGCCGATGAAGGTCCTCGGATCGGGGGACGGGCGCGACTGCAGCACGGTCGCCGCGGCCTCGCCGCCCGCCGTCTCCAGCAGGGCCTCGAGCTCGGCCATGCTTGTCTCGGTGGAGCGGTCCTCCTCGGGCATGTTCGCCGCCGTCAGGCCGACGAGCACGGCCCGTTCGCGTTTTGCTTCGTTGGTTTCCGTCATATATACCTCGCGGAGCTAAAAAAATGCGCGGGTCAGCAATGTGACCCGCGTCAAGCGCATGGATTGATCAGTTGGAAAGACCGAACTTCTTGTTGAACTTGTCAACACGGCCGCTGGTGTCGACCAGCTTCTGCTTGCCCGTGAAGAACGGATGGCACTTCGAGCAGATCTCAACCCTGATATCCTTCTTCGTGGAGCCGGTCTCGATGACCTCTCCGCACGCGCACCTGATGGTGGTCTGTTCGTATTTCGGATGGATACCTTCCTTCATTTTGTTCACCTCTTTCTGCCCAAAGTACACCGCTTCTCAAGCGGCAAATGTGATAATAACATATGGTTTTGCAAAAAGCAAGGCTTTTTTGCCCCTTTTTCAGCTTATTTTTCCCGGATTTATTCCCATTTGTAAATAAACGTCGGCGAGGCTTGCCATATATAAGAAGATTATGCTATAATGACGGAGTTTCATAGCACAAACTTGTAAGAGCGCCCCGCTCTCATGGAAGGACGGGCGGGCGCATCGGGAGGACTGAGACAATGATCGAAGTATCGGGCCTGACCAAGACCTACGGCAAGAAGAGGGGCATAGACCGCCTTACCTTCACCGTCAACGACGGGGAGATAGTCGGCTTCCTCGGGCCGAACGGCGCAGGCAAATCGACCACGATGAACATCATAACGGGATACCTGTCCGCGAACTCCGGCGCGGCGCGCATCTCCGGGCTCGACGTGCTGGAAAACCCCGTCGAGGCCAAGCGGCACATAGGCTATCTGCCCGAGCAGCCGCCGCTCTATCTGGACATGACAGTCGAGGAATACCTCAGCTTTATATACGACCTGAAGAAGGTCAGCGGCGTCAAGCGCTCCGAGCATCTCGACGAGATAGTTTCCCTCGTCGGGCTCAAGGATCAGTATAAGCGCCTGATACGCAACCTGTCCAAGGGATACAAGCAGCGCGTCGGCATGGCGCAGGCGCTCGTCGGCGATCCGGACGTGCTCATTCTCGACGAGCCGACCGTCGGCCTCGACCCGAAGCAGATCATCGAGATACGAAACGTCATCAAGGGTCTCGGGAAGGACAGGACGATAATCCTCTCCACGCACATCCTGCAGGAAGTCAGCGCCATATGCGAGCGCGTGCTCGTCATCAATAACGGCCAGATCGTCGCCGACGACAGGCCGGACAACCTCTCGGCCCTTATTACCGGCGACAGGAAGCTGACAGTCCGCGTCGCGGGCCCGCGCGAGAGCGTCAGGCGCATACTCCGCGGGGTCGAGGGCGTGCAGTACGCCGACGCGACCGTTCAGGCCGAAGAGGGGAGCTACGACTTCCTCGTCGAGGCCAGGCCCAACGTCGACGTCAGAAAGCCCATGTTCCAGGCGCTGGCGCAGGCGGGATATCCCATCCTCCAGCTCAAGAGCATGGACCTCTCGCTCGAGGACATCTTCGTCAAGCTCGTCGAGGCCAAGCGCGGCAATACCCAGCCGCGCGCCAAGACTCCCAAAAAGCAGGAGAGCAAGGAGGAGTTAAATTGACAGCCATAATGAAGAGAGACCTGAGGGGCTACTTTACCTCCCCCCTCGGCTTCGTGTTCGTGGCGGCCTACATAATCGTCATGAACGCCACGTTCTACATCACCAGCATCATGAACGCGACCAACGGCCTTACGACGGTCTTCAACGTCATGCTCTATTCGCTGGCGATCATCGTCCCCATACTGACGATGCGCACCTTCTCCGAGGACTATAAGCAGAAGACCGATCAGCTCCTTCTGACGAGCCCGGTCTCCCCGTCGGGCATCGTGCTCGGCAAGTTCTTCGCGGCGTTCCTCGTCTTCGTGTTCGGCCTTGTGCTGACGATAATATACGTCATCATCTGCCAGGCCTTCGGCACGGTCAACATGGCCTCCGTCGTCGGCAACTACGTCGCCATCCTCGGCGTCGCCGCCGTCTATATCTCGATAGGCGTGTTCATCTCGTCCCTGACGGAAAACCAGCTCATCAGCGCCATCGCGACCCTCGCGGTCTTCGCGCTGCTGCTCATACTCGACCTTTGCTACAACCTCGTCAACACGTCCTGGATAAAGGCCGTGCTCTACTGGCTGAGCATCTACCGCCGCTACAACACGTTCATCATGGGAGTCTTCTCCCTTGCCGACTTCGTTTACTACATCAGCGTGACGGCCGCGTTCCTGTTCCTGACGGTCCGCATGCTCGAGAAGAAACGCTGGAGCTGAGGAGGGAAAGGCCATGAAAAACAAAAAAGATCTGCTCGATCAGGGCATATTCGACGTAGAGCTCGCCGCGGAGCAGGAAGAGATAAAATCCCGAAAGCTCAAATACGGCACTCTCGCGACGGTGTTCACCATCCTCTTCATCGTGGGGATAATCCTCGTAAACGTCCTCGTGGGCTACCTCACCGACCGCTTCGTCCTCGAGGTCGACCTCACGAGTGAAAAGCTCTTCGAGATATCCGAGGATACGAAGGAAGTCATAGCCGGTCTCACCGAGCCCGTCGACATCATCGTCTTCGCCGACGAGACGCGCTACAAAAACTCCACGGAGCTGCTGAGCAACATCTATGAGACGCTCCAGCGCTACGAGTCCCTCTCCGGCGGCATGATCAAGGTGACCTACCTCGATCCGAACCTCAACCCGGGCGTCGTGGACAAATATAACGCGCTCAACGACCTGACGAGCGACGATATCGTCGTCGCCTCCGAGCGCCGCTTCAAGCGCCTGCAGCCGACCTCGCTTTATAACCACAAGACCAGCGACGACGGCATCACCTATTACGTGGGCCTCCGCGCCGAGCAGAAGATAACCAGCGCGCTGCTCTACGTAACGGCCGACAAGCTCGACAAGGCCCTCTATATCCGCGGCCACAACGAGGACTACGGCCTCGACGAGCTGACGCAGCTTCTGACCTACTCCAACTACGAGGTCGATTCCTTCATCCTCGCCCGCGAGGAGATCCCCGAGGACTGCACGATGCTCATCATCTCCTCGCCGCTATATGACTACAGCACCGACGAGGTCGACAGGATATCCGCCTTCCTCGACAAGGGCGGCAAGCTCATCGTCTCCATGAACCCGAACACCCTCGACCCGATGACGAACCTCTCCCTGCTCTTCGAGGAGTGGGGCGTCAGATACGACAGCGAGATAATCCTCGATTCGACGCAGTCGCTGTCCGGCTACCCGATGTACGTCGTCCCGTCCACGGTCTACTTTGAGGGCATCTCCGATACCATCAACATCCAGAACCGCTTCTGCATGATCCCCGCCTGCAAGCCCATTCAGGTGACGGGGACGCAGAAGGCCGGCATCGACGTCCATCCGCTCCTCGTCAGCTCCGCGACGAGCTACGCCAAGAGCGTCGAGGACACCATCGCCGGGACGGACAAGGCCGAAGGCGATACCGAGGGCCCGTTCAATATGTGCGTGCTCGCCGAGAAGATAGCCTCCGACAAGAACCTCAACTACACCCGCGCGGACATCCTCTTCTGCTCGACCGGCATGATAACCGACTCCATCCTCTCGGCTCCGGAATTCCTCAACGGAACGTGGCTGACCGCCGCGCTCAACTACGTCAGCGAATATACCGACGCCGTCATCATCCCGGATAAGAACTTCGAATCCAAGGCGCTGACGATACTGTCCTGGCAGGGCAGACTCGTCTTCTGGATCGTGGTGGTCGCCATCCCGCTGATCATCATCGCCGCCGGCGTCTTCGTCTGGGCGAGGAGGAGGCATCTGTAATGACCAAAAGTCTCAAGCGCATCGTCGTAGTCGGCGGAATAGTCGTCGGCATTGCGCTGCTGCTGGTCATAGTGCTTCTCGTGTTCCCGAAGCAGGAGGTCGAGCCCGTCGAAACGGACGATCCGAACGACGAGCCCGCCGTCTATATCATCAAGGAGGACGGCAACGACCTCAAGCGCATGCACTGGTATTGGAACAACGGCGAAGAGCTCGAAGTCCGGTACGTGCGCGACGAAAACAACAAGCTGCACTACGAGGTCACGCCCGAGTCGTATTACTTCGACTGGAACACCAGCAAGTTCCGCAGCATGAGCTTCACCCTGTCCTCGCTGACGTCGATGGGGACGGTCGAGACCGACCCGAAGGACCTCTCGATTTACGGGCTCGACGAGCCGTATTTCCGCATCGAGATGGAGTTTTCCGAGAAGACGCTGACGCTCTCGCTCGGCAACCCGACCATAGACGGCTACGCCTACGCCATGGTCACCGGCGACAATACGGTCTATATGGTAGGCTCGTATCTGGGCGGCCTCATCTCCCGCGGCATCGTCGAATACAGGCAGATAGATTCCTTCCCCGTCTATTCCGACGAGGAGATATATGAGAAGATAAACTACGTCTATATCGTCAAGCGCGACGGCACTCCCATCGAGATAGTCGCAGACCCGGACTACGAGAGGGAGGACAACGAGGCGATGAGCTACTACATGCTGCTCCAGCCCGTCGTCTCCTCCGCGTCCGACGAAAGAGTCCGCGAGGACGTTCTCGATCAGGTCGCGCAGATAGCCTTCTCGAAGGTCTACGGCGACGTCGAGATGGACCGCATCGCCGACTTCGGGCTCGATAAGCCCGCCCGCGTCCGCCTCGAGGACGTCGACGGCAACTCCAGCGACATCATGGTCGGCGCGACGGACTCCAACGTTTACTTCTGCGCGTTCACGAGCCAGTACGAGGACTTCATGGCCGGCGTCATCGACAAGCTGACCGTCCTCGAATATCAGGGCGTGGGCTTCGAGCCGATCGACATCGACTACATGTCCCTCTTAAACCGCGTCGTCTGGATCCAGGAGATACACACGGTACAGTCCATCGACTATGAGATAGACGGCAAGGTGCGCCACGTCGAGTTCACGTTCGAGGACTACATCACCGACGCCAACACCGAGGCCGTCCACGTCTACGGCGCGCTCGACGGCAAGGACATCGGCGAGCAGAACACCAAGAGGCTCTACGCCCGCACGCTCAACCTGCGCGAGATAGGCACGATAGAGGACGACGTCGAGCTCGGCGAGCCCGAGTTGACCGTCACGCTCACTCTCGTAGAAGGCGGCAAGCGCGTGCTGAAGCTCTACAGGCTCAACGACCGCCAGTACTGCGCCGTGGTCGACGACAGCCAGCGCTTCTACGTCTACCGTACGAACGTACAGAACATCACCGACGCCATCGCGCGTCTGGACGACGACCGCGACCTCGCGCTTCTGTACGATACCTGATGAAACTCAAAAGGGCGCGCCGCGCAATGCGGCGCGCCCGACTGCATCCGGAGGAAGCATGGACGGAGTTTTGACAAAAGTATTCTGCGTCATAGCGATCGTCGCGGGGCTGGCCCTGTCCGTCTTGGCCTGCATATCCGGCGGCTGGCTCGTGCTCGCCGCGGCGGCCGTGCTCGTCATCTTCGGCGTAGCCGTCGCCTTCTCGATAGCGAAGTCGCGCGAGCCGAGGCCCGTTTCCGCCGTGTTCACGATCCTCGTGCTGACGCTCCTGCCGCGGATAGCCGCCGTCCTCGCGTTCCCCGTCGTGACGGACCCCGTCCACGACTTCGGGACGTATTACCGCATGGCCGAATGCTTTGCCGGGGGGACGGAGCTCATCAAGAACTCCGCGCATCTCTTCCCGCACATGCTCTGGTTCTCGGCGGCGCTGTCGCTCCCGTTCCGCGTCTTCGGCGCGAGCGTGACCGTCTATCAGATATGCGGCCTCGTCCTGAGCGCCGTAACGGCTCTGCTCATTTACGGCTCCGCGAAGACGCTGCGCGGGACGAAGGCGGGGCTTTTCGCCGGGATCATCTTCGCGCTGTGCCCCTCCGCCGCGCTCTACGCTCCGCTCTGCTGCGGGGAGCACCTCGCCCTTGCGCTGTTTGCTCTCGTCATATTCCTGCTCGCGCGCTTTTATAAGGCCGGGCCCGCGTCCGTCCCCGTTATGCTGCTTCGCGGGGTCGTTCTCGGCGTGTGCCTGCTCGCGCTCGAGCTCATCCGCCCGGTCGCGATCGTTCCCGTCATCGCCGTCGTGCTCGCGTGGCTCGCCGCGCACGCGAAAAAGCGCCCCGGCTTCGGGCGGGCGATCGCTCTGCTGCTCGCGCTGCTCGTCGTGCTCATAAGCGGCAGGGAGGTCTCGCTCCTCGGCGCGGAAGCCATCCTCGACAAGCCCGTCGCGCGAAGCTCGACTTCGTTCACGCTGCTCGCCGGCTCGAACGCGGAGCACTCCGGGACATGGAACTCGGACGATTCCGCGCTCTTCTACTCCGCCGTCGAGTCCGGCGACTACAAGGCCGCCGACAGGCAGATAAGGGGCGTCGTCGCCTCGCGCTATAAGGCGCTCGGCCCCGTCGGGACGCTGAAGCTCTTTGCGGTCAAGTCCTCGATCACTTGGGGCGGGCAGTCCGCCGTCCTCGACTATCTCGCGCAGTACTCCGCGCGTGAAAACGCGCTGCTCGGCGGGAAGCTGCTCAAAGCGCAGGCCGCCCTGTGCGGCGGGTATTTCGCGGCGCTCCTGCTGCTCTTCGCGGCCGCGGCCGCGCTGCGCATTAAAAACGGCGGCACGGCGCCGGAGCTCGTCTGCATGCTCGGCGTGCTTGGCTTCGCCTGCATGTTCCTCATTAGCGAGGCGGCCGGGCGCTATTCCCTCATCGCGTTGCCGCTTCTGGCGGCGTCCGTGCCGGGCGGTTTTTTTGCAAATATTTCGCTTGACAAGCGTAAGCGGTGATTGTATAATACACAAGCTATCCATGGCGGCGTAGCTCAGTTGGCTAGAGCATGCGGTTCATACCCGCA
Source organism: Oscillospiraceae bacterium (assembly GCA_017550645.1). Taxonomy (GTDB): domain Bacteria; phylum Bacillota; class Clostridia; order Oscillospirales; family Oscillospiraceae; genus RGIG7949. The sequence continues at coordinate 63,513 of JAFZOI010000032.1, forward strand.
GTGTCACCGGTTCGAATCCAGTCGCCGCTACCATCTTCCCCATAGGTCCTCGGACCTATGGGGAATATTGACCGGCCTGCAGCCGCAGGCCCATATACGGCCCGTTGGTCAAGAGGTTAAGACACCGCCCTTTCACGGCGGTAACATGGGTTCGAATCCCGTACGGGTCACCACAACGGAGGCTTAGCTCAGCAGGTTAGAGCGCCTGCTTCACACGCAGGAGGTCACTGGTTCGAGTCCAGCAGTCTCCACCAAAAACGTAAACCGCCTCAAACCCTTCTCGTTACTGGGTTTGGGGCGGTTTTCGTTTATTATTTTTTTAAGCTACCATAGATACCTATGTGCGGTAACAAGGTATCTCTGCTTATCCCTTTTTATCTGTATTTATCTCTACTTTGGTTGCGCTTTTGGTTGCGCATTTGGGAAAGTCTGGTAATTTTTGAACCTTGACGGAGCATAGAGATTTACAGATAGTCGACTCCGGCGCGGACCTGTTCGGCGGTATCGGCGGCGCGCTGCTTCTCGCGGTAGTGGGTATAGACTCTCATCGTCATCTCCGGCGTAGCGTGTCCGGCGAGATACTGCACCTGCTTGATGTCAAGCCCCTGTTCAAACAGCTTCGTGATGTAGGTATGACGGAGCTGGTGAGGGTGGGTCTTACAGTGTTACGGACGTCGGCGCCTTGACAAGCGAAGACAAGTCAGACTACAATAAAGAAGAACGTAGATCAGACAGACCGGAGCGCCGCCGAGCGCTCCAAAAAGGCGAAATGGTCAATGAGTTCAGAGGCAAAGTGAACTGGCCTGCATTCTACCAAAAAATCCAGAGCGCGGAATATAATCCTGAGTTCTTTGAAGACGGAGAAACTGCCTATATAGATTTGGGCGGTCAGACGTTAAAACTTGAGATGAAGAACAACGGAGAATGGTCTGTCGTTGATATCATTAAGGAGGACGACGATGCACGAAACATATCAGACAATGCAGAAAATAATGCAGGAGAAGGGGTACCCGGTCAGCGTCCAAGAAACAGCAATCGGGACGATCAAGTTCGCTCGGGACAAAGTAACAACGGCAGAGAAAGTCGGCAATCTTCTGAAGCAAAACCTTACCGCGAGAGAAATGGTAAAAGCGCTCCAACCGATAATCAAAGAGGAGTGAAGCGCTCCCTCTCCGAGACCGTGGGAAATAAGAACCGTCCCCAAAAGCTCAGGTTAGAAAAACGAAAAAACCTTGGAGCCGCTGCACCTCCAAGGTTTTGCGAAGGTGAAGGGGAGGATCGAAGCGCCGCGAGCGGCGAGGTGAGCGGCGTCGTTACCCGCTGCGTCTTTTCACCTCATCCGTCACTCGCCGTCCGGCAGACGGACGCGCATTATTTCGCCGGGCCGGACCGTCCCGCCCCTGAGGACCTCGGCGAAGACGCCCTCGCGCGGCATGATGCAGGTCCCGACCCGCTTGTATATCTCGCAGTGCGAGTGGCACTCCTTGCCGATCTGCGTCAGGCGGAGCTCCGTCTGCTCCGTCGTGAAGATCGTCCCGACGGGGAGCGAGCGGAAGTCGATGCCGCTGACGAGGAGATTTTCGCCGAAAGCGCCGTCCGTGACGGCGGCTCCGAGGCGGTTGAACTCCTCGACCTTCTCGTAAGACAGCAGGCTGACCTGACGGTGCCACGGACCGGCGTGCGCGTCGCCGTCGACGCCGTGGTGCGCGGTCAGATGCGCCTCCGGCACGGGGCGCTTTTCCGTCCCTTTTTTCTCGCTGACGCACACGGCCTTTATAACGCCCTGCATGCTCCCGCCTCCTTGCGCTTTTTCTTGAATTATAAGCACACCCGCATACTATGTCAATAGGCGATAAGAGACAAAAAACGAACTCCGAGCCCGGCGAAGCGGGTCGGAGTTCGAGAGGAGGAGCGACGGAGGAAATGAGCTTTCGCGCCTGCGCGGAAGCGAACGATAATTCTATCTCTGCTTGTAAAGCAATCGGAAAAGATTTAGAATAAGAATCAAGATTTTGGGGACAGTTCCTTTGTCCCGTTTTGCGGATCGCGTGAGCGGGGATGACATGGGGTTCGATCCCCCTCGCATTGTACGCATGAACGACAAAAAACGGAGCCGATCGGCTCCGTTTTTGTCGTTGGTGGAGATGAGGGGGATCGAAGTGCCGCGAGCGGCACTTCGTGCGCACGGATGTCCCCGCTCGCTCCCGCCCTGCGGGCGGAACCGCTCGGGGATGACATCGGTTCGATCCCCCTCATACGATCGCAAAACGAAAGACAGGACGGAGCAAAAATGCCCTGTCCTGTCTTTTGGTGGAGATGAGGGGGATCGAACCCCTTACCTCTTGAATGCCATTCAAGCGCTCTCCC
>JAFZOI010000033.1 GCA_017550645.1 Oscillospiraceae bacterium
CGCCGCGTATTTCCACCTCATCCGTCATCCGCCTTGCGTGAGACGGCGTATGACACCTTCCCCTCGAAGGGGAAGGCTTTGTTGCGCTCCCCATAGGCTTCCCCTTGAGGGGAAGCTGGCACGGCGAAGCCGTGACTGATGAGGTGGCCTATTCCGCTCCGCCGCGTATTTCCACCTCATCCGTCATCCGCCTTGCGTGAGACGGCGTATGACACCTTCCCCTCGAAGGGGAAGGCTTTGTTGCGCTCCCCATGGGCTCCCCCCCCCCCGCTGGGGGAAGGCTCAGACGCGCCCATCCCGCAAATGCGGCGGTGCGCGCGTTTTTTGCAAAAAAGGCTTGACAAGTTACCTGCGGGTAACTATAATCGAGACGACGGTTAGCGGCGGGCAACTGCTGACCGAAACTCAAACCCACGAGTTAGCTGTGGCTAACTATCTCCTGCGAGGTGAGCGGAATGATCCCTTTGGCTCTTGCGGACACGGGAGCGGAATGCACGATCAGGAAGATCGGCGGAAGTCCGGAGGTCAAAAAACACCTTGAAAACCTCGGCTTCGTCGTCGGCGGGACGGTCACAGTCATCGCCTCCATGTCCGGCAACGTCATCGTCAAGGTCAAGGAGGCCCGCGTCGCCGTAAGCGAGGAGATGGCGCGGCGGATCATGATCTGACCGGCGCTCCGGAAAAGAAAGGAACGTGATAGCATGACTACGCTCAGGCAGGCCAGGATCGGCCAGACCGTCAAGGTCAGGAAGCTGCACGGCGAGGGAGCCGTCAAACGCCGCATCATGGACATGGGCATAACGCGCGGCGTCGAGATATACGTCCGCAAGGTCGCGCCGCTCGGCGATCCCGTCGAGGTGACGGTCCGCGGGTACGAGCTCTCGCTGCGCAAGGCGGACGCGGAAATGGTCGAGATCGAATGATTTTTGCATGGCGGTTACCCTCAGACAACCGTCAAAAGGAAGGACGCTGACAGTATGAGTATACGAATCGCCCTTGCGGGCAACCCGAACAGCGGCAAGACGACGCTGTTCAACGCGCTGACGGGCTCGAACCAGTTCGTCGGCAACTGGCCGGGGGTCACGGTCGAAAAGAAGGAGGGCAAGCTCAAAAAGCGCTCCGACGTGACGATAACGGACCTGCCCGGCATCTACTCGCTCTCGCCCTACACGCTCGAGGAGGTCGTCGCGCGAAACTACCTCATTGACGAGCGGCCCGACGCGATACTCAACATCGTCGACGGCACGAACCTCGAGCGCAACCTCTATCTGACGACCCAGCTGACCGAGCTCGGCATCCCCGTCGTCGTGGCGGTCAACATGATGGACGTCGTGAAGAAAAACGGCGACAAGATAAACACGGCGGAGCTCTCGCGCGAGCTCGGCTGCCGCGTGGTCGAGATCTCCGCGCTCAAGGAGACGGGCGTAAAGGAGGCCGCCGAGGCCGCCATAGAGGCCGCGCAGGGCGGAAAGCCCGTCCCGCATCACGCGTTCTCCGGCAGCGTCGAGCACGCCCTCGCGCACATCGAGGAGGCTGCGGTGCACGGCTTCCCCGAGGAGCAGCAGCGCTGGTACGCCGTCAAGATCTTCGAGCGCGACGAGAAGGTGCTCGAAAAGCTCGACGTCTCCGCCGAGATCAAGGAGCATATCGAGGGCGATATAAAGGCCGTCGAGGCCGAGCTCGACGACGACGCGGAGTCGATAATCACCAACGAGCGATACCTCGTCATCGCCGACCTCATAAAGACCTGCTACAAGAAGAAAAACGCGGGCGGCCTGACCGCCTCGGACAAGATAGACAAGGTCGTGACCAACCGTTGGCTCGGCCTTCCGATATTCGCGGTCGTCATGTTCATCGTCTACTGGGTCGCGATGGTCGGCGTCGGCGCTCCGGCGACGGACTGGGCCAACGACGGCCTCTTCGGCGACGGCTGGCACCTTCTCGGCATAGGCTCGAAGAGCTATAACGAGGTCGCCGACGCCTACGGCGAGGCCTCGCTCATCGTCGACGGCTACGAGGCCTACATAGAGGAGAACGGCTCCGCCCCGACCGGCGACTTCGAATACGAGATCGAGGACGAGGAAACGCTCGCCGTCGAGACGGCGACGGCCTCGCTCGAGGACTATGAGGACGCCGTCAAGACGCTCGAGGAGATAGGCGAAGAGCCCGATCCCGCCGACTACGGGGTATGGGTCCCCGGCGTGCCGGTCCTCGTGGAAAAGCTGCTCGACGCGCTGCACGTCTCCGACGAGGGCGCGGGCGCGGTCGTGCGCGGCGTGATACTCGACGGCATCGTGGCCGGCGTGGGCGCGGTGCTCGGCTTCGTGCCGCAGATGCTGGTGCTGTTTTTGATGCTGGCGTTTTTGGAGGCCTGCGGGTACATGGCGCGCATCGCCTTCGTGCTCGACCGCATCTTCCGCCGCTTCGGCCTTTCCGGCAAGTCCTTTATCCCGATGCTCATCGGAGCCGGCTGCGGCATCCCCGGCGTCATGGCCTCGCGCACTATTGAAAACGAGCGCGACCGCCGCATGACCATTATGACGACGACGTTCATACCCTGCGGGGCGAAGGTCCCCTTCATAGCGATGATAGCCGGCGCCATCTTCGGCGGCAGCGCCTGGATAGCGACGAGCGCCTACTTCATCGGCGTCGCGGCGATAGTCGTCTCGGGCATCATGCTCAAAAAGACGCGCATGTTCGCCGGCGACCCCGCGCCCTTCGTCATGGAGCTTCCCGCCTACCACTGGCCGACGCTCAAGAACGTGCTCCGCTCGATGTGGGAGCGCGGCTGGAGCTTCATAAAGAAGGCCGGGACGATAATCCTGCTCTCGACGATAGTCGTCTGGTTCACGTCCTTCTTCGGCTGGGCGGACGACGGCTTCCGCATGCTGGCCGAGGACGAGCTCGACTGCTCCATACTCGCGCACATAGGCGGCGCGATCTGCTGGATATTCGCCCCGCTCGGCTGGGGCAACTGGCAGGCGACCGTCGCCTCCATCACGGGCCTCGTCGCCAAGGAGAACATCGTCGGCACGATGGGCATCCTCTACGGCGCGTCCGGAAACGTCTACGAGACGCTCGCTCAGGCCTTCACGGGCGTGACCGGCTTCTCCTTCCTCGTCTTCAACCTGCTCTGCGCGCCCTGCTTCGCCGCCATCGGCGCGATACGCCGCGAGATGAACAGCGCGAAGTGGACGTGGTTCGCCATCGGATATCAGTGCGTCTTCGCCTACGCGATCGCGCTCATGGTGACGCAGTTCGGCAGGCTCTTCGCGGGCGGCGCGAACGCCGTCGGCCTCGTCTTCGCCGTGCTGATACTCGCCTTCATCATCTACATGCTCGTGCGCCCGTATAAAGAGGCGACGAGGCTGACGCAGGCCGTCAAGGTCAAATGATCCTCCTGCGCCTCGCCGCGTTTTCCACCTCATCCGCCATCCGCCTTTTGTGAGACGGCGGATGCCACCTTCCCCTCAAAGGGGAAGGCTTAGATACGCTCCCCATAGGCTTCCCCTTGAGGGGAAGCTGTCGAGCGTATGCGAGACTGATGAGGTGGCGCGAACGATACAGGCTATAAAGAAAGGAGCCGTAATATGCTTGCATGGCTTTCCGAATATCTCGGCACGGCCATAGCCGCGCTCATCCTGCTGGCCGTCATCGCGGCGGTCGCCGTCTCGCTCGTGCGGGACAGGAAGGCGGGCCGTTCGACCTGCGGGTCCAACTGCGCGCACTGCGCCATGGCGGGCTCCTGCCATAAAGCGGGGGCGGAGAGCTCCTCCGACTCCCCGCCCCGCGCCTGAACGCATATGAACAGATACGTTTTCAAGGTCCGCGGCATGTCCTGCGGCATGTGCGAGGCCCATATAAACGACGTCGTGCGCCGCTTTCCCGGCGTCAAGCACGTCGCGTCAAGCAGGAAAAAAGGCGAGACCTCCGTCGTCGCGGAAGACCTCGACACGGAGGCGGTCGTGCGGGAGCTCGGCGCCCTCGGCTACGACGCCGACGGCGTGCAGGTCCTCCCGTATGAGAAAAAGGCCCTCTTCGGGCGGGTAAAAAAGTCATGACGGACGGCTCCAGACAGACGTATCTGAAGACTATACGCGCCCTCGGCATGGACGGCGCGCGCGTGCGCAACGTCGACATAGCGGCGGCGCTCGGCTATTCGCGCCCGAGCGTCACGAACGCGGTCAGAAAGCTCGCGGCGGAGGGGCTCGTCTCCGTCACGAAAAACACGATCGTCCTGACCGAGTCCGGCGCGGCCGAAGCCGACGGCCTCATGGAAAAGAGCGCCGCCATCGAGGCGCTCCTGCTCCGGATGGGCGCGCCCGCCGCCGTCGCCGCGGAAAACGCGGGCCTTCTCGCCGGCGTTATCACGGACGAACTCTACGAGGCCGTCAAAAACCTCCGAAAGACATAACTCTTTTTCCATAATTCACCTCCTTCGAAAGAGCGGAGGGCCCCGACAAGCCACCGGGACCCTCCGTTTTTTCGTCTGTTATTGCGCCCTCCCCATGGGCTTCCCCTTGAGGGTAGCGAAGCGGCGCCGCGGTAGTGAATGACGTGCCGGGGGCGCCCACGCCGAGCGCCGCCTGTGGCGGGAGGAGCGAGGCGCGGGCGGCGCAGCGGTCGAAAAGCGCAAGGATAAGCGCAAGCCCGCAGCGTTTTTCGGGTACCGCAAGAGGACAGTCAGAGCCGCGGCGTGACCGAGCCGCAGCGAGACTGATGAGGTGGTCTAGTCCGGCTCGGCAGTCATTCCACCTCATCCGTCATCCGCCTTGCGTGAGACGGCGAATGACACCTTCCCCTCGAGGGGAAGGCTTTGTCGCCCTCCCCATAGGCTTCCCCTTGAGGGGAAGCTGTCGAGCGTATGCGAGACTGATGAGGTGGTCTAATCCGGCTCGGCAGTCATTCCACCTCATCCGTCATCCGCCTTGCGTGAGACGGCGTATGACACCTTCCCCTCGAGGGGAAGGCTTTGATACGCTCCTCATAACCTCCCCTTGGGGGGAAGGCTTTTTTGCGCTTTCGCTATTCGATCACGTATCCCGAGCGGAAGAGCTCAAGGCGTTCTCCGAGCTCGGCGCGCAGGAGCTCCGCCGCCTCGCCCGTGCAGTGGCCGGTCACGACGCGCTCTATCCCCGTCGCCTTCACGGCGCGCGCGAGCGCCTCGATCTCCGCGCGCGGGGCGCGGTAGAGGTGCAGGCCGCCGACGAAGGAATATATCCTCTCCCCGGGGAAGGCGCGCGAGACCTCGCCGATGATGACGTCCGCGCCGGCGTGGGAGCAGCTGCTGAAGATGACGAGGCCGCGCCCGTCGCTTACCACGAGGCTCTGCTCGTGCTCGAAGCCGTCGGGACGCAGCTCGCCGCCCTCGAGGCGGAGCAGCTCGTCCGCGCGCTCGGGGTGCGGCGCTTCGTGCGGCAGGAGCCATGCGCCGGGGCAGAGCTCATGCGCGCCGGAGACGTATCTGACGCGCTCCGCGAACCGCGCGAGCATGCCGCGCTCGACGCCTATGTATTCCGTGCCGTCCTCCGTCCGCTTGAAGCAGTCCTCGCCCGCGCCCTCTCGCACGTACAGAGCGGCGCGGGAGTTGCGCGCGAAAAACTCCGGAAAGCCGCCGGAGTGGTCGTAGTGCGCGTGCGAGAGCACGGCGAAGTCGGCGGAGGCGAGGTCGACGCCGAGCCTTTCCGCGTTTTCCGCGAACGCGCCCGTCGAGCCCGCGTCGAGCAGTATCCGCCGCCCCGCGCGCTCTATCCAGACGCTCAGCCCCCACTCCCCGGCGAGCCCTTCGCCGGGGACGTTGTCTATAAGTACGGTCGCCCTCATGCGCGTCACGCCTTTTCGCTGTATATCTGCGCGAGGCCGCCGTGGGAGGTCTCGCGGTACTTCTCGTTCATGTCGAGGCCGGTCCGGTACATGGTCGCGATGACGTCGTCGAGGGAGATCTTCCGCGTCTCGGTCAGGAACATCGAGAGGCTCGCGCTCGTGACGGCGCGCATGGCGGCGACGGCGTTTCGCTCGATGCAGGGTATCTGCACGAGGCCGAACACGGGGTCGCACGTCAGGCCGAGGTTGTGCTCCATGGCCGTCTCGGAGGCGTACTCCGTCTCGTCGATGCCGAGCCCGTAGAGCGTCGTCATGGCGGCGGCGCCCATCGTGCAGGCGCTGCCTATCTCCGCCTGACAGCCGCATTCGGCCCCGGAGATGCTGGCGTTGGTGCGGATGATGTTGCCGATGAGGCCCGCGACGGCGAGCGCGTCGAGTATCTCCGCGTCGGAGTAGCCGCGGTCGCGGCTCATGTAGTACATCAGCGACGGGATGACGCCGCAACTGCCGCAGGTCGGGGCCGTCACGACGACGTGCTCGTCGGCGTTTTCCTCGCTGACGGCGTAGGCGTAGGCGGAGATGACGCGGTTCTGCGTGAGGTCGGAGGACTCGTTGTGGCAGCGCTTTTCGTAGAGCATCTTCGCCTTGCGCGTGAGGTTGAGGCGGCCCGGGAGCGTCCCCTCGGCGGCGAGGCCGCGCGCGACGGCGTCCTGCATGGCGCGCCAGACGACGGCGAGGTACTCCCAGAGCGAGGCTCCCTCCATGCGGCGTATGAGCTCGACGAGGGAGATGTCCTGCTTTTTGCAGATCGCGGCGATCTCGGCAAACGACTTCTGCGGCCAGACCTCCTTCTCCTCGTCACTCTCCTCGCCCTCGACGCGGATGGAGCCGCCGCCTATGCTGAATATGCGCACGCGGCCGATCTCCGCTCCGTTTTTCTTCGCGACGAAGAGCATCGTGTTCGGGTGCGGGATGTCGGTCGTCTCCGTGTCGGCGAAGACGGCGGCGCCCGGCAGGCGGCCCCAGATGGCCTTTTCGGTGCCGTGGCCCGTCCCGGTGAAGGCGAGCGAGCCGTAGAGCGTGACCTCGAACCCGTCCGCGTCGGGCCAGCGCTCGCGCACGAGCCCCGCTGCGTTATACGGGCCGACCGTGTGCGAGCTCGAGGGCCCGTTGCCTATCTTGTAAACGCTTTTGATGCTTTTCATGTCGTCCCTCCGCGTTTTCTTTCTGCGTATATTTTACCACAAAGCGCCCCGCCCTTGCAACGCGCCCACGGGAAGCGCGCAGGGAGCCCCGCCGCATGGGCTCCCTTTGCGAAAGGGAGCTGTCGAGCGTATGCGAGACTGAGGGATCGGACCCGATCCGCCGAAGGCTCACGGGATCTCCGATGGTTTGAACTCGACCCTTCCGGGTTCGCTTCGCTCACCCACCTCCCCTTCGCAAGGGGAGGCTCTGTCGGGGCGCGCAAAAACGCCTCCCCGGAAGCTCCGGAGAGGCGTCGAATCTTCTTTGTTATCCCTGCTGCGCGGCGGCGAAGCCGGGCATCAGCTCCTGCCATACCATCTCGACGGTCAGCTCCGGCTCGCGGCCGCCCGCCGCCCTGAGCATGAGGGTCAGAAACTTCGTTTGGCTGCCCCATGCGGCCGCGGGAACGAGGCGTCCGCCCGCGAGCTGCTCGGTCAGCTCCTCCGGGGTCGTGAAAGAATCGGTCATCTGTGTCATCATGGGCTCGCCGAAGAGCTCCGTGAACCTGCCGTAGAGCTCGAACCACGCCGCCGCCTTGTCCTCGGTCGTCAGGTCGAGGCCGATGAGATAGAGCCGGTCGCTCTCGGCGTCGAACTGGAAGCGGAGGCGGGTCAGCGCGCCCGCGTAGGCGTTGGCGTAGTCAGTCCCCAGCGACATGTTCGGCTCCATGTCGGTCTTCGTCCCGGTGATGCGCTCGAAGACCTCGGCGTAGCTCATGCCGAAGCGGATATCCCCGCCTATGGGCGGGACGGGGCCGTCAACCCAAGCCGCCGCCTGCTCGTCGGAGAGGTCGAGCTCGTAGCCGTAGAAGTCGCAGACCTCCTTCGGGCTCACGCCGAGCCCCGCGGAGCCGATGACGAAATCCTCCCCGTCGCGCGAGATGACGAAGGTATCCTCCCCCGCGTAGGCGGCCGGAGCGGCGGGCGTGGGATCTGCGGTCGGCGCGGGCGCGGGCGTCTTGGCGCACGCGGCGAGCGTGAGCAGCATCGCGGCGGCGAGAATGAGTATAAGAAGTTTTTTCATTGGCGTATTCTCCTTTCATGGTGTCCTGTTATATAAACGGACAACAAAGCCGAAACTCAACACTCGTTTCGTATTTTTTATTTTTGCGGCTCGACTTTCGCGACGCTCTCCGCTATTCGAAGCTTGACGTCCCGCTCAAGTTTTCCGAAAATGCAGAACGCCATGTCGTCTTCTTCATCTACCCAAACCATCTCGCACCGGTCGGCCTTTTCTTCTTCGGGCGGGAAATAGAGGTCTCCGGGAAGCCCCCGTATCAGGACGGATTCGCGCCTGTAATCGTCCGGAATATAAAGCTTTAAGTCAAATTCTTCGTCCATCGCCTGATAACAAAAAAGGATGATATTTCCGTTTTCATGTTCATAATAAACTTCATACATATCGGCATCTTCATAGTCAATCAAGTTGTTTTCCTCGTACCCGTCCGGAAGCCACGTCGGGCGGTAGGTCGGGAGCTCGCCTGTAAACTTTTCCGTGAAGCTGTACGAGACGATGTTGTTCCACTGATATTTGAACCATTTGCCGACGGCTTCGCGCGCCTCCGCGTGGGTGGCGACCCATATCATCCCGAAGAGGACGACGACGGCGAGCGAGGCGGCTATCGTCCGCGCGGTCTGCCGGGTCCGCTCCATGCGCCGCGCCTTTTTGAGGACGGGCTCCATTTTCCGCTCGAAGGCCTCGGAGAATTCGTGCGGCGGGGCCTCGTCCGGCCCGAGCCCGGCGAGCATGCGGCTCTCGGCGAGAGCGGCGGCCGCGCGCAGCTCCTTCGCGGTAAGGCTGCTATTCATCCGGATCCCCCTCCAATCTCTCCTCGAGCGCCTTTTTCGCCCGCCACAGCACGGTCTGCGCGGAGGACTTTTTTATGCCCCAGAGCGCCGCGAGCTCCGCGGCGGAGTAGCCGTGCGCATAGCGCAGCAGGAGCGCCTCGCGGTAGCGTTCGGGCAGGCTCAGCATCGCGTCGGCGAGGTCCGCGTCCTCCGGCAGGGAGGGCTGAAGCCCGCCCGGCACATTGCCGCCCGTATCGACGAAGCGGCTTTTCGCGCGCAGTATGTCGATGGCCTTGCGCCTGGCGATCAGGACGACGTAGGCCTTCGTCGCGGGGGCGTCGACCCTCCGCACCTTCGAAAAATGCTTCAGTATCGCGAGGAACGCCTGATGCACGGCGTCCTCCGCGTCCATGTCGTTATGGAGCAGCCTGTCGGCGGCGCGGAACATCAGGTCGCGGTAGCACGCATACAGCCGCGCGAATCTGCCGCGTTCCTCGTCCGTCTCCAGCGTCTGCAGGTACAGAGAAAGCAAGCCCGTCTCCCCCTTTACGAGACGATTATACCAATATTGGCAGATTTCTTCAAGTAGCCTCGGGCAAGACGTCCCATGGGCTCCCTTTGCGAAAGGGAGCTGTCGAGCGTATGCGAGACTGAGGGATCGGACCCGATCCGCCGAAGGCTCACGGTATCTCCGATGGTTTGAACTCGACCCTTCCGGGTTCGCTTCGCTCACCCACCTCCCCTTATGCAGGGGAGGCTTTTCGGGCCGGCGAGGGCGTCGGCTCCTACGCGCATTATCGCGGTGCGGCGCTTATCGCCCCTCATCCGGGTTCGCGCTGCTCACCCACCTTCCCTTACGCAGGGGAGGCTTATGCGTACCCCTCCCCGCTTTGTCTATTGCCATAAACGCTTAACTATGGTAAGATATACCTATCGAGGTGATAGCCTTGGCAAGACTCAACCGCGAGCTCATGGGGACGGAGGACCTCCGCCGCCTCATCCCGCGCATGGCGGTCCCGACAATAGTCGCCCAGCTCATCACGCATTTTTACAACGTCGTCGACACGTACTTCGTCAGCCAGCTCGGCCCGAACGCGACGGCCGCCGTCGGCATAAACAATTCGCTCGACCGCTGCATCACGATGTTCGCGATGCTCATCGGCGCGGGCGCGTGCAGCTATATCTCCCGCCTGCTCGGGCAGCGGCGCGACGGCGACGCCGACCGCGTCATGAGCACGTCCGTCTTCTTCGCGCTCGGCATAGGCCTCCTCATTGCGGGCGTCGGGCGCATCTTCATCGGCCCGCTGGTCGACTTTCTCGGCGCGACGGAGGACTGCCGCGTCTTCTCGATGGACTACGGCTCCTTCGTGCTCTACGCCGCGCCCTTCATGATAGGCAGCTTCATCCTCAACATGGTCCTGCGAAGCGAGGGCAGCTCGACCTACGCCATGATCGGCATGGGCTTCGGCGGCATCTTAAACTGCGTGCTCGACCCCATTTTCATCTTCACGCTCGGCCTCGGGATAAAGGGCGCCTCGATAGCGACGGCGATCTCCAAATTCGTGAGCTTTTCCATACTGCTGATGCCGTACCTGCGCAAAAAGACGGCGGTCCGCCTCTCGCTGCGGCGCTTCAAGCTCGTCTGGCAGGACGTCAAGGAGGTCGTCAGCATCGGCATGGCGTCGTTCCTGCGCTCTATCCTCAACGTTATCGCGCTCATCTGCCTCAACCGCCGCGCGGGCGCGTTCTCGACTGAGGCCCTCGCGGCGCTCTCCGTCGCCAACCGCGTCATGATGTTCCCGTTTTCGTTCATGCTCGGCCTCGGGCAGGGCTATCAGCCCGTCGTGGGCTATAACTGGGGCGCGAAGAAGTACGACCGCGTGCGCAGCAGCCTGACGTTCACGACGAAGCTCGGCATAATCAGCGGGCTCGTGCTCGGCGCGGCGCTCTTCGCCTTCGCGCGGCCGCTCGTCGGGCTCTTCAACCCGACCGGCGACCCGGATATCTACAGATACGCCATGCTCGCCATACGCGTCGAGGCGGTCTTCCTCTTCATCCACGGCTCCGGCGCGATAATCAACATGTTCTACGCCGGCGTCGGCATGCCGAAGCAGTCGGCCATACTCAGCACCGCGCGCCAGGGCTACTGCTTCATCCCGCTCATCTATATACTCCCGATCTTCTTCGGCATAGAGGGCCTCTGCGTGTCGCAGGGCGTCGCGGACATCCTCAACGGCTGCATCCTGCTCCCGATGTTCATAAAGGCCCTGCGCATGACGAAGAAAAAGCAGGCCGAGCAGCTCGCGGCGCAGGGATAGCGCATGGGCTACCCCGCGCGGGAAGGCTTTGACGCGCTCCCCATAGGCTTCCCCCCTCGGGGGGAAGCTGGCACGGCGAAGCCGTGACTGATGAGGGGCATCGGAGCCTGACGCATCTTGCCACGCCGCGTATTGCCTCGCAACAGAAAGGTCCGTTATGCAGCACAAGTACGACCCGAAATTGACCCCGCTCGCACAAAAGCTGAGGCGGGATATGACCAAAGAGGAACGCCGCCTGTGGTATGATTTTCTGCGCGGACGGCCTGAGACGTTTCGCCGTCAAGCCGTGCTCGGAAGCTATATCGCGGATTTCTATTGCCCCTCGGCGAAGCTCGTTATCGAACTCGACGGCTCACAGCATTATGAGGACGAAGGCCGCGAAGCCGACCGCGAACGCAACGAATATCTGGCCGGTCGGGGCCTCCGCGTGCTCCGATACTCCAATCTTGAGGTGAACTCCAATTTTCAAGGCGTTTGCGAGGATATTTTGAAATATCTTTGACGTGCCCCTCATCCGGGTTCGCTTTGCTCACCCACCTTCCCCCCGGCGGGGGGAAGGCTTAGACGCGCTCCCCATAGGCTTCCCCCCTCGGGGGGAAGCTGTCAGCGTCAGCTGACTGATGAGGGGCACCTTTCCTCCTCACCCGCCGCGTATCGCCTCTCATCCGGGTTCGCTTTGCTCACCCACCTGTCTCGCTGCGGCTCGGTCACGCCGCGGCTCTGACTGTCCTCTTGCGGTACCCGAAAAACGCTGCGGGCTTGCGCTTAACCTTGCGTTTTTCGACCGCTGCGCCGCCCGCGCCTCGCTCCTCCCGCCACAGGCGGCGCTCGGCGTGGGCGCCCCCGGCATGTCATTCACTTCCGCGGCGCCGCTTCGCTACCCCCGTTGGGGGAAGGCTTAAAGATGACAAGACCCGCCCTTTTCGGGGCGGGTCTTTATCTTATTTATGCGCTTATTCCGCGGGAGGCGGGGCGGGGGCTTCGGCTTCGTCGTCCTCGCCGGCGACGCGGGTCGTGCGCGCGATGGAGACGACGCGTACGCCGTCGGCCACGCGCATGAGGCGCACGCCCTGCGTGGCGCGGCCGTAGATGTTGATATCAGACACGGCCGTCCTTATCATGACGCCGTCGTCTGCGACGATGAAGACGTCCTCGTCGTCCTGCACGACGAGAGAGGCCGCGACGGGGCCGGTCTTGTCGGTGACGGCGTAGTTTTTCATGCCTATGCCGCCGCGGCGCTGGGGCCCGCCCTCGCCGCGCAGGTACTCGGACAGCTCCGTCCTCTTGCCGTAGCCGTTTTCCGTGACGCTCAGGAGCGTGCCGCCCTCGCGGCAGAACTCGGCCCCGACGCAGACGTCGCCCTTTCTGAGCGTTATGCCGCGCACGCCGGCGGCCGTGCGGCCCATCGGGCGCACGTCCCTCTCGGAGAAGCAGATCGCCATGCCGTTTCGCGTCGTGATGAGGACGTTGTCGTCCCCGGAGGTCGCGTGGACGCTGATGAGCTCGTCGCCCTCGTCGAGATTGAGGGCGCGGATGCCGCTGGAGCGGATATTTTTGAGCTGCGACTGCGCGAGGCGCTTGACGGTGCCGTTTTTCGTCACGAACACGAGGTAGCTGTCCTCCTCGAAGCCGCGGCCGCGTATCATGGCGGATATCTTCTCGTCCGGCATGAGCGGGAGGATATTGATGATGTTCGTCCCGCGGGCGGCCCTGCCCGCCTCGGGGATATTGTACCCCTTCTTGATATAGACGCGGCCCGTGCTTGTGAAGAAGAGGATATAGTCGTGGGTCGAAGCGGTGAACACCGTCTCGACGAAATCCTCCTCCTTGGTCGCCATGGCGCGCACGCCGCGGCCGCCGCGGCCCTGCGCCCTGTATTCCGTGACGGGAAGGCGCTTTATATACCCCGCGTGGGTGAGCGTGAAGACGCAGTCCTCCTCGTCGATGAGGTCCTCGATGTCGATCTCGTCCTCGACGTCCTGTATCTCCGTCCTGCGCTCGTCGCCGTACTTGTCGCGTATGGCGAGAAGCTCCTCCTTGAGGACGCCCCGGAGCATATCCTCGCTGCCGAGCAGCTCGAGATAGTAGGCTATCTTCTTTTCCAGCTCGTCGTACTCGGCCTTGAGCTTCTCCCTGTCGAGCCCCTGCAGGGCCTTCAGGCGCATGTCGAGTATGGCCTGAGCCTGCACCTCGTCGAGCCCGAAGCGCGCGCAGAGGCGCTCTCTCGCGTCGTCGTAGCTCTCGCGGATGATCCTGATGACCTCGTCGATGTTGTCCTGCGCGACGAGCAGGCCTTCGAGAAGATGCGCGCGCTCGCGCGCCTTGCGCAGGTCGTATTGCGTCCTGCGGGCGATGACGTCCTCCTGAAAGGCGAGGTACTCGTCGATTATCTTGCGAAGGGAGAGTATCTTCGGCTGCTTCTGATCGTCCGTCAGGGCGAGCATGATTATCGAGAAATTCGACTGCAGCTGCGTCTGCTTATAGAGCTTGTTGAGCACGACCTGCGGGTTCGCGTCCTTCTTGAGCTCGATGACGATGCGCATGCCGTTGCGGTCGGTCTCGTCGCGGAGGTCCGATACGCCCTCAAGGCGCTTGTCCTTGACCTGATCGGCTATATTGCGGATGAGCTGCTTTTTATTGACCTGATAGGGCAGCTCGGTCACGATGATGCGGACGCGGTCCTTATTGAATTCCTCGAAGGAGGCGCGGGCGCGCACCACGACCTTGCCGCGGCCGGTCGCGTAGGCGGCGCGGATGCCGCTCCTGCCCATGATTATCCCGCGCGTCGGGAAATCGGGGCCCTTTATGTGCTCCATGAGGCCGAAGATGTCGACCTCCGGGTCGTCGAGGACGCGCACGCAGGCGTCGATGACCTCGGCGAGGTTGTGCGGGGGGATATTCGTCGCCATGCCGACGGCTATGCCCGACGAGCCGTTTACCAGCAGGTTCGGGAAGCGGCTCGGCAGGACGCGCGGCTCGGTGCGGCTCTCGTCGAAGTTCGGCTCCCAGTCGACGGTGTCCTTGTCGATGTCGCGGAGCATCTCGCCCGCGAGCTTTGCCATGCGGGCCTCCGTGTAGCGGTAGGCCGCCGGGGGGTTGCCGTCGACGTCGCCGAAGTTGCCGTGCCCGTCGATGAGCGGGGCGCGCATCGAAAAGCTCTGCGCCATGCGCACGAGGGCGTCGTAGACGCTCGCGTCGCCGTGGGGATGGTAGCGGCCGAGCACGTCGCCGACGCAGGTCGCGGACTTCTTGAAGGGCTTGTCGCTGGTGAGCCCGTCCTCATACATGGCGTAGAGGATGCGCCTGTGGACGGGCTTGAGGCCGTCGCGCACGTCGGGCAGGGCGCGGCCGACGATGACGCTCATGGCGTATTCGCGGTAGCTCGTCTCCATCTCGCGCACGAGGCCGGATTCGGTGATGATCTGATCGGGGAACGCGATGTCATCGGGCTTATAGTCTCTGTTGTGCGCCATTTACCTCGCCTCCCTCAATAATCCAGATTGACCGCGTAGCGCGCGTTGCGCTCTATCCACTGCTTGCGCGGCTCGACCTCCTCGCCCATGAGGACGGTGAAGATCTGGTCGGCGGCGACGGCGTCGTCGAGCGTTATCCTGCGCAGGGAGCGCTTTTCCGGGTCCATGGTCGTATCCCAGAGCTCGTGCGGGTCCATCTCGCCGAGGCCCTTGAAGCGGGATATGTCTATCTTGACGTTGGGATTGTCCCCGCGCATCTCGGCGCTGATGGCGTCGCGCTCGGCGTCGGAATAGGCCACGCGCTGCGTCTTGCCGCGGGAGAGCTTATACAGCGGCGGGACGGCGGAGTATACGTAGCCCTGCTCGATGAGCGGGCGCATGTAGCGGAAGAAGAACGTCAGCAGCAGCGTCCTTATGTGCGCGCCGTCGACGTCGGCGTCGGCCATGATGATGACCTTGTGGTAGCGGAGCTTTTCGAGGTTGAATTCGTCCCCTATGCCGGCGCCGAGCGCGGTTATGACGGGCTGGAGCTTGTCGTTGCCGTAAATCTTGTCCGCGCGCGCCTTCTCGACATTGAGCATCTTGCCCCACATCGAGAGGATCGCCTGAAAGCGCGAATCGCGCCCCTGGATGGCGGAGCCGCCGGCGGAGTCGCCCTCGACGATGTATATCTCGCAGAGCGACGGGTCGCGCTCGTTGCAGTCCTGCAGCTTATCCGGCATCTGGCCGGATTCGAGGCCGGTCTTGCGCCGGACGGATTCGCGGGCCTTGCGGGCAGCTTCGCGCGCCTTCGACGCCGTTATGGCCTTATCCAGCACGGCGCGGCCGACGGCGGGGTTTTCCTCGAGGAAGTCCGTCAGCTTCTCCTGCAGTATGCCGTCGACGAGCGTCCTCATCTCGCTGTTGCCGAGCTTCTGCTTGGTCTGGCCCTCGAATTGGGGATTTGTCAGGCGCACGGAGATTATGGCGCTCATGCCCTCGCGGCAGTCCTCGCCCGAGAGGGAGTCGCCCTCCTTGAGAAGGCCGGTCTTCTTGCCGTAGGCGTTGAGTACGCGCGTCAGTGCCGTCTTGAAGCCCGTCTCGTGCATGCCGCCCTCGGGCGTGTGGATGTTGTTTGCAAACGAGACGATTACTTCGTTATAGCTGTCGTTATACTGGAGCGCTATCTCGGCCTCGCTGTCCTCGCGCGCGCCGGAGACGTAGATGACGTCGGGGTGCAGGGCGTTCTTATTGCGGTTGAGGTACTCGACGAATTCGCGTATGCCGCCCTCGTAGCAGAGGGAGGCGGCGCGCTCGTCCTCCGGCAGAGAAGCGCTGGAGGCGCGCTCGTCGGTGATGGTTATATGGAGCCCGGCGTTGAGGAACGCCTGCTCCTGCATGCGCTTGAAGAGCGTCCCGTAATCATAGACGAGCTCCTCGAAGACCTCGGGATCGGGCTTGAAGCGGACGACGGTCCCCTCGCGGTCGGTCGTGCCGACGACGGTCATGTCCTCGGTCTTGACCCCGCGCGCGAAGCGCATGCGGTAGATGCTGCCGCCCTTGTGCACCTCGACCTCGAGCCACTCGCTGAGCGCGTTTACGACGCTCGCGCCGACGCCGTGCAGGCCGCCGGAGACTTTGTAGCCCCCGCCGCCGAACTTGCCGCCCGCGTGCAGGACCGTGAAGACGACCTCGAGGGCGGGCTTGCCGGTCTGGGGCTGTATGTCGACGGGGATGCCGCGGCCGTCGTCCTCGACGCGGATGACGTCCCCCTCCTCGATGGCGACGGATATATGCTTGCAGTAGCCCGCGAGCGCCTCGTCGATGGCGTTGTCCACGATCTCGTATACGAGGTGGTGCAGGCCGCTCGAGCTCGTCGAGCCTATATACATGCCCGGGCGCTTTCTGACGGCCTCAAGGCCCTCGAGCACCTGTATCTGCGAGGCGTCGTAGTTTTCCGCCTCGGGTCTGAGCAGCTTTTCTTCGTCCATTCAGGTCCCTCCGATCATTCGC
Source organism: Oscillospiraceae bacterium (assembly GCA_017550645.1). GTDB lineage: Bacteria > Bacillota > Clostridia > Oscillospirales > Oscillospiraceae > RGIG7949. Next base: position 16,639 of record JAFZOI010000033.1, read on the forward strand.
CGTTCCAGCGTCTTGCGAGCGCAGCCGTAGAAAGCTGCGAGAGATATACCGCGTCGCCCGCGGCCGTCGTGCAGACCGTGAACGAGCGCGGGATGTCGTCGGAAGCGTCGACGACGAGGCCCTCGCGCTGGGCGCGCCTGAAAAAGGCCTTCGTCCCCGCGCCGGAGGCGTTGTCCATGTCGAATATCCCGACGACGCCGTGTTTTTTTATCATGAAATCCTGCCCTATGTGCAGGTAGATGTTCTTTTTCAACGTCTGTTCCTTTTTGCGTTAATTTGCGCTATACATGTTTGAGTTAATTTGCGCTATACATGGGCTCCCTTTGCGAAAGGGAGCTGTCGAGCGTATGCGAGACTGAGGGATCGGACCCGATCCGCCGAAGGCGCACTGTATCTCCGATGGTTTGAACCCGACCCTTCCGGGTTCGCTACGCTCACCCACCTCCCCTTAACAAGGGGAGGCCTTGGGGACTCTCCAAAGGCTTCCCCCTTCGGGAGGAAGCTGTCGAGCGTATGCGAGACTGATGAGGTGGCGCTTTTCCGGCTCGGCGAGTTATTTCCACCTCATCCGTCATCCGCCTTGCGGGAGACGGCGGATGACACCTTCCCCTCGAAGGGGAAGGCTTTGGTTCGTTCCCCATTGGCTTCCCCTTGAGGGGAAGCTGTCGAGCGTATGCGAGACTGATGAGGTGTATCTTCGCCCCGCCGCGTTATTGCCCCTCATCCGGGTCCGCTCCGCTCACCCACCTGTCTCGCTGCGGCTCGGTCACGCCGCGGCTGAGACTGTCCTCTTGCGGTACCCGAAAAACGCTGCGGGCTTGCGCTTATCCTTGCGTTTTTCGACCGCTGCGCCGCCCGCGCCTCGCTCCTCCCGCCACAGGCGGCGCTCGGCGTGGGCGCCC
>JAFZOI010000004.1 GCA_017550645.1 Oscillospiraceae bacterium
CTCAGAAGGACGACGGCGACATCGTCTGCCTCTATGAGTACGGCTGGTATGGCGATGACGGCAAGGAAGACCTCATGTACGTCTCGCCGGACATGTCCGTGACCTTCGAAGAGGGGGAAAACCCCGAGATATACTGCGCCCGGTTCGGCGCGGACGACGGCGAGCGCGGCAGGACGGACTACAACGCCTACATAGACCCGTCGGATACTCTCGTCGTGACCTCGCTCTTTTCGATAGACGGCGGGCCCGGCATCAGCCGCACATGGTACGTCCGCGAGGGCTCCGGCAGGACGGCGGAGGACTTCATGCCCACCCCGGAGGACCTGCTCGGCAAGGTCTGGCGGATACACATGCAGAAGTCCCCGAACGACGAATACTACCACGACGTCGACGACGGCTCGACGATAGTCTTCTCCGGGACGGCGGACGATCTGCGCGCGAGCATTACGTGGGTCGACACGGGATACTACTCCGACATGGAGCTGCCCGACATGGACGTCTGGTACATAGACGAGCCGTTTGACGAGTGGAGCGAGATAGGCTGGCACCTGCGCCTCGTCGGCCCGGACTACAAGTTCCGCGACCACTTCGTCTATATGCTCAACGAATACGTGCTCGTGCTCTGCGAGGGCGAATTCCGGCTCGACGAGAACGGCGACCAGCCCGACGGATATATCCGCGAGACGGAGACTTACTTCAATAACTACGACTGAGGTGAAAAGCATGACCGACGAAGTCTTTACCAACAAGACCGGCGGCGCCGTGCATTATCTCAAATGGGCCGCGGAAGAGCCGAAGTGCGCCGTGGTCATAAGCCACGGCATGGCCGAGCATCCGGAGCGCTACGACGATCTGGCGGGATTTCTCGTCTCGTGCGGCATGAGCGTATATGCCGTTTATCAGATAGGCCACGGCAAGTACGCCGAGAAGCCCGGACACATGGATAAGGGCGATTTCGACAAGTGCGTATCCAACCTCTCCGAGCTCGTTTCGCTCGCGGGGGAGGAGACGGGAAAGCCCGTCTTCCTGCTCGGGCATTCGATGGGCTCGTTCATAGCGCAGCTCTATATAGAGCGCTTCGGCGGGATAAAGGGGCTCATCCTCTCCGGCTCGAGCGCCGCGACGCCCGTCATGAAGGCGGCGAAGACCGTCTCGGGTCTCGTCTGCGCCTTCGCCGGGGACGTCTCCGCGCCCTCGCCCTTCATGAACAAGCTCTCCTTCGGCAAGTATAACGCCGCCGTCGAGAGCCCGAAGACGGAGTTCGACTGGCTCAGCCGCGACGACGCCTCCAACACGAAGTACATCGAAGACCCGCTCTGCGGCTTCGTCTGCTCGAAGTCGTTTTTCCGCGAGATGGCGGGCGGCTTCGCCGTCATGGCAAAGCCCTCGGAGCTTGCGAAGATAGACAAGGACCTCCCGATATTCATCCACGGCGGCGAGAAGGACCCCGTGAGCGACTGCGGCAAGGGGCTTTACGCGCTGGAAAAGCAGTATAAAGCCCTCGGCATGAAGGACGTCACGCTCGTCGTCTATCCCGGCGCGAGGCACGAGATATACAACGAGATAAACCGCATGGAGGCCTACGCCAACACCGTGAGCTTCATCGAAAAGCATCTTTGAAAATCGAAAAGGACCGCCTTGGGCGAGATCGTCCGGGGCGGTCCTTTTTTTTGCTCCGGCAAAAGGCGCGGGAAAGCTTGCCAAATGCCCGCCGGCATGATAAAATGAATAAACCGTACTTTATTTAATATGTAAGCACTTCATGTTCGGATCGATCCGCGGGGAACGCGGTTTGAAATAAGAAAAAAGGGGAATAACCAATGCAGCAGAAGAAAAGCATAAACTTCGGGTTTCGCGGCTGGATGCTGATACTGTACCAGTTCACGGCCTACATCGTGTTCGTGGCGTTCACCAACTGGCCCATGAACGCGCTGTCGGAGATGTACAGCCCGCAGAACCCGCAGCTCGTCGCCACGCTGTATACCATAGCGCAGGTACTCGGCATCGGCACGCAGCTCGTCCTCTCGGCCAACATCAACAAGGTCAAGAACATCAAGGTCCTCGGCATCATACTCGGCATAGTGTCGCTCGTCTTCGCGCTGGGCGTCATGCTAATCCGGCCGGGCACGCTCTGGTTCGTCGCCTACTTCCTTGAGAGCTTCATCGTCACCGTGTGGTGCACGTTCACCATCGGCATCCTCATCGGCCAGTGGTTCCCCCGCAGGAAGGGCACCGTCATGGGCATAGTCACGTTCGCCTTCCCCATCGGCAACGCTCTTCTCGCCCCCTTCGCCACCGCCGTGTTCTCCACGATGGCCACCCTGCACAGACCCAACGTCGCGGGCGCCTTCCTGCCGTACCTCATAGTCGGCATAGTCGGTCTGCTCATCGGCGCGATATTCGTCAAGGATTATCCGGAGCAGTGCGGAGCCTTCCGCGACAACGACCGCTCCTTCACTCCCGAGATGGCCAAGGCCATGATGGAGGAGGAGATCGAGAACAAGAAGACCACCGTCTGGACCCTCGGCCACACCCTCGGCACCGGCTCCTTCTGGACGCTGACCCTGCCCATGGGCTTCCTGCTGATGACCTCCATCGGCATGATGAGCCAGACGACCACCATCCTCGGCACCTTCGGCTTCGCCTCCGACTCGGCTGAGTTCGGCATGGTCATGCTGGGCGTGTGCATCATCGCCTGCATAGGCAGCTGGCTGCTCGGCGTCCTCGACACCAAGCTCGGCACGAAGCGCGCCATCTTCATCGCGACCATAGTCATGGTCATTTCCGGCATCTTCGGCGTCATCGGCGCCAAGACCCACGCCCTGCCGCCCCTGCTCATCGCGCTGGCCTGCCTTGCCGTGTTCATGGGCGCCTCCTCGAACTTCACCGTCTCCGGCGCCGTCCAGTATTGGCGTCATGAGGACTTCCCGAGCGTCTTCGCGCGCGTCAACCCCGTGGCGAGCCTTCTGTCCGCCTTCGGCCCGATGATCGTCGCGACCATGCTCTTCGGAAAGGGCATGCCCGACGTTACCGGCCCCTTCATCTTCGTTGCGATAGCCGGCGTCGTGAGCGTCATCCTCATCCTCCTGTTCAAGCCCTCGAACGTCAAGAAGACCGACGACAAGTACCGCGCCGCCGCGGGCAAGCCCCTCGACGACGTCCTCGTCGGCAGAAAGTAATCCGCATCGCCGCGCCGCCCCCGTACGGGCGCGACACAGAATCGAGAGCGCCGGGGAAGCTGCAGCTTTCCCGGCGCTTTTTATCCGAACGGAGGATATATCATGGCATTTGAATTTCGACCCATGCGAAGCCTGATCTTCGTCGACTGCGTGCGCGAGGAGTACCGCCACAGGCTGCTCCACTGGCTCTACGCCATGCACGTGCCCGACTCCATCAGCAAGTTCGGCCCCTACGTCACGAAGTACGCCTTTTATAACGCGCTGCCCGTCCCGCCCGGAGGCGAGCGCTTCGGCACGCGCCGCATGCAGATGACGGAGCACTACTGGCTCATGAACGAGATGACGCCCGAGATGAGCGTCAACGCCTTTACCGAGCGCATGCCCGTCGAGGTGCTGCGCTGGCAGGGCATGATACCCGACGACGGGACCGACCTATCGCGCGAGGCCAACATGGACGGGGATACCCACCGCGCCTCCGGCGGAGGCGACATGCCGCCCTTCGTCTTCGCCCACGTCCCGATAAACTGGGAGGAGGACTTCAAGGGCGCGGGCCGCACGCTCGACGATGGCCCGAACTACCGCTGGCAGTTCGTCGTCGAATGGCCGGACGAGGCCGCGGGGGAAAAGTGGTTCCGCGAGGAGCTCGTCCCGTACTTCACCGCCCGCCCCGAGGTCAACCGCTTCGTGTCCTCGAGGATAATGAGGGAC
>JAFZOI010000034.1 GCA_017550645.1 Oscillospiraceae bacterium
GAGCGCGACGTTGACGCCGACGGTCAGGTCTATCGAGCCCTGCGCGACGACGAAGAGCACGCCGCAGCCGGAGATTATCGTCAGTATCGACTGCTCGATGAGCATCTTCAGCGAGTAGGACGAGAGCATCTTGCCCTTCGTGCCTATCGAGAAGAAGACGAACAGCACGACGAACGCGATGAACGGAACGAGATCGGAAAGACGGACTTTCTTCTTCATATCATCACCCCTATCACGGCCTGCTCGGTGAAGTCCTCGTCGCGCCTTATCTCACGGGTGACGCGCCCGTCCTTCATTACGAGGAGCCTGTCGGCCATGCCGAGGACCTCCGTCAGCTCGTCGGAGATGAGGATGACGGCGATGCCGGTCTTCTTGGCCTCCTTCATGAGAGCGTAGATGGCCGCCTTGACGCCGACGTCGACGCCGCGCGTCGGGCAGTCGAGAATGAGCAGACGCAGGTCCTTCGCGAGCCAGCGGCCGAGGTTGACCTTCTGCTTGTTGCCGCCGCTGAGCGCGTCCATCGTCTGCCTTATGCCCGTCGTCTTGACGGAAAATCTCTTGACTATCCCGTCGGCGAGGGAGCTTACCTTGCCCGGGGCGAGCAGACCGAGCGCGCCCCTGAGCTCGTTTACCGAGGGCAGGACGGAGTTGTCGCGGATGTTCGCGTGGATCATCAGCGCCTCGTTGTCGCGGTCCTTCGGGACGTAGCCCATGTGGTTGGCGAGCGCCTGCGGGGCGCTCTTTATATATGCGTTCGTCGGGAGAAAATGCACCGTCCCGGCGGCATTAGTAAGGCCGAAGACGGCCTTGCCGACGGTGTGGATGCCCGCGTCGGAGAGCCCGCAGAAGCCGAGAATCTCGCCCGCGTGCACGTCGAAGCTGACGTCCTCTATCTCGCCCGGAACGGAGAGATCCCGCACCTCGAGGACCGTCTCCCCGTCGCAGTCGGGGACATTGTCGTCGCGGTAGTAGTCGCCGGAGATGTTGCGCCCGACCATCATCATGCGCAGCTTGTCGGGGTCTGTGTCCTTCGTCTCGACGCGGCCGACGACCTCGCCGTCGCGCAATACTGTGATGACGTCGGTTATCTGGACCATTTCCTCGATGTCGTGCGTTATGACGATGACGCTGCGGCCCATCTCGCGGAATTTGTTTATCAGGTCGTAGAGCCTGTTGCGGTTATTGAGCGACAGAGACTGCGTGACCTCGTCGAGCAGGAGTATCTCCGGGTCTATCGAGAGGGCGCGCGCGAGCTCTATCATCTTGCGCTCTTCTATGCTCATGCCCTCGGTCAGGCGGCCGAGCTTCGGCATCGGGAGCTCCCACTTTTCAAAAACTGCGGCGGCCGCGCGGTTCATCTCGCCGAGGTCGACGATGCCGCCCTTTGCAAACTGCCCCGTCCTCCCGAGGAAGACGTTGACGCCCGCGGGCAGGCTGCCTATGACGCCGAGCTCCTGCATGACCATGGAGATGCCGCGCGCGTTGGCGTCGAGCGGGGAGTGGGGATCGTACTTTTCCCCGTTAACGGTCATCTCGCCCGAGTCGGAGCGGTAGAGCCCCGCTATCTGCGAAAGCAGCGTGCTCTTGCCGGAGCCGTTTTCTCCGAGCAGACCGTGGACCTCGCCGCGGCCGAGGGTGAAATCTATGTTCCTGTTGGCGTAGGTCGGGCCGAAATGCTTGTTGAGGCCGCGAATTTCAAGAATGGACTCGCTCATTTCACGACCCCCTTTACTTTTCTCGAGCCGATTATGCCGAAGATGACTATGAAAGCGCCGAGGAAAGCCTCCTGCAGAGTCCCGGAGGGGACGCCCAGCATCGTCAGCAGATTGAATATCGAATAGAGGATGAACGCGCATATGGGCACGCACACGACGATGTTGATGCGCTCGCGGATTATCTGGGCCAGAAGGTATATCGCCAGCGGCTGGAATATCATGTTGATGCTCGTCAGGCCCGTCTTGACCGTCGTCTGGCCGGCGTAGCTCTGCTGAAGGACGCAGGAGACGCCGACGAGGATGCCGGCTATGAGACCGACGAAGAGCAGGGTCTTTTTCGTGTTGATGCCGAGCTTTTCGGCGACGTCCTTGTTGCCGCCGAGCGCGCGGATATTGAGGCCGACCGTCGTCCTGTTATAGATGAAATACACGATGACGAGGCCTATAAGCAGCAGGATGAGGCACCACGGGAGCTGGCCGAGGACCCTGTATTCCTTCGCCAGCGAGGTCGATATCAGCGCCTTGGTGCCCTTGGATATCTTCAGCAGGAAGGCGATCGCCTCATAGATCATGGCGAGGCTGATGCCCGCGATCCACGAGGGGATGCCCGAATACGTGAAGATGAGGAAGTTTATGAATATCAGCAGCAGGCCGACCGCCAGACCGCCAATGATGACCCCCGGCAGACCGAACCAGTTGCCGAGGATGCACGAGGCGAAGGAGCCGAGCACGACCACGCCGCCTATGGACATATCCGTATATCCGCAGGCGAACAGGAAGCAGAAGCCCCACGCTATGAAGCAGGGGTACGCCGAGCGGGAGATTATCCCCTTTAGATTCGACCATTCGAGGAAGTTGTTGCCGGATACCAGGTAGGCGATGAGCTGGAACAGGACCAGCGCGGCGACGATGACTCCTGCGAATATGAGCCAGAAGACCCAGTTTTTCATTTTCCGGGTCTCGCCATTTGCGGGCATGGGCTTTCCCTCATTTCCGAAGTGGATTGATGCAGATTGTGAAACAGCCTGCCTTTTGGGCAGGCTGTTTCACGGAAAAGTCTTACTTGAGGCCGTTGGACTCGAGCATGTAGTCGAGGTTGATCTCGTTGACGAGCTTTACGTAGTCGTCATAGCTGACGTTGGGGTTGTAGGTGTAGACCAGCTGCTCGAGCATCGCCTTGGTGAAGGGGTGCGCGGTGTCGGAGAAGAAGACCTTGAGGTAGTTGTCGACGTTCTCCTGGTTGACCTGGAACGGATGCGTGGAAAGGCGCGGAGCCTTGCCTTCTGCGTCGACTATCTTGTGGCCGGCGAGGTAGTTGAAGACGAGGGTCGTGGAGATGAAGCAGGCCAGAGAGATGCCGTCGTTGCCGCCGTAGACGGTGCCTTCCTTGATGTAGTTGGCGGTGCCTTCGTCGACGCAGGAGACGAAGACCTTGATGCCGTCGAGGCCGAGGTTGCCCTTCGCGGTGAGGGTGCCCTCAATGTAGTCGCCGACGAAGCAGTAGACGCAGTCGGCGTCCTTATGGGCGCTGAGCATGTCGGTCGCCTTGGCGGGGCACTCGGAGTTGTCGGTGCAGCGCGCCTCGGCAAGGACCTCGCCGCCGAGCTCGGTGAAGCGCTTGGTGAAGCCCTCGGAACGCTGGTCCATGTTGTTGTCGCCGATGTTGCCGCCTATCATGCAGGCCTTGCGGCAGCCGGCGTCGTACGCCATCTGGGCGACGGCCGCGCCGTCGGAGACCATGTCGAGGTCGATGGCGCCGCAGTAGTACTCGTTGGAAGCGGCGAGCGCGTCAAGGTCGGGGTTCTCGCCGACGAACACGTCGAACGCGAAGGGGATCTTCGCATTGGCGCACTCGACGCCGATCTGCGGGACCGTGGAGACGGCGGCCGCCTGGAACACGATGCCGTCGACGCCGGCGGCGCACATGTTCTGGACGTTCTGCAGCTCCTTGTCGGCGGTAAAGTCGTCGCTCATGCGGTTGACCTTATGGCCGAGCGTCTTGATGGTGTACTCCTTGGCGTCGCCGAACATGTCGAGAACGGGCACGCCGGAGCCCCACGTGTTGATGCCTATGGTGTAGGTCTTCGCGCCGGTATCGGCGGGAGTCGGATTGGTCGCGGGCTTGGCGGCGCAGGCGCCCAGAGACAGGAGCATGGCGACGGCGAGCACGACCGCGAGGATCTTTGCAAGTTTCATTTTATTCCCTCCATTAAATTAATGCCTGTTTGCGTCCGGAAAGACATGCCATCTTTCCGTTTAGCATTATACAGCGCGCGGGGAACAAAGTCAACGAGGATAATGCGGACAAAAACGCCGGGGACGAGCGATACGTCCCCGGCGTCCATCCGCAAAGGAAAGAGCCTTATATGATCCTCAGGGCGCCGGTCGGGCAGGCCTCGGCGCATTTGAGGCACGTCGCGCAGACCTTGATGCGGTCGGAATTGCGGAACTGCGGCTTTATCGCCGTGCCGAAGCCGCGGCCCACGAGGCCGAGCAGGCCCTCGCCCGCGACCTCGTCGCATATTCGCACGCAGAGGCAGCAGAGGATGCACTTGCCCTCGTCGCGCTCGATGACGGCGAGCCGCGTCTCGCTCCCGCGGCGGCGCTTTGCGCCCGCGAAGCGGTCCGGCTCGACGCGCGCGGCGTCGGCGTGCCTTATGAGCGAGCACTCCTTATAGTCGTGGCAGCCGCACTCGAGGCAGCGCTTTGCTTCGCGCATGGCCTGCTCGCGGTCGAAGCCCGCCGTGACGGGCAGAAAGTCGCGCTTTCTCTCCTCCGCGGGGCGGTTAGCCGCGCGCACGCGGGCGAGCCTCTCGCGGTCGGCGTAGTCCGCAGCGGTGACGGAGCGCCTGCTGACGAAGGGCTTGCGGCAGGGCTTCATGTCCCCGCGCAGCCAGCCGTCGACGACGTCGGCGGCCTTGCCGGCCTCGCCTATGGCGGCGATGGCGATGTCCGCGCCCTTGTTGGTCGCGTCGCCGACGGCGAAGACGCCCTCGACGTCCGTCAGGAAGGTCGCCTCGTCGGCGGCTATGATGCCGCGCTTATTGAGGCCGACGGCCTCGAAGCCCGAGGGATCGACGCGCTGGCCTATGGCGGCTATGACGGAGTCGACCTCGAGAAGCTCGAACTTGCCCTCGACGGGGACGGGGCTGCGGCGGCCGCTCGCGTCGGGCTCGCCGAGCTCCATGACCTGAAGCTTCACGGCCTTGACGCGGCCCTTTTCGCCGATCAGCTCGGCGGGATTGGTCAGGAACTTGAATTCGACGCCCTCCTCCATGGCCTCCTCGATCTCGTCGTCGTTGGCGGGCATCTCGCCGCGCGTGCGGCGGTAGATGATATAGACCTTTTCCGCCCCGAGGCGCACGGCGGTCCTGCAGGCGTCCATGGCGGTGTTGCCGCCGCCGACGACGGCGACGCGCTTTCCTATGTCCTTCGGCGCGAAGAGCGCGACCGAGCGCAGGAAGTCTATGCCGCCGTATACGCCGCCGAGCTCCTCGCCCGGGCAGCCGAGCGGCGTGCTCTTCCACGCGCCGATGGCGAGGACGACCGCGTCGAAGCGCTTTCTGTATTCTTCAAAGGAGACGTCGGAGCCGACCGTGACGTTATTCTCCATCTTGACGCCCGCCTCGGCTATCTCGGCTATCTCCTTGTCCAGCACGGCCTTGGGCAGCCTGTATTCGGGTATGCCGTAGCGCAGCATGCCGCCCATCTTGGGCATGAAGTCCGTGACGGTGACGTCGTGGCCCTTGAGGGCGAGGTAGTAGGCCGCCGTGAGGCCGCCGGGGCCGCCGCCTATGACGCCGACCTTCCTGCCCGTCGGCGCGGCCTTCCCGGGCTTCCATTTATCCTCTTTTTCGAGCATGTCCATGGCCATGAAGCGCTTGATGTTGGCTATGGAGATGGGCTCCTCGACGAGATTGCGGCGGCAGTCCGTCTCGCAGGGATGCGGGCAGACGTGGCCTATGCTCGCGGGGAGCGGCAGGTGCTCCTTGACTATCCTGACGGCCTCGCGCGTGTCGCCGAGGGCGACCTGTTTGACGTAGGCCTGGCAGTCCGTTCCCGCGGGGCAGGCGAGGCGGCAGGGGCCGAGGCAGTCGCCGTCGTGGTCGCTCATCAGAAGCTCGAGCGCGACCTTGCGGGCCTGCTTTGCGCGCGGGCCGTTGACGTTTATGACCATGCCGTCGGCCGCGAGGGTCGAGCAGGCGCGCAGCAGCTTCGGCGTGTGCTCGGCCTCGACGACGCATATCCCGCAGGCGCCGTAGTGCTCGGTCGCGTCGTCGTGGCAGAGGGTCGGTATCTCTATCGCGTGGCGGCGGGCGATCTCGAGTATCGTCTCGCCCTTTTCCCCCGTGCAGGGGATGCCGTTTATCGTGAGCTTTATCATCGTCCGCCTCCTATTCCGCCCTGACGGCGCCGAATCTGCACGCCGCGAGGCACGATCCGCATTTGATGCAGAGCGAAGGATCTATACTGAAAGTCTTCTTGACCTCGCCGCTTATCGCGCCGGCGGGGCACTTGCGGCTGCAGGAGGAGCAGCCGACGCATTTTTCGGGGTCTATGGAGAACGTCAGCAGGGCGCGGCACTCGTGCGCGGGGCACTTCCTGTCGCGGATGTGCGCCTCGTACTCGTCGCGGAAGTAGCGTATCGTCGTGAGGACGGGGTTCGGCGCCGTCTGGCCGAGGCCGCAGAGCGCGCCGTCCTTGACGGCGTTGCAGAGCTCCTCGAGAAGCTCTATATCGCCGTCCTTGCCCTCGCCGTTTATAATGCGTATGAGCAGCTCGTCGAGGCGCTTCGTGCCTATGCGGCAGGGGACGCACTTTCCGCAGCTCTCGCGCGTCGTGAAATCGAGGAAGAACTTCGCCATGCCGACCATGCAGGTCGTCTCGTCGAGGACGACCATGCCGCCGGAGCCCATGATGGCGCCCGTCGCGCTCAGGGACTTATAGTCGATGACGGTGTCGAAAAGGCTCTCCGGGACGCAGCCGCCGCTCGGTCCGCCGAGCTGGACGGCCTTTATCTTCTTCCCGTCGCGTCCGCCTCCGGCTATGCCGAAGATGACGTCGCGCAGCGTCATGCCCATCGGGATCTCGACCAGACCGCCGCGCTTGACCTTTCCCGTGACGGCGAAGACCTTGGTGCCCTTGCTGCCCTCGGTGCCCATGGCGGCGAAGGCCTCGCCCCCGCGCTTTATTATCCACGTCACGTTGGCGTAGGTCTCGACGTTGTTGATGTTGCTGGGCTTGCGCCAGTAGCCGGCCTCGGCCGGGAACGGCGGCTTGAGGCGGGGCATGCCGCGGCTGCCCTCGAGAGACTCGATGAGCGCCGTCTCCTCGCCGCAGACGAACGCGCCCGCGCCCGCCTTGATGCGGAATTCGCAGGAGAAGTCAGTCCCGAGGATGTTCTTGCCTATAAAGCCGCGCCTGTTCGCCTGCCTTATGGCCTCCGTCAGGCGGACGATGGCGAGCGGGTACTCCGCGCGCACGTAGATTATCGCCTCAGACGCGCCGACGGCGTATGCGCCGATGAGCATGCCCTCGAGGACTGTGTGCGGGTCCGATTCGAGGACGGCGCGGTCCATGAACGCGCCGGGGTCGCCCTCATCGGCGTTGCATATCATATATTTTTCCTCGCCCTCGGAGTCGCGCGCGGCCTGCCATTTGAACCATGTCGGGAAGCCCGCGCCGCCGCGCCCGGCGAGGCCGGAGACCTTTATCGTCTCGATGACGCTCTCGGGGGTCATTTCGGTCAGCGCCTTTTTAAGCGCCTGATACCCGCCCGCCTCGATATACGAATCGATGCTGTCCGGGTCGATGACGCCGCAGTGGCGCAGAGCCACGCGCGTCTGGCGGGAGAGGAACTCCTCGTCCTCCGGCGCTATGAGCAGGGCGGAGAGCCCGGAGAAATCGCCCGACGCCGCGGCCTCGGCTATCGCGGGGGCGTGCTCTGGGGAGACGTGCACGCAGCGGCAGAGCTTTCCGCCCTCGTCGTAAATGTCGACTATGGGCTCGAGGTAGCAGGCTCCGACGCAGCCCGTTATGCCGAGCGAGGCGCTCTCCGGCAGGGCGGCTTCCAGCGCGTCGTATACCGCCGCGGCGCCCGCCGCGAGGCCGCAGCTGCCCTCGCCGAC
>JAFZOI010000035.1 GCA_017550645.1 Oscillospiraceae bacterium
CTGCTCCTGCAGGGCGTCCTCCTTGTCGGCGTCCTCATACTCGGAGATGACGATGTCCGGGTTGCAGGCGAGGATCTTCTCGGCCTCCGCGGTCTGGGCGTTCGGGCCGCCGACGCCGCAGCTGGGCAGGGTCTTGAAGACGTCTTCATAAGCTATGAGGTAGGGCCTGCCGACGCCGTCGAACATCTTGGGACGCTCGGCGAGGGAGGTATTGTCGATGTCCTCCACGCCGCAGAGCAGCTCCACGTCGCCGACGTAGCAGTACATCCTGAGCGCGCCGGCGCCGATGCAGACGACTCTCTTGTACGAGCCGGGGAGGACCGTGACCTCGCGGCCTATCATGTCGTTGACGGTGATCGGTTCGGGCTCGGGCTCGGGCGTAGGCTCGGCCGAGGGTTCGGGCTCGTCGGAAGGCTCGGGCGCGGGCTCCGCGGTCGGCGCGGCGGTCGGCTCCTGAGTCGGGGCGGGAGCGGGCTTGGCAGCGCACGCGCAGAGCGCGAGGCACAGCGCCGCTGCGAGGACGAACGCTATCAGTCTTTTCGCTTTCATTTTGGGTTCCTCCGTTATGTTGTATTTATATTTTTTTCTTTTCGTCAAGGATGATCTTTTCTCCTTCGAATTCCACCATGCGGACGCGGCCGCCGAAGACGTCGTTTATCATGTCGGCCGTCACGTCCTCGCGGCGGCAGTCATATTTGACGACGCCCTCCTTTATAAAGAAGAAGCGGTCGCCGAAGCCGAGGGCGCGGTTGAGGTCGTGCAGGGAGCTCAGCACGCCTATATTGCGGCTGCGGGCGAGCTTTCGCGCCTCCTCGAGGATGAGGCGCTCGTTTTCTATATCGAGGTTGCCGGTCGGCTCGTCCAGGACGAGAAGGCGCGGCTCCTGCGCGAGGGCGCGCGCTATGGCGACCTTCTGCCGCTCGCCGCCGGAGAGCTCCGTGACCGTCCTCTCCGCGAGGGCGGCGAGCCCGACCTCGTCGAGGACGCGGCGGGTCTGCTCCCTGTCCTCCTCCCCGGCCGTCAGGCCGAAGCGGGCGACGCGGCCCATGAGGACGGAGTCGAAGACGCTCAGCGCGCCGAAGCGAATGTCCTGCGGGACGTAGGCGATGAGCTTCGCCCGCTCGCGGCGCGGCATTTTCGTAAGGTCCGCGCCGTCGAACTCGATGCTGCCGGAGTCCGGCGAGTTTATGCCGAGGATGTTGGAAAAGAGCGTCGTCTTGCCCGAGCCGTTGCGCCCGAGGACGATGCCGACCTCGCCGTCGGCGAGTTCGAAGCTGACCCCGCGCAGGACGGGGGCGGAGCGCCGCGAATACGCAAAGCGCAGGTCCGTGACCTTGAGCATCAGCCGTCCCTCCTTCCCGCGAGGATGACCGCGACGAAGAACGGGGCGCCGAGCAGCGTCGTTATCGCGCCGACGGGGAGGGCCGAGCCGTGCCCGACGCTGCGGGCGAACGTATCCGATATGAGGAGCAGCAGGCTCCCCGCGAGGAGCGAGGCGGGCGTGGAAAATCTGTGGTCCTGCCCGATGAGCTTTTTTATCGTGTGCGGGCAGATTATGCCGACGAAGCCGATGATGCCGAGGAAGGAGACGCAGACCGCCGTTATCATCGAGGCGAGCAGCATCGAGAAAAAGCGCAGCCTGTCGACGTTCACGCCCATCGTCCGCGCGGCGGCGTCGCCGCTTAAAAGCGCGTTATACCGCCACGACATGAGGATGAAAAAGACCGAGCCGACAGCCACGACGGCGAGCATGATGAGGTCGTTTGTATACGTCGCGCGGCCGAGGTCGCCGAAGCTCCAGATGACCGCCGCCGAGAGGCCGACGTCCGTCGCGTAAAACTGCATGATGGTCGTCCCCGCAGTCCACACCGAGCCCATGGCTATGCCCGCGAGCACGACCACGCCCGGGGAAAACGAGCGAATACGGCACAGGCCGAGGATGAGCAGCACCGAGAGCAGCGCGAACGCGAACGCGACGGCCGAGGTCGCGAAGGGATTGGCCCCGAAGGTGAAGTCGGAGGCGTTGTGCCCGCCGTTTAAGTACCCGCCCGCGAAGGCTATGAGCGAGAGGTTGGCCCCGAAGACGGCCGCGTTCGAAACGCCCAGCGTCGAGGGCGAGGCCATGGAGTTGGAGAGGCTCGTCTGCATGACGAGGCCGGAGACCGAGAGCCCCGCGCCGGCTATTATCGCCGCGAGCACGCGCGGGACGCGGATATTCCAGATGATGCGGTTTTGCGCGGCGGTCCCCTTCTTGGCGAACGCGGCGAAGCACTCGCGCACGGTCATGCCCGAGGAGCCCGCGAAAAGGCACGCGAAGCCCAGCACCACTACGAGCGCCGCAAGTATCGCTATGACCGCGGCCCTTTTCAGCCGGCGGGACCTCGCTTCTTCTCTCATGACCGTCTCCGAAAAAAAGAGACATACGGGTCTTCCTCAAAAGATCCGTATGCCTTCATAACATACAATACTTGAATAAAAGGGTCGCGCGGCGCTTCTGCGCCTCCGCCCCGCTTCATGCGGAGCTTATATGTTTATACCACATACAGGAAGAAAAATCAAGTTCCCGGGCGCGTTTTCCGTTTTTTCTTGCCAACGAACGCGAGGGGGAGTATACTGTCTATATTATCGGGTCATCCCGTCAATGAACGAATGAATTGCCCGCTCCCGGGCAAATAGGAGGGTACTTATGGCAAAATTCATCACCGCCGCAGAGGCCGCCAAGCTCATCAAGGACGGAGCCTCCATCGGCGTCGCCGGAATGGGCCTCTCGGGCTTCCCCGAGGAGGTCGTCTGCGCCATCCGCGACAACTTCAAGGCTACGGGCCATCCCCGCGATCTGGAGCTGCATCAGGGCAGCGCCATGGGCGACTGGGGCGTCGGCAATTCCTTCGACGGCTGGGACCTCAATCCGAGAGAGACCCCGCTCGACCCGAAGGAGGTCGGCGTGCGCGGTCTTTCCCGTCTCGGCGAAGCGGGACCGGGCCTCGTCGCCAAATGGTACGGCGCGCACGTCGGCAGCGCCGCGGGCCTGCTCGCTCAGGCCACGAAGAACCAGCTCAAGAGCTGGTGCCTGCCGCAGGGCATCGCCGTCAGCCTCTGGCGCGAGATCGCCGCGGGCCGTCCGGGCCTGCTCAGCAAGGTCGGTCTCGGCACCTTCGTCGACCCCCGTCTCGAGGGCGGCCGCATGAACGAGTGCACGGATTCCGACGTTGCGGAGCTCGTCAACTTCGACGGCGAGGAATACCTCTACTATAAATCCTTCCCGCTCGACGTCGCGCTCCTGCGCGGCACCGTTGCGGACGAGAACGGCAACATCTCCTTCATGAACGAGGGCATCATAAACGAGGGTCTGTCCGTCGCGGCCGCGGCGCACAACTCCGGCGGCATCGTCATCGTGCAGGTCCAGTACCTGACCAAGAACGACACCATCCCGCCCAAGGACGTCAAGATCCCCGGCATCCTCGTCGACTACGTCGTCGAGGCGACGGACCCGATGGCCTGCTGGCAGACCGAGGGCCGCTATTGGGAGCCCGCCTTCTCCGGACAGATCAGAAAGCCGATGGGCTCCATCCCGACCATCCCTCTCACCGAGCGCAAGGTCATCGCCCGCCGCTGCGCGGCCGAGGTCAAGGAGGGCTACGTCCTCAATCTCGGCGTCGGCATGAGCGCGGACGTCGGCAGCATCCTCGCCGAGGAGGGCTACATCGACCGCATCACGATGTGCTGCGAGTCCGGCATGATAGGCGGCGTGCCCTGCGCGCTCCCGAGCTTCGGCGCGAGCTACAACCCCGAGGCCGTCGTCGAGCACGCGAGCTCCTTCGACATCATCACGGGCGGCGGCCTGAGCATGACCTGCCTCGGCATGGGCGAGTGCGACGGCCACGGCAACGTCAACGTCTCCAAGTTCGGCCCGCGTCTGACCGGTCCGGGCGGCTTCATCGACATAACCAGCGCGACCCCGAAGGTCGTCTTCTGCGGGACGTTCATGGGCAAGGCCAAGCTCGCCGTCGGCGACGGCAAGCTCACCATCGTCCAGGAGGGCACGGTCAAGAAGCTCGTCAGCGACGTCGAGCAGATCACCTTCGCCGGCAAGTACATCAGGCCCGATCAGGACGTCACTTACGTCACCGAGCGCTGCGTCATGAAGATGATAGACGGCAAGATGACCATCGTCGAGATAGCCCCGGGCATCGACCTGCGCAAGGACATCCTCGACCACATGGACTTCGTCCCCGCCATCGCTCCCGACCTCAAGGAGATGGATCCGCGCATGTTCTGCGAGACGTGGGGCGGCCTGGCCGACATCTTCTGAGTTTCACATTTGCAAAAAACTCCCCCGGACCTCCGGGGGAGTTTTTTTATCCGATTTGAAGCCTTCCCCCTCGGGGGAAAGGCGGCCGAGCGGCGCGAGGCCGGATGAGGGGCGTGATTTCCCCTCATCAGTCAGCTTCGCTGACAGCTTTCCCCCCCCCAAGGGGAAGCCTATGGAGCGGCGCCGCTTCGCTGCTCCGCAGAGCAATTCATGTCCTGAAGGGACAATTCATGCCCCGGAGGGCAATTCACGCGCCGTCAGGCGCAATTCATGCGCCGCAAGGCGCGATCCATTCCGGCTCCGCCGGTCAGAACGTCATCTGGATATGCGCGTTGCTGGGATCGTAGGGCTTGCAGAGTATCTCGTGGACGACGGTGTCGAGGATGGCGGCCGAGTAGCACGGCGTTATGACGAGCGCCGCGTCGACGCCCCTGTGCGTGCCGCCGCAGGCGACGACGGGCGTCCCGAACGGGATGGCGTCCGCCTCGAGCGCCATTACGGAAATTTCGAACGCGACCTTGACGCCCTGCCCGAGCGTCCTGAGCGTGTCGGCCATGATCTCCAGCGGGTACGTGCCCTTGTACTTCGAGCTGAAGGCGCGCTCGCCGGTGCTGAGCGCGTGGGCCGCGGTCACGACCGTCGCTCCGCGCTCCTCGAGGGACTTCTTGACCTCGGCGGGCATGAGATTGACGCCCTTGCGCCCCTTGTTGGACACGCCGCGGACGATGACGACCGGTCCCTCGAAGCCCGTCTCCTTCGCGAGCTCGAGGACCCTCTCGGCGGTCGGCCCTATGGTCGAGGCGACGACGATGGGGCTACCGAGCTCCTTCGCCTTCGCGAGCGCGATGCGCAGGGTCTCGTCTGTGTTCTGAGTTCCGGCTTTTTCAAAAAGTACCATTATCTCCATTCCTTTCCATTTTCTTTTTCTTCATGATACACGACGGCGGCGCGTCTGTCAACGGATGAACTCCGCGTCGCTCAGCGCGTCGCTGAGGATGGTGTATATCTCGTTAAAGGCGTCCTCGCCGTTCTCCGGCATGTTCTCGGAGGTGACGCGGATGAGCATGCCGTCCGCGCCCGGGAACTTGAAGACCGTGAGCTTTCCCGTCATGCCGACGCCGTCGCGGGAGTTCCACTTGGCCATTTTATACCCGTTCACGACCCATTCGAGCATGTCCGTGAGGCCGTAGGGCGCCCAGTAGGCCTTGTGCGAGGTCGTCGTGCCCTCGGTGCTGCTGCCGGAATAGACGTTGATGAAGAGCATGCCCTCGGACTCGTTTACGGTTATCTCGTCATACTTCGCGTCGCCGACGATGGCTGTCGGGGTCGTATAGTAGTCGTAGAGGAGCGTCCCCTCCGTGTCGTCCGGCGCGACCGGCACGTAGACCATGGAGTTGCGCGAGGAGAATTCGACCGTCACGTCGTGGTCGGGCATGATGAATTCGTATATGAGGTACGCCCCGCTGCTCGAATACTCGGGCGAGACGTATTCCCCGTCTACGCGGAAGGAATAGTCCGTGTCCGTCGCGAGAGGGACCTTGATGCGGACCTTCTCCCCCGCCTCGTACTCGTCGCGCTCGCCGGAAAACGAGCCGCCGAAGTCTATCTTATACGTCTGCGCCTTCGGCGCGGGCTTTTTGACGCAGGCGCAGAGCCCGAGTGCGAGCGCCGCCGCGAGCAGGATGAGCGCGGCTCTTTTGAGCTTCATAAGCAATCCTCCCTCATCTCCCGATGAACCGGAAGAGCTCTATATAGCCCGGGACGTTGAGCGCGACGACGAGGACGAAAAACCCCGTCGCGCACCACGCGGCGATCTTCCCCGTCTTCTCCCCCGCCTCCGGCGAGAGCAGAAGCGAGACGCAGAGCACCTGCGCGGGCAGATGATGGAGCGAATAGAGGAACGCCTCCTTGAGCCCGTACTGCGCGGCGCCGTGCAGGAGGATGTTCGCGGCTATGACCGCGAGCGGAGCCCAGATGCGGCTGTCTTTTCGGAACTTCACGACCGCGAAGACGAGCGCCGCGAGCCAGAGAAGGCCCGCTATGACGACGGGGACGGACGCGGCGGGCGTAAAGCTGAGCGCGTCGCCGCCGAAGTCGCCGAAGGGCGAGGCGGAGTCGGTCTTCAGGTAGAACAGCGTCGAGCCGAAGAAGGCGAAGAACGTTCTGGCAACGACCTCAAGGAAGCCGAAGCGGTCGCTGTAATTTCTGAGGCTGCCCGCCGAGCCGGAGAGCAGGGTCGAATAGAATATCTCTCTTATCGGGAGCGCCGCCGCGAGCGCGCAGAACACCGCCGCGGCCGAGACTATGACGACGGCGCGCTTTCGGAACTTATCCCCGCTCAGCAGGACGATGAGCGCCCACATGACGCCGTTGGTAAGCGTGACGCCCGCCGTCAGCACGCCGAGGATCGCCGTCACTATCCATAAATGCCGCCGCGCGAAGTAGAACGTCGCCGTCAGCAGCAGCGCGGAGAGGATATAGCTCTCGGCGACGAACGTGAAAAACAGCGCCGAGAACGAGAGCGCGAAAACGGCGCACATCGTCAGCGCGCGCGAGCATTTGAGCTTATAGAGCCCCTCAAGTATGAGGTCGAGGAAGAACACGGCGAGCACCGACGCGCACATCTGCAGCATGACGATGAGCTCATAGTGCCGGCGGAGGCTCACTTCGCCTAAGACGGCGCGCTCCAGCCGTGTGAACGCGCAGCCGAAGACGATGAGCAGCGGGTGCTTTATGATGCGCGGCGAGTCGTCGAGCTCGGCGGAGAAGAACTCCGTCGAGTAATAGTGATCGTCGGCGGAAAAGAGGCGGTCGTTATGCGTCGGGGTGAAGAGCCCCGTCCTCGTCAAGAGCAGAAATATCGCGCCGTAAAGCAGCATGAGCGCGATGAAGAATACGAGCCTGCGGCGAAAGCTCTCTTTCGTGTCCGTCTCCGTCACCTCCCCGCTTTCGTCTTTGTTATTTTATTGTATCATATCCCGCGCGGACTTTCCATCGATATTTACGACGGCTTTCGAGGTGGACATTTTTCCCTTCTGGGTATATGATAGAAAAAAGAAAACTGCAAGGAGGAAATATAATGGCGACTTTCAACAATACCGACGGCAAATACGGCGAACTCATCATGCAGGAGCTCAAGCTCCCCGAGAACATGGCCTCCCCCGAGCTCCTCGAGCGCTATTCGAAGTTCGGCCGCCGCATCCACTGGGTCGACAGCAACAACATCCCCGGCGCGTTCCAGATGAACACGAGCTGGTGGTACAAGCCCAACCGCGAGACCGTCCTCGCCAACCCGAACCAGCAGGTCGGCCAGGCGCACCACCACGGCTATCCGGAGATACTCGGCTTCTTCGGCTCGGACCCCTACGATCCCTATGACCTCGGCGGCGAGATAGAGCTGCACATCGACGGCGAGATACACCTGCTCACGAAGTCGAGCATGGTCTTCATCCCGCCCGAGCTGCCGCACTGCCCGCTCCTCATAAACAGGGTCGACCGCCCGATATTCCACTTCTCCGTCGTCATGAACAGCGTCTACGACTGGTCCCGCGACGAGGAGGACGAGAAGAAATAATAAACTGCGCAAAGAGACGGCGTCGGGACTTTCCCGACGCCGTCTCTTTGCGCGTTTATTCTTTTTTGAGCTTCGCGGCCGTCTTTTCCATGAAGCGCGCGGCGGAGATGATATAGCGCTCGTGGGTGCCGCCGCCTATCTTCCCGTCGTCGTCGAAGGCTTCGACGCGGAAGACGAGGCGCTTGCCGTCTATCTCCGTAAGCGTCGCCTCGGCGCGGACCTTCATGCCTATGGGCGTCGGCGCGTCGTGCGTAATGTCCAGCCGTGTGCCGACGGTCGACCTGCCCTCCTCGAGCAGAGGCGCGACGACGCCGGCGGCCGCCGTCTCCATGAGGGCGACCATGCTCGGCGTGGAGAACACGGGAAGGCCGCCGCTGCCGACGGTCGAGGCCGTGTTCGACATATCCACGAGGACCTCGGCGGTCCCCTTTATCCCGACTTCAATCGACATCTGTTTTCTCCAATCTGACTATCTCGCCCGCTTCGTTGAACTGCGCGCGCCAGAGGAAATCGTACTGCGCGGGCCTGAGTCCGTTTTTGTCCTGCTTGTCTGCGAGCGAGGCGGCCGCTTTACGCAGCTCGTCCGTCAGCTCCGCTTTGTCGAGCGTCCTGCCGCCGCTCACGGCGGTAAAGTCCTCGGCCAGAGCATAATTTCGCTCCGCGCCGTAGTTATACACGATGCGCATGGCGCTCGTCGTCCCCGCGACGGTCACGTCGCGCGCGACGATGAAGCTCGTGCCGTTCGGTATGTAGTCGGAGAAGATGAGCAGCAGGGCGTCGCCCTCCCCGGCGGAGATGAGCGCGTCGCCGACGAGCTTCCTGCCGGCTTCGTCGAGCGCGGGCTCGAGCTCGCCGTACCCGTCAAAGCCGAGGGCAAGTATCTCCGCGACGGCCTCGGGGCAGGAATAAAAGACGGCTCCGTCCTCCCGATCGACGCGCATACACTCGCCCGCGAAGCGGAAGGTGTACTGTGAGCCGTCGTCCATGATGAGGCGAAGGGAAAACGGCGTCTCGTCGGAGCTCCGCATGGAGAATTGCTCCTCGGTCAGCGCGGCCTCGGGCCTTGCCGTGCGGACTATCCTCGCCGCTCTGCCCGCGACGTCCGGATCGGCCGAGAAGGAGACCCCGCCGCCGTTATAGGAAAACTCCGCGCCGGTCGGCTCGGCAGCATAGATCGCGGAGGCCACGACCGCGTCGCCGTCGGCGAGCATGTCGGCAAGCGTCGGTCCGGAGCTCGTCGGGAAGTCTATCGACCAGAGCATGTTGTCATTAAAAATGACGCGATCGACGCCGTCTATCTCGATGGAGATGATGTTGAACGAGAAGGAATACTCCCGCCCGTCCTCCATAGTGAAGACGAAGGTCTTTTCATAGCCTACGATGAACGAGGTGCATTCATCGCCGACCGTAAGCTCCGAGAGCGCCTCGAAGACGGCGTCTATCGTCTCCGCGTCGTAAACGGACGACGACGTCGTGATGCCGTTTTCCGTCGCGATATAGGTCACGCAGACGGGCTTGTCGGTCTCGTAATTGGCCGCGAACACGGTCGCGCGGTCGTCCGTTATGACCTCGAAAAAGTCGGGTCTGGGCGTCGCAGTCGCCTTGGGGGCTGTCTGTTTCGTCCCGCAGCCGGTCAACCCTGCGCATATCAGCAAAATCGTAAGAATTATAGGAAGGATCTTTTTCATCTCTGCCTCCCTCGTATTTATCTTTTTGAAAGGATCAAAGGAGCATGACTCCCGCAGCCGAGCATATGCGCTGCGTCTCCCCGTCCCATATGGAGGCCTGCACCTCGCCGATGTGCGCCTTGCCGAGAAGAAGCATGCAAAGGCGCGACTGGCCGATGCCGCCGCCTATCGTCAGCGGGAGCTGACCCGTCAGCACGAGCTGATGGAAAAGGAGGTTCGCGCGCTCCTCGCAGCCGGCGGCCTCCAGCTGGGAGGCCATGGACTTCTCGTCCACGCGGATGCCCATGGAGCTTATCTCCAGCGCGAGGCCGAGCGGCTCGTGCCACATGAGCAGGTCGCCGTTGAGCTGCCAGTCGTCATAGTCCGGCGCGCGCCCGTCGTGCGGGGCGCCGGAGGCGAGCGGGGCGCCTATCTTCTCGATGAACACCGTCCCGTATTCGCGGGTTATCTCGTTTTCCCGCTCCTTGGGCGTGAGGTCGGGATAGAGCCGCTCGAGCTCGTCGGAGCCTATGAACTTCACTTCGCGCGTTAGCTCGGTGTCGAGCGCGTCGTAGCTCCAGCGGAGCTCGTCGAGCGTCCCGCATATGCTGGAGACTATGCGCCGTACCGTCGCCTCGAGGAAATCCAAATTGCGCTGCTCGCGCGTTATGACCTTCTCCCAGTCCCACTGGTCGACGTAGACGCTGTGGAGGTTGTCGAGCTCCTCGTCGCGGCGGATGGCGTTCATGTCGGTTATGAGGCCGTTGCCGGGGAAAAAGCCGTACCTCGCGAGCGCGAGGCGCTTCCACTTTGCCAGCGACTGGACGACCTCGGCGTCTATGCCCGCGCCGGGGATATCGAAGCCGACGGGGCGCTCGACTCCGTTGAGGTTGTCGTTGAGGCCGGTCGACGGGTCGACGAAGAGCGGCGCCGTCACGCGCTTTAGGTGCAGCGCGGAGCAGAGCTTTATCTGGAATACGCTTTTTATCTGGCCGATGGCCTTCTGCGTGTCGTAGAGGCCGAGCGAGGAGCGATAGCCCTCGGGAATGAACGTTTTCATGCTTCCTCCTGATCTAATCGCGCCTGAAGCGGCGGCGCAGCTCCGCGTTGGCTGCGTCCACGTCCTCGGCGCTCAAAAATGAGAGCAGCGCGAGTTCCTGATCCAGCGCCGTCGCGTGCGGCACGCCGAAGGCGCCCGCATCGGACCCGCTGGCTATCTTAGCCCCGAGCGCGGCGGCCCGGGCGAGCTTTTCGATCTGATCGGCGACGATGGCGGCGGCCACGCCCTCCCCCGTCCCGGGGCGGTCTATGAAACCCGCGGTCGCGGCGAGGGTCGGCACCCATATCGTATCCGACGCGGCGACGTCGGCTATGGCCGCGTCGTCCATGAAATAGCCGTGTTCTATGCTGTCAATGCCGGCGGCGACGGCGGCCTTGACCGCGTCCGCGCCGTTACAGTGCGCCATGACGGCGAAGCCCTCTCCGTGGGCGGCCTCCGCTATCTCGCGCATCTCCTCCGCCGTCAGCGAAGGGCACGAGAGAGCGCCGAAGGAATTGAAATCGAGCAGGCCCGAGACCATGACCTTGACGAAATCGGCCTTCGCGGCCTCGGCCTCGCGCAGCAGGGCGCGGAAATCCGCCATCGTCTCGAAGGCGCGGCCCACTATGCCGCCGTAGCGCCCCTTTTTATGCGTGGCGAAGACGGGCGTGACGTAGTCGATGCCGAATTCCTCCCGCGCTATCGGGCGGGCGGCCCCGGAGACGCTGAGCGCGTCTCCCCCGTCGCGGAAATACTCGACGCGCGCCTCGTCCATGTCGTAGAGCGCGGAGCGTATCGCCGCGAGATCGGGGCCGTATTTATGGAGCATGACGGCGCTTTTAAAGTCCACGCCGTCCATTATGACGTGCCCGTGGCACTCGCAGCGCGGGTCCGAGATGAGAGGTATATCCATATCACGCCAGCCTTGGAGCGCGGCCGCGACTATATCCGGCCGCAGTAAATTATCGTTTATTTTATCACTTTATGCCGATCAAGTCAATCGACAGGGAGTTGAGGCTAGGGGAGTCGAACCCCCTACCGCTCGTAAGCGGCCCTTTTCGGTGATTTTTTGCCCCGACTCGCTTGCCGGGCGCCGGCCCGGCTGCTCTCGTCAGAACAATAATCCCTCGAAAATTGCTCACTTACGAGTGCGAAGCAGTTTCTGCGGAGCTCATTTTCGTCGAGACAAGGCGAGTCCCGCAGAGAATAATAGCTTTTTATTTTCAAGGGGCTCAACGACGCATCGGCGGAAATGAGCCCGCAGAAACCGGCAGGGGTTCGATTCCCCTAGCCTTAGCCTCTCTTGATATGAAGACGTATTTTTGATAGAATATGCTGCAGCATATAAGTTAAGGAGGGCGCCATGAAGCTCGATCCCTCGGCGAAATACGTGCTCGACCGGCTGCGCGGGGCAGGCTTTCCCGCGTGGGCGGTCGGCGGCTGCGTGCGCGACAGCCTGCTCGGAGCGGAGCCCGCGGACTGGGACGTCTGCACGGCCGCCCTTCCAGAGCAGACGGCGGCGCTCTTTGAGCGCGTGGCGCGCACGGGCGAAAAGCACGGGACCGTCACCGCCCTGCTGGACCGCCCGATCGAGATAACGACGCTCCGCACCGAGGGCGCGTACCTTGACCGCCGCCGCCCCTCCGGCGTCAGCTTTACGGGCGATATCCGCGCCGACCTCGCGCGGCGCGATTTTACGATAAACGCGATGGCGTGGTCGCCGGAGGACGGGCTCGTCGACCCCTTCGGGGGCAGGGACGACCTCGCGGCGGGCGTCCTGCGCTGCGTCGGCGTTCCGAAGGAGCGCTTTTCCGAGGACGCTCTGCGCATACTGCGCGCGCTCCGCTTCATATCCCGCCTCGGCTTCGAGGCTGAGCCGGAGACGGACCGCGCCATGCGCGAATGCGCGCCCTATCTCAAAGAGATCAGCGTCGAGCGCGTCTATTCGGAGCTTCTCGGCGTCCTTCGCGGAAAGCACGTCGACGCGGCGCTGCTGGGATATCCGGAGGTCGTCACGGCCGCCGTTCCCGAGCTCGCGCCGACGGTGGGCTTCGCGCAGCACTCCCCGCACCACATCTATGACGTCTGGGAGCACACCGTGCGCGCCGTCGCCGCCGCGCCGGAGGACGAGGCCGCCGTCCGGCTGACGCTGCTCCTTCACGACATGGGAAAGCCCTCGAAATACCGCATGGACGAGACGGGACGCGGCCGGTTCAGGGGCCACGGCGCGGCCGGGGCAGAGATGGCTGAGGCGTGCCTTCGCCGCCTCAAAACGGACCGCGAGACGCGCGAAGAGGTCACGACGCTCGTGAAGATACACGACGAACCGCTCCCCGACACGGAGGCCGGCATGCGCAGGCTGCTCGCAAAACTCGGCGAAAGACAAGTCCGCATGCTCATCGAGGTCAAGCGCGCCGACGGCTCCGCCAGAGCCCCGGCCTCGGCGGAGAGCAGGCTGCAGCGCCTTTCCGAGGGCGAGGCGCTTTTGGAGCGCGTGCTGGCGCAGAAGCCGCCGCTGACAGCAGCGGAGCTCAAAATTGGCGGCGCGGAGCTCATGGAGCTCGGCGTCCCGAGCGGGCCGGAGATGGGGCGCATCCTCGAGGCGCTGCTCGGCGAGACGCTGGATGGGACGCTGAAAAATGAGCGCGGGCCGCTTCTGGCGCGGGCCCGCGAGCTGATAAACGAATAAAGAAATGCGGAGCAGGAAAATTCCCGCTCCGCATTTTTGTTTTCTCATTCAAGGCTCTTTTTGAGCGCGAACAGAAGGTTCATCGCCTCGATGGGCGTGAGCGTGTTGAGGTCGGTGTTCTTCAGCGTCTCGCGCAGGGCGCGGGAGGCCGCGTCCTCTATCGTTATCTGCTCGTCGAGCTCCTCGGGCGGAGCGAGCGACGCGGCGAACTTCTCCTCCCCGTTTTCGAGCACCTTGAGCACCTCTCTCGCGCGGCGCACGACCCCCGCGGGCACTCCCGCGAGCTTCGCGACCTCGACGCCGTAGCTCCTGTCGGCCCCGCCGGGAACGATGCGGCGCAGGAAAACTATGTCCTCGCCGCGCTTTTTGACGGCCGTATTGAGATTGAAAACGCCGCCGATGAGCTTTTCCATCTCGGTCAGCTCGTGGTAGTGCGTGGCGAACATCGTCTTTGCCCCGAGCGTCCCCGCGCAGTATTCGAGGACGGCGCGCGCGATGGCCATGCCGTCGTAGGTCGAGGTGCCGCGGCCTATCTCGTCGAGGATTATGAGGCTCGACTTCGTCGCCTCGGCGAGTATCGCCGCGACCTCCGCCATCTCGACCATGAAGGTCGACCGGCCGGCGGCGAGATCGTCGGAGGCGCCGATGCGGGTAAAGATGCGGTCGCATATGCCGATATGCGCGCTGCGGGCCGGCACGAAGCCGCCCATCTGCGCCATGAGGACGATGAGCGCCGTCTGGCGCATGTAGGTCGATTTTCCGGCCATGTTCGGCCCGGTTATGATGGCGACGCGGCGCTCGCCGCAGTTGAGATGCGTGTCGTTCGGCACGAACGGGACGTCGCGCTGCATCACCTCCACGACGGGATGCCGCCCGTCGACTATGTCGATGGCGTCGGAGACGTCCACGTCGGGCATGCAGTAGTTGTTGCGCACGGCGACCTCGGCCAGCGACGCGAGCGCGTCGAGCTCGGCTATGGAGGCGGCGGTCGCCCTTATCCTGTCGGATGCGGCGATGACCTGCTCGCGCACGGAGCAGAATATGCGGTATTCGAGGTCGGTCAGGCGCTCGCGCGCGGTCAGAAGATCGCTCTCGAGCTTTTTGAGCTCCTCGGTTATGAAGCGCTCGGAGTTGACGAGCGTCTGCTTTCTTATATAGTCCTCGGGCACCTCGTCGCTGACTGAGCGCGGCAGCTCGATATAATAGCCGAAGACCTTGTTATACCCGACGCGGAGCTTCTTGAAGCCCGTGCGCTCGCGCTCGGTCGATTCTATGGCGGCGACGGCGTCCCTCGCGCCGTTGGTGAGCGCGCGTAGCCTGTCCACCTCGGGATCGTACCCCTCGCGTATCATGCCGCCCTCGCGGACGGATATGGGGGGATCGTCTCCGATGGCGTCGTCTATGAGTCCGCGGATATCCTCGAGGGGATCAAGCGCGGATATGGCCTTCAGCGCCGCCGAGCGCGCCCCGGCGAGCAGCTCCGCTATGCGCGGGAGCGGCTCGAACGAGGAGGCGAAGCCGCGCAGATCGCGGCAGTTCCCGCTGCCGAAGACCATGCGGCCGAGAATGCGCTCCATGTCGCCTATGCTCCTGAGCTCTTCGATGACGTCGCCGCGCGTCACGGTCGAGTCGAAGAGCTCCCCGACGGCGGCCTGCCGCCTGCGTATCACCGTCGGGGAAAGGAGCGGCTTTTCTATCCAGCTTCGCAGCTCGCGCCCGCCCATGGCGGTCTTCGTCCTGTCGAGCACCCAGAGGAGGCTGCCGCGCTTTTCGCGCGCGCGGAGGTTCTCCGTCAGCTCGAGATTGCGCCGTGCCGTATAGTCGAGCTCCATGAAGCTGCCCGACCCGTAGCGCGTCAGGCCGCCTATATTGAGTCTTTCCGTCCTCTGCGTGTCGCGCAGATACCCGACGAGCGCGCCGACGCAGATCGCCGCAGGCGACCCGTCGCCGAAAGCTTCGCTCTCGGCGGGGAACTGCTGCCTGAAGGCCTCCTCGGCGCGCGCGGGCTCGAAGAGCTCGTCATAGGTCTGCGCGGGGCAAAAGAGCCGCTTGGTCAAAAGCGCGCTTATCTCCCCGCTCTGCGCCGCGGCCGTATTGAGCACGGCCTCTGCGGGCATGTAGCGCGTGAGCTCGGCGGCAATGTGCGCCTCGGCCTCCCCGTCGGGGAAGTCCGCGAGCTCGAGCTCGCCTGTCGATATATCGGCAAAGCAGACCGCTCCCGCTTCGCCGTCGAGATAGACCGTGCAGACGTAGTTGGAGCGGCCCTCCTCCAGCATGGAGGATTCGACCACCGTGCCGGGGGTTATGAATCTTATTATATCGCGGTCGACGAGCCCCTTGGCGAGCGCGGGGTCCTCCGTCTGCTCGCAGATGGCGACCTTGTAGCCCTTGGCGATGAGGCGCGCGATGTAGCTCTCGGCGCTGTGGTACGGGACGCCGCACATCGGGGTCTGCTCGTCCTTCTCCTTGCCTCTGTCGCGGGTCGTGAGCATGAGGTCGAGCTCGCGCGAGGCCGTGATCGCGTCCTCGTTGAACATCTCGTAGAAGTCGCCGAGCCTGAAAAAGAGTATGCAGTCGCCCGCCTGCTCCTTTATGCGCAGGTACTGCTGCATCATGGGGGTCGTTGCGTCGGGCATCGTCACACCAGCTTTCCTTCGAGGCTCCATGTCGTGCTGTCTGTTATCAGCACGTCGCGAAACTCGCCTATGAGGGACTTGTCCGCGTTTACGTGCACGAGGCGGTTTTCGCCCGTGCGCGCCGTGAGGCGGCCCGTCTCGCCGCCGTCTATGAGCACGCGCTCCACGCGGCCGACGTGCTCGGCCTGCTTGGCCGCGGATATCTCGTTATGAAGCTCCAGCAGGCGGTCGAAGCGCGCCTGCTTCTGCTCGCGCGTGAAGGGGTCGGGCATGGAGGCCGCGGGCGTCCCCACGCGCGGGGAGAAGATAAAAGTAAACAGAAGATCGAACCGCACGCGCCGCACGAGGTCGAGCGTGTCCTCGAACTGCCCGTCCGTCTCGCCGGGGAAGCCGACGATGACGTCGCTCGTGAGCGACACTCCCGGCATGAGCTCGCGCGCCTTGTCCACGAGACGGAGATACCCGTCGCGCGTGTAGTGTCTGTTCATGGCGCGCAGTATCTCGTCGTTGCCGGACTGAAACGGCAGATGTATGTGCTTGGCGGCCTTCTCGCAGTCGGCCATCGTCCTGAAAAGGCGCTCGGTCGCGTCCTTCGGGTGGCTCGTCATAAAGCGGATGACGAAGTCGCCGGGGATGGCGTTTATCTTCTCGATGAGGTAGGCGAAATCGTGCCCCTCGTCGAGGTCGTGACCATAGGAATTGACGTTCTGCCCGAGGAGGGTGATGTCCTTCACGCCGGACTCGACGAGGCGGCGCGCCTCGTCAATGACGTCGGCGGCGCGGCGGCTGCGCTCGCGCCCGCGCACGTAGGGCACGACGCAGTACGAGCAGAAGTTGTTGCAGCCGTACATGACCGTGAGCCACGCCTTCAGCGGGCTGCTCCGCTCGACGGGGAGGCCCTCGACGTACTCCCCCGGCGTCTCGCGCACGGCGAAGACGCGCTTAGAGCGCCCGAGCATCGTCCGCATGAGTTCGGGGAAGCGATACAGCTCGTGCGGACCGAAGACGAGGTCGACTATGGGGTAGGACTTTTTCACGCGCTCGGCCATGTGCTTTTGCTGGACCATGCAGCCGCAGAGGACTATCTTCTGCTCGGGCTTGGCTTTTTTCGTATGATTGAGCGCGCCGACGTTTCCGAGCACGCGCTGCTCGGCGTGCTCGCGCACGGCGCAGGTATTGACGACGATGAGATCGGCCGCGTACTCGTCCTCGGTAAACTCATAGCCCATGAGGCGGAGCATGCCGCGAATGCGCTCGCTGTCGGCCTCGTTCTGCTGGCAGCCGTAGGTGTCCACGAGGGCGAGCGGGCGCCGGCCCTCGTTAAGGCGGGCTATCTCGGCCATTATCTCTCTCTGTCGGGCGAGCTCCTCGTCCGAAACGGTCTCAAGCTGCGGCAATCGTCTTCCCTCCGAAGCGGTTTTTGTCAGATATATTATTTTATCACCCGCGCCGTCAATTTGCAATCGGCCTTTTGCGTTGACACCGCTGCCCGCGGCGTGCTAATATTGCTTCGCGTAAAGCGGGAGGGCCGGAAATGAAAAAATACGCATGGCCGATAATAATGTTCGTCCTCTTCGAGGCGGTCGCCGTCACGCTGTGGCTGACGAAGGACAATATATTCTACCTCTTCAACTTCAGCTACATAGGCGTCTCGATCTCGCTGGGGATACTTCTCTTCATACTAAAATATAAGCACGCGCGGCGCGTCGTGCAGCTGCTCGTCGGGCTCTACATGCTCGTCTACCTCGGGCTCATACGCGGGGAGAACATGCAGCTGGAGGGCTTCTGGTACTACCTCTTTACGGGCGTATTCGAGGCCGCCGTCATACACTACGCGGTCGCGAAGCTCTTCGGGCCGCTCATCTTCGGGCGCGGCTGGTGCGGCTACGCCTGCTGGACGGCTATGGCGCTCGACTTCCTGCCCTTCAAGACCCCGCGCGGGCCGAGGCGCAAGCTCGGCTTTATACGCTATATCGTCTTCGCCGCATCGCTCGTCTTCGTCGGCGCGCTGTTTTTCTTCCGCGCGGGCAATATCGAGCGCATCATGTTTTGGGCGTTCATCATCGGCAACGTCCTCTATTACGCGGCCGGGATAGCGCTCGCCTTCGCCCTGAAGGACAACCGCGCCTTCTGCAAGTACGTCTGCCCGGTGACGGTATTCCTCAAGCCCGCGAGCTATTTTTCGCTTTTCAGGATAAAATGCGATAAGTCCAAGTGCGTCTCCTGCGGGAAGTGCCGCCGCGTCTGCCCCATGGACGTCGACGTCACCGATAACTCCCGCAAACGCCTCAACGGCACCGAGTGCATCCTCTGCATGGAGTGCGTCAAGGCCTGCCCGAAGGACGCGCTTTGATTTTTCCTATATTGGAGAACCGACATGGAAATAACACTTCCCGAGGGGTACAGACTGCTCGCGCTTGAATGCGCGGAGTCGACGAACGCCGTCGCGGCCGAGGCCGCGCGCAGGGGCGAAGCCGAGGGTCTCGTCGTCGTCGCGGAGCGGCAGACGGCGGGGCGCGGGCGGCGCGGGCGCTCCTTCTTCTCCCCCGGCGGCACGGGGCTCTACATGAGCATACTGCTGCGGCCGCGCTTTTCCCCGGAGCGCGCCGTACTGCTGACGGCGGCGGCCGCCTGCGCCGCCTGCGAAGCCATTGAGGCCGAGCTCGGCCTCGCGCCGGGGATAAAATGGGTCAACGACGTCCTGCTGGACGGGAAAAAGGTCTGCGGCATCCTCGTCGAGTCCTCGGCGGGGGCGGACGGGCTCGAATACGCCGTAGTCGGCATAGGCGTCAACGTCTCGGCGCCGCGCGGCGGCTTCCCCGCCGAGCTCGCGGACATAGCCGGGGCGCTGACCGCGGAGCCCGTCCCCGGTCTGCGGGAAAGGCTCGCCTCCCGCATAGCCGCCTCTTTTACGCGGCTATACGACGTAGTCGGGCGCGGCGAGCCCCTCGAGGGCTACGCGCGGCGCGTCACGCCGCCCGGAACGAAGATAACCGTCCTCGCGCCGGAGGGGCCGCGGCCCGCAACCGTCCTCGGCACGGACGAAAACTGCCGCCTGCTCGTCAGGTACGACGGCGGCGGCGAGGACGCCCTCTTCTCGGGCGAGATAAGCATAAGGGTATAATCGCGTTAAATCAAAATGGGAGGAGGCGGCTTGATGTTATATATCGCGCTGGGTATCCTTGCGGTCGCCGTCATCGTCTTCGCTCTCGTTTTATACTTCAAAAACGCCCGTACCGGAGACCGGATGGGCTTTTTCGACCTGCTCTTCACCCCGGAACATAAGCTCGCCGGGATGAACGGCGAAAAGGCCGTGCAGAGGATCGTCGAAACGGTACTGCGCGAGGACGACCGCCTCGTCACGAACGTCCAGATAGAGTCCGACGGCAAGCCCGCCGAGATGGACTGCGTCGTCGTGAACAAATACGGAGTTTTCGTCATCGAGGTCAAAAACTACTCCAGGTACATCGTCGGCGGCGAAGACGACTACGAATGGGTCAAATACAAGACCTCGCGCGGCGGGAACACGTACGAAAAAACGGTCAAAAACCCGATAAAGCAGGTAAAGCGTCAGGTCTGGATACTCGCCCGCTACCTCGATTACTACGGGCTAAACGCATGGGTGGAGGGATACGCCATACTGCTTCAGGACAACAGCCCCGTCGAAAGCCAATATATCCTCAACAGCGCGGAGGAGATAGACCGCGCGATACATACGGCCTCGCGGAGGATGCTCGACGCGAAAACCGTCGAGAGCATATACGATCTTCTGAAATAAATAACGCAATCGCCGCGGAGCGCTTTCGCGGCGATTGCGTTTTTCCCGGCGTTTCGGCGTCTTCGATTGTATTAGTAGTGAAAGGAGGCAGGGCAATATGTCAGACTCTTTGTTGCGTACGGACAAAGAGATCGCGGAGATCTACTCGCGGCACGTCAAGACCGTTTATCGCGTCTGCTTTGCATATATGAAAGATCCTGCCGACGCCGAGGACGCCGTTCAGGAGACGTTTTTCAAGCTTATAAGGAGCGGGCCCGCCTTCGACGGCGAGGAGCATGAAAAGGCATGGCTCATCAGGACCGCTTCGAACGTGTGCAAAAACGTTCTGCGGCATTGGTGGCGCAGACGCGAAAGTATTGAGGACTGTCCTACACTTCCGGGCTCGGACGAGCCCGAGATCGACGACGTCTTTCAGGCCGTCATGGCTCTTCCCGATAAGTACAAGGCCGTAGTTTATCTGCACTACTACGAGGGATTTTCCGGCGCGGAAATAGCCGGCATCCTGAAGAAGCCGCAGTCTACGATCCGCAATCATCTTCATGAAGCCCGTGCTATTCTCAAAGAAAGGTTAGGTGATGATTTCGATGAAAAATGAAGCGATCATAGCTTCTTGGAACAAGATCGGGCCGAGCGCTTTGGCACAAGAGCGCATGTTCTCCGCGATAATGGCGCGGAACCGTTCATTGCACGAAAATAAGGACAAGGATAGATATATATCAAAAGCCAAAAAAGCGCTGATACCCGCCGCGGCTTGTTTCGCCCTGCTTATCGCCGTGACCGCGATACTTGGGTCCGGCCGACTTGATCTCAGGCGCGGTACGGGTCTGAGAGACGCCGGACATGAGGGCGATATCGACGGAACGCTGCCCGGCGATCTCCCCGAAGGAATGGACCCGATCGTGGCGAGCCTCGCGGTCTTCCCCGAGGGCGAGAGCCTTGCCGACGTTTCCGACGCCGTCTTGATCGGCTTGTCCGAAGAAGAGGCGTATCGCGTCGAGCAGTTGGGGCGGCGCCTTCCCTCTGTCATCCCGGACGGTTATCGTTTCAGGCATGCGGGCCTATATAAAACCACCATGAAAAACGGCGCCGTCTATTATCTGCTGAGCGCGAGCTACTCTTTCGGCGACACCGCTTTTGACGATTCTCAGGAGGACGTTCCGGACACGCTTGATTTCTCCGTATCCGTTCTGAGCTTCAAGCCCGAAACGAAAGCTGAGACTTACTCTTTTGACGAGCTTCCCGACGATCTTTCCGGCAAAGGCTTTCTGTACGTCGTTTACGGCGATACGTACGTCGGCGTCGACGTCGGCGATCTGACGCACGAAGAAATCATGTCGGTCTTGAACTCCGTTAACTGACGGCCGCGTAATGCAACAACGCCCTGCAAGAGACTTGCAGGGCGTTTCTTTTTTACTGCATTTTCGCGAGGTAGTCGCGGATGGCGCGCATGGTCTCGTCGACCTCGGCGCGGAAGGCCTCCGCGGAGATGCGGCGCGCGCCCTGCCCGAGGACGATGAGCTGCTCGAGCCCGTCCGACGTCGCGACGCGGACGCGGCGGCGCTCCCCGAGGCCGTGGGCGACCTTCTCGATATACATGTCGGCCGTCTCCGCCTCGCGGGTATAGACGACGTTGATGTTGTGCACGCGCTCGACGGAGCCTCGCCCGCCGTGGACGCGGTAGGCGTCGAAGACGAGGATGAGCTCGCAGCGGCGCACGCCCTGATAGTTGCACATGAGGTTTATCAGGCTGCTGCGCGCGGCCTCCATGCTGTCGGCGGCGAGGGCGCGCAGATCGTCCCAGGCGAAGATGATATTGTACCCGTCGACGAGCAGGTATTCGCGCAGGTCCGGCGCCGCCTTGGCGCGGCGCATGGCGGCCTCCCCGCCCGGGGCGAGGGCGCGGCGCAGGTCGTACTTGACGGGGCCGTAGGTCCGCTCGAAGATGGCGAGCAGCTCCTTATCGCGCGCGAGGGAGTCGCAGTAGGCGGCGGCGCGGTCGCGCAGGAGATCGGCTGCGGCGGGCTCAAGGGCCTTTCTGTCCTTCTCGGCGGGGATGTGCATATGCGAATAGACTGCGTCCCACCTGACGACGAAGCCCGCGCCGTGGGCGCAGAAGACGGAGTCGGCGGTGTTCTCGACGTCGGAATCCGGGTCATAGCCGGAGGCGGCGACGACCTCGTCGGCGTTGTGGCAGGGCTCGTAGCCGCGGAAGACGCAGGTAAAGCTCCCGCGCCCCGCCGTATAGGCGAGCACGTCGCGCCGATAGTCCCCCGACGTCGCGGCGGGGACGCTGCCGCGCAGGACGGCCGTCTCCCCCTCCGTTTCGGGCGCGCCGAAGCGCCCGCACATGCGCTGAATGTCGCTCATGGCGCGGCCGACGGAGCCCTGCGGGACCTCGAGCGTGAAGTCGTACCACGGCTCGAGCAGGACCGTCCCGGCCAGGCGGAGGCCCTGCCGGACGGCGCGGTACGTCGCCTGGCGGAAGTCGCCGCCCTCGGTATGCTTGAGGTGCGCGCGCCCGGAGACGAGCGTTATCTTCATATCCGTTATCGGCGCGCCCGTCAGCACGCCGACGTGGGTCTTCTCGGCGAGGTGCGTGAGGATGAGGCGCTGCCAGTTGAGGTCGAGATCGTCGGTGCGGCAGTCGGAGGCGAAGACGAGGCCGCTCCCCCGCTCGCCCGGCTCCATGCGAAGGTGCACCTCCGCGTAGTGGCGCAGGGGCTCGTAGTGCCCCACGCCCTCGACGGCGCGGGCTATCGTCTCCTTATATACGACGCGGGCGGGTCCGAAATCGACGTCCATGCCGAAGCGGCGCTTTACTATCGCCTTTATGACCTCGAGCTGGACCTGCCCCATGAGGCTGACGCGGATATCCGCCCCGTCCCACGTCAGGCGGAGCATCGGCTCCTCCTCCTCGAGGCGGCGAAGCTTCGCGAGCGCCGCGTGCGGGTCGTCCCCCTCGGGGAGCAGGACGGCGCACGACATGACGGGCTCGAGCGTCGGCGCGTCGGAGGGCGGCTGGACGCCGAGCCCCTCGCCGGGGCGCGTCTTCGTAAGGCCCGTGATGGCGGCGATCTGCCCGGGGAACACCTCTTCCTCGAGGGCGTACTTCGTCCCGGAATAGATGCGGAGCTGGTCGGCCTTCTCGGTCCACCTCTCCCCGTCCTGCCCGACGCCGGAGAGCGCCGTCTTGACCTTGAGGCTGCCGCCCGTCAGCGCGAGGTAAGTCAGCCGCGTGCCCTGCGCGTCCTCGCCTATCTTGAACACGCGCGCGCCGAAGCTCTCCATGCGGGGCGGCTCGCGCGTGTATTTTTCGAGCGCGGCGAGCAGGGCGTCTATGCCCTCGAGCTTCAGCGCGGAGCCGAAAAAGCACGGGAAGACGCGCCGCCGCGCTATGGCGGTCACAACGTCGGCGTCCGGCACGGAGCCGAGGCTCAGCAGATCCTCCATGAGCGTCTCGTCGCACATGGCGAGATCGTCGGCGAGCGACGCCGAGCCGAAATCGACGCAGCAATCGGAGAGCTTTTCGCGCACGAGCGCGAGCAGCTTCGCCGCGTCCGCGTCGGGGCGGTCCATTTTGTTTATAAAAATAAAAGTCGGCGTCCGGTGCTTTTTGAGCAGACGCCAGAGAGTTTCCGTATGTCCGCGCACGCCGTCGGCCGCGCTTATGACGAGCACGGCGTAGTCGAGCGCGTCGAGCGCGCGCTCCGTCTCGGAGGCGAGGTCGGCGTGGCCGGGCGTGTCGAGCAGGGTCAGTTCCGCCTCCGCGAGGCGCAGTACGGCCTGCTTGGCGAAGACGGTTATGCCGCGGCTGCGCTCTATCTCGTCGGTATCGAGGAAAGCGTCGGCGTGGTCGACGCGGCCGAGCTTTCGTATCTCGCCCGCGGTGAATAAAAGCGCCTCGGTCAGCGTCGTCTTCCCGGAATCGACGTGGGCGAGCATGCCGACGACGAGCCGCTTCAAAGCTTTTCTCCCCACAGCGCGGCGCGCTGCGTGCGCACGGCGGCGAGGCGCGCCTCCGGGCCGTCGGCCGAGAGCTCGTGCGTAAGGTACTCCGGCCCCGCGAGGCCGACGAGCTTCGATACGGCGGGGCTCGTCCACGGCAGGTGCCGGTCGATGTTCAGTATGTGCGCGTAGCTGACGGCGAAGCGCTCGAAATACTCCTCCGGCAGATCGGGCAGGCGGCCCGTGTTCGCGCGGACATATTCGCCCGAGAGCGAGTAATGAAGGTGCATCGCGCGTATGCTGCCGGCGAGCTTGCCGTGGGCGCGTATCATCTCGGCGACGAACTCCGCGCCCTCCTCCTGCGTCCGCAGGGCGGTATCGGCGTTCATGAGGTGCCCGACGTCGAGAAGTATTCCCTTATCGGCGGTCTCGATGGCGTCCATGAGGCGGGCGGTCTTCTTCGGATCGGTGAACGTAAAGCCGGGCCACCACTGGTTTTCCACGAGGACGGCAAAGGGCGGCTTTTCCCGCTCGCAGAGCAGGTTTATCAGCTCCGCCGCCGCGTCGATGACGGCCTCGTCGGAGTGGAGCCACTTATAGGTATAGCCCTCCTCGACGGAGACGTCGGAGACGTGGAAGACGACGTACTTCGCCCCGATGGACGCGGCGCGGGCCATGTCGGCGGCGTATTGGGCAAGCAGCTCGGAGCGGTCGCCGCCGAAAAAGGCGCGCCACTTCTCCTCCGAGCCGAACTTGCGTTCGAGCGCGGCGAAGTCCCCGTTCCATAAGTCGAGCCAGTCGGGATAGAAGACGAGATGGTAGCCGAGGCAATCCGGGCAGGGCAGCTCCGCGGGGAGGTCCTCCCCGCTCCAGATGAGCTCCGCGCCGTCGCAGCCGAGGGCGCGTATCTCCCGCTCGGCGGCGCCGCCGTAGGCCGCGATCTCCGAAGCGGGAAGCGAAATGAGCTCTTTCATTTTCCCGCCTCCCTTTTCCTATATCCTTTTTGCCCCGTATGCGGGCGTGATTGGAATATTATACTCTTTTTTCCGCGCTTTTTCAATGCCGCGGAGGCACAAAAAACCTCCCGCGCCCACAGGAGCGCGGGAGGCTTTTCATCGATGTGTTCACGCGGCCTTGAGCTCGTCGTTCTTGCCTCTGTCGGGGAGGATGAGGCTGAAGATTATCGTCGTTACGAAGGCGACGACGACGGCGGCGTAGGTCTCGGTGATGGCGAAGCTGCCTATCTTGATCGGGTAGGAGCCCGTCGCGAGCTTGACGGCGACCCAGCCGACCGCGACGATCGCGGTCAGGATCATGCTGCATATCGCGCCCTTCTGGCTCGCGCGCTTCCAATAGATGCCGAGCAGGACGACGATGAACAGCGCCCCGCGCAGGGAGTAGGCGGCATAGACCAGCTCGAGGACGGTGGACGCCTTCCAGAGCAGGATGGCGCCGACGCAGCAGATGACGCCGGAGAGCGCCGTCGTGATGCGGCCCATCTTCAGGACCTTCTCGTCGCTGGCTTCGGGATGGAGGACGCGCTGATAGACGTCGCGCGTGACCATCGTGCCGGAGGCGAGGATGATGGGGCTGACCGTGGAGAGCACGGCGGCGAGGATAGCCGCCATGACCAGACCGCCGGCGAGCGGCGGCATGCCGTGGAGCATGAGCTGAGGCAGCGCGCTCTTGGCGGCGACGGCCTTCTCGACGCCGGGCAGCAGCGTCCCGTTTTCATACATGACGCGGGCGGCCATGCCGAGCGCGGCGGTGAAGAAGCCGAAGGGCGCGGCGACGAAGGCCGTTATGATGCAGGCCTTGCGCGCCTGAGACGCGCTCTTCGCCGAGAGGACGGGCTGCAGGCCGGCCTGCGCCGTGCAGGCGCCGAGCAGGGACGCGATTATCCAGCTCGAGACCTTGCTGCCGCCGATGGAGAACATGTTCCAGAAGCTCTTTTCGCCCTCCATGTTGCCGAGAGCCGTGATGCCCTCGCTGAAGCCCTTGAAGCCGCCTGCGCCGATGATGGCGATGATCATCGCTACGATGACGCCGACGTACATGACTATCAGATGCAGTACGTTCGTCGAGGCGACGGCGTTCATGCCGCCCGCCAGAGTATAGACGATGAAGATGATCGCGAAGGCGACGCAGGATATCCAGAACGGGATGCCCAGCAGGTTCTCGCCGAGCTTGCCGGCGGCTATCATCTGCGAAAGGCCGACCGCCAGCATGACTATCGTCAGGATGATGCAGGAGACGGTCCTCGCGTTGACGCCGAAGAACTTCTCGATTATGCCGGGGACGGTGCCCGTCTCAAGAGATCTGAAAAGCTTTGCAAACAGCAGACCCAGGAACAAGACGCCGATGCCGTTGGCTATCGTGTACCACCAGCCGGAGAGGCCGTAGAGGAAGCCGTATTCGGAGACGCCGGTCGTGGCGGTGCCGCCGAGCCATTCGCC
>JAFZOI010000036.1 GCA_017550645.1 Oscillospiraceae bacterium
AGACCCGTCCGGACGGACGGGTCTTTTGCTTGGTGGGGGAAGGTGGATTCGAACCACCGAAGTCACTGACAACAGATTTACAGTCTGCCCCCTTTGGCCACTCGGGAATTCCCCCATATTAAGTTTTCGCATCCCCCGTCCCTTACCCATCACGCAAACCAGCGAAGCGTTTGCGGGATGGAGAGGAGGAGCAGCGGAGCGAATGAGCGCCGCGCAAGCGGCCGCGAACGATACGGAGCTTGCGACGACGATGGAGCTGGTGGACGGACTTGAACCCCCGACCTGCTGATTACAAATCAGCTGCTCTACCGACTGAGCTACACCAGCAGAATCACCAGCTACGCTATATTAGCAAAAAGCATTCCCTTTGTCAATACAAAAAAACGCTCTTTCAAAAAAACCTTTACATTGGCGCTTTTCGATAATATAATGCCCTTGCGGAGGGTACTCTCTCCGACATTTGCGCCGTACCCGCAAAGGCGGGGCGACAGCAGGAGGTTTTATAAATGAACAAAAAGCGTTCCATGGCGATCCGCACACTCACCGGCGTGGCCATACTTACGGCCATAGTCATCGTTCTCCAGCTACTGGGGCAGTTCATCAGGTTCGGCCCCTTCTCCGTTTCCCTCGTTCTCGTGCCCATCGTAATAGGCGCCGCGCTCTACGGCCCCTGGGCGGGCTGCTGGCTCGGCTTCGTATTCGGCGTTGTCGTTCTGCTTCAGCCGGATACCGGATTCTTCCTCAATTTCAATCCCTTCGCCACGATAATCGTCTGCCTGATAAAGGGCGCCGCCGCGGGTCTCTGCGCGGGCCTCGTTTACAAGGCGTTTGAAAAGGTAAACGCGTATCTCGCGGTCATTCTGGCCGCTATCGTCTGCCCCATCGTCAATTCCGGTCTCTTCTTCATAGGCAGCGTTCTGTTCTTCATCCCGCTCATTGAAGAAGCCTTCTCTCTTGAAGCGGGCCAGGGAATAAAGTTCGTCATCGTAGGCATGATAGGCCTCAACTTCATCTTCGAGATGATCTTCAACATCGTGCTCAGCCCGGTCATCCTCCGCCTGATCCGCCTCGTCAAGAAGGATCAGCCCAAGGCCGTCAAGAAGGCCGCCCCCGCCTCCCCCGTCGAGGAGGTCAAGGAGAAGGCTTCCGAGGCCGCCGATAAGATCGAGGACAAGGCCGAAGACCTCAAGGAAAAAGCCGAAGAGGCGGTCGAAGACGTCAAGGAGAAGGCCGAGGACCTCAAGGACAAGGCTGCCGACAAAGTCGAGGATATCAAAGAAAAGGCCGCAGACAAGGTCGATGACGTCAAAGATAAGGTCGAAGGACTTAAGGACAAGGCCGAAGACAAGATCGAAGACGTTAAGGAAAAGGTCGAGGACATTAAGGACAAAGCTTCCGACAAGGTCGAAGATATAAAGGATAAGGCCGAAGACGCCGCAGACGCCGTCAAGGAGAAGGTCTCCGATGCGGCCGACAAGATAGAAGACAAAGCGGCCGAGGCCGTCGATACCGTTGTCGAAGGCGCGAAGGACGCCGCCGACAAGATCGAGGACAAAGCCGCCGAGGCCGTCGATACCGTCGTCGAAGGCGCGAAGGACGCCGCCGACAAGATCGAGGACAAAGCCGCCGAGGCCGTCGATACCGTCGTCGAAAGCGCGAAGGACGCCGCCGACAAGATCGAAGACAAAGCCGCCGAGGCCGTCGATACCGTCGTCGACAAGTTCGAAGACCTGACCAAGAAAGACTGAATTCCCCGAAAGAAGGAAACGTCATGATCCTTGCGGTAGATATAGGCAACACCAATATAGTTTTCGGAGGCTTCGACGGAACGGAGATATGCTTCTCTTCCCGCATCTCGACCAATCTCGAGCGCACGGAATCGGAGTATATCGTCCTCATCAGGAGCATTTTTGAGGTACACGACATAGACCGCTCCGAGATAGAGGGCGCGATAATCTCCTCGGTCGTTCCCCCGCTGACGAACGTGCTCAAAAACGTGCTCGACCGGCTCACCGGGAAGCGCACGCTCGTCGTCGGGCCCGGTCTCAAGACGGGGCTCAACATAGTCATCGACGATCCGAGCGAGCTCGGCAGCGACCTTGCCGTCGAGTGCGTCGCCGCGATAGCGAAGTACCCGAAGCCCATCATCGTCCTCGATATGGGGACGGCGACGAAGTTCTCCGTCGTCGATTCGCGCGGAGACATGCGCGGCGTCGTCATCTATCCGGGCGTCATGGTCAGCTTCGACGCGCTTGCATCGCGCGCGGCCCAGCTCCCCCGCATCAGCTTCGAGGCTCCGAAGCACGTCATCGGCACGAACAGCATCATGAGCATGCAGTCCGGCCTCATATACGGCAACGCCGGCATGGTCGACGGGATAATCGACCGCATCGAGGAGGAGCTCGGCGAAAAGGCCTCGCTCGTCGCAACGGGCGGCCTGTGCGAGACCATCATCAAGTACTGCAGCCACAAGATGAGCTTCGACCCGACGCTCGTGCTCGACGGACTGCGCATCCTCTACGAAAAGAACGCCAAATAAGCTTACACGCACACGCGCCGCGGGGGCATATCGCTCCCGCGGCGTTTTTTCTTTCCCGCGCGCATAGTTCCGGCGCGAAGCTCATATTATCAGACAGAAGCCGGCGCATAACGCATTGGGAGGAAAAAGCATGGAAAGCATTTACGAGGATATAGCACGGTGTACCGGAGGCTGCATCTACATAGGGGTTGTCGGCCCCGTCAGGACGGGGAAATCCACCTTCATCAAGCGTTTCATGGAGACGCTCGTCATCCCGCGCATCGACGACGAGTACGCCCGCGCAAGAGCGCGCGACGAGCTCCCCCAAAGCGGCTCGGGCCGCGCCGTCATGACCAGCGAGCCTAAATTCGTGCCCGAGGACGGCGTCGAGGTGACGCTCGAGGGCGGCGTGAAGCTCTCGGTCAGGCTCGTCGACTGCGTCGGGTTCATGATAGACGGCGCGATCGGCTCGGCCGAGGACGGAAGCGAGCGCATGGTCGCGACGCCGTGGTTCGATCATGAGGTCACGATGAGCGAGGCCGCCGAGACGGGCACGAGGCGCGTCATCTCCGAGCATTCGACGATAGGCGTCGTCATGACGACGGACGGCTCGATAACGGACATCCCCCGCGAGGCCTACGTCGAGGCCGAGGAGCGCTGCGTCCGCGAGCTGCGCGCGCAGGGCAAGCCCTTCGTCGTTCTGCTAAACTGCCGCGAGCCTGCTTCCGACGAGGCGCAGACGCTCCGAGCCGAGCTTGCGGCAAAGTACAACGTCACCTGCGTCGCGCTGAACTGTCTGACGCTCGACGCGCCGGACGTCGAGGAGATTCTGCGCGGCGTGCTCTGCGAGTTCCCGCTGAGCGAGCTCGCGCTCTACCTTCCCCCGTGGTTCGACGCGCTTCCGGAGGATCATGCGCTGCGCACGGGCCTGCTCGCCTCTGTGCGCGATAAGTGCGGCGGCATGAGCAGGATACGCGACGCGGAGCCCGCCGTCCGCGCGCTCTGCGCGTCCGTCGACTCGGCTGAGATGAGCATAAGGGAGATAGATCCCGCCGTCGGGCGCGTATCTGCCTCGCTGACGCTGCCGAGGGAGCTCTTTTACTCGACTCTGAGCGAACTCAGCGGCTTCGAGATCGCCGATGACGGCGCGCTGCTCGCTCTGCTGACCGGCCTGAAGGACACAAAACGCGAGTACGACCGGTTTTCCGAGGCGCTCTCGGAGGTGCGCGAGACGGGCTACGGCGTAGTCATGCCCTCCCCAGATGAGATGACGCTCGCCGAGCCGGAGATCGTGCGCCGCGGCGGGCGCTACGGCGTGAAGATGAAGGCGACCGCCCCGTCCATCCACATGATACTCGCCAACATCGAGACGGAGGTCTCTCCCGTCATCGGCGGCGGGCAGCGCAGCGAGGGCATGATAGACTTCCTGCTGAGCGAATTCGAGGGCGACACAGGCAAGATATGGGATTCCAACATCTTCGGCAAGCCGCTCAGCGACGTCGCGGCAGAGGGCGTTCAGGCGAAGATAAAGAAGCTCTCCCCCGAGGCTCGAGGCAAGCTGCAGGAGACGATACAGCGCATCGCCAACGAGGGCGGAAACGGCCTCATCTGCATCATAATATGAAAAAAAGGCTGTACGGCAGACCCGTACAGCCTTTTGCGTTTAATCTCAGGGAAGGATCGCGCCGCCGGCGAGGAGCTTTTCGCGGACCTCGGAATAGGGCACGTCGCGCGGCCTTATGCCGTCGCGCGCGGCGATGGCGGCGGTTATGCCGGCCGCCTGACCGAAGCACATGCAGTGCGGCACGAGGTTGAAGCAGTTGTTCGCCTCGTCGTCGGAGCCGAAGGCGCGGCAGGCCACCATGAGCCCGTCCACCTTTGCGGGAATGAGCGAGCGCAGCGGCACGAAGACCTTGCTCCAGCGCAGGGAGTCCGGCCCGCGGTCGTTATTCGGGAAGATGGCGATCGTATCCTCAAAGGGCTCGTCGCGGCAGAGGTCGGGCGCGGTGAGGTCGTATTCGGAGACGACCCTGCGGCCGCCCGTCGTCCCGAGCTGCGGGGCGGTCAGGCGGATATAGCTCTTTTCAA
The DNA here is from genome assembly GCA_017550645.1 of Oscillospiraceae bacterium. Taxonomy (GTDB): domain Bacteria; phylum Bacillota; class Clostridia; order Oscillospirales; family Oscillospiraceae; genus RGIG7949. The sequence goes on from JAFZOI010000036.1 coordinate 4,607, forward strand.
AGCCCGGCGCCTCGGAGCGCAGGAGCTCCCACGTCTTGACGGCCTTGTCGCGGCCGGCTACGTCGACGCGCGTCATCTCGTCCACGTCCGTCTGCGAGGCGGCGATGAAATGCGGGTGGAACCACGCGACGTCCTCCTGATCCTTGAGCATGCCGCGGAAGAAGCTGACGTAGAGCCCCGTGTCGTGGAGCACGTTTTTCAGCCTCATCCAGTCGTCGGGACGCTGGCTCATGAACTTGTCGAAGGCGCGGAAGTCCACGCCGCCTATCCAGAAGCCGAAGCACAGATGCTTTATGCGCATGTCCTCGCCGATGTCGTCGTTGCTCTCGGCGCCCGCGCAGGGCAGAAGGTCCCCGTCGCCGGTGCAGTCGATGACGACCTTGCCGAGAACGGCTCTGCGGCCGGACTTGCTCTGGAAGATAATCCCCTTGACGGTGTTGCCGTCCATGACGACGTCCGTCACCCACGAATGCAGGTAGAGCTTGACGCCCGCCTCGCCTACCATGCGGTTCATCTCGTTCTTGCCGAGCTCGGGATCGAAGATGGTCGTATAGAGCAGCGTCTCCTGACCCTCGGGATTCTTGCGGATGAAGAAATGCTGGAAATTCGAGTCCTTATAGTACTTGAGGACGTTTTCCTCCGTCGAGCCCCACTCGCCCTCGTCGGGGCGGAAGGCAGCGCCGATGGCGTCCATCCTGTCAAGGAATTCCTGACATATGCCGCCGATGTACCTCGTCCCGTAGACGTCCGTGAGGTTGGGGACGATGTTGACGAGGCCGCCCGTGCTCATGCCGCCGAGATGGCCGTACCTCTCGAGGAGGACGGTCTTGGCCCCCGTGCGCGCGGCGGCAAGCGCCGCGGCAAAGCCGCCCGGGCCGCCTCCGACGACCACGACGTCGGCCTCGCGGATGACCTCGACCTCGCGGGCAGCCTCGGTAATTGATTTTATGCCGGGCTTATAGTTTTTTTCTTCCTCGCTCGGCTCGGGCGCGCGGTAGCGCACCATGCCGCCCTTGCCGTGGAAAAGTATCCTGTTGTTGCTGGCCATGATATCCGCTCCTTATGCTGTTTTCTCTGCCTAAAGAATAGCACGGCGCCCCGCATTTTTCAATACGGGGCGCAGGTCGTTTATTCCATCTCGCCGCGCAGATCGTACGGCGTGGTCTGGTAGACGTAGTAGTTGAGCCAGTTATTGTAGAGAAGCTGGGCGTGCGAGCGCCACGTGACGCGCGGCGGCTTGCCCGGATCGTCGTCGATGAAGTAGTTTTCCGGGACGCTCGGATTTATCCCCTTGTCGAGATCGCGCTTATACTCGAGCGCGAGCGTGTCCGCGTCGTACTCGGGATGGCCCGTTATGAAGATGCGGCGGTTATCGACGCTCTTGACGGCGAAGACGCCGGCCTGCTCGGAGGTCGACATGAGCTCGAGCTCGGGCACGGCCTCGATGTCCTCGCGGCGCACCTCGGTATAGCGGGAGTGCGGGACGAAGAATTCGTCGTTGAAGCCGCGGAAAAACGGCGACAGCGGCTTTTCCATCGTGTGCAGGTAGACGCCCGAGAGCTTTTTCGGCAGGTCGTACTTCTTCACGCCGTAGTGGTGGAAAAGACCCGCCTGCGCGCCCCAGCAGATGTGGAACGTGCTGTGGACGTTGGTGCGCGTCCAGTCCATGATCTCGCAGAGCTCCGGCCAGTAGTCCACGTCGAAAAAGTCGAGCTGCTCGACGGGCGCGCCGGTTATGATCATGCCGTCGAACCGGCGGTCGCGCACGCTCTCGAAGCTCGTATAGAAGGCCTCAAGGTGCTCGGCGTCGGTGTTTTTCGCGTCGTGAGACAGCGTTCTGAGAAACTCGACCTCTATCTGCAGAGGGGTGTTCGAGAGCTTGCGCAGGAGCTGTATCTCCGTCACGATCTTCGTCGGCATGAGATTTAGGATGAGGAGCTTGAGCGGGCGGATGTCCTGATGAAGGGCCCTGTGCTCCGTCATCACAAATATGTTTTCTTTTATCAGCGCGCTCGTCGCGGGGAGCTGATCGGGAATTTTGATAGGCACGGGACGAACCTCCTTTCCCGTGAACAAAAGGCGCGTTCTTAACCGAACGCGCCTTTTAGGGTCTTACTTTCGATCAAGCAAGCTGCTTCTGGGCGTTGATCTTGACGCCGGGGCCCATCGTAGAGGCGGTGACGCAGCTCTTGATGTACTGGCCTTTGGCGGCGGCGGGCTTGGCCTTGATGATGGCGGACATGAGCGCCGCATAGTTGTCATAGAGCTTCTCTGCTCCGAAGGAGACCTTGCCGATCGGGCAGTGGATGATGTTGGTCTTGTCGAGACGGTACTCGATCTTACCGGCCTTGATCTCGGTCACGCCCTGGGTGATGTTCGGGGTGACGGTACCGGCCTTCGGGGTCGGCATGAGGCCCTTGGGGCCGAGCACGCGGCCGAGACGGCCGACGATGCCCATCATGTCGGGAGTCGCCATGACGACGTCGAAATCAAACCAGTTTTCCTTCTGGATCTTGTCAACGAGATCCTGGCCGCCGGCATAGTCGGCGCCGGCCGCGAGGGCCTCGGGGATGCGCTCTTCCTTGCAGAAAACAAGGACGCGGGCGGTCTTGCCGGTGCCGTGCGGAAGCACGATGGCGCCGCGGACCTGCTGGTCGGCGTGGCGGGAGTCGACGCCGAGGCGGACGTGCAGCTCGACGGTCTCGTCGAACTTGGCCTTGGAAGCCTTGGTAACTATCTCAAAAGCCTCTTTGGCGTCATAGAGCTCGCTTCTGTCTATGAGCTTGGTGCTCTCTTTATAATTCTTACTTCTGAACAATTTTACTTCCTCCTAAATGTGGTGTGTCGGAATGATCCTCCCACGTTCGGCGACTCAGTCGGTCACCGTGATGCCCATGCTGCGCGCCGTTCCGGCGATCATGCTCGTTGCTGCGTCGACGTCCGCGGCGTTGAGGTCGGGGAGCTTCTGCTCGGCGATCTTGCGGACCTCGGCTCTGGAGATCGTGGCGACCTTGTCGCGCTGGGGAACTCCGGAGCCCTTTTCGATGTTGCAGGCCTTCTTGAGCAGGACTGCGGCGGGCGGAGTCTTGGTAACAAAGGAGAAGCTGCGGTCGGCATAGACCGTGATTATGACGGGGATGGTAAGTCCGTTATCGTTCTTGGTGCGCTCGTTGAACTCCTTGGTGAAGGCGGCGATATTGACGCCGTGCTGACCGAGGGCGGGTCCGACGGGGGGCGCGGGGGTAGCCTTGCCGGCGGGGATCTGAAGCTTGACAAGGCCGACTACTTTCTGAGTTTTCGGTGCCACTGTATTTTTCCTCCTAATATATTGTGGTGTCGGCGTCGGTGACGCCATTTGGCGGAGAGTGTCTCTCCTCCCACTTGGAACGACGATGTTTTAGTTTCTGACCGGTTCCACCTGGTCGAGCTGGAGATCGACGGGGGTCTCGCGCCCGAACATGGAAACTATGACGCGGACGCGGTCGCGCTCCACATCGAGCTCGTCCACCGTGCCCAGGAACCCGTCGAGCGGGCCGTCCACGACCTTGACGCTGTCGCCGATGGAGTATCCGACATGGACCTCGCGCTTCTCGACGCCGAGCGAAAGGATCTCCTCCTCCGTGAGGGGGATGGGCTTTCCGGCGGACCCGACGAAGCCCGTCACGCCGCGCACGTTGCGCACGAGGTGCCAGCTGTCGTCGGTCATAATCATTTTTACGAGCACATATCCGGGGAATATCTTGCGCTCTTTGGTGACCGTCTTCTGGTCGGTTATCTCGGTAACTTCCTCGACGGGAATGTTGATCTCGAAGATGAGGTCCTGCATCCCGCGGTTCTCTACCGCCTTGCTGATAGTCGCGGCGACGGTGTTTTCATAGCCCGAGTAGGTATGGATGACATACCACTTTGCGCTTTCAGCCATCTGCCCCGCCCCCGGTTACTTGCCGATGCTGATGAGCGCGTTCACGATGACCATTGCAAGCTGGTCGAACGCCCACAGCACGATACCGGACACTATCATGACGACGCAGGCGACGACGACGTTCTTGAAAGTCTGCTTGCCGGTCGGCCATACGACCTTCTTCAGCTCGCTTCTCATCTCGCGGAACCACTTCGCTATGCGGCGTCCGAAACGGGAAAACGCGTTTCCCTCTTTTTTCTTGTCGGCCTTGCTCTTGACGGGTCTGGCCTCAGCCGGAGCCTGCCGATCGTTCTTTTCAGCCATTTAAGCTCCTCCCGCCTTACTTCGTTTCGGTGTGAACGGTGTGCTTGCGGCAGAATCTGCAATACTTGTTCATTTCAAGACGATCAGGGGTGTTCTTCTTGTTCTTGACCGTATTGTAGTTGCGCTGCTTGCACTCGTTGCACCTGAGTGTGACCTTTACTCGCATTTTGCGGCACCTCCTTTTTTATTTGCCCCGCCTCGACGGGGCGGTTGCCTCCCTGAGGTCCAAACGGGCATAGTGAAATAAGCCCTCTCTGGCGACAGGTAAAGGCAGTATAGCACAACCGCACACGCCGGTCAAGCATTATTTGCAGTTATTTAAGCAGTTTTTTTGCTTTTTCCCGCGCCTCTTGAATTTTTCGCGGGATACGCTATACTTATTATATTAAACGAAGCCACCTGAGCCGAATAATCTGTTTCGGGAGAGTCAGCCGTGTCAAAGACAGTCAAGATCATAATAGTCGTAATAGTCGTTCTCTGCCTTGCCTGCGTCATATGGCGCGCCGCCTTCGCCCCGCTCAACGGCGCGTTCATCGCCGGGCTCATCTGACGGGAGGAGCGCCATGGCCAAGATATACAAGATGTCCCCCCATCTCGCCGACCTCATCGCGGCCGGCGAGGTCGTCGAGCGTCCGGCCTCGGTCGTCAAGGAGCTCGTCGAGAACTCCATAGACGCGGGAGCGCAGTCCGTCACGGTCGAGATACGCCGCGGCGGTATGAGCTTCATCCGCGTCACGGACGACGGCTGCGGCATGTCCCCGGAGGACGCGGAGCTCGCCTTCCTGCGCCACGCCAGCAGCAAGCTCACGGACGAGCGCGGGCTCGAGGCGATACGCACGCTCGGTTTCCGCGGCGAGGCTCTCGCGGCGATCGCGTCCGTATCCAACGTCACGCTCGTCACGCGCGAGCGCGGCGCGGAGAGCGGCGTCGCGGTCGTTCTTGAGGGCGGCGAGCCGCACCCCGCCGAGCCCGTCGGATGCTCCGAGGGGACGGTCATAACCGTGCAGGATCTCTTTTTCAATACTCCCGCGAGGCTGAAATTCATGAAGAAGGATTCCTCCGAGGGCGCCGCCGTCACGGCCGCGGTCGTCAAGGCCGCGCTTTCGCACCCCGAGGTCTCCGTCCGCTACATAAAGGACGACAAGGAGGAGCTCCATACGCCGGGCGACGGCGTCGTCTCCTCGGCGATATACTCCATTTTCGGCGCACAGTTTTTCAAGTCCCTGCTCCCCGCCGAGTGCGAGGGCGAGGGCGTCTCCGTGACGGGCTTCGTCAGCGCGCCCGCTGCAGCCAAGGGCAACCGCAGCAGTCAGTACTTCTTCGTCAACGGCCGCTGCATCAAGTCGCAGATGCTCACGACAGCCGTCGAGCAGGCCTTCAAGAGCAGCCTATTTACGGGGCGCTTCCCCGCCTGCTTCATCTATATAATCCTCAAGCCCTCAGACGTCGACGTCAACGTCCACCCCGCGAAGACTGAGATCAAATTCCTCTCCGAGTCGCAGGTCTTCTCCGCGGTAAAGAATGCGGCCGCCGCCGCGCTCGCCGCCGAGGGCATGGGGAGCGCCGAGCTCACGTCCGAGAGCACGCTCAAGGCCGCGCCCAAGAGCGATTTCTGGAAGACGCAGGACGCGGAGACCTTCCGCAAGGCCTCCGCCCCTCCCCCGCCGCGCATGCGCGTGCGGGAAGACGCGACGCCCTATAACGCCGCGCCCGCGCCGAAGCCGCGCGAGCCCGCCCCCGCGCCGGTATACGAGGAGCCCCGCCCCTCTCTCTTCCCCGAGGAAAAGAAGGTTCCGGAACGCGAGGCGCCGGCTCCGCAGGCTCCGAAGATCGAAGAAAAGCCCGCCGCTCCCGCCGACTATAAGATCATAGGCGAAGCGTTCGGCTGCTATATCATCTGCCAGAAGGGCGACGAACTCGTCTTCATCGACAAGCACGCCGCGCACGAGCGCATGCTCTTCGACGCGCTGCGCGCGAGGGAGAGCTCCGTCATGCCGCAGACCCTGCTCGAGCCGCCCGCGGTCGAGCTCGGCGCTCAGGATACGGCCCTCCTGCTCGAGCATCTGCCCGAGCTCGCGGCCTCCGGCGTCGAGGTCGAGGATTTCGGCGGCGGCGCGCTCATCGTCCGTACGCTGCCCTCCGGCGTCGCGGCGGGCGAGGTCGAGGCCTTCCTCGGCGAGCTCGCGGAGGCCATAAGGCAGGGGCGCAAGCCCGGCTCGCTCGGAGCCGCCGACGAGGTTCTCGCGACGGTCGCCTGCAAGGCGGCGATAAAGGCCGGCAAGCCCTCCGATCCGCGCGAGCTCGTGCCCGTGGCTAAGGCCGTCATGAGCGGCGAGGTCCGGTACTGCCCGCACGGGCGCCCCGTCAGCGTCGTCCTCCCCAAAAGCAGGCTCGACAAGGGCATCAAGAGAACGTAAAGCAAAGGGCGGCCCCAATTCGATTTAAATGTATTCCTATTATGATTTAAGGCAAGAAAGGAAAACTATATGGGTGGAGTTACTATCATTTCAATGCTAGCACTACTTTTTGGGTATTACTCCTTGTGCCGATATTTATGTAATCTCAATCCACCTGAGAAAACTCCGCCTCGAATAGGATTTGGGTTTTACATACTTATTTTTGTGATTATCATATTAGCAGAAATAGGCCTATTTCAAGTCTGTCAATGGATTGACAACTGGCTGATTAACTAATTCCAAAAAAGGCTGTCGCATCAAATGCAAAAGAGGCGACCCGCTTTCGCGGATTGCCTCTTTTGGTCCGAGTGACTGGATTCGAACCAGCGGCCTGCCACTGCGTCCGGCAGGCCGACGGCGTATGGCCCCACTCGCTCCCGCCCTGCGGGCGGAACCGCTCGGGGATGCCGTCAAGCGGCCGCTGGTTCAACTGTCGCATCAAATGCAAAAGAGGCGACCCGCTTTCGCGGATTGCCTCTTTTGGTCCGAGTGACTGGATTCGAACCAGCGGCCTCTTGAACCCCATTCAAGCGCGATACCAAACTTCGCCACACCCGGATATTCAACTGCAAGAGGGATAATAGCACACTTTTCACGGCAATGCAAGCGTTATTTGAAAATGTTTTGCTTTTGCCGCGGAAAACGCAGAATGCCGCTCGTTTATGCAAAAACTGTCTGAATGTTGTCGCGTACTTACGGCAGGTTCGTTTTGTCAGGCCGAGAAGACGCCATGCGATTATACTTGGCAAATCGGGCATGATGATGTATTGTTATAATATAAAAACCATACGTCAATGCGATCCATATTTCAAATACGAAAGGAGCTACTTCAATGCCTGATCTGGAACTGAAATTCTACTCCTACCTCTCCCCCAAGAAAGGGTACAGCTGGGAGACCCCTCCCGCGAAGATACCCGAAAGCGATATCGCCGAGACCGTCAAGACCGAAGTCCTCATCCTCGGCGGCGGCATCAGCGGCCTTGCGGCCGGCGCGCGCTGCGTGGACATGGGGCTGAAGGTCGTCTGTCTGGACAAGAACGAAAAGCTGAAGGCCCTCGCCGGCCAGATAGCCGCGGTCAACAGCCGCGTCATGGCAAAGCAGGGCATCGTCATCGACAAGAAGCAGCTTGCGGCGGACTGGCTCAAGATGAGCGGCAGCCGCGTGCAGGAGGACCTTCTCTGGCTCTTCATCAACCGCAGCGCCGAGGGCTTCCATTGGATGCTCGATCTCGCCGGAGAGGACAACCTTGACGTCAGCGTCTATCAGGCTTATCAGGGCCCGATGTTCGCCGAGTATCCCGGCACCCACCACATCTTCAAGAAGAAGGAATGCACCAAGTATACCGCCTTCGGCGGCGGCGTGCTGGCCTGCGAGATATTCCAGACCGAGCTTCTGGACAAGGGCGGCGTCCTTCTCCGCGGAACGACGGCGCTCTACCTCGAGAAGAACGACGCGGGCCGCGTAACGGGCTGCATCGCCAAGTGCGCGGACGGCAAGTATCGCCGCTACGAGGGCTCCCGCGCGGTGGTCGTCGCCACGGGCGACCCCTCCGAGGACGAGGAGATGATGGAGGCCTTCTGCCCCATCGGTCTGCGCGCTCCCTCCAAGTTCCCCCGTCCCGGCAACACCGGCGACGGGCAGAAGATGCTCTACTGGGCCGGAGCCGCTCTGGACAACCCCGAATGGGCGCCGACCATACACGCTCTCGGCGGATGTGGCTTCCAGGGCTTCTTCCTCCACGTCAACCGCCTGGGCAACCGCTTTATGAACGAGGATACATGGATGCAGGCAAAATCCGTCCGCGTCCTCATGCAGCCCGGCGGAGACTTTGCGTTCAGCATTCTCGACAGCAAGTATCTCGACGAGATGGAGGAGCGCTATTCCGAGCTCGGCGGTCAGGGCATGATGCCGCTCGGCTCCGTGGGCGGCTCCTTCAACCGCGAGCGCATGGTAAATTCGATGAACCGCTACATCGAGCAGGGCAACGCCTTCGTGGCGGATACTCTCGAGGAGCTGGCGGAGAAGATAGAGGTCCCCGCGGAGAATCTCAAGAAGACCGTCAAGCGCTACAATGAGATCGTGGCCTCCGGAGACGACGTGGACTTCGGCAAGCGCGCAAGGCTCCTTACCAGCATCGAGAAAGGCCCCTTCTACGCGCTGAAGTGGGGCCCGCAGCTGCTTGACGTGTTCGGCGGCGCCCAGATAACGACCGACCTTGAGGTCCTCGGGCCGGACAGCAAAGTTATCCCCGGGCTCTACGCGACCGGCAACACCGCCGGCGGCATGTATGCCGTGGACTATCCCCTGCTGCTCAACGGCAACAGCTACGGCCGCGCGCTGGCCTACGCGATGCAGCTCGGCGACGTTCTGGTAAGGCCGGAATGATCAAAGCCTCATCCTATCCACAGGGCAACAAAGAAAAAGCGAGAGGAAAACCTCTCGCTTTTTATATGGCTAAGCTTGCGGATCACCAATCCCAGCCGTAGTCGCCGGGGTCGGACCAGGGATCGTAATCGTCGTAATAGTCGTAGTCGTCGTAATCCCAGCCCCAGTCGTTGGACTCGTAATAGCTGCCGTCGTCGTCGATGTAATAATCGTCGCCGTAGCCGATGAACTCGTTTTCATAGCCGTTCCAGTACCATACGTCGCCGTCCTCGTCGTACCAGTAGTAAGGAGTGCCGTAGTCGCCGGAATCGGAGTGGCTCGAGCCGCCGGTCGGCTTGGCCGGGACGGGCTTGGGAGCCGTTGTCCAGGTGGTGTTATTATAGTTGCAGGTCGCCATGATATTGTTGCATATCTCGAAATAATTCTGGATCCTGCTTTCCAGCGAGATCGTCATCGCCACGAGCGCGTACCCGGTCGGGCCGTAGTAGCGCACCTCCATACAGCCTCTGACGGGCTGATTCGCGGCGGGGCTGAATATCGAGCCGTCTAACCACAGGTAACCTATTATCCTGTAATAGCTTCCGCAGTCTTCAAAATCGGTCCCGATGCACTTTATTACTTTGCCGCTGTACATGGACTCTGCCAATCCGTCCATCATCAGCTTCATGTAGGGCTGAGCGGTGGCGGCGCCCTGAGTCATATAAGGATCATATCCGGAGATACGGGCAAAGTGGAACAAGATATTGCTGTAGTAATCGTCGGTCCCGTCCTCCATGATCGCGTTGAAGCTCACAGAGTTGGTCACATTCGGATGCTTGTGCGCACTCATCTGACGCGGATAACTCAGCGTGACCGCGCCGAAAACGTCCGATTCGAAATGAGTCGTCTCGGTCAGCGGATCGTTCGGGGTCGGCAGCAGGAGCATCTCGTCCGTCTTGGTCATCGTATCGCCGTCGGAATCGCTCAGGCCGCCCACTATCCTCTTGAGAGAGGAAACGTATCTGCCGTCCTCAAGATAGAGGGCGATGCCGTCGTCCTCCGCCTTGACGACGCCGGCGCCGATTTCCTTGCCGTAGAGGTCCTCGCAAAGCCATACGCACGCAGCGTCGATAACGACGTAGCTCGGCGAGTTGTCATACTTCCAGATGCCGACGAAGGCGGAGATATCCGGCAGGTCCTCGTCGGGCTCGGGCTCGCTGCGGTCGTTTTCAGAGTCGGTATAGTCCGGCTCGACGTCCACTGGCTCGCTCTTTTTTCCACACGCCGCTATGGAAAGGCATATCGCCGCGACGAGCAGCAAAATGAGCAGTATTCTGAGTTTCTTCATTTTTCTTTCTCCAGCTTTATTTAATATTTCCCCGCCGTATCAGGGCGGGCTCTCATTTCCCGTTTTTTCATCCTTTGGTATTTTACCACTCTTTTCCTCAAAATTCAACACAATATTGTGCTGATGCGAGACGGCGCAAAAAACTGCCGGAAGGTCTCTCGGGACCTTCCGGCAGGTGCGTTTATCAGCCGGGGAAAACGCTGTCGCGCGGGGAGGGATTGACGCGCTCGTATATAGGGAAGCGCTTGCAGAGGGCAGCGACGCGCTCGAGTATCTCCTCGCGGCTGCCGGTATAATCGCGTATGGCCTTGAGGATGAGCTCGCCGACTTCGCGCATCTCGGGCTCCTTGAAGCCGCGCGTCGTGACGGCGGGCGAACCGAGACGCAGGCCGCTCGTCTCCTGCGGGCCGCGCGGGTCGGCGGGGACGGCGTTCTTATTGGCGGTGATGTGGACGGCGTCGAGGCGCACCTCGAGCTCCTTGCCGCTGATGTCCATGTTCTTCAGATCGACGAGCATGAGGTGGTTGTCCGTACCGCCGGAGACAAGCTCCAGACCGCCGTCGAGCAGCGTCTTGGCGAGCGTAGCGGCATTGGAGACGATCTGATGCTGGTAGGCCTTGAAATCGGGGCGCAGGACCTCGCCGAGCGCGACGGCCTTGGCCGCGATGATATGCATGAGCGGGCCGCCCTGCACGCCGGGGAATATGGCGGCGTTTATCTTTTTGGCGATGGTCGCGTCGTTGGTGAGGATGATGCCGCCGCGCGGGCCGCGCATGGTCTTATGGGTCGTGGTCGTTACGACGTCGGCGTACGGCACGGGAGAGGGATGCTCGCCCGCGGCGACGAGGCCCGCGATGTGGGCCATGTCGACCATGAGGTAGGCGCCGACCTCGCGCGCGATGGAGCTGAACGCGGCGTAGTCGATGATGCGCGGATAGGCCGAGGCGCCCGCGATTATCATCTTCGGGCGGTTGGCGAGTGCGAGCTCGCGCACCTGATCGTAGTCGATAAGGCCGGTCGCGGGATCGAGGCCGTAGGACACGATGTTGTAGTTCTTGCCGGAGAAGTTGGCGCGGCTGCCGTGGGTCAGATGGCCGCCGTTATCCAGCGCCATGCCCATGACGGTGTCGCCGGGCTTGCAGAGGGCGAGGTAGACGGCGTAGTTGGCCTGCGAGCCGCTGTGCGCCTGCACGTTGGCGTAATGCGCGTCGAAGATGAGCTTGGCGCGCTCGATGCAGATGTTCTCCGCCATGTCGACGTATTCGCAGCCGCCGTAGAAGCGATTGCCGGGATAGCCCTCGGCGTACTTATTCGTAAGGACGGACGCCATCGTCGCCATGACCTCCTGGCTGACGAGGTTTTCCGAGGCGATGAGCTCAATGTTGTTTCTCTGGCGCTTGAGCTCCAGATCGAGGACCTTTGCGATCTCGGGGTCGTAGGCGCTGATGTAGCGCATGCTGGCTTCTACCATGATGCCCTCCAAAGAATTCTTTAATGAAATGATGCGGGATTTAGAAAAGCTATCATAAATACCCCGCGTTGTCAAGAGGCGCGCCCCTCCCCCCGCCCCGGAAAATGAGAAGTCATGGGGTCGTGGGCGGTGTAAGTTTACATAATGCAAATATCGACATATGAGAACGGCCGCTCCGGATCGGGGCGGCCGCGCTTTTATGTAAACTATTTTTAGTTGTTATGTGAACTTAGCGGCACATTGAGCGGGTCAGGGAGATGCCGCCGTCGGACTGGGCGAGCTGGAGCGCCTGCGCGAAGATTATTACGTCCACACCGTAAGCCTCGACGAAGTCCTTCAGGCGCATCGCCTTGTAGCTGCGGTAGTCGAGGACGTATATCCGGCTGTAGTGCTGCGTGAGGTACGGCACGAACGGGTTGCCGAAGGAGTCCTTGACGACGACGCAGACAGGAGCGTCGGGCAGGCTGTTATTTTTTATGGAGATCATCGGCCTGTCGCCGGAGAGGAACGTCATGTACTTCGCGGCGGTGCTCGAGGTCGTCATGTCGGAGATTATGGTCCAGAGGAAGGTCCCGCCGTCCTCGCCCGTTATGCGGACCTCGAAGTCGCCGGGCGGGTCGTAGGCATAGACATTGTCGAGGCGCAGGCGGGAGTTCTGATTGCAGTTGTAGTAGAAGCTGCCCCTGTACTCGCCCTGATCGAGCTCGGTGAAGTTCTCGAGCGGGACGGCCTCGAGCCCTGCGGCGGCGCAGAACGTCTCATAGGCGTAGTACGCGCCGAGGGCGGTCCAGTGGTGGTCGGTGCGGAAATAGATGTATTCGTCGTTGTGGGCGACGAGGTCGTTGAAGATGTTGACCTTATGGACGGAATCGCCCATGGCGGAGTACATGTAGGTTATGGCGGCGCCCTGATCGCTGCAGCGTATCTTCTCCAGGTACTCGGAGCTTATCATGACTCCGGCGCTCGTCGGGATGAGGATGCTGTAGACATCGACTCCCCTCTCGCTCATCGCATCGGCAAACTCCGTCAGCAGCTCGCAGTAGGCGTCCGCGCCCTTCTGGTAAAAGCCGTAGTAGCCGTAGGCCGCGTCGCCTATCTGTATGGCGGATCCGAGGATGAGCTCGGCCTCGTCGTCGACGTTCACGCCGCCCCACTCCTCGACGGAGGTCTCCGGCGGCGCCGTTATCTGAACGGGCTCGGGCGTCGGCTCAGGCGTGGGCTCCGGCGTCGGAGTCGGCTCCGGCGTCGGGGTCGGAGAGGGCGTCGGCGTCGGCGCTGGAGTGGGCGTGGGCTCGGGGGTCGGAGAGGGCGTCGGGATCTCGTCGGCATCGGGGAGCTCGCCGTATATCGTCACGTCGGAGACTCCGTGGAGCTGCTCGACGGCGGAATTTGCCCGCAGCCAGCCCTCGCGGCCGGGGAACGTGTCGGAAAACCACGCGGAAATGCCGTCGAAATATTCCCCGGAGAGGAGCGAAGCGACGGAAAAGCGCGGGAACTCCGTCAGGCGGCGCTTCTCGGCGTAGGAGAGCGTCGGCCTGAGCGGGATGATGAAGGCCGTCACGGTCAGCGCGGCGAGCAGGACGAAGAAGACTATCGCAGCGCCGACGCGGCCTTGTTTTTTGTTCGGATCGCGTTTATTCATCGTTCGCCTCAAAAACGGAAGTAGATGAAGGGATTGTAGCTGTCGCCGACTAGCGCCTCCGTCGAGAGCAGGAGCAGTACCGCGGGAATGACGCCGAAGCGCACGATGCGCAGGAAGCGGCTCTCGCGCTTATCGAGCAGAGCGCCGAGCTTTTTAAGGAGCGGCGTGCAGGCTATTATCGCGGCTATGAGCAGGAAGACGTTGTTCTTCGCGAGCGTCGCGGCGGCGAAGCCGGAGGCCGCCGAGCCGCCGAACATGCCGCGCAGGACCGTCCCCACGAGGCTCAGGTCTGAGTATCGGAAGAGGACCCAGCCGAGGAGGATGGCGGCGAGCAGGTAGATATTGCGGAGCACGGGAAGCTTTTCGAGCCATTTGCCCAAAAACGCGCGCTCTATTATCAGCAGGACGAAGAACCAGAGCCCCCAGAGGACGAAGTTCCAGCTCGCGCCGTGCCAGAGGCCCGTCAGCGCCCAGACGACGAGGGTATTGAATATCCAGCGCGGGACGCCGCGGCGGCTCCCGCCGAGCGGGATATATACGTAATCGCGGAAGAACGAACCGAGCGTCATGTGCCAGCGGCGCCAGAACTCCTTGACGGAGCCCGCTATATAAGGATAGTTGAAATTTTCCGGATAATGCAGGCCGAGCATCTTCCCCATGCCTATCGCCATGTCGGAATAGGCCGAGAAATCGAGGTATATCTGCAGGGCGTAGGCGATCACGCCTAGCCACAGGCCGAGCGCGGACTGGCGGCTCAGCGTCTCAAGAGCGGCTCCGAGCGCCTCCGAGCCCGCGGGTTCGGGAACGAGGAGCGAATCCGCGAGCGCGCCGCATGCGTTCGCGAGCAGGGTCTTCTTGGCGAGGCCGACGCAAAAGCGCGATACACCCGGCCCCCACTCGTGCGCGACGGGCTCGTCGCCGAAGAGGTCGGCCTCAATGGAGCCGTAGCGGACGATCGGGCCCGCGATGCACTGGTGAAAGAGCGAGGCATAGAGCAGCACATCCGCATAGCGGCGGCGCGGGGCGACCTCGCCGCGGTATACGTCGACGACGTAGGTCATGAGCTGGAAGGTGTAAAACGAGATGCCGATGGGAAGCGCGATCTTTTCGATGAAGGGAGGGACGGGCCCGAATATCGAGCAGACGAGGCCGGAATACTTGAAAAAGCCTATGAGCGCGATATCGACCGCGCACGCCGCGGCCAGCCACGCGCGGCGGCGTGCCTTCGTCTCGGCGGCTCCGACACGGAGCGCGCAGAACCACGACGACAGCGCCATGAACGCGAGCAGCAGGACGTAGACCGGCTCGCCCCACGCGTAGAATACGAGCGACGAGACGAGCAGTACGGCGTTCCTCCCGCGCTTGCCGCGGCAGAGCGCACAGCCGAGCAGCGACAGCGGGAAGAAAGCATATAGGAAGATGAGGCTCGAAAAGACCATTCGCGACCTCTTTTCGACGGAATTCGACCTTTTTCCTCCATTTTACTATCATTCCCGCCGAAATAAAAGCCGAAATTTGCCCTTTTCGGGCGTGTTCGAGCCTTCTGAGCACAAAAAATGCCGCTCCGGGACCTGCCCGGAGCGGCGAAGCTTTGAAATTCAGTTCTTGATGTCCTTCTTCCGATAGACGATGAACGCGGCGACGATGCAGGCGACGGTGATCGCAAGACCTACGGCGAGATAGCCCCCGTGTATGCGTCCGTTCGCGGCGATATAGCTCCCCTCGGCGTAGCCGAACGGTGTGACGTACTTGAGGAACCTCGTCTTCTCCGTGACGTTCGCGACGATATAGATGACGTAAGCCCCAAACGCCGTCCCGAGTCCGGCGGCTATCGCGCCGCGGGTCATGAGCGAGCCGAGCATGAAACAGATCGCGGCGGTCTCGACGTGCATTATAAAGTGCGCGAGGAAGGTCAGCGTTATCGCGCCCGCGTCCGCCTTCTCGCCTATGACGGCGCTCGAAGCTGCGCCGAGCGCGGCCGAGGCGACGTTCAAGACAACGCACGCGGCGACGACGGCGAGTAGCTTTTCCAGCACGACGCGGGAGCGCGAAACGGGGTGAGTCAGCAGAAATTCCGCCGTGTGCTCCTTCTCCTCGCGGGAGAGCGCGTTCACGCCTATGAGCGCGGCGAAGATGGCCCCGCCTATACCGATGACGCTCGATATCTCGGAGGCGCAGTAGCCCGTATAGTCGAGGAAGCTCTGAGCGCTGAGGCCCATTGAGGAGAACGTGTCCCCCATCTCGGCGAGAGACTGCAGCTGCGTGACCATGAGCGGGTAGATGAGCAAGCTCACGGCGAGCATACCGGCGGAGGCGGCGCTCCAGATGATGATCAGAAGCTTGTTGCGCTTCAGCTCGCGGAAGAATACCGGCATGTCACTCGCCCTCCTTCGTATAATAGTGCATGAATACCTCGGAGAGGTCGGGCTCGGTGATGGTGACGTCGCGCAGGCCGACGCGCGCGAGCTCGGCAATGAGCGCGGCCGCGTCGCCGCCATAGAGGAACGTCAGCGAGTCGCCGTCAAAGCGCAGGTCGCGCATGCCCTCGAGGCTCGGGGTCTCCCCCGCTCCGCGCAGCGTAACGCGCTTGAAGCCCTCGCTGCCGAGCTTTTCGACGTCGTTGCAGACGAGCAGGCGCCCCTCCTTGATTATCGCGGCGCGGCGGCAGTAGCGCGCGACCTCCGGCAGGACGTGCGACGAGAGGAAGACCGTCGCGCCCTCGGCGCTGCGCTCGCAGAGCAGCTCGAAAAACGCCTCCTGCATGAGCGGGTCGAGCCCGCTCGTCGGCTCGTCGAGGATATACAGGCGCGGCCTATGCTGCAGCGCGCAGACGATGCCGACCTTCTTTCGGTTGCCGAGCGAGAGCTCGTTTACCTTGCGCGTGACGTCGAGCTGCAGACGCTCGCAAAGGCGCGCCGCCTCCTCTCGGCAGTCCTTGCGGCGTAGTTTAGCCGAGTATTCGAGAAGCTCGGAGACGCGCATGCCGCCGTAAAACGCGGCCTCGCTCGGAAGATACCCGACCTCGGCGAGGATGGCGTTCCTCTCGCGGACTATGTCTTTTCCGAGCACCTCGGCCCTACCCGCCGTCGGCGAGATGAGGCCGAGCAGCAGGCGTATGGTCGTGCTCTTTCCGGCTCCGTTGGGGCCGATGAAGCCGAAGAAGTCGCCCTCTTCGACGGCGAGACTTAATTCGGTTATGCCGCGGGCTCTGCCGTAGTTTTTCGTGAGCCCTTCGGTCCTTATGGTGTCCAAATCGTTCCCTCTTTTCGGTCAGTTTTCGTCAAGCGTATAGCTTCTGATGAGCCAGCATCCGTCGACGAGCTCGAGGCGCAGGACGACCGTGGCGCCGTGTCCGCTCTCGTTAAAAAGCGTCACGAAATACCCGTCGCGCTCGCCGTGCGAAGCTTGAAACGTTCCGGGGCCGAAATCGCTCGTGTAATTATAGTAGGCGTCGTATTCTTCGAGATAGTACACGTATTCCGCGCCGACGCCGCTGAGGTCAGCGGTCGTGATGCCGGCATACCTTATCAGCGTTGTGTCGACGTCCTCGCGAAGCATCCTGTGTACGGGCACGGGCATCTTTTCGAGACTTTCGGCTTCTGGAAACGGCCAATTGTCAAGCTTTTTTATCTCGTCGAATTCAGCCTCGTCGGTCACGGGCTCGGAATACGGATAATAACGCAGGAAATTTCTCAGATTGAGGTCCTTCGGATCGTCGTAATACGAGGTAAAAAAGCAGCTCACGTCAGAAACATAAGCGTCTTCCTCCCCCATATTCACAATCGTTACGAGCATCTCATTGAACTCGGCAAGCTCCTCCTCCGTCAGCGCGTTTTCGTCGGCGGGTTCGGTAGTCGGCGCGGGCGTGGGTTCAGGGGTAGGCTCCGGAGTGGGCTCCGGCGTCGCGGTCGGTTCTGTAGTCGGGGCCGGAGTCGGCTCGGCGGTCGGCTCGATGGTCTCGGTCGGGGTCGGCGCAGGATCGGCAGGGTGAGAAGCGCATCCCGCTACGACCGTGAGTATGAGCAATGTGGACAGTATCATCGCGATCGTTCTCTTTTTCATTGCGTTCTCCTTCTCTCAGTCAATCTATGCATTATGTAAACTTATAGGTACTTCGCTTTAGAGACACGGACGGCGTATCTGACGACGGGGACTATGATCGCGGCGGCGACGACGATCCACGAGACCGTCCCCGGCTCGCGGCTCATTATGAGCGGAACGGACATCGACGCGAAGAGCGCCGACAGCCCGAGGCGGATGTCGACCATGAGGTCCTTCGCGCAGCCGTAGACGTACTCGGAGTTGCGCGAGGTCATCCGCACGCCCGTGTTCATCGCAGAGCGCGGCAGAAACTGCGCGCCCCACATGCCTATATCGACCGCGATGCCGATGATGGGCAGCATCCAGAGCGTGCCCTTGCCGCCCCAGCCCGTCACCTCGCCGGAGAAGTCGTAGTGGATCGGTACCTTGTCGGGCAGGTCCTTGAACATGACGGCGAGCCAGACGAGCACGGCTATCTGAATAAGCGGCGAGAGGACGCCGAAAACGATATGATAGACGCGCTCGGGCTTTCCGAGCAGGATATACGCTCCCTTGGGCATGCTCTCCCCTCCCCTCAGACGTCGAGCTCGGGCGGCACGTCGATCTCCTGACCGACGTACTTCCCGTTCTTCTTGCGCTGGCGGACGCACTCGGTCAGCAGATACTCGATCTGCCCGTTGACGCTGCGGAAATCGTCCTCAGCCCACGCGGCGAGCGCGGCGTAGAGCTTCGCGTTCAGGCGCAGCGGTATCTGTTTTTTATCGACGTCCGCCATATCAGTAGAGGCTGCCGGAGTTCACGACCGGCTGCGCGTTCTGGTTGCCGCAGAGCACGACGAGCAGGTTCGAGACCATGGCGGCCTTGCGCTCCTCGTCGAGATCGACGACGTTGTTCTCCTTCAGGCGTTCGAGCGCCATCTCGACCATGCCGACGGCTCCGTCGACTATCATCTTGCGCGCGTCGATTATGGCGCTCGCCTGCTGGCGCTGGAGCATGACGGCGGCAATCTCCGGGGCGTAGGCGAGGTAGGTTATGCGCGCCTCTATTATCTCGAGGCCGGCCTCGCCGACGCGGGACTGTATCTCATTTTTGATGCGCTCGGCGACGACCTCGCTCGAGCCGCGCAGGCTGCCTTCGTCGGCCACGCCGTCGCCCGTCGTATCGACGCCGGGCGCGACGTCGTAGGGATAGATGCGGACGATGTTGCGCAGCGCCGCGTCGCACTGGAGGGAGAGGTATTCCTTATAGTTATCGACGTTGAAGGCAGCCTTCGCCGTATCTACGACGCGCCAGATGACGGCGATGCCTATCTCGACGGGGTTGCCGAGGCAGTCGTTTATCTTCTGGCGGGAATTATTGAGCGTCATTATCTTGAGGGATATCTTCCTGCTCGGGAGCTCGGCGGCCTGCTGCGCGCCGGGCTGAGCGACGAGGATATTCCCCTTCCCGCCCGCGTCCACGTCGCCGGACTGGTTGAGCTTCGTCTTGGCGGCGGGGTTGACCGCGGAGCTGAATGGGTTTACATAATAAAAGCCCGCGCCCTTCAGGGTGCCGACGTACTTGCCGAACAGCGTCAGTACGAGCGCCTCCTGCGGCTTGAGTACCCTGAGCCCGAGCCAGAGTATCCAGCCGAGGCACATATAAAGGACGCAGACAATGCCGAGCAGCGTCCACCCCGTGGCAATGGAGACTATGAATCCGAATATCGCGGCTATGTAGAGCAGTATCGTCAGTACGAGCACCAGCATGCCGTGTTTTCTCTTGTCGAGTATCTTCTCTTCCATGATAATACCTCCTTTGGTAATTGGCTGTATGATATCATAATGATATCATTTTGTCAACAATTGCGCATGTATTTTCAAAAATGGCGCGAAAAAGCCGCCCTACGAAGGGCGGCAAATTCTTATAATGCGCGAGGATCAGAGCGAGGTTTCGCCGGCGCCGCAGAGCGAGCCGAGGCGGTCGACCGCGTCGCGGATGAGCTTCGCCATGGGGAGATTCGGCACTCCCGCGACGATATTCTCGCACTGGTTGAGGGAGATGAGGATGCGCACGGCGTCCGCCTGCCCTACGGCGACGGCCATCTTTGGCGTCACCTCGCCGTAGAGCGAGTCGGCGATGACCATGCCCACGGGACCGATGATGACGTCGGTTTTGCGGCAGCCGACGAGGGCGGCGTTCTCCCCCGTCGCGGCGTGCTGCGCGCCGGCCTTGAGCATTGCTGCTGTCGCGGCGCTGTTTGTGCCGACAGCCGTGACCTCGAGGGCGGGGTAAGCGGCGCGTATCTCCTTTATGAGCTGGCTGCCGAGCTGGCCGCCCTGCCCGTCTATGACAAGTACCTTCATGGTATCCGTCCTTTCGGTGTTTTTGCTATTGTATCACGTTTTTTTCAAAAACGCCACAGGACTTTTATACTGCCCGGCGCTCCCCGACCGCGCTGACTATGGAATAGTAAGTCCGGGCGGTGCCGCGGTATACGATGACATAGAAGACCGCGAAGACGAGAAAGCACAGGCAGCTCGTGATAATGAGCAGCGGGAGGTTGTTCACGCCGAAGAGGCGGATTATCTTCTGAACGAATGGGAAAGCGAAGGCAAGATGCACTCCCGCAAGGATCAGCGGCGCGAAAAACACCGTCCGCACCTGCGAATTGACCGTGCTCCTTATCTCGCGCTTGGTCATGCCGACCTTCTGCATGATGTCGAAGCGGCTCTGATCCTCGTAGCCCTCGGAGAGCTGCTTATAATAGATGATGAGCGCGGCGGCGGCGATGAATACGACGGAGAGCGCGATGCCGATGAAAAAGAGGCTGCCGTAGACGCTGAAAAAGTCGCTCCGGCCGTCGGCGCGGCTCTTGTAAGAGACGCTCGCCACCTCCGTGGGGATCGTCCCGTCGATCATGTCGGCTTCCACGATATCGATAAGCCTGTTTTCGATTTCGATCTGCTCCTCGCCGTCAAGGCCCGGCAGGTCGAAGCCGCAGACCGTCGTGACTGTCGCCAGTCCTCTCCCGGTCTGGCCCGAGTCGGCGCACTCCGCGATCTCCGAGGCGACCTCCTCCCAGTTCGGCACGAAGACGGCGTAGGAGGTCGTCACGGAGCGGTATTCTTCGCTGCGGAACGG
Organism: Oscillospiraceae bacterium; assembly: GCA_017550645.1. Classification (GTDB taxonomy): domain Bacteria; phylum Bacillota; class Clostridia; order Oscillospirales; family Oscillospiraceae; genus RGIG7949. Next base: position 25,278 of record JAFZOI010000036.1, read on the forward strand.
GAGCTCGGAAAGCGTGCCCGCGACGCGGAGCTTACGGCATCCCTTTACGGCGAAGGTATCGCCTTCATACGCTTTTCCGCTCGACCACACGAGCGCCTCGTCCGCGCCGAGCGCAGCGCTCCGCCCGCTCAGGCGCTCATAGTCGGAAAGCGGAAGGATATAGACCGTGCGGACATTTTCCAGCTCGGACGCGGACCGATCCTCGTAAAATCTCTCCATCTCAAGCTCGCCGTCACGGAACATGCCGCCCGTTTCGAGCTTGGTATAGATCTGAAGATCGCTCTCGCTCCCCTGCGCGGCCTCGCGTGAGACGGCGAGAAGCCATTCCCTCAGCGTCTCGGTGCAGTCCTCCGGGGAGGCCGAGTCCGCGCTGATCGCGAGCTCATAGGGATAAATTCCCCGCATGGCATTCTCGCCGCCGAAATAGAGGCAGCCGCTCGATGAGAGCATGACGAGCACCATCGTCGCAAGGATGCAGATGGAGGCAAGTCCCGCTCCGTTTCGCTTCATACGGAAGGCCATCGAGGACACGGAGACGAAGTGGGCGGCCTTGTAGTAATAGCCCCGGTTCTTCTGAAGTAGTTTACATAATGCAACAGACCCGGCAATGAAAAGCAGATACGTCGCCACGATCACCATGATAACGGCTATGAAAAATACCGCGAGCGCGGTCAGCGGCTGCCGGATCGTGACGGCGAGATAATACGCCGCGCCGAGGATGATAGCTCCGGCTACGGCGAATACCCAGTTTGCCTTCGGGGGCTTCTCCCCCGCCGCTTCGCTTTTCAGAAGGTCGAGCGGCTTGGAAAGGCGGACGCGGGCAAGCGAAACGACAAGCAGTACAGCGAAGATCGCGCCGAAAAACACGACCGCCGCAAGCAATCCCTTCGGCTCGACGTGCAGCGCATAGCTCGCCTTCTCGTCCGCCATGTGGAGCAGGAACAGCTCCGCGAGCTTGCTCAGGAGCATCCCGCAGGCGAGCCCGACGACGAGCGCGAAGAGTGCGGTCAGCAGCGTTTCCCAGAGAAGTATCCGGCTGATGTCGCCCTTGTTCATGCCGAGGATGTTGTAAAGGCCGAATTCACGGTTGCGTCTGCGGATGAGAAACGAATTCGTGTAGAACAAGAACAGCAGCGAAAAAACGGCGATGACTATCGTGCCCAGCAGGAGGATCACCTTCATCGTCATCCCGCCGCGGATACTATCCATGAGCGGAGAGTACGCAAGGCCCGTGAGGATATAAAACACCATCACCATGCCCGCGCAAGTCAGCAGATACGGCAGATACAGGCGTCTGTTCTTGCGCATGCCGTCTATGGCGAGGCGGAGATAAAACCCTGTCTTCATGCGACGTCACCGCCCGTTGCGAGCACGGTCAGAGTGTCGGATATCTTCTGATAGAGCTGCTCGTTCGTGTCGCCGCCGCGGTAGAGCTGATGGTAGACCTCGCCGTCACGGATAAAGAGCACGCGCGAGGCGCGGCTGGCCGCCTTGACGCTGTGGGTGACCATGACGATGGTCTGCCCGCGGCGGTTCACCTCCGCAAAAAGCGACAGCAACTCGTCCGTCGAACGGGAGTCGAGCGCGCCGGTCGGCTCGTCCGCCAGCAGCAGCTTCGGCTCGGTTATGAGCGCCCGCGCGACGGCGGCGCGCTGCTTCTGCCCTCCCGATATCTCGTACGGGTACTTTTTCAGCAGCTCCGAGATGCCGAGCTCCCGAGCGAGCGGCTCGAGGCGGGCCGCCATCTCGCCGTGCGGCCTTCCGGCAAGCACGAGAGGAAGATAGATGTTGTCCTCGACGGTGAAGGTATCGAGCAGGTTGAACTCCTGAAACACGAAGCCGAGCTGATCGCGCCGGAAGGCGGCGACGTCCTTCTCCGGCAGTCTGGCAAGATCGATTCCGTCGAGATACACCGTCCCTGCGGTGGGCTTATCAAGGGCGGCGAGGAGATTGAGCAGCGTCGTCTTGCCGCTGCCGGATTCGCCCATCACCGCAACGTATTCCCCGCGCTCGACGGAGAAAGTGACGCGCCGCAGCGCCTCCACCTTCTGCGTCCCGAAGCGAGAGGTATATATTTTTTTAAGATCGCGTACTTCCAGAATGCTCATGCAGTCTGCCTCCTTTTCGGATGTTACGCTCATATCATAGCAAACGGGAAAATGTGCCTCCATTGAAGAGGCTTACATTTTCCCGCCGTTTCTTACGTTTTCGTAAGTTATTCCGCGCCGAGCTCTTTTCTCGAGAGGTCGAGCCGCACGGTCGTTCCCTTCCCCGGCTCGGAGGATATCGAGATATCGTGGCCGAGATTGCGGCAGACCCGCTTACACAGGTACAGTCCGAGCCCGCTCGCGCGCTTATCGGCACGGCCGTTGCAGCCGGTATACCCCTGCTCGAAGACGCGGGGCAGATCCTCCGGCGCGATGCCTATGCCCGTATCGGAGACGCAGAGGGCCGCTCTGCCCTCGGGATAGATCGATATAATGCCCTCCGGGGTATACTTGAGCGCGTTGGAAAGTACCTGCTCGAGCACGAAGGAGAGCCACTTCTCATCCGTCAGCACACGCGCGCCAGTCGGCCGCAGGTCGAGCGCGAGCTTCCGGTCTATAAACTCCCCGGAAAACTTTTTCACCGCGCCCCGTACGACGGAGTCGAGCTCGCACTCGCGCAGAACGTAGTCCGTCGAGGAGGAATCCAGCCGCAGATAGGCCATGACCATCTCGACGTAGCGCTCCACCCTCCCCAGCTCCGCCGTAAGGCGGCGGGAAAGCGGCGTGTCCTCGTTTTGAAGCGTGAGCCGCATCGAGGCGATGGGCGTCTTTATCTGATGAGCCCAGAGCGTATAATACTCCGCCATGTCCTCGAAGCGGCGCGCCGAGGCTGTCTCTTCCTCGCGGCGGGCAGCCTGCAGGAGCTCTATGATGCGGCGGTAATCCGCATCGTCCACGGTCTCGGCGGCTGGCAGCATCTCCTCTGTCAGCGAGGCCGTCAGCGCGGAGAGCATCCTGTGCTTTTTGGCTGCGCGCACACCGCGCAGGACCGTGAAGACTATCCAGATCGCCACGCATACGAGCGCGGGATAGGCTACGGCGCCGAGAGGCAGCTTGTAAATATAGAAAGCCGCCGCGAAAACGGCGCAGCAAAGCACGAACAGTCCCGCCGCAGGCAGGCGTCCGCGCAGATAGAGCTTCAGGAAATCTCTCATACCACGATATACCCCACGCCGTGTCTGGTCGTGATGAAATCATTTAGGCCTGCTGCGTCCAGCTTTTTGCGAAGGCGGTTCACGTTCACGGTCAGAGTATTGTCGTCGACGAACTCGTCCGACTCCCACAGCAGCTGCATCAGCTTCTCGCGGCTGACCGTTTTTCCCTTGGACTGCATAAGGGCCAGCAGTATGCGGTATTCGTTCTTGGTCAGCTCGATCTTTTCGCCGTCGTGGGTCAGAGTTCCGTCGCCGGAGTTGAGCAGGGCCCCGCGGTGCTCGAACACGCTCGCGGAAGCGCCGAAATCGTACGTGCGGCGTAGCAGGGCGTTTATCTTTGCCATCAGCACGCTCTGGTCGAAGGGCTTGGCGATGAAATCGTCCGCGCCCATGTTCATGGCCATGACGATATTCATGTTGTCGGCGGCGGAGGAAATGAAAACGACGGGAACGTTGGATACGCTGCGTATCTCGCGGCACCAGTGATATCCGTCGTAAAACGGCAGGGAGATATCGAGCAGCACGAGATGCGGCGAGCACGCGGAAAACTCCGCCATCACGGCGCGAAAGTCGCGCGCGCACACCGTCTCCATATCCCAGAGCGCGGTCTGCGCCGTTATCGCATCCGCGATGCCGCGGTCGTCTTCCACGAGAAATATCCGATACATTCCGCCCGTCTCCTTTCCTGTCCTCCGGCAAGTGCGAGTATACCATACCCGCCGCGTGAAAACAAGGCCGGCGGTCTATGCTGCACGAGGCAAAGATACCGTTGATTTTCGCGCGAGGAGCGGTTATAATATGCTCTGCCGTTTTCTGGACGGCGCGGGAAGCGGAACATACGCCCCTCCTAACGCGTCAAAATGAAATAGGCGATGACCCCTTCCCGAACTAACTTGAAAAGAAGGTATGAAAATGAAAAGAATCGCTTTTATTCTGATCGCGATCGCCCTCGCCGTCGCGCTGTGCGCCTGCACGGTAACTCCCGCGGCGCCGACGTCCGAGCCCGATCCCACCGTCGGTATGCCCAACCCCATCACGGAGTACGGCTCCCTCGAAGAGATCAACGATATCGTCGGCATGAAGCTCGCTCATCCTCCCGTCATGGGCGTCACGGACGAACGCTTCTCAATAATCGACGCCGGCGAGACGAAGATCGCCGAATACGTCTTCAAGGTCGCGGGCGTGGAATACGACTTCCGCGGCAGCCCGAGCTTTGACGGCGACATCTCCGGCTACTACACGGCCGACGGGCTCGCCTTCAGCGGCCAGCCGACCGACGAGATCGAATTCGTCGAGGACGGCGAGGCCAGGCTCGCCCGCTGGGCGACGATAGACGGGCAGTACGTCCTGGCCGCCAAGAACGCGAACGACGCCTTCGCGGACGTCGCCGAGGAGCTCAAGGGTCTCACCTCCCCCTGGATGACCGAGGCCGAGCTCGCCGCCTACTATGAGAGCCTCGCAGGCGACTATCAGGACGAATACAGCCAGAGGGCGCATATGTCCGGCGAAGCGCTTGGCTCCGACGGCGTCAGGTTCACCGTTCACTGGGCGGGCTCCGCCTTTGAAAACTACGAATGGGTCATGACCTGCAGGCTCTACGAGGACGGTCTGCTCAGCTACGACGACTGCGTAAGGACCTACAACAAGACCGACTCTGAGGGCAAGACGACCTCCGAGGTTGAGAGCACGGACGGCTCCGGCTTCTTCACCCCGACCGAGGACGGCAAGCTTCTCTGGGACGGCGCCGAGGACGATTACTGCCGCGAGTGCATCTTCTTCAAGCCCTGACGCATCCGAATAAAGCAAAAGCTCCCCGGCGGATATCCCGTCGGGGAGCTTCTTTCTTCTACAAAAAAAAGATCCGGAGGCCGAAGCCTCTGGATCCTCTTTTAAGTTTTGATCAGTCGAGCTCGATGCTGGCGATGATGGCCTGGACCTCGGGATCGGCCATGCTCAGACCGGTATCCTCGTCGTCGTCCTTGGTCAGGAACATGATCTGGAAGTCGGTGCCGCCGACGTTGACGAACGCGCACTCATAGGCGTCCTCGGCGTCGCCGCTGAGGTTGTCGTCGGTGATCTTGCAGCCTCTGACGTCAGCGCCGTTGATGTTGAAGGTGGTCTCCTCGACGGTCTTATACCACCAGCCGAAGCCCTCGATGGTATCGTCGACGCTGGAGGTCAGCATGTAGATGTTGACGCTGGGCTTGGAGAAGGCGTCCCACTCGCTCTTGGCGCCCTTGCAGAACATGAGAGCGTCGGTCTTGAGGGGATACTTGCCATCCTCGTCCTGCTCGCCGAACACGTCGGTCTGAGCTATGTTCATCCAGCCCTTCGGGCATACGGCCTTGAAGACGGTCGTGTCGATGGTCTCGCCCTTGACGTCCTTGCCGCTGCTGCTGGAGCCGGAAGGAGTGCCGCCGTCTTCCTGCTTCTTGCCGCAGGCGCCGAGCGCGAACACGAGGGAAAGGACCATAGCAACGCAAAGGATAATTGCCAGAGTCTTTTTCATTTTAGATCTTCCTCCTAAAAATATGTGCGGATCGCTCCGCTTTTCTGCCCGGAATATGTATTCCGCCGCGGATCGCTCCGCTTGACTGAATCAATATAGTCCCTTTGAGATGAAAATGCAAGTCTTATTTGCCTGAATGAGGCCTAAAACCATCCAAAATCGGCGTTTTATTCTGGTTTTTCCGGATCGTTTCGATCTATCCTCTTCGTCACGGCGGGAGCGCCGCCGCTTTTTCTTTCGTCGATCTTCATTCGTATTATGCATATATTTGGAATATTCCGCGCCTGATTATTCATCTTTTCTGTTGCGTTTGGGGTAAAAATGCTTCCAGAAAAGGCCGAACTCCCTCGCGGTCACAGAGCCGCCGTTTGAAACGATGATATAGTCCTCGCCGCGCCACGTATACTTGATCTCGGTCGGATAATAGCCGCAGCGCTCATAAAACGCGAGGCGGCGCCTGCGCTGTTCTATGTTCGGGGAGCCGGGCTCCGGCCTTTCGGGATCGGCTATGATGCGCTGGCCCGGATAGCGCTCGCGCAGGGCGGCGAGCGCCGACGCGCCTATGCCGCCGTTTCGAAGCTCCGGCATGACCGCGAAATAGAGTATGTTTGTTATGTCCTTATACGTCAGCACCGCTATCATGCCCGCGAGGCGGCCGCCGCTCTTTATCGCGAGGAGCTCTCCCGCGCCGTCCTCGCCGCCGATTATCTCATCCGGCTCGCGGCGTTCGTTGGCCGGAAACGCGCTCTCATAAAGCCCGAGCACGGCGGGCAGCTCCGGCGACGCTCTGTTCAGTCTTACAAGCTCAGTTGCCATGCTATCCTCCGCATCACGTCAAAGGTCCAGCAGCTCGAAGCGGCGTACGGCGCTCCGCTCGGAGAGCAGCGTCAGAAGGACGTAGGCGACGGCGCCGCCCGCGAATATCGCGAGCTGGAGACCGATATGCTCGAAGCCGAAGGCGTTCAAGGCCTCAAGGCCGGGGATGTGATGGAGGGCCTCGCCGATCGCCACGGCAAAAAACGCCGCGACGATGAAGCCGATGAACGGCTTCGTGAAATCCCGCGCGGTCTTGAAAAAGCCGCGGACGAAGATCGCGTTGAAGAGCCCGAATATCAGCAGCGTGATGCCCAAAAAGGCGGGATTGGCGTTCATGAGGGCGTTCGCGCGGTAAGCCGCCGCGTCGGAGAGCGCCGTCATGCGAACCAGCGTCGCGGCGGCGGTCACGGCGAAGGCGACGAGCTCGATGAAAACGCAGAAGATATACTTCCCGCGCACGACGTCCGCCTTCGGCACGGGCAGCAGCGCGGAATAGACTATATCGTTCGCCTCGCGCGCCGAGCGGAAGGACTGGAATATGCCGAGGCAGACGAAAAACGCCCCGAGCAGAATGGGATACCCCGGGCAGAAGGCCAGCAGGGCGAGGGCTATGAAGAGATATGACAGCGCCGAGGCGGTCAGCTTCAATTCCTTGGCGAGCAGCAGTTTAAGCATTTGCCGCGCTCCTTTCCATGCGTATGACTGTCTCCTCGAGGGTCTCCCCCGCGGCGCCGAAGCGGGAGCGGAAGTCCGCTTCCGGCAGAGCCGCCGCGAGCCGGCCTTTGCTTATGTAGGCGATGTCGTCGGCGCATTTTTCGACGTCGGAGATGATGTGGGTCGAGAACAGTATCGCGACGCCGCGCTTCTTGAGCCTGTTGAAATCCCCGATGAGCTCATCGCGGGAAAACGGGTCCAGCCCGCTCGTCGGCTCGTCGAGAATGAGCATCTCCGCCCTGTGAGAAAGCGCGAGCAGGAGATTGAATTTGACCTTCATGCCCTCCGAGAGCTCGCGCGGACGCTTATCCTCGTCGATCTCGAAAAACTCCAGATACTCGCGGTACGCCCCCTCGTCCCAGTTTGGGTAGAACGTCCGCGTGACGGCGACGATGTCGCGTATCCTCTTTTGGGGATAGTAGTTCACCGCGCCGGTCGAATAGCCTATGCGCGGCTTTATCTCGTCCTCGTTCCCGACGAGGGGCAGGCCGAAATACGAGACGCCGCCCGAGGTCGGATGCACGAGATTGAGCATGCACTTTATCGTCGTCGTCTTTCCCGCTCCGTTGCGGCCTATAAAGCCCATTATGCGGCCCGGGGCGAGGTCGAAGGAGACGTCGGAAAGCCTGAAGGACGGATATTCCTTGCAAAGGCCGCGTACTTCGGCAACGTTCATTTTTCACCGCCTCCGAAAGCTCTCTCGTAAAATTCACTGAAGCTGGCCTTCGGCGGGATGGCGATGCCCTGCTTCTCGTCGGCGAGGATGATGAGCGTATCGCCCGGCTTTATGCCGAAGAGCTCCCTCGCCTGCTTGGGGATGACGATCTGCCCCTTCTCCCCGACCGTCGCGGTCCATGCGTATTTGCCTGCGGGTCCGTTCATATGCGGCCCTCCTTGCGTGTGAAAAGTATGATTTGTATAACAAATTATACGCATTGGCACGGCAAAAGTCAAGCCCGGGGCGAAAAAAACTTCCGGGCGGCGGGAGGCCGTCCGGAAGATGTTTTATTCGGCGCAAATCCTTCGGCGCGAGTTTATTCAGCGCGAGGCGAGCCCTTCGCAGAGCTCCTCGAAGTCACACCGCGCGCCGTAGGACTCGAAGGTGAATTCCTGATACTTTCCTTTATCGCCGTTCCAGTAGAGATACAGCCACGGGCCGGCGCGGCCGGAATCGAGGTTCTCCTCCCGCTTTTTGACCGTGCCGCCCTTGAGGCAGTCGAAAAAGGCCTTCCACTCGGCCTCCGTCAGCTCGACCGTACCTGAAACGGTCGCGTCGTCCTCGGTCAGCGGCCAGTGGTCGCCCTCGCGCTTTTCGTGGAAGAAAAAGCGCTTTCCGTCCTCCGTGTAAAACCTGTAGCGCTGATAGTGCGGCGGATCGGTCGAGGTCGAATAGGTGTAGTAAAACTCCGTGACGTCCTCGGGCTTCACGTCCGTCCCGACGAGCTTTTCGCCCCTGCCCGCGGTCGGAGTCTGAACGTCGGTATCCGGCTTCGCGGAGCAGCCCGCGAGCAGGAAGACCGTCAGAAACAGCGCCGCGCACACGGCGAGAAGTACCGGCCATTTCATGCTATCGCCTCCGTGAAAAGCTTTGCGGCTCATTTGCCGCCCTTGGAAAGCCCCGTATCGCCGAAGGTCTCCTGCCAGTTCCCTATCGGGCAGTATATCTGGCAGCGGCTGCAGCAGCTTTTCGGATAGTGGTCGAGATTGCAGTTGGATATCTTGAAGCGGCGCATCGCGTCGGCTATGTCCTCGTCGCTCGGGTCGTCGCCCTCGACGAGATCGCCGCGCTTGCGTATGCCCGCGAACTCGTCTCGCAATCCGAGGGCCGCGACGGTGCAGGCGTTGACCTTATGCTTCGAGACCTCGTACTCCTCCCCCGCCACGCGCCAGACGGAGCTTTCGCCCTCGCCCTTGGCGGGAAGCGCGTGCATGGGGCAGACGTCGGAGCAGATGCGGCACTTATCCGGGTCGCAGAGGCGCGGGCCGCGGTCGGGTTCGTCGTACTCGAGCTCAAGGTCGGTCAGAAGGCAGCCGAACTGCACGCGCGGGCCGTACTGCTTCGTCACGGGGAAGTTGTTCCAGCCGGGCTGGGCTATGCCGGCGGCTATGGCGGCGCGGGTCGTATTGAGGAGCAGCCCGTCCTTATTCGGGCCCGCGAACATGGGAAGCGGCGTGTTTTTCGGCATCGTTCCCATCTCGGGGCCGCAGCCGAGCGGCTGCGTCACGGCGCCGAAGGTATTTTCCAGATAGTCCGCGAGATAGAACGTGCTCGCCGCCATCGTCCAATTCGGGACGAGTTCGAGCCCGTAGGTCGAGTATATGGACTCCGCAGAGGCCACTCCGTCTTCAAGGCGGCGAAACTGAGCCTGCACGGCGCCGTTGAGAAGGCGCCTGCCGAATACGATAACGGAGCGGGCGCACGAGAGCAGGTCCGTCGGGCGGCGTCCCTCCGGCTCATCGGAAAGAGCCTCCGCCGGGCATATGCCGACGAGGTCCATGCCGCATTCGGAATAGAGATAGTTCTTTATATTCTTCGTCAGCTGAAGCTTATCCATCGCTCTCCCCCTCTCAGATGACGATACCGGCGCGGCGGTCGCTGTGGATGATGGCGAAGCCGAGCTCTCGCGTATGCGTCACGCTGCCGCCGTCGTCATAGGTCCGCTCCTCGGCCAGCGCCCAGCACTCGGCGGGCGTCCAGTCGGTCACGTACTTGCCGTCGCCGAGATTTTTGATCCAGACCTCATGCTCGAGCAGGTAGTATTTATGGATGCGGCAGTCGAGAGGATTGGCCGTGCTGACAGGCTTTACCTTCTCGAGCTTGCCCTCTATCCCGCCGGAGCCCTCGAGATCATAGTCAAGAAATTCCGGCTGCGGGAAATCGGGGCCGAGGCCGTGCGCGCCCTCGCGGAAGGCCTTGACCTTATAGATATACTGCCCCGTATAAGGGAGCTCGCGGCCGGGCAGAAAGCCCGAAGTCAAAACTATCTTTTTCATATCCGCCTCACTCCCTCGTCAGGCCCGCGGCGCGGTACTTTTTCTCGAAGTCGCCGACGGGGCAGTAGATCATGCAGCGGTCGCAGTGGAACATGGGCAGATGGTCCAGCGTCTGAAAGCCCGGCGCGGCGAACTGCTTTTCGAGCGCCGCGGCGAGCTCCCCGTCGCTCGGATGGGCGTTTTCCACGCGCACGGAGCCCACGGGGTTGGTCTCGCGGCGGAAGCCGAAGCAGGCGGCCGAGCAGGCGTTAACGTCCAGCTTTCCGACCCTGCAGCGCGTCTTGCCGAAGCATTTGTCCTCGCCCTCGGCCGGGTCGAGCGCGCCGACTGGACATACTTTTGCGCAGACGCCGCACTTAGACGGGTCGCAGAGGCGCTCTCCCGAATACGGCTCGTCGTATTGCTCGAATTCAAGGCTCGTGACTATGCCGCAGAGATATACCCGCGGCCCGCAGTCGGGCGTCACGACTCTGTGGTTCCAGCCCATCTCGCCTATGCCCGCGGCGACGGCGGCCTTATAAATATCTATAGGCAGGCCGGCCTTGTAGGGGTCGGCGAAAAACGGCGCGTAGTTGCCCTCCGGCTGAACGGCCTGCAGGACGTTGTTCGTCAGCGGCATGGCGAAGCAGCCGAAGGCATTTTCAAGATACTGCGCTATCTCGTAGGTCTCCTTGGCGCAGAGCTGATTGAGGGAGAGCACGAACGAATGCGCCGAATAAGCGCCCGAGACGTTGGCGGTCTTGTCCTCTATCTGGCGGAACTTCGCCTGAACGGAGCCGGAGATGAGCCGACGCCCGAAGACGACGATGCTCTTTGCGTTCGGCAGCAGGTCCGACGGCCTGTGGCCGCGCGGCTCGCCTTCGAGCACGGATGATGGGCATATCCCAACGTAGTCCATGTCGGAGCCCGCGCAGACGCGGCGCTTGACGGCTTCGGTGCGGGTCATTTCTTATCCCCCTTTCCGTAATACCCGTTATAGGTGTCCAGGTCCACGTCGGGACAGTCGTCGATGTACTCGTTGATATTGACGCTCGATATCCCCGTATCGTGGAAGCGCTCCTTCCAGGCGCCCACAGGACAGTACTGCAGGCAGTTGCCGCATTTCCACGAGGTCTGATGCTGAATGAAGTTGTGGTATACGTTCTCGGCCTTGGTTCGGAAGCGCTGGGTCGGCGTGAACTCCTCGTCGATGGGGTTTTCCATGATGGGGTCCATCTCGTTGTAGTCGCCGGAGTAGTTGAAGTCCTTGTAGCTGCCCTCGCAGGCGAGCTTGCACTTGGTCCAGTTGATGCCGCTGTATTTTTCAATATGGCCCTCGCCGAAATCGACGACGCGCTCCTGCCCGGGCTTATAGGGCGGGATGGCGCCCGTCGGGCAGACCTTCTCGCAGATATGGCATCTCTCATAGTCGCAGAGACGCTCCCCGTCCATCATCGGGTCGGGCTTGAGCTCGAGCGTCGTCAGCACGCCGCAGAAGCGGTTGCGCGGGCCGAACTCCGGCGTCAGCACGATGCTGCACCAGCCGAACTGCCCGAGCCCCGCCGCGACGGCGCAGTGGCGCATGCTGAGCATGGGGGCTCCGTGGGTCGGGCCGGCGGTCATTGGCATAGCGACGGCGTCGGTCATCTTCTCGATATAGCGCGCGGCCTTATAAGACGCCCAGAGCAGATTATAGTTCGGGATGCCGACGTATCCGAACATGCCGTACTGCCCGTGGACGTCGAAGTTGCGGTCCTCGTAGGTCCTCAGGGCCGCGTTCACGGCTCCGTCCGGCAGTCGCGTGCAGAACATAATGACCGACTTGCATCCGGGCAGGAAGTCCGTCGGGTGCATGCCCTTCGGCGCAGTATTGAAGCGCTCTATGGACGCGATGCCGACCTTCTCCTGATGGCACTCGGTCAGGATATAGTCTTTTATCTGTTTTTCAAGCGTGGGCATTCCCATGCTCGGTCACCTCTCCGTCGTTCTCGCGCGGAAAATGCGCGGACGTCTTTAGGGTATTATAACTCATGCGGAAGATAATAGCAATCGGGACGTGACCGTCCCGATTGCAGCGAAAAAACTATCCCGAAGGGTGTGCAATGTTTCATTTTCTTCCGACGAGGAGCGCGGAGTCGGAGAGGTCCATCCAGAGTGCCTCGCGCCTTGACATGAACTTTCCGTTCGTCGTATCGATCAGCCGGACCTCCTCATAGCCCATGTCCTTCAGCTTTTCGACAAACGCCCGCATATCGCCGTATTTGTATTTCGAGAAAACATCATGTATGGCGAAAACGCCGCCCTTTTTCAGCACGCGAAGAGTCTCGAGCAGCAGCGCCTGACGGTCTCCGGGAATGTTGTGATAGACATAGTTGCTCATCACGGCGTCGAAGCTCCCGTCCGGGAAGTCGAGAGCTTTCGCGTCGCCGTAACGGAAGGTCACGTTGTCGGCTCCCTCGGCGCGGGCGTTGCTCTCGCAGAGCTGCTTGCTGAATGAGGCGTATTCCCTGCCCCATCGGTCTATCCCGATAAAAGCGGCTTTCGGATTTCGCTTTGCGCAGGCGACAGCGAGCGCGCCGCTCCCGCAGCCGACGTCGAGCCCTATCCCGCCGTCCGGCAGCTCCGCATATTCCGCGACGCCCTCAATGATCTGCCTTGACATCTGCCGTCTGCCGTTATAGGAAAACGCGCGGTACATGAGTATCATCCAGACGGAGACGCACAGGCCGAACACCGTTCCTGTCAGGAACAGTGCGAACATCGCTGCCTTCAGCGCGCCGGAGACGAGCTCCGTCAGCCCGAAAACGACGAACAGTATCGCGCATACCGCGGTCGCCGCAACAGCGGCGAGCACCATGCCCTTCGGCAGCCAGTTTTTATAATCCGGTCTCATATCGTTTTCCTTTCTTTTTCGTATAGAGGCTTAGTCGGCTTCTTATCCGAGAGCGACGTCGAGCGCCATCATCAGCGAAAAGCCGAGCGCGAAGGCCACGACTCCCACGTTCGAGTGCTCGCCCTCCGACATCTCGGGTATCAGTTCCTCCACGACGACATAGATCATCGCTCCCGCCGCAAAAGCGAGCATATACGGCATGGCAGGGACGAACAGCCCCGCGAACAGGAGCGTCAGCGCGGCCCCTGCGGGTTCGACCGCCCCGGAGATCGCGCCGCCGGCAAAGGCCCGAAGCTTCGTCCTTCCCTCCGCGCAGAGGGGCATGGAGATGATCGCTCCCTCGGGGAAGTTCTGTATCGCTATGCCGAGCGAGAGAGCGAGTGCGCCGCCCGCGGATATTTCGGCGGAACCGGACATAAGCCCGGCCAGCACCGCGCCTACCGCCATACCCTCCGGAATGTTGTGCAAAGTCACGGCAAGCACCATCATCGTGGTCTTTTTCGCGCGGCTGCGCGGGCCCTCCGCCTTCTCGGCGTACCTGTGCAGATGCGGGATGACGCGGTCGAGCAGGAGCAGGAACAGTATGCCTAGCCAGAAGCCGGCCGCCGCCGGGACAAACGCCCATTTGCCCCTTTCCGCGCTCAGCTCCATCGCGGGGATGAGCAGGCTCCATATCGAAGCGGCGACCATTACTCCCCCCGCGAAGCCTGTCAGAGCGTGACTGACGAGGCGGCCCGGCTCCTTCTTCATAAAGAATACGCAGGCTGAGCCGAGGATCGTCCCGACAAACGGGATCGCTATCCCCTCGATCAAGCTCGACAGCACGGCGTTCGCCTCCTTTTGCTCACGCATGAGCAGAGTCAGGTTAGCTTATGCTAACCCACATCTTAAAAAGCAAGCCGTTCCAACGGCTTTTCTATGTCTATGCTTCGGCATTTCATCTGGACGTTTCATCAATGTGCGGGCAGTTTTTGATAATGTGGTTAGCTTCTGCTAACCACATTATCACTTTCAGTCGGAAAAAGCAAGCCTTTTATTCCGTTCCGCTCCCCCTGAAGCGGTAAAAAACAGCCTCCCCCGGCGTCGGCCGGGAGAGGCTTTCGTTTTCGGTCGTATCACGCGGCGGCTCCGAAGCGCATGAGCATGACGGCGGCCTGCGAGCGCGAGAGACGCGCGTTCGGGCTTAGGGTCGCTTCACCGGTGCCGCGGATGACGCCGGCGCCGACGGCCCACTGCATGGCCTGCATGTATTCGTGCTTTATATCCTGCGCGTCGGAAAAGCCGGAGAGGCTCGTATCCTCGCCGACGCTCACGTCCGCGCCGAGGCTCTTTGCGAAATTCCAAAGGAGCGCAGCCGTTTCGGCGCGGGTGAGTTCCTCATCGGGGGCGAAGGTCCCGTCCGCGCGGTCGGTCATCTTCTCGGCGGCCGCCCAGCGCACAGCCTCGGTATACCAAGTATCAGCCGGGACGTCGGAATACGGCATCGCGTAGTTAACGACCGGCGCGCCGGCACAGCGCCAGAGGATGGTCGTCAGCTGCGCGCGCGTCAGGTCGAGATCGGGGCTGAAAGCCGCAGCGCCGGTGCCGTTCATGAGTCCCTTTTCATAGACGTATCCGACGGCGTCGGTATACCACGTATCCGCCGCCACGTCGCCGAAGGGCAGGCCGGTGCGCCATGCGTTAGTACGCGCGGCAACGTTGTTTTTCAGATTGGTGTAGAAGAACATGTTGTCGTAGATGTGGAAAGCGCCGGTCTGGAAGATGTCTATCGCAGGGGGATATTCCTCCGCGCTGACGCCCGTCACGACGAGCTCGCCGCGCGGGCCTATGTATGCGCCGCAAAGGCCGGGCAGAGGCTCCGCGCCCGTCGCCATGACGGCTCCGAGATTGAGCGAGCTGCCGGCGGGAGTCGAGTCTGTCATCCAGTTGAGCGGGTTGATGCTGAGGGCTTTCTGTCCGGCGGGAATGACGATGGAATCGGTCAGAGTGCCGTCCTCACAGTCGAAGCTCACGACCACGCCGGTATCCGTTTCGCCCTGCGCGGGCGCTATCTGCGGATACTGCGCCGCCATCTCCTCCGTGACGGCCCAGCCTATGGCGTAGACCGCTATGAGAGTGCCGCGGAGCTCTTCGGACCCCTCGCCGAAATACTCCTTGAGGAGCTCGAGGCACATGTCCGCGCCCTGCGAGAAGCCCGCGAGGATAATACCGCGCCCGTCGTATACGTTCTCGAGATACCACTTAAAGGCGTCGGATACGTCGGCGTAGGCGACTTTGCGCGCAGCGGAGCGCGCCTCCTCGGAAAGGCGGTAGGCGTTTATGGACATCTGGCGGTAATAGGGGGAAAACATGCGCCCCGTCCCGTCATAGATGCCGCGCTCGGCGTCGAGCGCGCTGACGAATCTGCCCTTGAGCTTGTCGTTGAGGTCGAAGGAGTTCGTCTCGCTGCGCGTGTCGACGGTCGGGCAGATGAGGAATACGTCGACGTCCTTATCCGAGCCGTCCTCGAAATATGCCCAGTTCGCCGCGTCCGCGTAGTCGAGCGGCGCCGTCTCCCCTTCCCCTACGGCGAGCGCAGGAGCGCACAGCGCGAAGATCAGCGCGAGCGCGAGCAGCAGGGATACTATCTTTTTATCCGTTCTTTTCATGTCCGGTCCCTCCATGCGGCGGATTTCGGGCCTCTTTCCGAGACATCAGGCCCGACAGACGAATTATAGCAAATCTGCGGGAAATGTCAAAGGCCTTCCCGCGCAGTCTTGACAAAACCGAGACCGGCGTCCGCATAGCGCGAAACGCCGGTCTCCTATGCGTCATATCACTTTTTCCAATGCTTCAAATTCGGCAGCAGGGCGCTCATGTGCGCTCTTATCTGCTCGGCGGGCCAGTCCTCGGTCGCCATGTGCCCGGCGCAGTATTCGATGAGCGCGTCCATGTCGGAATAGGTATATTTGCCGTCCGCGTAGCACCACTTGCAGTAGTCCTCGTTGAACTCCCCGTCCGGCTCGCGGCTGATGGTCGTATCGTCGAGCGGCATGCCGCAGCACTGGCATATGAGCTGCCTCGGCGAGCCGAGGAGCGTGTTTATCGAGACGTCGAAAAGCCGCGAGAGGAGCTTGAGCGTCTCGGTATTGGGAACGGTCTCGCCCGTCTCCCAGCGGGACACGGCCTGCCTCGTCACGAAGACCTTTTCGGCCAGCTCCTCCTGCGAAAGGCCGCTTTTTATCCTGAGTTCGCGCAAAACGTTTTTCGTTTCCATTTGTTTCACCTCACGGACAGTTTAGCGCCGCGCGGAGCATAAAGCAAGCAACGCGCCGTTGCGCTCAGGGCGCGGAGAGATATTCCTCGCGCGTCAGTTCCAGTTGGATCACGCCGTTTTCGAGCCCGACCTCGCGGAAGTCTGCCGCTCTGTGGATGCGGTACGCCGCGCCGCGCGCCGTCTCGAATTCGTTGTGCAGGCGGGATATGCCGGCGACGCGGAACGCGCGGTCGGTCAGCAGGCGGAGCCCCTGCTCCCCGTATCCTCTGCCCCGCTCGGGGGCATAGATCACTATGCCCATGTCGTGCCAGCCGCGGTCGAGGTTTTGGTGGAAGTTCACGTCGCCGACGAACGCGCCGTCGGAAACGCGTCGCAGGAAGGCGTAAAAGCGCTCCGGCTCGCAGCCTATCCATTCCGCGCAGAGGCGCTTCCATTCGTCCTCCGCGTCGGGTATGCATCCGTCGGGCGGGAACCACGGCGCGTTATAGGACATCGTCGCGGGATCGGACATCATCCTGACGTAGAACCACCCGTCCTCGGGGCGCGGGATATAAAGTTCGAGCTCGGTCTCATTCATCGAGATACATCTCCATATAGCGTCTGTACGTCGTGAAGCCGACAGCCTCGTAAAATTTGAGCGCGTCCTTGTTGAATTCCCACATGTTCAGCTCGACGCGGTCCAGGCCCTTCTCCGCCGCGATGGCGCGGATGAAGTCGATCATCGCCGTCGCTGCTCCCCTGCGGCGAAAGCCCTCGTCCACGCCGAACTCGTCTATGTCGAGGTAGCGCCGCTCGAACATATACGGATTCTCGGGTCGGTTTACATAATTTATAACAGCAAAGCCGCAAACGACTCCGTCGAGCTCCGCTACGACGATATCTTTATCGGGATCGTTCCAGATTACGTTTACATAATCTTGTAGCTCCTGCGGGAATCCCGGCTTGAAGACCTCCGGCTTTCCCGCGACGTGGAGAGCGTTGACCTGCGCGCGCAGCTCGTTTACCCTGCCGAGCTCGTTTTCGTTTGCAAAGCGTACTGTCATAAACGGCCTCCGTAATGCCCTATGGATATCCTCCGGCGCGCGTCCCGCGCGGCCGGGTGTGTTTTTTTTAACGCGGGAGACGCCCAAAGCGTCTCCCGCGTTCGGTCATGCGGTCGGCCGTCAGTTGAATCGGCCGAGGAACTTGGCGGCCGTATAGGCGTTGCCGGTGGCGTGGAGGATGGTCGAGGCGGTCTTGCAGTCGCCGACCATGTGGAAGATAGGAGCGACGTCGTAGAAGCTCATGGCCTCCTGCTTGCGCGCCCTCGTGCCCGCGGCGTAGGCGACGGCGTCGGCCTCGAAGAAGACCTCTCCCTCCGGGCCCTCGCAGCGCACGCCGCGCTCGGTTATCTCCACGGCCTTGGTATTGACGTGGATGGGTATCTTCTTCTGGATTATCATGTCCTTAACGGCATGGCCGTGGCAGCTGTTGCCGCCGTCGTTGATGCCGGGGCCCATCTCCACGACCTCCACCTCGCGGCCGAGATCCCTGAGGTAAATGGCGAGCTCCGTACCCGCGAGCCCCGCGCCGAGGATGACGACCTTGCCCTGCGCGAGCGAGGGATCGGCGAAGGTCTCCACGGCGGAATGTATGTCTTTCCCGTCTATGCCGGGGATGGGCGGCTTGACTATATCCGAGCCGATGGCGCAGATGACGGCGTCGGGCTTGAATGCGGCGGCGGCGTCATGCGTAAGGGCCGTATTCAGGCGCACGTCGACTCCGAGCTTTTCGAGCTTGGCCTTCTGCTGCTCGATGTAGTGGTGCAGACGCTCCTTGAAGGGAACGTCGCGCTCGCAGAGGATGTTGCCCCCGAGTTCGCCGCTCTTTTCGCACAAGACGACGTCGTGGCCGTTTTTCGCGGCGGTCTCCGCGGCCTGCATGCCGGCGATGCCGCCGCCTATGACGAGCACGCGAAGCTTGCGCGGCGCGGGCAGAGCGTAGATGCTCTCGCGGTCGCGCCCGGCCTCGGGATTGAGGGCGCAGAGCATATCGCCGTGCCCGACTGTCTGCGAGAAGCAGGTCAGGCAGCGCATGCACAGGCGTATGTCCTCGACGCGCCCGGCGCGGACCTTGTTCGGCAGGTCGGGATCGCAGTTGAGCTGGCGCGCAAGATAGATTATATCCGCCTTGCCCTCGGCGAGGACCTGCTCCATGACGTAGGGGTCGCTGAACCCGCCGGCGACGCCGACGAGGGACTTTTTGACGTGCTTTTTTATCTCCGCGGAGACGTCCGCGTGATGCCCCTGCTCATAGAACATGCTCAGGTGGGTGCGGGAGAAGGACTCCGGATCGAGCGTATTGAGCGCGCTGACGGAGACGCTGATTATATCGGCATGCCCGTCGAGCTGCTCGGCGATGCGGCAGCCCTCGTCAACGCCGTAGCCGTCCGGCACGATCTCCGTGCCGCTGATGCGGAACTCCACCGGGAAGCCCCTGCCGCAGACGCGGTGTATCTCGTCGATGGCCATGACGGCGAAACGGCAGCGGTTTTCCGCGCTCTCGCCTCCCCATTTGTCCGTGCGGTGGTTCTCCGTCGGGCTGAACCAGTGCTGGAAGGCACGGGAATGCGCGCCGTGGATGCTGACCATCGGGAAGCCCGCCCGCTTGGCCGCGAGCGCGCCGAGGCCGAAGTCGCGGATGACCTCCATGATGCGCTCCTCGGTCATCTCCTTGACCTGCAGACCGTCCGGGCGCGTCATATCGCAGGGGCCCTCGAGCGTCAGATGCTGCAAACGGGCCGCTATCTCCGAGGGCTTGCTCGGGCCTGAGCCGGAAAAGCACAGCTCCATCGTCGGCACGGCGCCGTGGCGCTTGACGAAGTCCGCCATGCGCGAATAGTTGTAGTTGGCGCGGTTGACGATGTCGCGCGGCCATTTCTTGTCGTTGAATTCCGTATGGTCGATGATGACCTCGCCCTCGGCGACCGTCGCGGCGCCGCCGATGGCGATGCGCTCAAAGGCGAGCAGCCCCTCCGTGCTCGGCTGGCCGGGAGCTATATCGTCCGTGTGCCCCGTGGGCGCGCAGAACATGTGATTGCGGTAGACCACGTCGCCTATCTGCAGCGGCGCGAGAAGATGCGGAAACTCTTTGAATGCGTCGACCATGAGAATTCTCCTTCCGTTTTCTGATATTATGTAAACCTTTCCTCCCGTCGATTCAGAGGTCCATGCCGACGAAACCCTGCCAGACGTCGCGGCCGCTGTAGATCATGGCCGTCGCCTCGCCGCGCAGGACCTTCATCACGGGCAGGGCCATGGCGTCCTGCTCCATCTCGCCGGGATAGACGGCGATGGGCGCTATCCAGCCGCAGCGGCGGCGTATGCCCTCGGCAATGTCGTCAAAGCGCATGAGGCCGCCCGTCAGCAAGATGGCGTCGACCTTGCCCTCGAGCACGCAGCTGCACGCGCCGATGCACTTGCATATCTGATATATCATCGCGTTCCAGACGAGCACGGCCTTGGGGTCGCCCTGCTCGACGAGCGCGTGAACTTTATCCGAGTTCGAGGTGCCGAAAAAGCTCACGAAGCCGCCCGAGCGCGAGCAGGCCAGGCGCACCTCGTCGAGGCTGTGCGCCTCGATGTAGTCGAGCAGCGGGAGCACGGGGATGGCTCCGATGCGCGTCGGAGCGAACGGGCCGTCGCCGTCCGAGCCCATGGTGCCGTCGATGATGCGGCCGTGCTTGTGCGCGGTCACGGTCACGCCGCCGTCTATGTGCGCGACGACGAAGTCGCAGTCCTCGTACGTCCTGCCGAGGACGCCGGCGTGGTGCTCGGCGACGGCCTTGGGGTTGAGGACGTGGGAGTGCGGCGTGCGGTAGAGGCCCTTGATGCCCGTCAGGCGGGCGTAGTCGCAGTATTCGTCGACGTTCGTGGGGTTGAGCGTATAGCCGGGCTTATGGTACTCGTTCATGAAGACCCACGCGATCATCACGCCGAGCTTGGCGGCGTGCTCGCTGCCGCCGACGCCGGCCACGGTGTCGTTATAAAGGCGCTCGTCGATGACGGTGACGCCGCCGGGCTGCGTGTGCGCGCTGCCTCCGCGGCCGACGAACACGTCGATATCGGAGAGCTTCACGCCCTCCCCTGCAAGCATCTGCTCAATCACGCGGCAGCGCATGGGCACCTGATCGTTCACGTGGGGATACTGCAGCAGCTCCTGCGCCTCGTGCTGGACGCTCCGCTCGAAGCGGGATATCTCATTGTCATAGACGCTTATTTTGGTCGAGGTGGAGCCGGGATTGATGACGAGCATCGTGTATTTCTTCTCAGGCATGGCGGAAATCCTCCGGATGGATCAAATAGTATGCGGAAAAGTATGTAATGATTAATTATATTCCTCGGCGTGAGGTATGTCAATTTGCGGGAGAGATTTACAGGCGTGAAGCATAAAATACCCGCTCCGGAAAGGGGCGGATATTATGTTGGAGGAGAGTGAAATCCTCGGGCGATATCAAAGGCTCACGCCTTTGGCGATATCGCTCGGCTCCGCCTCGCGGCGAAATGACGTTTGCCCGCATGGCAAACGTCGATCCACCAATAACAGAGCCCCCTCTTTCCGCGTCAAAAAACGCCTCGGGCGGCACCATTGGTGCCGCCCGAGGCGTTGGTGGAGGCGAGGGGAATCGGACCCCTGTCCGGAAATCTCTCCACAGGTCTTTCTCCGAGCGCAGACGATCTTCAGGATTCCCCGGCGAGGCAGGCGGTCGTCAGACTGCGGGGCCGGGTAGCTTCATTATGCATGGCGCGCTCAAAGCTTTGCGCGCTCACGGACGCCACTGATCGACGCCCCGTTCCCGCTCGTGGCCCTTCGGGACGGGACGGGCAGCCTTATGCGGCTACCGGAAGAGAATTGTTGTTCTCAGTTATTTTTAAGGTTTGCCGGTTTTATAGAGGGCCGACGCCTCTGCTCGCTTAACCTGCCTCAAGGTCCCCGTCGAAACCATTACGCCCCCGTATGGGAGCCGCTCCCCCGCCCCGCCGCAAGGACGGGGGAGTCGGCGGGTCTGTTTGGCTCGGTCAGACCTTCTCGGGAGCGGGATAATCCACGCCGAAGGTCTCGACCGTGACGGTCTTCATGCGCTGATCCTTGCGCGGGCGGTCGTCCATGTCGGTGACGGTCTTGGCGATGCGGTCGACGACCTCGAGGCCCTCGATGACCTTGCCGAAGGCGGCGTACGCGCCGTCGAGATGCGGGGCGTTCTTATGCATGATGAAAAACTGGCTGCCGGCGCTGTTCGGGTCCATGGCGCGGGCCATGGAGAGGACGCCGCGCTCATGCTTGAGATCGTTGACGAAGCCGTTCTGCATGAATTCGCCCTTGATGTGGTAGCCCGGGCCGCCCATGCCCGTCCCCTGCGGGTCGCCGCCCTGGATCATGAAGCCGGGGATGACGCGGTGGAAGATCAGGCCGTTATAGAAGCCGGAGCTCACGAGAGAGATGAAATTATTGACGGAATTCGGGGCTATCTCGGGATAGAGCTCGGCCTTGATGACGCCGCCGTCCTCCATCTCGAACGTTACGATGGGATTACTCATAAATATACCTCCGGGTATCAATTATTCTTTTCTTTCAAGGCGCGGTCGATGACGCGCTTGGCGTCCCGCTCGGCGGCGGCTTCGCGCTTGTCATGGAGCTTTTTGCCCTTGCACAGGCCGATCTCGACCTTGACGTGCGGGCCGCTGAAATACACCGACAGCGGGATGAGCGCCATGCCGTCTTGCTTGACGCGGCCGAAAAGGCGCATAATCTCGCGCTTGTGCATGAGGAGCCGTCTGTCGCGCATGGGGTCTTTATTGAAGATATTCCCCTGCTCGTACGGGCTTATGTGCATGCCGCGCACGAACAGCTCGCCGTCCTTGACGGCGCAGTAGGAATCCTTCAGATTCAGCTTGCCCTGACGGATGCTCTTGACCTCCGTCCCGGCAAGGGATATGCCCGCCTCGAAGCGCTCCTCGACGAAATACTCGTGGAAGGCCTTGCGGTTTTGCGCGACGGTCTTTATTTTCTTTTCCGCCATGGTCCTCCCCCGCTTTCGAAGTTACTTGTTGTCGACCTCGTACATGTGAGCCATGAGCTCGAGCATCTGGCAGGAATATCCGAACTCGTTGTCGTACCACGCGACGAGCTTGGCGAAGCGGTCGGTCAGCGAGATGCCGGCCTTCGCGTCGAAGATGGAGGCGCGGCGGTCGCCGAGGAAATCGGAGGATACGACGTCCTCATCCACGTAGCCGAGGATGCCCTTCATGTAGGTCTCGCTGGCGAGCTTCATCTCGGCGCATATCTCCTCGTAGGTCGCGGGATCGCGGAGGTTGACCGTCAGGTCGACGACGGAGACGTCCAGCGTCGGGACGCGGAAGGACATGCCCGTGAGGATGCCGTTGAGCGAGGGGATGACCTTGCCGACGGCCTTCGCGGCGCCGGTCGTGGACGGGATGATGTTGCCGGAGGCGGCGCGGCCCCCGCGCCAGTCCTTGGCGGAGGTGCTGTCGACGGTCTGCTGCGTGCCGGTCATGGCGTGGACGGTGGTCATGAGGCCGCCGGTGATGCCGAACTTGTCGTTGATGACCTTCGCCACGGGAGCGAGGCAGTTGGTCGTGCAGGAGGCGGAGGACACGATATCCATGTCCTTGGTATAGGCGTCCTGATTGACGCCGTAGACGAACATCGGGGCGTCGTTGGAGGGAGCGGAGATGATGACCTTCTTCGCGCCGGCCTTGAGGTGGGCCGAGGCCTTCGGGATATCCTTGAATTTGCCGGTGCAGTCGAGCACGTAGTCCACGCCGAGGTCGCCCCAGGGGATGTCCTCGGGCTTGTCTCTGTTGACGACGGCGATCTTTTTGCCGTTTACGATGAGCGCATCGTCCGTATACTCGACCGTCCCGGGAAAGCGGCCGTGTACGGTGTCGTACTTGAGCATGTACGCCGTGTAGTCGGGACCCTTGTGGGGATTGATGGCGACGAACTCGAAGCGCTCGTCCTCGATGCCCGCGCGCAGCACGACGCTGCCTATCCTGCCAAAGCCGTTGATACCGATCCTGATACTCATTTTTTTACACCCTCCGTTTATTTTTAAGCCCTATGGGCCGGGGATCACTTTTTTCTGAGAAGACGCTCCGCGAGCGCGTATTTGCGGCGGCTGTGGTCTCCGTCGAGACCCATCTCGTAGTGTACGCCGCCGCCGGTGAACATTATGGTCTCGTTTTTCTTCCCGCGGCAGAGAGCGAAGTCGCTCAGCTCGGCTATCGGGAAGGTCTTGTCCCCTACCGATATCGTCTCGCCGGTCAGGATCAGGCGGCCTTCCGCCACGCGGACGAGCTCATGATCCTCGCCGAGGCTCGCGAGCCACGCGCCCTCGTCGGAGAATATCTCGCCGCCCTTTTCAACCCGCGCCGCGAGCTCGCCGCGCTGCCAGTCGTCCCAGTCGGCTATCGTCTCAAAGGGAGCGCCCTCGGCGAAAAACGCCTTGTCCGTTATCTCGGCGCGCATCCCGCACGGGCAGGAAAACACGTTTCCCTCGCCCTTCATCGTATCTATGCCGCCGCATTTCGGGCAGATGAACAGCGCCTCCTCGAGGCCCTCGGCAAGGCGCCTGCCCTTATACGTGAACATCTCCTCGCGCTGGGTCTTCCACGCGTCCTCATAGATATCTCCCAAGACGGCGTCGTGGATCTCGGCGACGCTCATCTTCTTGAGCTCTTCCGGCTGATAGATGCGCACGACCTTGCCGCGCATATTCCCGTGACGGCGCTTTTTCGCCCAGCGCGGGTCGGCCAGATAACCGCCCTTGAGGCGGAACGTCACGACGGGAACGCCGGCCGTGCGCAGGAGCTTGGCCGTGCTCGGATGGAGGTCGGCCGTCCTCCCGTCGAAGCTGCGCTCGCCCTCGGGGAAAAAGCAGATATTCTTGCCGCTTTTCAGCCTGCGGAGCATGCCGAGCACGGCTGAGGCGTCCGTCGCACCCTTCACGCGCCCTATCGGGGCGGCCATGGCCTTCATGATCAGCGACTGCAGCCCCATGCGGAAGCTGTGCTCGCTGGCGAGAAAATACATGTGCTTGGCAAAGGACAGACCCACGAGGAACTGGTCCCAGTAGGTCGTATGGTTGGCGACGACGATATAGGGATTGGCGAGCTTGATCGGACGCCCGAAGCGGAACCCGTAGCGGATGCGCGTGGCTATGGACATGGGCAGCCTGAGGAAATTATAGACTAACCTGTGCCAGTTATAAACGGCGTCCATCCCGTCGCCTCCCTTCCTATTAGATATTATCACACGCCGTGCGCGAAAACAACCTCAAACTCACCCCGCAAAAAGGCTCACGATTATCATGACGAGACACGCGCAGAAAAAGAGTATGAACCCGACGTTCAGAAACAGCGCATTGAACATACGCCCCTTCGGTATCGTCACGGGGCCGGGCATGCATACGAAGCGGCGGCGCTTTACGATGAGCAGGATCACGCCCGCGACGGTGAGCCCGAGCAGTATCTGCGCATAGAGCGCGAAGAGCGCTGCGGACCCGAGCGAACCGCCGAGCTGAGCGACGTCCCCCGCTCCGAACCCGCCCTCTAGGGCGGAGCGCGCCGTCTCCTGAATGCCGTCGACGTCGAGCTTGTCCGTCACTATCGAGGATACGAACGCGCCGATAAAATTGACGATCATGTGCAGGCCTATCGTATAGCGCAGCTTACCCGTGCGCGCGTATATGAAGGCGAAAAACAGCCCGAGACCGAAGGCATAGAAAAGCTGAAAGAAATTGCCGTGATACAGCGCGAAGACGGCGGCGGAAAAGATTATCGCGGCCTTGTCTCCATAGCGGCGCAGGCGGCTGACTATGAGCCCGCGGAAGAGTATCTCCTCGAGTACGGGCCCGAGGATGACGGCGAAGATGAGCGTCATGAGTGGGCTCGAGGAGTTGACGGCGGCCTCGATGGGGTTCACTCCCCCGCCGGTCAGGGCCCCGAAGAGCATGCTGAGCAGGTTTCCGACGAGGCTGAGAGGATACATGATGCCGAAGCACATGACGATCGCCGTCAGAAACTGCCCGAAGGTCATGTCGCGGCGCTCAAATTCGAGCTTTGGTACTCTTCTTATCAAAAGGATGCAAAGCGGGAGCCCGACGACGTACATCGGCAGCATCGAAAGGACCCAGACGTACCAGTCCTTTTCGGCGAGCTGCGGGGCGAAATATGAGACGAGCATCTGCAGTACGCTCGTCACAACGGCCGTAGCGGCGAGCATGACGAAAAACGCCAGTCCGACCCTCGATATCTTTCTCTTTTCTTCTTTGGGGAAATATCCGTCCAATGTATTCTCTCCCTCCAGGGTATTGTCGTCTTCCATATACAATATAAAATCACTTTCCGCGTTAGTCAAGGGCGGCCTCTCTCATCGTTTAGCACTCTTACTGCAAGAGTGCTAAAATTTACATTCCATTCATAAAATAATGCGTATTTGTTCACGCGGCTGAGGTATCCTACAAGCGATGAAGCTATCAGATACGTAAACGCAGCGCGGCGGCAGACCGACAGCGCCGGCCGCCGACAACGCAACAAAGAATGGAGGTAAAAAACAATGTTCGATCTGATCCCCCGTAAATATACCGTCTACAATCCCTTCCGCGAGATGGAAAAGTTTTTCTCCGGCACTGGCGACCGTGAATTCAGGACCGACGTGCGCGACGAGAACGAAGCATACACGATAGAGGCTGAGCTCCCCGGCTTTGCCAAGGAGGAGATTAACGTCGACGTCTCCAACGACATACTGACGATCTCCGCCGAGCGCAAGCCGCCCGAGAACTGCGGCGAGTATATCTGCCGCGAGCGCTTCTACGGCTCCTTCTCCAGAAGCTTCGACGTGTCCTCGGTCAAGGTAGACGGCATCACCGTCCGCTATGAAAACGGACTGCTGACCCTGACCCTTCCGAAGAAGGACAGCGTCATCCCCGCCTCGCGCCACCTCGACATCGAGTAATTCTCAGCGAGAAAAACGGCACGGTCATTTTCGACCGTGCCGTTTTTATTTTGCGTATTTTTATTTCTTGTCGCTCATGCCGAGGCTGAGGTCGCCCTCTTTTATCCAGCCGAGCTTTCTGCACAGCAGACAGAGGAGCTGGCATATAACGGCGGGAAGAACGATGCAGACGAGAACAAGGCCTATCCAGTGCCACGCCGTCGGCGCGATGGCGGAGGCGCCGTTGGCGACGGCCGCCTCGCTCGGAGCGAACCAGCCCGACCAGACGCCTATCGGCCCGACGAGGCCGCAGGTGCCCATGCCGGAGGAGACGGGCGCTCCGTTCATCTCCAGCTTGAAAACGCAGGTCGCGATGGGCCCGGTTATGGCCGAGGTCACTATCGCGGGAAGCCAGATGCGGGGATTTTTCACGATGTTTCCCATCTGGAGCATCGAGGTCCCGAGGCCCTGCGAGACGAGGCCGCCCCAGCGGTTCTCGCGGAAGCTCATGACCGCGAAGCCTACCATCTGCGCGCAGCAGCCGGCGACGGCGGCGCCTCCCGCGAGGCCGGTAAGGCCAAGCGCGGCGCAAATGGCGGCGCTCGAAATGGGCAGCGTCAGCGCGACGCCGACTATGACGGAGACGGCAATGCCCATGAGGAAGGGCTGAAGCTCCGTTGCGAGCATGATGAGCTTTCCTACCCAGCTCGCGGCAACGCCTATGGGCTTTGCGATGAGATACGCCAGGCCGACTCCCACGAGGATCGTCACGAGCGGCGTCACGAGGATATCGACCTTCGTCTCCTTGGAGACGACCTTGCCGAGCTCGCCGGCGATGATGGCAATTATCAGGACGGCGAGCGGTCCTCCCGCTCCGCCGAGACTGTTCGACGCCCAGCCGACCGCGGCCAGCGAGAAGAGCACCAGCGGCGGGCAGTGCAGCGCGTAGCCTATGGCTATGGCCATGGCGGGGCCTGACATCTGCGAGGCGAAGCCGCCGACCGTATTGAAAAACGGCAGGTGCGCCTGCGTCCCTATCGTGTTGAGTATCGTCCCGATCAGCAGACTGCAGAAAAGGCCCTGCGCCATCGCGCCGAGCGCGTCGACGCCGTATCTCTTTCCGCTTATGACGATATCCTTGCGCTTGAGGAAGGCCTTGAATTTGCTCATTTCTCTGTCGTCCTTTCGGGCACGGTCATTTATCGAGCGTGATGTTGTCGACGCCGTTCTGCTCGAACTCTTCGATATACTCGTCTATCCTCGAGGCGAGCTCGTCGGCATTCTCCGAATCGATCGGGGCGAAATCCATGTCGCGCCGGGCGAGCTCCTCGGCGAGTATCTCGTAAAAGACCGTGTCCTCGTAGTCCATTATCGCCTCGTGGATGCCGCCGTCGGCGAACTCCATCGAGGGCAGGACCTCATTGTCCACGACCTCGAAAAGCGAGTACATGCCGGCCTTGATGCAGTATGAGAAGATCTTCGACTCCAGCTCGTCATAGGCCTTTATCCGCTTGTCTTCCCTCGTCGAGTTGAGTATCCAGTTGCCGACGTAGACCATGTCGAGAAGACGCCGGAACTCTTTTTCCGTAAGCTCGATGTTCACAATGCCTCACCTCCGGACGCCGGACGCGCACGCACCCGGCATATAGCCGCGCGCGCCACGTCGGGCGCGCGATCCGGCTTTCATATTATTATACACCGCTCTTCGGGCAAAATCCACTACTTATTTAAGCCCTTCCGTCCCTTATGGCCGTGCGGCGTATCTTCCCGTTTATCGTCTTGGGAAGATGGTCGACGAATTCGATGATGCGGGGGTATTTATAGGGCGCTGTCTCGCGCTTTACGTAGTTCTGGAGCTTCTTTTTGAGTTCCTCCGTCGGCTCCCAGCCGCCGTTTAGGACGACGGTCGCCTTGACTACCTGCCCGCGTATCTCGTCGGGCGCGGCGGTGACGGCGCATTCGAGGACGGCGGGATGCTCGAGCATGACGCTCTCGACCTCGAAGGGGCCTATCCTGTAGCCGCTGGACTTGATGATGTCGTCGTTTCTGCCGACAAAGAAGATATACCCGTCCTCGTCGCGCCAGGCCGTGTCGCCGGTATGGTACCAGCCGTCGTGCATGGCCTCGCGGGTCTTCTCCTCGTTTCTGAAATAGCACATCATGAGACCCTCGGGGCTCGGGTCGCAGCGGACGCATATCTCGCCCGTCTCGCCGGGGCGGCAGGATTCGCCGTCGGCGTTGAAGAGGTCCACGTCATAGAGCGGCGCAGGCTTGCCTATCGAGCCGGCCTTCGGGCTCGTGCCCTTCAGGTTGCAGACCGTGACGGTCGTCTCCGTCTGTCCGAAGCCCTCCATGAGCGTTATCCCCGTCGCCTCGCGCCAGCCGTAAAATACGTCGGGATTGAGCGGCTCGCCGGCTATAGTGCAGTACTGCAGGCTGCTGAGGTCGAAGCTCGAGAGGTCCTCGCGCAGGAAGAAGCGGTACATCGTCGGCGGGCAGCACAGCGTCGTGACCTTATACTTTTCTATTATAGCCAGCATTTCGGCGGGAACGAACTTCTCGAAGTCGTAGGTAAGGATGCAGGCCTCCATCATCCACTGGCCAAAGAGCTTGCCCCAGACGGCCTTGCCCCAGCCGGTGTCGGCGATGGTCAGGTGCAGGCCCTCGGGGTCGACGTTCTGCCAGTGCTTGGCCGTGAACAGATGGGAAAGTCCGTATCTGTGGTCGTGCATGACCATCTTGGGATAGCCGGACGTGCCGGACGAAAAATACATGAGCATCGGGTCGTACACGCTCGTCTCACGGCGCTCGAACACGTCGGGGGCGGCCTCGACGCCCGCGTCGAGGTCGAGCCAGCCCTCGCGCGCCCCGCCCGAGGCGATCATCATGCCCAGCTCAGGGCATTCCGGCCTCGCCTCGTCGAAAGCGTCGGCGGTGTCGCCCTCGACGGTGCAGATGACGGCCTTTATCCCGCCGCTCCGGATGCGGTAGACGGCGTCGTGGCGCTTGAGCATATGCGTGGCGGGGACGAACACGGCCCCGAGCTTCATCAGGGCGGGCGTCACGTACCAGAACTGGTAACGGCGGCGCAGCACGACGAGGACTCTGTCCCCCCTGCCTATGCCGAGCGAGGAGAGATAATTCGCGCACTTGTTGGAAAGGAGCATGATGTCGCGGAAGGTAAAGACGCGCTCGTTGCCCTTCGTGTCGCACCAGACCATCGCCTTGCGGTCGGGCTCGTTGGTCCCGATGTCGTCGATGATATCGTAGGCGAAGTTATAGTTGTCCGGGTATTTGAGGCGGAACGTCTTCAGGACGCCGTTTTCGTCGAACGTCTCTTCGCAGTATTTCTTATTCAGCTCACGCATCAGCTTCATCCTCTCTCATGACGACCGCGAGGAACGTGCATCCCTCGGGGTCTGCGGCTATCATCCCGTGGGGACGGCCGGAATCGTAGTATACCGAATCTCCGGCGTTTATCGTCTCCGTCTTCCCGTCGAACACGCATTTGAGCGAGCCGGAGATTATATAGTCGAATTCCTGCCCGGCATGCACGCTCATGGGTATCTCGGCATGCTGCTCCTCCTCGCGGTAGGGCGCCTTGACGAGGAACGGCTCGGATATCTTGTCCTTGAAGTTGGCTGCGAGATGGATATACTCGAAACCCTCCCTGCGGCTCATGCGCAGGCCCTTGCCGCCGCGGACTATCGTATAGCCCGTCAGGTGGGGGTTCTCGCCCGTCAGCAGCTCGACGATGTCGACGCCGAAGGCCTCGGCGCAGTGGTAGAGAAAGCTGAAGGTAAAGTCCTCTTCCCCGCTCTCGAACTTGAGGTACTCCTCCTCCGTGACCCCGGCCGCCTCCGCGACCTCGGCGGACGTCATGCCCGTAATGTCTCTGAGCATCCTGATCCTCTGCGTTATTTCAAAAACTTTCGGTTCCATTTTTATTCCTCCTGAAAAAAATAAATCCGTCCCGTGAAGAAACACGGGACGGATAATATATCCGCGGTACCACCCATATTGCGGCAAAAAGCCGCCACTCTGCAAGATCCCATCAGATCTCCCGGCCTATAACGCTGCCGCTGCGCAGACGCCTACTCGAATACTCTTTCGGGCCCGTACTCCGAAGTGATCCGCCCATGTGTTCCGCGCGTGCTCGCACCGACCGCACGCTCTCTGTGCCGGTTCCGCACAGGGCCGTTCTTCATCAACGTATTTGCTCTTTAATTGTTTAGTTGGCGCTATTTTAACACTAATTCACTGTTTGTCAAGCATTTTTTCTCTCGATGAGCGGAACGTAGGGCACGCGCTTGTTCATGTACCTGTAAGCCGGGCGCATGATGCGGTTGCTCTCGCCAGTGACCTCCTCGATGCGGTGCGCGCACCAGCCGGCCATGCGGGCTATTGCGAACAGCGGCGTATAGAGGTCTACGGGGATGCCGAGCATCGAATATACGAAGCCGGAATACATATCGACGTTGGCGCAGATGATCTTGTCCGACTCCTTCTCGTCGAAGAACACGTCCGGCGTCAGGCGCTCGACGCTCTCGAGCAGCTCGAGCTCGTCGTCGCAGTCCTTCTGCTCGGCGACCTTGCGCGCGAATTTCTTGAGCATTACGGCGCGCGGGTCGGACAGCGTATAGACCGCGTGGCCCATGCCGTAGATGAGGCCGCTGCCGTCTCCGGCCTCCTTATTGAGGATGCGGCGCAGATACGCCTTTATCTCGTCGTCGTCCTCCCAGTCGCGGACGTGCTCCTTGATGTCCGTGAACATCTCCATGACCTTCTTGTTCGCGCCGCCGTGCTTCGGGCCCTTGAGGGCGCCTACCGCGGCCGCGATGGCCGAGTAGATGTCTGTCCCGGTCGAGGACAGGACGCGGCAGCTGAAGGCGCTGTTGTTGCCGCCGCCGTGCTCGGCGTGGAGCACGAGGCACAGATCGAGGAGCCTCGCCTCGTCGTCGGTAAAGCTGTTGTCGTGCCTTATGGAATAGAGGAAGTTCTCCGCGAGGCTCAGCTCCGGCTGTGGCCTGTGGAGATAGAGGCTCTTATTGTCGTAGTAGTGCTCCTTGACATGATACGCGTTGGCGACGATGGTCGGCGTGCGCGCGATAAGACGGATCGCCTTGAAAAGCTCCGCCTCGAGCGTCTGATCCTCCGCGTCGCGGTCGTAGGAATAGAGCGAGAGGACGCCGCGTGCGAGCTTGTTCATGATGTCGCGGCTCGGCGCGCGGAGGATCATGTCCTCCGTGAAGCCCGTGGGCAGCGTGCTCCACTGATTGAGAACGCTGTGTATCCTGTCGAGCTGCGTCTGCGTGGGCAGAGAACCGAAGAGGAGCAGATATACCGTCTCCTCGTAGCCCCAGCGGTTTTCATTTATGAAGCCGTTGATGAGGTCCTCGACGTTTATGCCTCTGTATATGAGGCGGCCGGGCATGGGTCGGCGCTCGCCGTCGAGCATGACGTAGCCCTGAACGCTGGCGATGCGGGTGATGCCCGCGAGCACGCCGGAACCGTCCTCGTTCCTGAGGCCCCTCTTGACGCCTATCTTGGTGTATTCCTTAGGCTCTATGTAGTTATTATCCGCGATCTCATCGCGCAGGTCGGCTATGAGCTTCTCCGTCTCCTCGACCATGGACTCCTGCATCACGAGATCGATCTTTTCTTTGCCTATAAAGTAATCCATCTGACGTTCCCACCTTTCCACAACAAACGGCATCCGCGGACAGATTTTGATTATCATACTTTCTTTTGCATATAATGTCAAGCTCTCATGCAAAAATAAATTTAATTATTTAGTGCGCTGATATGATTTTCGGTGTTTTTTCGCTCATATCGCCGCCTATACGGCTCCGTTCGTGCAATTTCGGGCCGGAAAAGCGTCATTCGCGGCATTTGGAAAAACTTTTGCAAGGCCCCGCGCGGAATAAGGCCGTTTCGGGAGATACTAAATGCGAGGTGTTGAAAATGCAGGAGTTCGGAAACGAAGAATATGCAAAACTCGTAAAGCGGCTCGCGCCCTCGTCCCCCGTCGTGAAAGACTGCGCGAAGGCCTTTGTCTCGGGCGGCATGATATGCGCGCTCGGGCAGGCTCTTCTCGAATTCTGGAAGGCCGTCGGTCTTGCCGGCAAAGACGCCGCGACGGCCGTCTCCGTCACGCTCATATTCGTCGGCGCGCTTTTGACGGGGATAGGCGTCTTCGACAGGATAGCCAAGCACGCCGGAGCGGGAACGCTCGTTCCGATAACGGGCTTTGCCAATTCCGTCGCCGCGCCGGCCCTTGAATTCAAGACGGAGGGCTTCGTTGCGGGAACGGCCGTCAAGATGTTCACCATCGCGGGACCGGTCATAGTCTTCGGCCTCGCGGCGAGCGTCGTTTACGGGATCGTCCTGGCAATTATCGGGGCGATATGACAAAACGGCGGAGGGTCTTCTTCCCTCCGCCGTCTGTGCGTTTAAGCTCAGGCCTCCCGCGCGCCGAAGACGGCGGGGAGCTCCTTGATCATCATCTCGACGATGGGATCCTTGTTGTCCGCCGCGTATATCATGCGCACCGTCATCTCCTCCTCGAGAGGCAGGAAGCCGTAGGCGCTGTTGGAGATGATGTTGTCCCACTCGCTGAAGAGCATGACGCCCTGCCCGCAGGCGACGGCGAAAAGGGCGTTGGCCATGGTCGTGGTCGTCCGGAAGGTCGGAGCGAATTTGTCGCGGCAGATCTCGCGGATGAGCTGCTCGAGCTTTTTCTGTATCTCCTTGTCATACATGAGAAAATCCGTCCCCTTGAAGGCGGAGATGTCCTTGACCTCGCCGAAGTGCTCGCGCGAATAGATGAGCCCGCACCCCGTCGCTACGAGCTGCTCGGAGCTGATGCCGTATAGGGTGGGGCTGTAAAAATCGTGCGCAAGGGCGACGTCGAGCTTGCCCGAGCGCAGATCGGAGATGAGTTCGGGCAGCTTGCCGCACTCCACCGTCATCTCTATCCCCGGATGCTCTCTGGCGATGAAGCCGCGTATCTTCTCATAAAAGAACTTCGGGTTCCACGTATCGGGGCAGCCGAGCCGCAGCGACAGCGAATTGGACGAGAGAGAAGCGCGGATGTTCTCCAGAAGCATTTCGAACTCGTCTATCGAGCGCACGAAGAACTCGTACATCAGCTTTCCCTCGGCAGTAAGGGAAAGAACGTTGTCCTTGCGCAGGAAAAGAGTGAAACCCAGCTCGTCCTCGAGCATCGAAATGCTCTTGCTTATGGCAGGCTGGGATATATAGAGAACGTTCGCCGCGCGCGTGAAGCTTTTTTCCTTGGCGACGGTCATAAAGGCTTTGATCTGAACTTTCGTCATTATTATCCACCTCGTCAAACCCGCACGGAGTCTTTATTTCCCGCTTTTTCCAAAAAAGCGGACAAATCACGATCAATAACCCGCAGATTATTGACCATTGCGGTATTTATAAATTGTAGGTTATACTTATTTTACAATAATCATATTAGAAACACAAGCTAAAATATAGTATTATTTTAGCATAGAGGATCATATTTTAACGGAATGGAATTCCGTAATCAATTTAGGAGGTGTTCCCTACGATCTTCACAAAACACACCATCGAGTTTGATCCCTCGAAGTGCGTCGGCTGCGGCCTTTGCTACAAGGCCTGCTTCGTCGACGTCATCCGCTGGGACGCGGAGAACAGGAAGCCTATCTTCAAGTATGTCGAGGACTGCGAGCACTGCTTCTACTGCCAGAGCCAGTGCAAGAAGGAAGCTATCCGTGTAGTCCCCAATTACGCCAGCGAACGTCTGCTTCAGTCGTTCCCGCAGTACAAATAAGGAGGCTGAACACATGGATTACAAGAAAGAAAATCTCTCCTGTGACGTTCTCATCGCCGGCGGCGGCGTAGGCGGCCTCACTGCGGCCCTCGAGATCAAGGAGAAGAATCCCGATCTGGACATTCTCATCGTTGAAAAGCAGACCACCGGTTACGGCGGCAAGGCCAACAAGGGCGGCGGCGTTCTCCAGTATTTCCGTCCCGACATGTCCCCCGCCGAGTTCGTCAAGTTCCACGTCGAGAATATCGGCTGTTATCTTGGCGATCAGGACGTCATGTACAAGTACGTCGAGATGAACACCCTCATGCTCGAGAAGCTCATCGGCTGGGGCTGCAACCTGCCGAAGAATCCCGACGGCTCCTGGTTCGTCATCCCCACCGGCCCGATGACCTCCATGATCACGGTCGACCTCGACATCACCCTGAAGATGCGTCAGCGCGCCGAGAAGCTCGGCGTCCGCATCATGGACAAGACCACCGTCGCCGAGTTCTTCGTTGACGGTGACAAGATCGCCGGCGCTGCCGCGTACAGCATCCTTGACGGTACGTTCTACGTCATCAAGGCCAAGTACGTCGTCGTCGCCACCGGCTCCCAGAACTACCGCTTCGCCTCCATGTGGAGCTCCGGACGCGGAGACGGCATAGCCGCCGCCTATCGCGCCGGCGCCGAGATGCGCAACTGCGAGTTCGGCAACTTCACCCAGATCGCGAAGGTCAAGAGCCATGACGAGGTCGTCTTCGGCGAGAACAACATGTACAACGCCAAGGGCGAGTTCATCACCCCGCATTTCCGCTCCTACAGAGAGACCGACATCAACTCCAACGCCATCAGAGAGTGGTATTGGCAGATGCTCGCCGGCACCGGCCCGGTCCACCTCGAGTATCCCGAGCGCGAGCAGGAGAACCGTCCGGCTCCCGCCGAGGGCACCGACAGCAAAGAGGGCGGCGCCGCGATGGCCCGTCTGTTCGACCGTCCGTACGGCAGACAGTTCCGCATGCTCAACACCATCAGCTCCCAGTCCGCGGACCAGGGCAGCATGGAGATTTGCCCGCTGTTCATAGGCGAGCAGTCCCCCATCCGCGTCGACGGCGACATGGCCACCTCCATCAAGGGCATGTACGCCATCGGCGACTGCAGCTACACCGGTTCCGCCGCCCCCGGCGCCGTTCCGGCTCCTCCGGGACGCAACCGCGGCTCCGGCATACTTAACGCCGTCTTCGCCGGCATCGTCTGCGGCGACGCCATCGCCGCCCTCAAGACCTGCGGCTGCGCTCCCGCCGACATCCCGGCCGAGAAGGTCGCCGCCGTCGAGGAAGCCATCTACGCTCCTCTCAAGAGGACCGCCGGCCACAAGGCGAAGGACGTTATCGACCTCGTTCAGAGGGCCGTCGTCCCCATCGAGCAGTCCGTCTACATGAAGGAAGACCGCATGAAGAAGGCCGAGGGCATCGTCGCCGAGGCTCGCGAGGCCTCCAAGGACCTCTGCGCCGAGGATTGGCACGATCTGCTCGCCTGCCACGAGGCCGAGGCCATGGTCACCTGCGCCGAGATGTTCTATGCTGCTTCCGAGATGCGCAAGGAGTCCAGAGGCTGGTTCCTCCGCGAGGATTATCCCGACATCGACAACAAGAACTGGCTCAAGTGGATCATCGTCCAGAACGTCGACGGCAAGATGACCCTCCACACCGAGGACGTGCCCATCGACAAGTATCCCAACAAGCCCGAATAATCCCGGCTTGAAATAATCATTCAAGGAGGCTTAATCATGGCTGAACTGGTACCCATTACCGAAGAAGAAAGAAATGGCCCGCTTTATAAATACTTCGCCCGTGAGATGGCTGAGCCCGACCCCAAGAAGTATGAGCTGACCCAGGAGCCCGTGGACTTCCCCGACGAGGAGAGCCTGCCCAACCTGAACAATCTTTTCAATCCCGGCTACATGCCCGTTGAGCTCGGCTACGGCTATCTGCCCGACGGCTGCGCCATCCTCGCCAACCTGACCGACTTCCCGGGCTGCACGCCTGAGATGTTCGACTTCTGGTTTGCATGGCATCCCATCGAGTCCATGCGCTACAAGATCTGGAACCGCGAGCAGCACTACTACTGCCAGACCATGAACCCCGAGATCGCCCTGGATAAGACCAAGTCGCTCAGAGAGCGTCTCTGGAACACCACCCACGACATCGAGGAAGACTGCAACATGGGCAAGCAGCCCCTCAAGATCCGCTTTGCCAACCCCGTTGACATCGGCTTCGATCCTGAGAAGTTCGCCAAGTTCGACGGCACCATCATCTGCTCCGCCGCCGGCAACATGATCCACTTCTTCCGCCGCACGGAGACCGGCTGCGAGCTGCGCACCCGCTTCTTCTTCGGCTACAAGATCGAGGACGGCAAGCCCGTCAAGATGCTTCCGCCGGGAATGAAGTTCCCGACGCTCGAGCCCGTCAAGGCGCTCCTGCATCACAACATCAAGGAGTTCACCAACCTCGCCGCCATCCTGCCCGAGGTCTATGCTGAATTCTACGATGATTTCGTAAAGTAAGTCCCTTACGAGAAACGGCGGTCCGGATATCCGGGCCGCCGTTTTTTATCCTCCGCCAGAAGCTTTGTGACAATTTTCCCCTCTCGCGTGTACTCTTATCGAAGGCCTTCATACACGCACAGAGAAAGAAGTGGTTTATTTGGATCGGGAACGCTTCCTGCAGCTGGCCGCAAAATACAAGGACACGGTCTTCCGGGTCGCTCTCAACGCGCTCGGCTCCACGCACGACGCGGACGACGTCGTTCAGGACACGCTGATAAAGCTCTACCGCTGCGGCAAGTCCTTTGAGAGCGACGAGCACGCGCGAAACTGGATGATACGCGTTGCGCTCAATCTCAGCAAGAACGTGCTCCGCTCGCCGTGGAGGCGCAGGATCCCGCTCGACGAGGAGAGCCCCGCCCCGGACTGCTTTTCCTCGCCCGAGGAAAGCGAGCTCTTCGCCGAGGTCATGGCGCTTTCCGAGCGGTACAGGACCGTCCTTTACTTATTCTACTATGAGGAGTATTCGGTCAGGGAGATCGCCGGGCTCCTCGGCGTCTCGGAGACGGCGGTCACAAGCAGGCTCTCCCGGGCAAGACAGATGCTCAGATCAAAGCGGACGGAGGAATTCAAGGATGAATGACAAATTATATAAGGATACGTTTTCAAGGCTCCGTACGACGGTCGACGAGACGGAGATCGCGGTCCCGCGCCGCAGATATCGCGCGGTCACCGTCGCCGTCGCGGCAGTACTCGTGCTGGCTCTCGCGGTCGGCGCGGCTGCCGTGACGGCGGGCTCTGGAAGGCTGCACGACCTCGTTATAAAAAGCACGCCCGCGCCGGAGGCGCTTTCCGGGGAGGCGGAGCAGGCCGAGCCTTCCGCGGAGGCGGAGCCGCACAAGACCGGGAGCTACGATCCCCTGCCGGCGGGCGTGGATATGATAAGCCTTCAGGGCTACGCCGATTCGCCTGAATACAAGGCGATGCAAGAATGGTCGCAGTTCGAGCACGAATACGACCTCGACGGGTCTGTCCTCGCCAAAGTCGGCAACGACCCGACGCCATGGGACGAGAAGTACAATTACAACGGATATCTCATCTATTCGCAAGAAATGGCCGATAAGCTCGACGAGATAGCGGAGAAGTACGGTCTCGTCCTCCACTCGGGCGGGAACTCTTGGGCCGGGGCGGATGAGCTCAAGGCCATGGTCGGCGATTTCACGGACATCGACCGCATGAGCGGATACAGGTACAGCGACGGCACCTTCGGATTCGACAGCCGCACCGATCTTGAGGGCTGCGGCGAGGTCTGGTTCCAATTGCACAGGTCGATGAAAGGCGTGCTCGACACGGTCGGTCTGAACATTTTTGACGCCTCGCAGTACGTTCAGTGGGAATACGAGACGGCGTGCGGCAAGACCGTCCTGCTCGCGCTGGGGCCGGACAAGGCTCTCATCTTCTCCGACTCCGAGAAAAGCTTCGTCGTCGTCAACGTCCTGTCCGGCTCGTCTCAGGGCGTCACGCAGGAGGCTCTTGAGCGCTTCGCAGACAGATTTGATTTTTCCATGCTGTAAGTTTACATAATGTTAAACGCCCTGCCCGCAAAATGCGGACGGGGCGTTTTTGTTTTTTTCCGGTCTTATTGTTTCCGGTCTTATAAAAGAGGTCGGGTCCTCGCCGGACTTATTTGATATCTTCCCATTTCCAGTCGGCGATCTCGGGCATGTCGACGCCGTACTCGGAGATATATTGCTTGTGCTCGACGAGCTTGTCGCGCATCTCCTGAATGAGGAAGGCGCCGCGGTTGCCGAGCTCGGGCAGGCGCTTGACGGCGTCGATGACGAGGTCGAAGCGGTCGAGCTGGTTCTGCACGCGCATGTCGAACGGGGTGGTTATCGTCCCCTCCTCGACGTAGCCGCGGACGTGGAGATTGCGGTTATTGCGGCGGTAGGTCAGCTCGTGGATGAGCTTCGGATAGCCGTGGAAGGCGAAGATTATGGGCTTGTCCTTTGTGAATATCGCGTCGTAGTCGGCGTTATCGAGCCCGTGGGGGTGCTCCTCGCGCGGCTGCAGGCGCATGAGGTCGACGACGTTGACGACGCGGACCTTTATCTCCGGCAGGCGGCGGCGCAGTATCGTCGCGGCGGCGAGCGTCTCGAGCGTCGGCGTGTCGCCGCAGCAGGCGAGCACGACGTCGGGCTCGGAGTCGCCGTCATTGGACGCCCAGCGCCAGATACCTATCCCCTGCGTGCAGTGGCGCACGGCCTCGTCCATGGTCAGCCACTGCGGGCGCATGTGCTTCGAGGCGACGATGACGTTTACATAATCTCTACTTCGTATGCAGTGGTCGAAGCAGGAGAGCAGGCAGTTGGCGTCGGGCGGCAGGTACATGCGCACGACGTCAGCCTTCTTGTTGGCGACATGATCGAGGAAGCCGGGATCCTGATGGGTAAAGCCGTTGTGGTCCTGCTGCCAGACGTTCGAGGCGAGCACGTAGTTGAGGCTCGCGATCTCCTCGCGCCACGGGAGCGCTTTTGTTACCTTCAGCCATTTGGCGTGCTGCGAGAACATCGAATCGACGATGCGGATGAACGCCTCGTAGGAATTGAAAAAGCCGTGGCGTCCCGTCAGCAGGTAGCCCTCGAGCATGCCCTCGCAGCAGTGCTCGGAGAGCAGGCTGTCCATGACGCGGCCGTCGGAGGCGAGAAACTCGTCGTCGTCATATATCTCGGCGTTCCAGTCGCGTCCGACCTCCTCGAAGACGCTGCCGAGCTTATTGGACATCGTCTCGTCCGGGCCGAAGACGCGGAAGTTGCGAAGCTCCTTATTGAGCTTGAAGATGTCGCGGACGAAAGCGCCGAGCTGCGTCATGTCGGAGGCCTCGACCGAACCGGGGAAAGGCACGTCGAGCGCGTACTTTCGAAAATCGGGCAGGCGCAGGGCGCGCAGCAGCTTGCCGCCGTTGGCGTGGGGATTGGCCCCCATGCGGCGGTCGCCGACCGGGGCGAGCTCAAGAAGCTCCGGTACGGGCGCGCCGCTCTCATCGAAGAGCTCCTCGGGGTGATACGATCTCATCCACGCCTCGAGCTGGGCGTAGTGCTCCTCCCTCGTCATCGGGATAGGCACCTGATGGGCGCGGAAGCTGCCCTCGACCTTCTTCCCGTCGACCTCCTTCGGGCCCGTCCAGCCCTTGGGCGAGCGCAGGACGATCATCGGCCAGCGCGGGCGTTCGGTTATCCCCTGCTCCCTCGCGCGCTGCCACGCAGTCCTTATCATGTAAACGGCCTCGTCGAGCGTGTCGGCCATCTTGCGGTGCATCTCCATAGGGTCTGAGCCCTCGACGAAGAGCGGCGTCCAGCCGCAGCCGCGGAAGAAATCCTCGACCTCCTCGTGTGTGATGCGCGAGAAGACGGTCGGGTTGGCGATCTTGAAGCCGTTGAGGTGCAGTATAGGGAGGACGGCGCCGTCGGTACGGGCGTCCATGAACTTGTTAAGGTGCCACGCGGCCGCGAGCGGCCCCGTCTCGGCCTCGCCGTCGCCCACGACGCAGGCGGCGATGAGCTCGGGGTTGTCGGAGATGGCGCCGAAGGCGTGCGCGAGGCTGTAACCCAGCTCGCCGCCCTCGTTTATCGAGCCCGGAACCTCGGGCGCGACGTGGCTGGATATCCCGCCGGGGAACGAGAACTGCTTGAAGAGGCGGCGCATGCCCTCCTCGTCGCGCGAGACGTCGGGGTATATCTCGCTGTAGCTCCCGTCGAGCCAGTCCTGCGCGACCATGGCGTTGCCGCCGTGGCCGGGACCGGATAGATATATCATATCGAGGTCATACTGCTTTATGACCCTGTTGAGGTGCGTGTATATGAAGTTCTGGCCGGGGACCGTCCCCCAGTGGCCGACGATCTTGCGCTTGACGTCCTCCTTTTTCAGGGGACGGCGAAGCAGCGGATCGTCCAGCAGGTAGAGCTGACCTACCGCGAGATAGTTCGCCGCGGACCACCATTTATCCATCTTCGCCAGCAGCTCGTCGGAGACGGGCTTGGCTCTCTTGACCTTCATGCGGACTCCTCCTTTTCCCGCCTATCTTTCCCATAAGTATATTCAAATTATTCCGCGATTTCAACCCCGCGCCGCTTTTTAACTTGTGCCGCGGCGCTCGGTCGTTTATAATATAGTATGAAGTAATGTGTTGATGGGAGGCGGCGTTTTGAAAAGGCGCTTCGAGCTGCAGAAGGCTCTGACATTCATGATCGCCGTGAGCATAGTCGTGCTCGCGGGCGTCGCCGCGTGCGCCGTCTACTTCTTCCGGACGGGGATATCCCCCACGGGCGCCGCCGCGCTCGCCGCGCTCTTTCTCATAGCTCTCGCCGCCATCATTGCGTTCCTGCTGCTGCGCCGCCATTTTGGGATGCTCTCGGCCGAGGTGACGCAGGCGGAGGACAGCATCTCTGCCCTCGGCGAACTCAACAGCACCCTGCGCGCGCAGAGGCACGACTTTCTAAATCATCTGCAGGTCGTCTACACGCTCATCGATCTGAAAAAGTACGACGACGCGAACGCCTATATAGAAAAGGTCTACGGCGATATCCAAAAGGTCAGCAGCGTCATGCGCACCTCCATCCCATCCGTAAACGCCATTTTGCACGCGAAGCAGATGATGTGCGCTTCGCGCGGGATCGACGTCGAATTCGACGTAAGGACGACTCTCTCGGAGCTGCCCATGGAGGATTGGGAGTTCTGCCGCGTGCTCGGCAACATCATCGACAACTCCATTCACGCGCTCGAGGGCTGCGAGGGCGGGAAGCGCATGAAGATAGAAATAGGCGAAGACCTGCGCGGATACCGCTTCCGCATAGCCAATAACGGCCCGGCTATACCGCCGGAGCTCTGGCAGAGGATATTCGACGAGGGGTTCACGACGCGCCCCGACGGGAGCGGCATGGGCCTTGCGATATGCAGGCGTCTGCTCGGGGCCTGCGGGGGCGAGCTGCGCGTCTTTTCCGACGATTCGGAGACGGTCTTCGAGGGCTCTCTTCCGAGGTCTTCTGCAGTTTCATCCCTCTGAAACGACGTTTCGTGCCCTAAAATGAGGTTTTCGTGAGTTATCCGTTGCACTCCGGATGCGATATGATATCCTGTATGCGAGAAAGGAGCGATGCATATGGCTGAGCTGCTGTCATCCATAACGATACTGTCCGTAGCGCTATTCGTCGTGGGCGTCGGGCTCATGGTCGCGGAATTTTTCATTCCCGGCTTCGGCGTCTGCGGGATATTGGGCATAATACTTCTTGCGGCCGACGTCTTCGTCACGGCCAAGAGCGTCGAGCAGGGCCTGATCCTCGCCGCGTTCATCTTCATAATCCTCATAATCTTGTTTATCATTTTCTCCGTGCTCGCCTCTCACGGGAAGCTGCCGCGAAGGCTCGTCCTCAGGCAGGCGACGGACAGCGAATCGGGCTTCAGCTCCGCAAAAGACATGAGCTGCCTTGTCGGCACCGTCGGCGTGACCCTCACTCCCCTGCGCCCGGCCGGCAACGCGGACTTCAACGGCGTCCGGCTCGACGTCGTCTCGCAGGGCGACTATATTGACGGGAACGTCCCCGTCGAGGTCGTCGAGGCGAGCGGCAACAGGATAATAGTAAAAAAGAAAACCGAAAGCGAGGTAAAATGATATGGATCTTTGGGTAATTCTCGTCATTATCGCCGCGGCGATCGTCTTTCTCTGCCTGTTTTTCAGCTTCGTCCCCGTCGCGCTGTGGATCAGCGCGGCCGCCGCGAACGTACGCATCGGCATCTTCACGCTCATAGGCATGAAGCTGCGCCGCGTCGTCCCCTCCCGCATAGTCAACCCGCTCATCAAGGCCACCAAGGCCGGACTTGACATCCCCATCGACAAGCTTGAGGCGCACTACCTCGCCGGCGGCAACGTCGACAGAGTGGTAAACTCCCTCATCGCGGCGCACAGGGCGGACATCAATCTTGAATTCGAGCGGGCTGCCGCCATCGACCTCGCGGGACGCGACGTCCTCGAGGCCGTCCAGATGAGCGTAAACCCGAAGGTCATCGAGACGCCCATCGTCGCCGCCATAGCCAAGGACGGCATCGAGCTCAAGGCCAAGGCGAAGATCACCGTCCGCGCCAATATTGACAGGCTCGTCGGCGGCGCCGGAGAGCAGACCATCATCGCCCGCGTCGGCGAGGGCGTCGTAACGACGATAGGCAGCGCCGAGACGCATAAGGAAGTCCTTGAAAATCCCGATACGATCTCCCGCACGGTCCTCACCAAGGGCCTTGAGGCCGGCACTGCCTTTGAGATACTCTCTGTCGATATCGCTGACGTCGACGTCGGCCGCAATATAGGCGCACAGCTCCAGACCGATCAGGCCGAGGCAGACAAGCGCATCGCGCAGGCGAAGGCCGAGGAGCGCCGCGCCATGGCCGTCGCCCGCGAGCAGGAGATGAAGGCCTACGTTCAGGAGATGCAGGCGAAGGTCGTTGAGGCCGAGGCCGAGGTCCCCAAGGCCATGGCCACCGCCCTGCGCGAGGGCAAGCTCGGCGTCATGGACTACTACAACATGCAGAACGTCATCTCCGACACCGCCATGCGCAAGTCCATCGCCGGCGAGACCGGCTCCCCCGAGCATAAGTAATAAGCATGCGACGACAGGCCGGCCGTGAGGTCGGCCCTGTCTCTGTCCACGGAGGGAATAATGAAACAATACTGGAGATGCCCCGCCTGCGGCGGCGCGATACCGCCCGAGGCGGACTTCTGCCCCCTCTGCGGGGCGAAGCTGAAAAAGAAGGAGGCCGCAGCTCCCGCTCCGAAGCCGGAGCCCGCTCCCGTGTCCGCGCCGGGCAGGACGCTCTTTAACGCGGCCGAAGCGAGGCGCGCCGTCGTCGCCGCGGAGATCCTCTCTCCTCCGGTCTCCAAGAGGAGGCGCTGATGGCCGTCCGGATCATGCTGGCGGACGACGAGGCGGGAATGCGCCTCGCTCTGCGGTCGATAATTGAGACGATGGAGGGCTTCGCCATAGTCGGCGAGGCGGAAAACGGGGCCCGCGCGAGCGTCCTCGCGGCGGAGCTGCGCCCCGACGTCATTTTTCTCGACGTGGAGATGCCCGAAATGAACGGCACGGAGGCCGCGAAGGTCATCTCATCCGTCGTGCCCGACGCGATGCTCATCTTCGTCACGGCGCACTCGGAGTATATGCCGGCCGCATTTGAGGTCTATGCCTTCGATTATATAGTCAAGCCCTTCAAGTCCGAGCGCGTCATGCAGACGCTGCGCCGCGCGGAGAAAAACCTCAGCATGCGCGACGACGGGACGAGCCTCCTCATCAAGGGGCGCGAGACCATCTCTTTCGTCCCGCTCTCCTCGGTTCTGATGGCCTGCCGCGAGGGCAACGAGACGCGGATCGTGACGGCGGACGAGTCTTACCAATGCTCTTCCACGCTTGCCGAGCTCTGGCCGAAGCTCGAGGGGCGAGGCTTTATTAAGACGCACAGGTCGTATATAGTCCGCGCCTCTGCGATTACGAAGCTCGCGCCGTACGGCAGATGGACCTATTCGGCCTCGCTGCGCGGCAGCGACGCGACGGCGCTCGTCACGCACGACAAGCTCG
This sequence comes from Oscillospiraceae bacterium, assembly GCA_017550645.1. Classification (GTDB taxonomy): domain Bacteria; phylum Bacillota; class Clostridia; order Oscillospirales; family Oscillospiraceae; genus RGIG7949. The sequence continues at coordinate 69,596 of JAFZOI010000036.1, forward strand.
ACGAGCTGCAGCAGCTCCTCGGCGCGCTGTGAAAACGATAAAAAACGGGCGCTTCACGCATTATCCGCGTGGAGCGCTTTTTTCGCGTCGAACGCCTTTTCTTGCATTTTGTGGAGCGTTTTGCTATAATAACGGCATCAAATTCAGGAGAACGCATCATGCAAGATCATTGTAAAAGGCTCGCCGCCGCTCTGTGCGCGCTGCTGCTCAGCGTGACTTTTTCCTGCTGCTCCGAATCGGAGCCGCCTCCCGCGCAGGTCGCGCCGGACGAGGCTCCCGTCTCGGCGGAGCCCTCCGCTCCCCTCTTTTCCGAAGGGGAACGCACGCTCTCCGTCCTGCGCAGGCTCGGGACCGCGCCGCTCTGCCTCAGGCTTTCGACAAGCTCGGAAGAGCTCTTCTTTTCCGGGGAGCTGACGCTCTATACCGACGGCGAGAACGCCGCCTGCTTTCTCGAAACGGACGGGGAAAGGCTCGCTTCGTTGCTGACGGGCGGGGACGAATGGGTCGTCAGATACGGCGACGAAACGTATTATAAGAGCGGCGACGGCTATCTGACCGATCTGCTGGAAGACCTGAGCGCGCTCGCGGACGCGGACGGGTACGCCTTTGACTGCGGCGAGACGATATACGAGGGCGCGAGCTACGATTACGAGTCCTTCATGGACGGCGAGAGGAACGTCACGCTGCTCTTCGCGCCGGACACGGCCGAGCTCATGCTCGCGCTCATCGACCGCGAGGCGATCGACGTGCTCGAAATATCCGGCGACATTCCCGACGGCGTTTTCGATCTCCCGACCGGTTTTTCTCTCATACACCCCTGAACAGGACGCAAAAAGGCTCCCGGCGGCATGCCGGGAGCCTTCTTTTTTGCTTTTACAGCGCGCCGGGACGCGATACGCATTCGGCGGCGGCCTCCGCGCCGGCTTCGGCGCATCTGCGCGCGAGCTCCGGGGAGACCTCCCCTTCCGCGCCGCTGCGGAGCAAGCACGCGAGGAACGCCGCCCAGAAGGCGTCGCCCGCTCCGGTCGTGTCGACGGCCTTGACGGGCTTCGCGGCGACGCGCATCGTCTCCCCGCCGGAATACACGACCGCTCCGTCGGCTCCGAGCGTCACGGCGACCACGCTCGGGCCGAGCTCAGCTAGCATTGCCGCAGCTTTCTCGGGCGGCGCCGCGCCGACGAGCAGCTCGGCCTCCTCGCCGGAGACCTTCAGATAAGTTACTTTCGGCAGGACGGAGAGCGCAGCCTCGCGTGCGGCCTCCGGCGAAGGCCAGAGCGCTTCGCGGTAGTTTACGTCGCAGGAGACGGACACGCCCGCCTTTTCAGCGGCCGAAAGCGCGGCGAGCGTCGCGCTGCGCGCGGGCTCGGCGGAAAGAGACAGCGTCCCTATATGCAGGACGCCGGACGAGGTTATCGCGGAAGCGTGCACGTCGGCCTCCGTCAGCAGGGCGTCTGCCCCGCGGACGAAGCGGAAATCACGGTCGCCCGACCCGTCGAGCGTCACGAGCGCGACGGTCGTCGCGGCGTGCTTGACGGAGCAGAGCGGCTCGACGGAATCCGCGACGAGCGCTAGGATGCAGTCGCGGCCGCGCTTGTCGTCGCCTACGGCTCCGATGAAAGCGCAGCGAAGTCCCATGCGGGCCGCTCCGCGCGCGAAATTCGCCGGAGCTCCGCCCACGTTCGCGACGGTCTTGTCCCCTATCCGGAGCTCGTCGATCAATATCTCTCCGAGAGCGATAACGTCAAATCTTTTCATCGTATTTCGCGGCAAGCTCCGCGTCTCTGGCGCGGCAGGTGAAAAGTATTACCTGCCTTGTCTTGGCAATGTCGGCGAGCAGGGCCATGGCCTGTCCGGCACGCTCGTCGTCAAAGCAGGCGAGCGCGTCGTCGAGAATTATGGGACAGGGCTCATCCCCGCCCAGCACGAGCCGGCATATCGCGAGGCGGACGGCCAGATACATCTGATCCGCCGTGCCCTCGCTCAAAAACGCCGAGTCGCGCGCGACGGGATCGCCCTCGAGCCTCGTCTTGAAGGCCATGCCTCTGTCAAAGCTGACGGCGGCGTAGCGGCCGCCGGTCATCTGACCGAGCAGCTCTGCCGCCCGGGCCCCGACTATTGGGGCGAAGCGGCTCTGCATCTCGCGCGCGGCCTCGTCCAGCGCGGCGTCCGCGGTCATGAGGCAGTCCTCGAAGTCGAGAAGCTCGGCTCTGCGCTCATTAACTGCCTCGAGCTTCGTGGCAATGACGGCGGGGTCGCCCAGATGCGCCCGCTCGCCGCCCAAACGAGCCTCCTGCATTTCAAGCTCGGCTATGCGTCCGCGCGTGCGCTCGAGCAGTTCCCTGTTCGCAGGGGTTCCCTCAGGCTCCTCCGCGCTCTCTATATCCGGGTCGTAGCACTCCAGATAGGCAAGCGACGCGGCCGTTCTCGCCGCGGCGTCGGCCTCCTTCTCGGCGTTTCTGACCTTCTGGAGCAGTTCTTCTCCCTCCTCGGGCGAGCAGCCGAGTTCCTCGAGCAGCTTGTCGCGCCGCTCGACGGCGGCTCCGAGCTCCCGTTCCGCCTCGGCGGAGGCCGTCTCATAACGGGATGCGGCCGCGCGGCTCAATTCGGCGCGCTCTTTATTCTTCTTTATGCCGGTGAGCGCCGCGGCGAGCCCCGCGGCAATGACCACGGCGGCCCCGGCGAGCAGCGGGATATTTTTCATCACAGCGCCGGCGACGGCCATCACGACGCCGAGGCCGGCGGCTATGAAGCCGAAAACCGGCGCGTTTTTGCGCGTTTCCTCCGGCGCGGGGGCCTCTCTGAGCTCCTCGGCGCGCTCTTCGGCGCGTCTTTTATATTCCTCGGCGGCGTCTATCGCGTCTCTCGCGAGGGCGACTTTTCCCTCCGTTACGGCGCGCCCGCCTTCGTTCAAGGCGGCGCGGGCGCTCTCGAGCTCCTTGGCCTTTATCGTCTCCATGGCGCGGGCGGCTGAAAGGCGGCGCATGCCGAGCTTTTTGTCCCAGCGCTCCTTTTCGACGATGTACTTTTCCATCTTCTCGGCCGCGGAAATGAGGCCGAGACGCTCCTGCTCGGAGCGCACCGAGCTCTCGCTCGCCTCCTCTATGGCGCGCAGTTCGTCGCCGAGTTTTTCAGCCTCGCGGTCCGCTTCGGGGATCTCGCCGCCGCCGCGCGCGTTGCGCACGCGCTTTTTGAGTTTCTGGATGCGCTCGTGCGCCTCTTCATAGCTGAAATTCTCCTCGCCGGAGCTGACGAGCTCGCTGATGCGCTTTTCAAGCTCGGAGGAATTGTCCACGCGCATGGCCGTATGCGAGATGAACGCGCTGCGGCGGAAAACGTCCTCCGACGCGCCTATGAGCAGATCGCCGGGGCTCCTTCCGCTCAGCTCCGGCACGGGCTCCGCCGTCCCGGCTCTGGTCGCCTCGCACTCGCCGAGAAGGCCCTGCCGCGTCAGGCGTACGAGCTCGTATTCCTCGCCGCCGTGGAGTACGGTCATGGTCCCCTCCATGCCGGCGCCGCTCCACGGGAGATAGCGCTTTTTATCCGGCGTACTGCCCGCGCGCGAGCGCTCGTCCGTCCGCACTCCGTAGAGCATGGCGCGAATGAAAGCGCACCATGTCGTCTTCCCGCTCTCGTTGCCGGACTCGATGACGTTCAGGCCCGGCTTCAGCTCGAGCGTCTGCCGGTTCAGCGTCCCGAAGGTCGCAGTCATTTTCACAATTTTCATATCGTGCTCCAATCGCGGTTTTCGAGCGCAGCAAGTCCTATGCGTACCGCTCTCTCCGTCTTTTCGCGCGCGTCGTCGTCCTCCGCGGCCTCATAGCGGACCCTCATCCGCTTGAGGAAGGCTCCGCGGAGCGTATCCTCTCCCGTTCCGGCCCAGATATCGACGCGGGGCTTCGTCTTATCCTTGATATCGACGGCGAAGAACCTGCTTCCGAGCGCGGCGAGCAGCGCCACCGTATCGGGGCGGACGTCCGTCTCGCCCGTCAGGATCAGTCTGTATACGTCGCGCGGGGCGCCCTCCGGCAAAGCGGCGAGCACGGCCGCGAGCGCGTCGTCTCCGGCCTCGACGGAGAGTATCTCATAACGGCGCGAGCATACCGGAACGAAGCGGAGCTCCGTCCCCTTTTCGGTCACGTCGGCGATGACGACGCCTTTTTCGCCCGTCTCGTCGAAACCTCTGCCCTCCGGGCAGCCCGGGTAGCACCAGACCGTACCGCCGGAGCGGCGCGGGCCCGTGTAGGCGTGGACGTGACCTAGCGCGAGGTAATTCAGGCCGGTATAGCCTATGGCGTCCTCCGTTATCGTCAGATAGCGTCCGTCGGGCGTTCCGACGACGGCGTGCAGCGCCATGACGTTTATCCCGCCTTCCGGGACGCGAAAGCCCGTCAGCGGCGGCGCGGTCGGGCTCGTCCAGCCCGCCCCCCATATATTGCCCGCCTCTAGCTCGATGCTCTCGGGCTCGAGGGACTTGAAGACGTGCGTGTTTTCGGGCAGCTTCAGCCTCGCGTACGGCGAGGAGGGCCCGTACCAGTCGTGGTTGCCGGGAGCTATGAACACCGGCGCGGCGACGCTCTCGCAGAACTCCGCGAGCGCCTCGTCCGTCTCGGCGAAGCTTCGCGCGCTGTCGAGCAGGTCGCCGCACATGAGCACGGCGTCGACCTTTTCGGCGGCGGCGAGCTCGGCCATGCGCGCGAGCAGACCGCGCTGCTCGGAGCGGCGCAGGGCGGCCTTGTCCTCGTCGAGCGCGGCGAAGGCGCTGTCCATATGAAGATCGGCTGAATGAAGCAGTTTCATGGCTTCCCTCTCATTCTATCCTGATGGCCTCGACGGCCTTGCAGAGCCCGGTCTCCGGGTCGAGCGTAAAGAGCGCGCCCTCAAGCAGGCACGGCCCGGGGGCGACTTTGTATCGCTCGGGCGGCTCGCCGAGAAAATGCGCTATCGACTGCGCGGGCTCCACGCCGAGGACGGACTCGACGGGCCCCGTCATGCCGAGGTCGGTTATATAGCCCGTGCCCTTCGGGAGCACGCGGCAGTCGGAGGTCTGGACGTGGGTGTGCGTGCCCCAGACGGCGGAGACGCGCCCGTCGAGATAGCGTGCGAGGGCTATCTTCTCGCTCGTCGCCTCGGCGTGGAAATCCAAGAGCGTGAAGCGGCAGCCGAGCTCCTTGACGGCCTTGTCTACAGCCAGAAACGGATTGTCCGGACCGTGATCCATGCTCACGCGGCCTATGGCGTTTATGACGGCGATCTCGCCGAACGAGGCGCGCAGCTTGACGGCTCCGCGGCCGGGGACCTGCGGGGCATAGTTTATAGGTCTGACTATATAAGGGCAGTCGTCGAGGTAGTTTTTGATGCTGTCGCGCCCCCACGTATGGTTGCCGAGGGTCACGACGTCGGCCCCGGCGGAAAACATCTCGTCCGCGTCGGTGGGGGTCAGCCCCGTCCCGGCGGCGTTCTCGCCGTTGACGACGACGAAGTCCGCGCCCTTGAGGCGGGCGAGGCCGCGCAGCTTCTTTCTGAGAAAGTCGAGCCCCGACGCGCCGACTATGTCTCCCACGGCGAGGATATTGATATCCATCGAGCAGTCCGCCTTTCCTCCGTGATCTTGAGTATTTGAGTATTATTAGTATAACATATATATCAAAGGAATTTAAGTAATCTTTTTTTCAAATAATTGTTTACAAACGCCGGAAAGTATGTTAAAGTAACTTTCAGTCTGCCCCCGAGCCTCGTTTGGGGATAACGCCGCGTCTGCGGCACCCTTCCCGCCCCTTACGCAGCCGGAGGGCCCGGCAAATTTATAAAAGGAAGGTTATTCCAATGCTTCAGAAAGACGCAAAGACCGCCATCATCGAGTCCAACCGCACTCACGAGACGGACACCGGTTCCCCCGAGGTCCAGATCGCCATCCTCACCGAGCGCATCGCTCAGCTCACCGAGCACCTCAAGGTCCACAAGAAGGACAACCACTCCCGCCGCGGCCTGTTCCTCATGATAGGCAAGCGCCGCAGGCTCCTCGACTATCTCGCCAAGAAGGACGTCGAGAGATATCGCGCGTGCATCGCGAAACTGGGGATCAGAAAGTAAGCTCTTCCCCTCCGCCGAGACTTATGAAGGTTTTTTAGCAGCAGGTGACGGCGGGAGAAGTTCTCCCGCCGTCATTTTACGAACAACATGGAGCGGCTTTGTTTAGTATTTGAAAAAGCGCCGCCGCCCGGCTTTTTTTCAAGTGCTAAACCGCCGCTCCGACACGAATGAAAGGAGCAAAGATATGATCATCAAGCAGAGACAGTTCCCCAACATGAAGGTCTACGAGATGGAGTTCGCCGGCCGCCGCCTCAGCTTTGAGGTGGGCAGGATGGCCGAGCTCGCCAACGCCGCCGTCCTCACCCGCTACGGCGACACCACCGTCCTCGTCGCGGCGACGGCTTCCGCCCGCCCGAAGGACGGCATCGACTACTTCCCCCTGAACGTGGACTTCGAAGAGAAGCTCTACGCCGTGGGCCGCATCCCCGGCGGCTTTCTCCGCCGTGAGGGCAAGCCCTCCGAGAAGGGCACCCTCGCCTCCCGCCTCATCGACAGGCCGATGCGCCCGCTCTTCCCCTCCGACCTGAGAAACGACGTCGTCATCACCTGCACGGTGCTGTCCGTCGACCCCGACTGCTCCCCCGAGATAACCGCGATGCTCGGCGCGAGCGCGGCAGTCAGCATCTCCGACATCCCCTGGGCCGGCCCGCTCGGCGGCGTCGTCCTCGGCTGGGACGGCGAGAAGTACCTCTTCAACCCCACCGCCGCCGAGAAGGAGACCTCCCAGATGACCGTCACCGTCGCCGCTACGATGGAGAAGGTCGTCATGATCGAGGCCGCCGCCAAGGAGATATCCGACGAGGTCATGTATAACGGCATCGTCGCCGCCCACGAGGCGGTCAAGCCCATCATCGAGCTCATCAACAGGATGGTCGCCGAGATAGGCAAGCCGAAGTTCACCTTCGAGCACGCCGCCTTCGACGACGAGCTCTTTGCCAAGCTCGTCGAGAACGAATTCGAGGCCATGGAATACTGCATGGACACCGACGACAAGAACGTCCGCGAAGCCCGCGTCGTCGAGTGGTGGGACAGCGTCAAGGAAAAGTACGGCGAAGAGCATCCCGACATGGACGCCTACTATGACGAGATCATCTACCGCTTCCAGAAGAAGGTCGTCAAGAAGTGGCTGCTCGCCGGCAAGCGCGTCGACGGACGCGCCATGAACGAGATACGCCCCCTCGACGCCGAGGTCGGCGTCATCCCCCGCGTCCACGGCAGCGGCCTCTTCACCCGCGGCGAGACGCAGGTCCTCTCCATCGCGACTCTCGACACCCTCGCGGCCGCCCAGAAGCTCGACACGATCTGGCCCGAGGAATCCAAGCGCTATATGCATCAGTACAACTTCCCCGCCTTCTCCGTCGGTGAGGCCAGAGGAAGCCGCAGCCCCGGCCGCCGCGAGATAGGCCACGGCGCTCTCGCCGAGAAGGCTCTCGAGCCCGTCATCCCGCCGGTCGAGGAGTTCCCCTACGCCATCCGCGTAGTCTCCGAGGTCCTCTCCTCCAACGGCAGCACCTCGCAGGGCTCCGTCTGCGGCAGCACGCTCGCCCTTATGGACGCGGGCGTCCCCATCAAGGCCCCCGTCGCCGGCATCTCCTGCGGACTCATCTCCGAGGGCGACGACTGGACGACCTTCATCGACATCCAGGGCGTCGAAGACTTCCACGGCGAGATGGACTTCAAGGTCGCCGGCACGAAGAAGGGCATCACCGCCATCCAGATGGACCTCAAAAACGACGGCCTCATCCACCCCGTCATCAAGAGCGCCCTCGAGATCACCCACGAGGCGCGCATCCAGATACTCGACGAGATCATGCTCAAGACCATCGCCGAGCCGCGCAAGGAGCTCTCCGAGTTCGCTCCGAAGATGCTCACCATGAAGATCGACGTGGACAAGATCCGCGAGGTCATAGGCTCCGGCGGCAAGGTCATCCAGAAGATCGTCGCCGAGTCCGGCGCGAAGGTCGACGTCGAGGACGACGGCAGTATCTTCGTCAGCTCTCAGGACATCGAGGCCTGCCGCAAAGCCATCAAGATGATAGAGAACATCGTCTTCGTCCCCGAGACGGGCGCGCTCTACTACGGCAAGGTCACGAGAGTCATTCCCATCGGCGCTTTCGTCGAGCTCGTCCCCGGCAAGGAGGGCATGGTCCATATCAAGGACCTCGAGTTCAAGCGCACCGAGAAGGTCGAGGACGTGCTCAACGTCGGCGACATGACCTGGGTCAAGTGCATGGGCACCGACGACCGCGGCCGCCTGAATTTCTCGCGCAAGGACGCCATCCGCGAGCGCGAGAAGGCCGGACTTCCCATAGACAGAGAGTAAATCAGCCTTACGGCCGAGCCACGAAAGCGGCCCGGCCGTAACTCCCCTTTCCTGCACATACGACGCTTCGGACTCATAAAAGGAGGACCGTCAAGTGCTGTTCACGCTGATAATCTTCATAGCGATGTACGTCCTGATGCTGATATTCTCCAAGCACAGGATGTTCGTCGCGCTCGGAGCCGCGATAGTGCTCGTCGTCGCGGGGATGCTCTCCCCCGTCGGCGCGCTCAAGGCGATAGACTGGAACGTCATCCTCATGATAGGCGGCACGATGGGCATAGTCTCGCTCTTTATCGAGAGCGGCATGCCCGAGCGCATGGGCCAGCTGCTGCTCAGGCGCGTCCCGAACGCGTGCTGGGCGGTCATAGCGCTCTCTCTCTTTTCCGGCTTTATCAGCGCCTTCGTCGACAACGTCGCGACGCTGCTGATGCTCGCGCCGGTCGGCATGGCGATATCCAAGGAGCTCAAGCTCAATCCCATCCCCGTACTCATCTCGATATCCGTCTCCTCCAACCTGCAGGGGGCGGCTACCCTTGTCGGCGACACGACGAGCATCATGCTCGGCGGCTACGCCAACATGGACTTCACGCAGTTCATATTCTGGCACGGGAAGCCCTCCATCTTCTTCGCCGTCGAGCTCGGCGCGCTCGCGACCATACCCGTCCTGCTTTGGCTCTTCCGCCGGGACAAGGCGCCCATACCCCGCGGCAAGGAGACCGAGGTCACGGACTACTTCCCGACCGTCCTGATGATAGGCGTCGTGGTCCTGCTCATCGCGGCCTCGTTCATCCATGATAAGCCCCATATAACCAACGGCCTCATCTGCGTCGCGCTCTGCGTCATAGGGCTCGTGCGCGCGATGATAAAGAGAAAGAGCCTCGATCCGCTCAAGCTCGTCGCCTCCGAGATGGACTATCAGACTCTCGTCATGCTGGCTGGTCTCTTCATAGTCATCGCGGCGGTCTCCGAGGTCGGGATAATAGACAAGATCGCCGATATCTTCTCCATGGCGAGCGGCAGCAGCCTGCTCCTGCTCTACATACTCATAGTCGGCGTCAGTGTCATTCTCTCCGCCTTCATAGACAACATCCCCTACGTCGCCGCGATGCTCCCCGTCGTGAGCTCGATAGCGGCCTCGAAGGGCATAGACCCGATAGTCTTCTACTTCGGACTGCTGACGGGCGCGACGCTCGGCGGCAACATCACCCCCTTCGGAGCCTCGGCGAACATCACCGCCATAGGCATACTCCGCAAGGAGGGCTATGAGGTCAAGAACAAGGACTTCTTCCGCATAGGACTTCCCTTCACGTTCGTGGCGGTCGTCGTCGGAGCGGTCTTCATCTGGCTCGTCTGGGCCTGAAAAAAGCATAAAAAAAGGACGGTATCGGATCGATACCGTCCTTTTTTGCGTTTTCTTTTAATCTTCGTAGGCCTTCGCCTCGTCGAAGAGCTGTCCGACCTCCTCGGAGGGCCCCTTGATGAGGGAGACGACGACGGCCGCTATGATGCCGGCGATGAAGCCGGGCAGCAGCTCGTATACCCCCGTGCTCCCGAGGAAGGCGAGCCACAGGATATCCACGGCGGCGCCCGCGATTATGCCGGCTATCGTGCCGCCGAAGGAGAGCTTGCGCCAGAAGAGGCTCAGCAGGATGACCGGGCCGAACGCGGCGCCGAAGACGCCCCACGCGTTCGAGACGAGGCTCATGATGCTGCCGGAATTCGGGCTGGAGGCGATGACGACGGCCACGATGGAGATTATGATGACGACGCCGCGGCCTACCCAAATCATTTCCTTGTTGCCCGCGTTCTTGCGGAAGACGGGCTTATACACGTCGCTGGCAAAGGCGGAGGCCGAGGCGAGAAGCTGGGAGTCGGCCGTGCTCATGGCGGCGGCGAGGATGGCCGAGAGCAGTATGCCGGAGATGACGGCCGGGAACAGCATGCGGACCATCGAGATGAATACCGTCGAGGAGTCGGAGAGCGTGTTGCCGAGGAGCACCCTGCCGACGAGACCGACCGCGACCGCAAAGGCGAGGATCAGACAGGTCCATATGGAGCCGATGACGCGGGACTTCTTGACCTCCTTGGGCGACTTGATGGCCATGTAGCGGATGATGATGTGCGGCATGCCGAAGTAGCCGAGGCCCCACGCGAGGCCGGTCAGGATCGAGGCTATGCTCGTCCAGTCGAGCTTTCCGCTCGGGAGCATGTTCCAATAGTTCTCCGCGAGGTCTCCGGCGGCAAGCGCTCCCTCGCCGCCCTTGATGGCGAAGAGCGCGATGATAGGCGCGAGCATGAGGGCCGCGAGCATGAGCAGGCCCTGGAAGAAGTCCGTCCAGCAGACGGCGCTGAAGCCGCCGAGGAACGTATAGGCAATGATGATCGCGGCCGCTATGTACATGGCGATGCGCGGATCGAGCGCCGGGATGACCGTGCTGAAGAGCGTCCCGCAGGCCTTGATGCTCGAGGCGGCGTAGACGGCGTAGGCGCAGATGAAGATGACGGCGCAGATTATCTGCAGGACCTTATTGTCCGTCTTGAAGCGCTTGGTCAGATACTGCGGGAGCGTTATCGAGTCGCCCGAGACGATGGAGAAACGGCGCAGACGCGGCGCGACGAGTATCCAGCTGAGTATCGTGCCTATCGCGAGGCCGATGGCGATCCAGACCTCGCCGAGGCCGGCCGTGAATATCGAGGCGGGCAGGCCCATGAGGACCCACGAGCTCATATCCGACGCGCCCGCGCTCAGCGCGGATACGAGGCCGCCCATCTTGCGGCCGCCGAGGAAGTACTCCTTCTCGCCGCCGTTGCGGGTCTTTACGAAGAAGTACAGACCGACGACGAGGACGATGATGAAGTAGACTATAAAGACTATAAGTTCGGTTACGTTCATATATATCCCTCCAATATATGCAAACACTATACTACGCTAAAGTGCAAAACGCAATAGAGAACGCAGTATAGACTAAAGTCTATACTGCGTTTGCATTTTTCTTGATTTTTCCTTTATTTATGCGATTTTTAAGATGTACTAATTACCGAAACCAAATCAAAACTTTTTGCGGACTTCGCTCAAAAGCAGCGGCATCGTCTTCTCCGCGTGGTCGCGCAGGGAGTATTCTCCCCCGCTCAGGCACCACTCATAGAGCAGCGCGCGCTCGCACATGGCGTAGAGCCGCGTGACGTCGTTGACGCTCAGATCGTCCCTCAGATCGCCGCGGCGCTGGCCCTCGGAGACTATCGTCCTGAGCAGTCTGTAATACGTCCTGTTGCGGTCGAGCAGGTGTTTTTCGCCCTTTGTCACGAGCTGCGTTGAATAGAGCCTCGCCAGAAGCTCGAGCGGGACGGAATTTTCTATCATGGCGAAGAGCTCGCGATTGAGGAACATGAGCTTGTCGAAGGCGTCCATCTCCGGGTCGAGGCTCTTCATGAGCTCCTCGTACTTCTCGTCGAAGATGATGGAGAGGCTGCCGAGCAGCGCGTCCTTGCCCTCGAAATAGTGGTAAAACGAGCCCTTCGAGGTCTGCGAACGCGCGATTATCTCGTCCACGGTCGTATAGTCGTAGCCGCGCTCATAAAAGAGCTGCCACGCGGCGGAAACTATCTTTCTCTTGGTCTTGTTTTCCATCGTCTGCCTCCCGCGGCCGCTTCAGTCCGTCATCGTCTCGGCCAGATACGGCACCTGCACGCGCAGGCCGTCGTCGGTATAGACGATGTAGCGCCTGAACCAGAAGAACATGAATATCGCCAGCACTATCGCGACGAGGATTATCCAGCCGATCAGCTTGAGCACGAAGCGCACGGGCTTATGCCCGTGGTATACGGCGGCTTTTCTCATGACTCGTTCTCCAGATCCATGATGAGCCCGACGCGGCGGGCGTGTCTGCCGCCCTCGAAGGGGGTGTTGAGGAATATCTCGACTATCTTGAGCGCAAGACCGCCCCCGATGACGCGCGCGCCGAGCGCGATCATGTTCGCGTCGTTGTGGCGTCTGGTCATCTCGGCGGAGAAGCAGTCGCCGCAAGTCGCGCAGCGGATGCCCTTTATCTTGTTGGCGGCGAGGGCGATGCCTATGCCCGTACCGCAGACGAGGATGCCGCGGTCGCACTCCCCGGAGGCGACGGCGCGCGCCGCCGCGGCCCCGTATATGGGGTAGTCGCAGCTCTCGGGCGTGTAGGTCCCGAAGTCCTTGTACTCGAGCCCCTGCCCGTCCAGATAAGCGGCTATCTCCTTTTTCAGTTCCAGTCCCGCGTGGTCGCTTGCTATAGCTATCATGTCAGTCTCTCCTTATCAGAGCCCGACAAATTCGGGCTTTCTGTTTATAAACCTTGTTATGCGCGAAAAGCCGACGGACCGGAGCATGTCCGCTCCCTCGTCGAAGCCGGCGCCGATGAGCGTGGGCTCGTGGGAGTCGCTGCCGAGCGTCACGAGTTCGCCGCCGAGGTCCTTATACAGCCGCAGGAGCCACGGCTCCGGCGTGCATACCATGCCCTGACGGAAGCACGATGTATTGAACTCGAGGGCTATCCCCTTTTCCGTCATCAGGCGCAGAGCCTCCGCGAAAATATCGCGGAAAGGCTCGAGGCTCAGCCCCGGGCAGCTGTTTTCCATATAACGCAGGGGGTAGCCGATATGGCCTATCACGTCGAAGCCGCCCTGCGCGACGAGTTCAAGATGCTCGATAGCATAGCGCTCGAGGAGGCGGACGTCCTCCGCCTCGTCTTCGAGCCTCCCGTCGCGCCCGAGCGAGTAGAAATCGGGCAGCCCCGCGAGGTTGTGCACGGAGGCGATGACCAGATCGAAGCCGTCGGCCGCGATGCGCGCGGCGACGTCGGGGTGGTGGTTTGCGCTTCCTATCTCGATCCCGAAGAGCACCTCCGTCCGGCCCTCCGCTATCTCTCTTGCGTCCTCATACACGGTTCTGCGGGCGGGCCCGTCATAGCAGTCGGGATCGATCTTCCCCGTCTCGTAATGCTCTATGTCGCAGTGGTCCGTGAACGTGACTCCGGAAAGGCCGAGGTCGGCCGCGGCAAGAGCCATCTCCGCCATCGGCGTCTCGCAGTCGTCGGATATGGCGCTGTGGATATGCTGATCATAATACTTCATAAAATTCTTTTCTCCGATCAGAACGGATAAGAGCCGGCAAACCATGAAAGCCAGTTGTCGCCGTAGGCAGGCGTGATGGGAACTCCCGTGAGCGCGGGATAAAACAGGACGAACAGGATCAGGCAGCAGGCGACGAAAACTATGCAGCTCCACTTTCCGCGAATGTGCCTCGTCTCGACGACGTCGTTCATCATCATCGATATCGCGACCGCGAGGAACAGCGCGCTCGGGAAATAGTGGTAGATAAAGCAGATGCGCGTCACGAACATCCACGGGACCAGCTGAGCCAGATAGGCCACGACGATGAAGAGCGCCTCGCCCTTTTTGCGGGAGATGAGGCTCACGACGGCCGAGATGACGGCCATCAGCCCCGTCCACCAGACGAGCGGATTGCCGAAGGCGCCGAAGGCCGAGCGCGTCTTGCCTAAGTCGATGTATTCAAGATAATAAAGGATGGGCCGGCCGTCGACTATCCAGCTGTACCACGGTGAGCTGTAAGGGTGCGTCGCGACGAGCTTGCTGTGGTAGCTGAACATGAATTTCTGATTTTCCAGGACGATCTGAAAATGCTCGGCGGAAAAGGCCTTCGCTCCGGCCGCGTGCGCATACGGCACGTACGCCGTCACGTATATAAGGGCGGGGACGAGCACGAAAAAGAGGATCGATGCGGCGACCGTCCCGACAAGGTATCCCGCAATGCGCCTCTTCTCCCGGCGGGAATAAACGACGACTGCTATCTGCCTAATCAGCCACAGCACGGCAAGCCCCGCTCCGCCGTAGAGCACTATCCACTTGCTCGCCGCTCCGAGGCCGAAGCTAATCCCGCAGGCTACGAGCGGCGGGAGCGTCTTTTTAAGCGGCGCGTCGAGCGGCAGAGCGAAGTATCTGTACATGAAAAGGAACATCAGCAGGATAAAGAACACGCCGTAGGTATCTATCGTCGCGATCCTCGTCTGCACGAAATGCATGAAATCGAACGCGAAGACCAGCGTCCCGCACGCGGCGACGACGGTCTTGCCGAACATGTTTTTTATGAGGATATAGAGCAGCGGCAGCATGAGCACGCCGAAAAACGTCCCCATAAAACGCCAGCCGAACGGATCAAAGCCGAATATCTTTATACCGGCCGCGATGATGAGCTTGCCCAGAGGCGGGTGCGACACCTCATAGGGCTGTATTCCGATAATGTGCTCATAGGCCGTCCTGACGTGGTATATCTCGTCAAAGTAGGCGTTAGTCAGATAGTTCGCGTGCTCGGGGAAAGAGTCCTGATCGTCGGCAAGCAGCGCGCCGCTCCCGGTGTTCGCGTATACGTCGACCCGCTCGCCGTTTACATTGAAGCAGACGATCTCGCCGAGGTAGATGGGCGGGCGCTCCGAGCGCACGCGGACATAGCGCGCCGTACGCGGAGATATCTCGAGCTTATACCAGCCGAACTGACCTGCGTTGGTCTGCTCAAACGTCACGGGCTCGCTCCAGCCCTGTCTGTGGAGCGAGGTGTCGACGAGGTAGTTTCCCGTTTTGATGCCGGTAAAAAGCCAGACCTCGTCGATGAGCTCTTCGTCCTTGAATTCGACTATCGCCTCCTGCTCGGTCGAGCTGAAAAGCAGGAAGCTCTCCGGAGCTTTGCCGCTTCCGAGGCCGATAAACGCCGTCACGGCGTATATGACCGTAATGACGATAACGGGCAGAGCGTCGCTTTTGACCATCGGGTGCACGCTGCAGCCGAGCATAGAGTTCCTGCGGCGCTCCGGCTTCGGGCTGCCGAGGACGGACGTCGCCCTGTATGCCGTGAACCAGATGGCGACTATGAGCGTCAGCACGGCGGGAATGAGCCATAGATAGTTTCTCATTTGAGTACCTTCGAAAGCTCTTCGATGTGCCGCGGAGTCGTGCCGCAGCAGCCGCCGACGTATGACGCGCCCATCTCCGCGACGGCCGCGAGCTTATCGGCGAACTCCTCCGGAGTCATCAGGTAGTTCCCGTTTTCGTCCGGCAGGCCGTTATTCGGCTTGACGATAACGGGCAGGTCGGTCGCGCCGAGAAAGCGCGCGGCTATGTCCGCCGCGGCGTCCGGCCCGACGGAGCAGTTCATGCCGACGGCGTCCGCTCCCGCGGCCGTGAGCTCCTTCGCGGCCTTCTCGGGCGTCTCGCCCATGAGCGTACGGCCGTTTGCGCCGAAGGTCAGCGTCACGAACGCGGTCATGCCCGCGTTTTTGGCGGCCTCGAGGGCTATGAGCGCCTCGTCGAGGCTCGTCATCGTCTCTATCGCGGCGAGGTCGGCTTCCCTTCCAGCGGCGACTATCATGGCGTAGAGCCGCGCCGCCTCCTCGGGCTCGAGGTCGCCGTATGGGGCGAGCATCATTCCGAGCGGCGCTATGTCTAGGCCGACGCGCACGGATACCGGCACGGCGGCGCGCGCATTGGCTATGGCGGCCTTTATATAGCCGTCGAAATTAGCCCCCGAGGAAACGGGGTTCACGCTGAAGCTGTTGGCATAGACGATCTCGCTCCCTGCGCGCGCATATCGCTCGTGGACGTTTCTCACGGCGACGGGCAGCTCCACGTTGGCCGCGGCGAGGTCGCGCGAGCCGGTCTCCCTGATGAACAGGCTGCCGAACGCGCCGTCGAGTATCACGGGTCTTTTCATATGGTCGTCTCCTCGGGTCAAAACTTCGCGATGGAGTTTTTGACGAGATATTTGAAGTTCGGGGCGGCGGCGTCCGCCGCGGCGACGACGTCGGCATGCGAGAGAGGGTGCTCCGCTATGCCGGCGGCGAGATTGGAGATGCAGGAGACGCCGACGACGCGCATGCCCATATGGCGCGCGGCTATGGCCTCGCAGGCGCTCGACATGCCGACGCAGCTCGCGCCCATGGCGGCGAGCATGCGAATCTCCGCGGGGCTCTCGAACTGCGGGCCGGTGAGCTGGCAGTAGACCCCGCGGGCGAGCTCAACGCCGCCCTCCTCCGCCGTCGCGGCGACTATGGCGCGAAGCTCCTCGTCGTAGATGTGCGACATATCGGGAAAGCGCGTCCCGAGTTTCTCCTCGTTCGGCCCGATGAGCGGGGACGGAACGAAGCAGCTTATCTGATCCTCGATGAGCATCAGCGAGCCCGCCTTGAGCCCCGGAGCGATGCCGCCGGAGGCGTTGGTGATAAAGAGTATCTCCGCGCCCATCGCGCGCATGAGGCGCACGGGCAGAACGACCTTGCGCATCGGATAACCCTCATAGTAGTGCACGCGGCCCTGCATGCAGACGACGGGCGTCTCCCCTATGCGGCCGAAAACGAACCTCCCGACGTGCCCGGGCACGGTCGAGACGGGAAATCCCGTCAGAGAGGAATAGTCGACCGACGCCTCGATCTCTATCTCCGAGGCGAAATCCCCGAGCCCGCTGCCGAGGATGAGCCCCACGCGGGGCACGATATCCGTCTGCGCGCGCAGGTCGGAAAGCGCGGTCTGTATCTCCTCATAGATGGTCATATGCTTCCCTCCGTCTCATTTTATCTCAACAGCCTCGCCCGTCCGGAAGAAGTAAAGCAGCTTTTGCACGACGGGCCTTTCGAATATTCTTTCCATCGCCTTGGCGTAAGCGCCGAGCTGCGGAGCATAGCGCCTTGCCGCGGCGGGCTGGGTCATCTTCGTCACGTTGTCGCTCTTGAAATCGACTATGACGAGTCCGTCCCCCTCGTCGAAGAGGCAGTCCACGACGCCCTGGAGCAGGAGCTCGTCCTCCCCTGCGCCGTCGAGCAGCTCCCCGGCGGGAATGAGCAGCGAGAATTTGAACTCGCGCCTGAGCTCCTTTGCAGCCAGCATGCGCTTTCCGAGCGGCGAGCCGGCCAGCGCGGCGATGGCCTCCGGCTTTACGGAATCGGCCTCCGCGTTCGTCAGCATGTGGCGCTCGCGGAGCCTCTCTATCTCGGCGCGCGCGCCGTCGGCCGTCACGCACAGCGCGAGGTCGGCAAACTGGACGGCCTTGTGCAGCGCCGTGCCGCGCTCGGTCGGCGAAAGGCGGCCGCCCTCGCTCTCGAAGACGGGTCTGCGCAGATTCGCCGGCTCGCGCCGGACGTAAGTGTCCGCGCCCTCGGCGGCCTCGGATTCGAGCACGCCGCCCTTGAGCTCCGTCGCGGTCAGCTTGGAGGGTATCTTCCACGCCTCCGGATACGGCGGAGCAAAGTCCAGCCGCTCGCTTATGAGCTCCGCCAGAGCGGCGTCGGCCTGCCCGGGCTCGGGCGGGGCGTCGACTCCGCCGCTTGCGGCCGGCTCGACTATCTCCGGGACCCACTTCGGGTCGCGCGCGGAGAGCTCCGCCGCGACGAGGAGCAGCCAGTCGGTCATGTTGCCGCGGTCTTCGAGCAGATCGGGATCGAGCTCGAGGGCGTCGCCGACCGTCTTGTCCCACTTTTTCCGTCCGTTAGGCGGGGCGGTAATCATGATCAGCTTGCGCTTTGCCCTCGTCATGGCGACGTAGAGCAGACGCATCTCCTCGCTGAGAGATTCGTTTTTCGCGCGGGCCTTTATCGCTTCCATTGCGAGCGTAGGATATTTGATCCTCCGCTTGACGTCGACGTACTGGGCTCCCACGCCAAGGTCCTTGTGTATGAGCAGCGTCGCCGCCCTGTCGTGGTCGGTGTATTTCTTCGGCAGGTCGGCGAGCACGACGACCGGCCATTCCAGACCTTTGGAGGCGTGCATCGTGCAGACGGTCACGCCCGCGGCGGCTCTCCCGGTCTGCGGGAGGGCGAAGGGCTTGCCCGCCTCCTTCATCTCGCGCAGCTCGCTCACGAAGCCGTAGAGCCCCGCGCCGCCGCGCGCCTCGAAGGCGCGCGCCGCGTCGAGCAGAGCGTACAGTCCGCCCTGATCCGACAGAGCGAGTATCCCGCTCTCATCATATATCAAGCGGAGCAGCCGTTCAAGACCCAGCTCGGGCGCCGCCTCGCGCAGCTCGAGCAGCTTGGACATGAAGGCGGCGCATTTGGCGTCCTCCCTCGCGCGGACGGCGAGGGCCGAATAGAAGTCCCCGTCGCGGACGGCGGCGCGGATCGCGGCCAGCTCGTCGGACGAAAAGCCGAATATGGGCGAGCGCAGGACGGCTATGAGCTCGACGTCCTGACGCGGATTATCAATGACGGAGAGATACGACAGCACGGCGGAGACTGCGGCGTCGAGCGCCGACTCGTCCTTTCTGACGGAGACGGGGATGCCCTCGCGGCGGAGCGCGGCGGCGAACGAGTCACCCTTCCCGTCCTTGACCGAGCGCAAAAGGACGGCGATATCCGACGGCTCGAGCGGTCTGCCCTCGATCTCCATGCCGGAATCGAGCAGTCTGCGCAGTCTGAGCGCGGTCGCCGCGGCCTCAGCCTCGAGCTTGTCGTCGCCCGAGACTCCCTGAGCGTCGAGCAGAAGCATCTCAAACGGTTTTTCCGGGTCGGTATCGGGCTCGTCCTTGCCGATGAGAGCCTCTTTTTCGCCGTATTCCATCTCGCCGAGCTCGACGGACATGATGCGGCTGAAGACGTCGTTGACCGCGTCGAGCACGCCCTGCCTCGAGCGGAAATTCTGCGACAGAAGGATGCGGCGCGGCGCGCCCGGAGCCGGCGCGTCCTTCCAGGTGTTATATTTGGTCAAGAATATCGTCGGGTCGGCGAGGCGGAATCGGTATATCGACTGCTTTACGTCGCCGACGAAGACGAGGTTCTTCCCGTCCTTGGATATGGCTCTGAAGATCATGTCCTGAACGTCGGAGACGTCCTGATACTCGTCTACGAGTATCTCCGCAAAGCCCCCGGCTATGTCGAGAGCGCGCGGGGTCGGTCTGCCGCCGTCGTCTATGAGAAGGCGCACCGCCAGATGCAGGATATCGCCGAATTCGAGGACGTTCCTGCGCTTTTTCTCCTCGTCGAGCGCGTCGCCGTAGTCGAGCACGCAGCGCAGCAGCTCGTCCGTGAGCCTGCGCGACTGCTTTATCTCCTCCATCAGCACGCCGCTCTCGGCGGGAAACAGCTTTTTCAGCTTGTCCTGACCCGCCTTGCAGGAGTCCCACGTCCGCTTGGCGGCCTCGATCTCGGGAGTCTTCTTCGTGACCCTTCCTCCTCCGAGATCGAACCGCACCCCGCCGAAGCGCACGGCGGCGTCCCATCCTTTTTCGATGGCCTCGCCGAACGCCTCCATATCCCCTATGGCGGCATCGAATCCCGGGCCGTAGCTCTTCTCGGCCTTATCGTCGCAGGAGACGACGATGCGCGCTTCGGAAAGCCTCCGCAGCATGGCGGCGTTGCGTCGCTTTGCCTTGGCAAGGAGCTCTTTGCCCCAGTCGGTATCGTCGGCCGTGAGTCCGTCGGTCTTCTCGGCGAGGCGCTCCTCGATCCAACGGCGCGGGTAGGCGTGCGCCTGCAGGACGTCGTAGGTCCGCCTGATCGCCGTCTCGAGCAGTTTATCGTTCTTTCCCTGGTTCATCGTCTCGGCAAGCGCCTCGAACTCGGGCGTGAGCCCGGTGTATTTCTCCTCGAGCAGGCGTTCCATGACGCGGGCGTGTATGACTTCCGTCTCGCTGTCGTCGGCGACGCGGAAGTCTGGCCTTATGCCGAGCAGATGCGCGTTTGCGCGGACTATCTCTGAGCAAAACGCGTCTATCGTTGAGATGTGCGCGCGGCTCACCAGAGCAAGCTGCCTGCGCAGGCGGCGGCTCGAGGGATCCTCCGCGAGACGGCTGACGAGCTCGCCGGAGATGCGCTCGCGCAGCTCCGCCGCGGCGGCGCGGGTAAACGTTATGACGAGATAATCGTCTATGTCGGGTCCGTCGGGAGCCGTGACGCGGCTCATGAGTCGCTCGACGAGGACGCGGGTCTTGCCCGAGCCCGCAGCAGCAGCTATCAGAAGGGCGCCTCTGTCGTGTTTGACAGCAGCAGCCTGAAAAGCAGTAAGGCCTTCAGGCACCATAAACGCCCCCTTCCGCGACTCTCCGCCAGAATTCGTCGTTGGATATCTTTTTGAGCGTGCGCAGGCCGTCTCTGCCGCGGTCGAAGGAACAGGCGGAGGCGAACTCGCAGTATTCGCAGGCCGAGACGTCTCTGTCGTAGGCGCACGGATCAGCCTCGATGGCGCCTGATCTGAGCTCGGCGGCGAGCGCGGCAAGATATCTGCGGACGTATCCGGAGAGCTCGCCGAGCTGTTCGGCGGAGGCGAGCGTCACGCTGCCGCCGCCCTTGTCCTTGAACTTAAGGCGCGCCCCGCTCTTGTCCATGGCGGCGAGCACCTCGGGCACGTCGAGGGCTATGCCCGTGCGCTCGTTCTCCTTGCGGAAGGCCTCCTCGATCTGCTCGTCCGTGCTGTCGCGTTTCATGGTCAAAATGGCGTCCCGCGTCGGCAGATAGAGCACGCCCGCGGGCACCACGTTCCGCCCGTAACGCGAGGCGCCCTCCTCGGAGAGCATGAAAAGATATATGAGCATCTGCATCCCGAGGCCGTACCAGACCTGCGAGAGCGAGAATTCTTTTTTCCCTGTCTTGTAGTCCGCCACGCGCAGATAGAGCGTATCGCCCTCCGTCCAGCCGTCGACCCTGTCTATCTTGCCGTTGAGCTTGACGGTCGTCCCGTCGGAATCGATGACGACGGGCGGCAGATCGCCGTCCTCGCGGATGCTGAGTTCGAAATCGAGCGGCTCGAAGTCCGAGTCGCGCAGCTCCGCGACGACCACGCTCACGATGCGCCGGACGCTTTTTTTCATCATTCCGAGCAGATACGTGAAGCGTCCGCTCTTTTCCCGGCCCGCGAGGAGCTTATCGGCGTATTCGTCTATGTATTTGACGGCGAGCTCATCGCACTTGTCTTCGTCCACGCTTGCGAAGCCGCCGAGCTTCCTGACGTCGCGGACGACGTGCTCGAGGATGTAGTGGGCGAAGGTGCCGAGGTCGGCCTCGTCGAACGCGGCCTTTTTTCGCGGCTCGGCGCGAAGGCCGTATTTGATGAAATAATCGAAGCGGCACTTTGAAAACTCCTCCGCGCCGGTCGCGGAGAGGCGGAATTCCTTCCCATAGAGCGCGCTGACGCTCTCTGGTGCAAGGCTGCTCTTATCGACGCGCAGGCGGCGCCTGAGGTCGCGCAGGCGATCGGCGCGCTCGGGCTTGAGTTCAAGAGCCTCCGCCGCCGAAGCGGACCAGCGCTTATCTTCCCCGACGGCGAGGCGCAGGCAGGGCGAGACGGCGTAGGTCAGGCTCTCGGCGGGCCGGGCCGTCCTTATCTCGGCGCCGAGTATCTCCGCGACGCGAGTCACAATGAAAGAAGGGCGTACCCTGCGCTCGCCGCTCTCGGGCCACGTCAGGATGAGCTTTTCCGACGCGGCCGTGAGCGCGGAATAGACCGTAAAGAGTTCTCTGGCGACGCTCTCGTCGTTCCCGCCGCCGATGTCGATGCCGAGCGCGGCGAGCTTCTCGCGCTCGTCGCAGCTGAATAGCCCCGACGACGCGCCCGAGGCGGGAATGGCGTCGGCCGTCGCGCCGAGGACTATGACGCAGCGCTTCGGTCTGCCGCGCACGGCGGCGAGATCGCAGAGCGTCACCGCGTCGAGCGAGGCGGGGATCGTCCCGACCTCATACTGCGAGAGCAGGAGCTTCAAATGGCGGGCAAAATCCGCGTCGTCCGTCTCGACGGGGCCGAGCACGGAATGCAGCTGTTCGAGGCAGTCGACGAGGATGCCCCAGAGCTGATCCGTCTCGTCGGCGGACTGGGCGTCCCCCGACGTTCGCAGGGCGGCGGCGCGCTCTGCAAGGCGCTCTGAAAGGCGCAGTCCCTCGAGCACATCCCAGAGAGCGCGGGTCTTGTCGGCGACGGTCGGCGCGTTTTTCAGCGCGCGCTCAAGCTCTGCCAGCGGCAGAGCGGCGGCGGCGCGCACGGTATTTATCCTCTCGAGCAAGAGCCTGTCGGCGTCGCTGAGTTCGTACGAATTTCCATTCGGGATCATCGTCCACGGCTGCTCGCGCGTCCACATCGAGGAGCCTCTGACGTCCCACGTCAGGCAATAGTTTTCCAGAACGTCCACGTCCTCTGGAGCAAGCCCGGTAAGCCCCGTCTTCAGATATGCGAAAACGTCCTCGCTGCGCCAACCGCCCGTCACGGCGTCGAGCGCGGAGGTCGCGAGGCGGATGAGCGGCTTTTGCAGGACGTCGGCGCGGCGGCCGGAATAGGCGGCGACGCCGTATTCGCGCATGACGCCCTCGCAGGCGGGCGCGTAGCTCGCGTAGTCCGGGGCGGCGACAGTGAAGTCGCGGCGGCGAAGCGTCGGATCGGCGCGCATCATATCGAGGATGCGAGCGGCGGCGAGGGCGCACTCGTCCTCCCGCGTCCCGACGCGGTATATCTCCACGGCCTTCGTCTCGCCCTCGAAGGGCGGCGCGCCGTAATCGGTCAGAGCGGCGTCGAGGCAGAGAAGCTCCGGCGGCTTGTCCGGCACGCCTCTCAGCCTGACTATCTCGCAGCGAACGCCGCGCCGCGCGGCTATCTCCGCAAGGGTGTTTTTCGTCTTCTCGCAGACTGAGAATTCCTCCGCGTCGGAGCCGTCCGTCGTCAGAGCGACGGTCATGTCCACGCCACGGCGCAGGAAGCAGTCGAGCACGGCGAGCTCCTTGCCCGTGAAATCGGTAAACCCGTCGACGAACACGCCGCCGGAGCCCGCCTCGCTCCCGGGAAGGCGGTCTATGAGCCTGTCGAGCACCTCGCGCGGGTCGCTGAGGAGCTCCGAGCGGACCTGAGCGTAGGCCTCGCGGATGACGGAGAGGTCGCTGAGTTTTTCGGCGACTGCCCCGCCCGCCGCCTCGGCGGCGGAAAGCATGGCGTCGTCCGAGACGTCGGCGGCGTCGAGGTCCTCTATGGCGCGGAGTATGTTTTCCAGATAACCCGTTCGCGCCGCGCGGCCGCCGCATATGGTCAGGCGGGAGGAGACGCGCGACACGGCGCAGCTGAGCATAAGGAGCTTCGCACCGCGGTCGGGCACGACGTCCGCCGCGCCGCCGCATTCGGCGGCGACACGGTTGGCAAGGCGGGTAAAGCTCAGCACCTCGGCAAAAAGGCTCGCCTTCGGGCCGAGTGCCGCGGCGAGGGAGCGTTCGGCCTCATGCGAAAACTGCTCCGGGACGAGCATGATACGCCCCCGTACGCCGCGCTCCGCGCCTTCGCGCAGGCGCCGCAGCATATACGCGGTCTTGCCCGAGCCCGATCTTCCGCAAAGCAGCGTCAGCAACGCGCCGTCTCCCCTTTCCGTCAGTTTCTTTTTATTTTTTATTATATAACGAAGCGCCTCAAATAACAAGCGCGGCGTGGGCGCTCCCGAAGCGGATATTCAGCGCGTCCTTCCCTCGGCAAAGCGCGCGGCGAGCTTTTCTATCCATTCGACGATGCGGAATTTGACGATCACGCCGTCTCCGGAAATGCAGACGCTCTCGTCCTCGCCGAGGCGGGCAAACGCCTCCTCCGCTACGCCGGCGTCGCACAGCGGAGGGAACACCACGCACCACCAGTTATGCCCCCCGCCCGCGCCGAGCGTCACGCGCAGGCTCTCATACTCGCCCGCCGGCAGCGCGAAAGTCTCATATTCGCGCGTCGGGAAGGCCTCCCTGCCGAGCGTGACGGCGACGTCGCCGCCGTAAACGCGGCGAGCGGCCGCCTCTATCTCCGCGACGGAACCCGAGAGAACGGCTTCGGCCTCCTCCCGGCTCGCGCAGGAAGCCAGAAGCGGAGCGACGAGCGCGTTGACGGCGTCCCTGACCTCGAGCTTGACGGCCTGCTCCTCCGCAGCGTCGGAGGCGGCGACGACGTGCAGCCGCACGATGCGCTCGGACAGCGCTTCGGCCTGCCGCCTCACGGAGGCCGTCAGCACGACGGCGAGCATCAGGCAGAGCGCGGCGGCGATCCAGACGGCGTTTTTTAAAAATGCTTTCATGATTTCCCCTTTCGTCAAATAAAAAAAGCAGTCCAGCAAGACTGCTTTGATCATTGACGATTTTCCGGAGATCTAATCAAGCGCGGGCGACGTTTTCGTCGCAAAGCACGCAAAGCCCTTGATGCGCGAGGCGGCTTCGCTCGCCGCTTCGACGTCCGCAAACAGGCCGTAGACGGCGCTACCCGTCCCGCTCATGCAGGCTCCGAGCGCTCCGTTTTCGAGCAGTGCGTCCTTCGCCTCGTCGACCTTCTCGCTCCAGCGGCGGGGCAGAGCCGCCTCGAAGATGTTGAAAACTCTGCGGGCGACGGCGGTCAGGCTGCCCTCCTCTATGGCGCGGAGCATGCCCGCCGTATCCGGGCGGGAGACGACGCGCAGGCTGTCTATCGCCTTGAAAAGCTCCGGCGTGGAGGAGGCGAAATCCGGCCTCAGTATGACGACGCCGCATTCCGGCATCGCGCGCAGGCGCGTCATCTTTTCTCCGCGCCCCTCGCCGAGGACGGTACCGCCCGCTACGCAGAAGGGCACGTCGCTCCCGAGCTGCTCGGAGAGCTTCTCGAGCTCGGACACGCTCAGTCCCGTCCCGCAGGCTCTGTTGAGCAATCGGAGCACGGCGGCCGCGTCGGAGCTGCCTCCGGCGAGTCCGCCGCAGACGGGGATATTCTTCTTTATGCCGATGACGCCGCCCATGGGGGCGACGCCCGTCTCGCGGAAAAAGAGCTGAGCTGCGCGCACGGCGAGGTTTTTATCCCCCGTCGGCAGAAAGGGCAGGTCCGTCTTCGCCGTCAGCGGGCCGTCGGCGGGCCTGAACGTTATCTCGTCGCCGAAGTCGACGGTCTGGAAGACGGTGACGATCCTGTGGTAGCCGTCGTCCGTCTTTTCTCTCACGTCCAGCGTCAGATTCAGCTTCGCGCGCGCTTTTTCCGAAAACTCAGCGTTCAATCTTTCTGCACTCCAGATAGTATCTCTTGTCTCTCGCTTCGCCCATGGAGAACGTCTTTTTCGGCAGGACGCCCTCAAGGACGATGCTCTTGAAGAAGCTGCCTTTATCCACCGCGCTGAAAAGGAACGAGATCGTCAGCGGGTTTTCCGAGAGCTTTATCGCGACGTCGTCGCCGTGGACGAAGTCCACCTCGCCGCCGAGGTCTGCGAGCTCCGCGTCGAGAAACTGGCTTACGGCGCCTATGGCGAGCGTCGCGGCGGAGGCAGGGATCGTGATAGGCTCAGTCTTGCCCCCGACGGCGCAGTATATCGTGTGGCCTTCGCCGAAGCCCGCGTGCGTGCCGGGGAAAAACTCCGCGAGCGCGGCCTTGACCTTCTCCGGCTCGACTCCGGTGACGACTCTGTGGATGGGATAAAAGTCAAGCGCGGAATCCATTATATTGACCAGCTCGACGAGCGCGTAACGCGCGGGATGATCCTCTCGCTCGTTCTCGGGAAGCTTTTTCTTTATCTCCTCCCAGCAGTACTTTGCCGTCGCGAGAGAATGGTTTCCGTCGCCGGCGGCGAAGAGCATCACCGGGCAGTCGGAGCCGACGCCGTACCGCGCCTCGAAGGAGCAGCGGTCGGAAAGGGCGTCTATGGCCCGGTCGACGGCCTCGGCGGCCTCGCCGGTCACGCGCCATCCCGCTATATGCCCCCCGTCTTCCATGAGTTTGAAGTCATAGAGCTTGCGCATCCCGTCCTTCTTGCCCGTCAGCGGCTCGATGACGATATGGCTCGGGTCGTCCACGAGGAGCATGACGTGCGGGCATTCCAGCGGCGAGCCGCGGCGCTGGCTTATCCTCACGGGCATCTTGCTGTTGACGCGGCCCTCCGTCGCGCGGACGGGGACGGTGCTCACGGCCTCGCCGGAATAGCTCTCCAGATCGAGCTTGCCGACTATGCCTCGGCGGGTCTTGCCGTTTTTGAGCGTGCGCTCGACGTATACGTACGAGTCGGGGAAGCACTCGAGCAGATCGCTCTCGGCGTACTCTCTCGTCGTCCTGCGCACGCCCTCGACGAGTTCGCGAAGCCTGCCGCTCTTATACAGATGCTCCGGGATCATCATGCGGAGTGTACTCGGAGCATTTCCGACTATTTCCTCCACT
This sequence comes from Oscillospiraceae bacterium, assembly GCA_017550645.1. Lineage (GTDB taxonomy): Bacteria > Bacillota > Clostridia > Oscillospirales > Oscillospiraceae > RGIG7949. The sequence goes on from JAFZOI010000036.1 coordinate 96,138, forward strand.
TTGGCCCAGTATTCGGGCTCCGACGTGTGCTGATCACAGGCTACTACGCTCCACTTTTCTAAATTCCCTTTTGGAAGGAGTATATCGGCTCTGCTGAATATCCTGTTGCTCATATAGACGTCGACTTCCTATTTCTTCAAGATTTCCTTTTCAAAAAGGAGGCCCATGAGGCGCGTCCCGGCGTCGATATACGGTCCGGCCTCGCCGCTCGGCTCGGAGTAGTCCGCCGGGCCTTCGAGTTCGGCGCCGCTGTCATAGATCATGAACGGCACGGGAGCCGCGCCGTGCGCGCCGGTCGCGGTGAGGGTCTTATGGTCGGAGAGGATGAGCATGCGGAAGCGCTCGCCGCGGGCGCGCATCTTCTCGACTATCCTTTTGACGACGAGCCCGTCGATATTCTCGATGGACTTTATTTTGCCCGGAAGATCGTGGTTATGCGTACACTCGTCCGGCGCCTCGACGTGGACGGCGACGAAATCGAGCCCGGAATCGAGCGCTTCAATCGCCGCGTCGGCCTTGCCCTCGTAGTTCGTGTCGAGTTCGCCCGTCGCGCCCTCGACGGAGATGCGTCCGAGCCCCGTCAGGGCCGCGATGCCATGGCAGAGAGGGACGGCGGAAATGACGGCGCCGCTCTTGCCGTAGGCCTCCGTGAAGGACGGGAGCTCTGCGGCCGTGCCCTCCGCCCAGAACCAGATGCAGTTGCACGGCAGCTTGCCCGCGGCGACGCGGGCCTTGTTTATCGGATGCTCGCCGAGATATTTATTCGAGAGCTCCATAAGGCCGCGGAGCGTCTTCGCGTTTTCGTTGCCGGAGGGGACGTTGTCCCCGACGCGCTCGCCGAGATGGTCGTGCGGCGGGCTGAGGTGCAGTCCCCTGATGTCTCCCCCGCTCTGCACGGCGATGTGCCTGTACGAGAGCGTCGGCTTGACGGTCACGCCCGCGCGGGCGGCCGCGTCACGAAATTCGGGGACGGTGAAGAGCCATTCGATGAGCTCCTTGGAGTTCTCGCCTTCTATGCCTCCGCCGCTGTGCGAGAGGATGCGCTTATTTTCAAAGGGAACGTCCTCGTCCGATATGGCCGCCATGTTGCAGCGGAAAGCGGCGTCGCCCGGAGCGAGGCGCAGGCCCTGAGCCGCAGCCTCGAGCGGGGCGCGCCCCGTATAGCACTTATGCGGATCGCAGCCGAATATCGAGAGGATGGCCGTGTCGCTGCCGGCGGGGAGCCCGTCGGGGCAGTTTTTGACGCTGCCGACGAGGCTGCGGCGCGCGAGCGCGTCGATCACGGGCTTGTTCGCGGCCTGAAGCGGGGTCTTCCCTCCGAGCTCGGGGACGGGATCGTCCGCCATGCCGTCTCCTATTACCAGTATATACTTCATTGTCATTTACCGTCCTTTGACAGTCTGTCGAGAAATCTTCCGAGCCTGACGAGCGCCTCGGTCAGGTCCTCCGTCGAGGCGGCGTAGCACATTCTGACAAAGCCCTCGCCCGCCGCGCCGAACGCGGAGCCGGATATGACGGCGACCTTCTCCTCGACGAGGAAGCGCTCGCAGAATTCGTCGGAGGTCAGCCCCGTGCTCTTTATGCACGGGAACATGTAAAACGCCCCGCGCGGCTCAAAGCATTCGAGCCCCGCGTCTCTCACGCCCTGCAGGAGCAGCCTGCGGCGGCGGTCATAGTCCTCCCGCATGCGCGCCACGTCGATGTCGCCGGCGTCGAGCGCCTCGATGGCGGCGTACTGCGCCGTCGTCGGAGCGCACATGATGGCGAACTGATGGAGCTTGAGCATCTGCTTTATGACGTCGGCGGGGCCGCAGACGTAGCCGAGGCGCCAGCCGGTCATGGCATAGGTCTTGGAAAAGCCGTTGATGACTATCGTCCGGTCGAAGAGCTCGGGAATGTTCGCCGGGGAGACGTGCTTTGTCCCGTAGGTCAGCTCGGAGTATATCTCGTCGCTGATTATGGCGATATTGCGCCCGCGCAGGATCTTCGCGATAGCCTCGAGATCCTCGCGGCGCATTATCGCGCCGGTCGGGTTGCAGGGGTATGGCAGGACGAGAGCCTTCGTGCGCGGGCTGAGCGCGGCCTCAAGCTCCTCGGGAGTGAGGCGGAACTCGTTCTCCTCCTTCGTCTCGACGAGGACGGGGACGCCGCCCGCGACGCGCGTCAGCGGCTCGTAGCAGACGAAGGACGGCATGGGGATTATCACTTCGTCGCCCGGATCGAGCAGGACGCGCAGGGCGAGGTCGATGGCCTCGCTGCCGCCGACGGTCACGACTATCTCGCTCTCGGGGTCGTAGCGGAGGGAAAAGCGCCTCTCAAGATAGCCCGCGATGGCGCGGCGCAGCGAGAGAAAGCCCGCGTTGGACGTATATTTGGTAAAGCCCTTTTCCAGAGAGTACACGCCCGCGTCGCGTATATGCCACGGGGTCACGAAATCGGGCTCGCCGACGCCGAGGGAGATGGCGTCGGTCATGTCGTTGAGTATGTCGAAAAACTTTCTGATGCCGGAGGGCGCGAGCGCGACGACCTTATCCGACAGGAGCTCGCCTATGCCGCTCAACAGAACATCATCCTTTCCTGCTGCTCCGGCTGCGTCGTAAAGGCGATGTTCTTATCCTTGTATTTCTTGAGGATAAAGTGCGTCGCGGTGCCGGTAACGCCGTCAATGGTCGAAAGGCGCGAGGAGACGAACGTCGAGACCTCCTTGAGGGTGCGCCCGGAGATGATGACGGTCAGGTCGTAGGCTCCGCTCATGAGATAGAGGCTCTCGACCTCCTCATACTGATATATGCGCTCGGCGATGCGGTCGAAGCCGTCGCCGCGCTGAGGCGTGACCTTGACCTCGATGAGCGCCGTCACGAACTCCTCGCCCGCCTTGTCCCAGTCGATGAGAGTGAGTCTGCCGAGTATGAGGCCCTCCTTCTCGCATTCCTTTATCGTCGCCGCGACCTCCTCCTCGGTCAGGCCGAGCATGGCCGCAATCTGCGCGTCGGTGAGGCGGCTGTCTCTCTCGAGTATTTTAAGGATCTCTTTTTTCATGGTCTTTAAGCTCCTTTCGGATCCGAAAACTTTTGAATAATATTTGAGTATTATAACACATGCGTGTTTTTCCTGCAATATGAATATGGGGCGAAAAACGGGTCAAACTAAAGGCGAAATAAGGGCTCGTCCGCCCGCGCGCATATGGCAGGCGGCGCGAAACGGGCCCGGGACCGGAGGTTCTCCCCATGATAATGGACCGCATTTCCCTGGCTCTGATCGTCATCGGCGCTCTCAACTGGGGCAGCATCGGTATTTTCAAGTTTGACATCGTCGCAGCGATCTTCGGAGGGCAGACCGCCACCGTCAGCCGCATCATTTTCACGCTGGTGGGGCTGGCCGGGCTCTGGTGCATCTCTCTGTTTTTCAGAGACAGGCCCGTACCCGAAGAGGCTTGAAAACGCCCCTCCGCGCCGTCTTCCGGCGCGGTACATAGACCTTTTTCCGCGTACATAATTAATTTACATATTAGGTATTGACAATCAGATCGGCCGGTGGTACATTGTGTTTAGCACTCGGAGATGTCGAGTGCTAATACTATGGAGGCAAGGCCGGACGATGGATATAAGCGACAGAAAAAAGCGAATACTCCGCGCCATCGTGGAGAGCTACGTCGAGACCGCGGAGCCCGTCGGCTCCAAGGCGATATGCTCCGACCTCGGGCTTTCCTCCGCCACGATACGCAACGAGATGGCCGAGCTCACGGCGCTCGGTCTGCTCGAGCAGCCGCATACCTCCGCCGGGCGCGTGCCCTCCTCCAAGGGCTACAGGGTCTATGTCAACGAGCTCATGCACGACCGGACCCTCTCCGCGCAGGAGACGTTCGAGCTCAATAACGCGCTCAGGCAGCGCATAACCAAGCTCGATTCCCTCCTCGCCGACGCGGGCAGGCTCGTCGCGGACTTCACGCACTACCCTGTCTACGCGCTCACGGCCGGCTCCTCCGGCATGAAGATACGCCGCTTCGACTTCATCCTCGTCGACAGGAACACGCTCATAGTCGTCATCATGCTCGACAACGATCAGGTCAAAAACAAGCTGCTGCACTTCCCCGCCGGCATCGACGAGGCCCTCGTGCGCAAGCTGAGCACGGTCTTCAACTCCGGCTTCACCGGCCTCGAGAGCTCCGAGATGACCCACGAGCTCGTCTCCGCATGTGAGACGGCCTGCGGCGACAGCGAAGGCATAGTAGCCTCCGTCGCGGGCTTTGCGATAGCGGCGCTCGACGAGGCGGCCCCGCGTCAGGCTTATCTATCCGGCGCGGCGAGCATCCTCGAGCACCCCGAATACCGCGATCCCGACAAGGCGCAGCGCATCCTCGCCTACCTCTCCGACGATACGAAGCTGATGACGCTCCCCGCCCCCGACGAGAGCGGCGAGGTCAAGATACTCATAGGCCCGGAAAACGTGGCCGAGGAGCTCTCGGATTCGAGCGTCGTCGTCGCGAGCTACGATCTCGGCGGAGACGTCAAGGGTCTGCTCGGCGTCGTCGGTCCGACGAGGATGGACTACGCGAACATCTCGGCGCATCTGAGCTACCTCGCGCGGGAGCTGAGGATATTCCTCGGCGGCGCGGGGACGCTCCCCCAGCTCGGCTCCGGTCCGCCCGGTCCCGACGAGAAATAAAGCGAAAGGACTGATATTCCGACATGTCCAAGAAGAAAGACGAAAAGCCTTTTGAGGAGCCCGAGGCCGCGGCTGCTCAGGAGGAAGAGATAAAGACCGAAGCGGCGCCCGAGGCGGCCGCCGAGCCGGAGGCCCCCTCCGCGGAGGCTCTGCTCGCGGCGGAGAAGGACCGCTATCTCAGGCTCGCGGCCGAATACGACAACTACCGCAAGCGCTCTCAGCGCGAATATCAGGCGCTTTTCGCCGACGTCCGCGCCGACACCATCTCCCAGATACTCCCCGTCTACGACAATCTTCTGCGAGCCATTGACACGCCCTGCTCGGACGAGGCGTACGCAAAGGGCGTCGAGATGACGATGTCGCAGCTGATGACGATCTTCGACAAGCTCGGCGTCAAGCCCATAGAGGCTCTGGGAAAGACCTTTGACCCGGCGCTCATGAACGCCGTCATGCACACGGAGGACGAATCCCTCGGCGAGAACGTAGTCGTCGAGGAGTTCCAGAGGGGCTTCACTCTCGGAGACAAGGTCATCCGCCATTCCATGGTCAAGGTGGCAAACTGACGACCGCGCGGCCCCGCCGCGTTGAGTAATAATTTAACAGGAGGAAAAGAAAATGTCTAAGATTATTGGTATAGATTTGGGCACCACGAACAGCTGCGTGGCTGTCATGGAGGGCGGCGAGCCCGTCGTCATCGCGAACGCCGAGGGCGCCCGCACCACTCCGTCCGTCGTCGCGTTCTCCAAGACCGGCGAGCGCATGGTCGGCCAGGTCGCAAAGCGTCAGGCCGTCACCAATCCCGACAGGACGATAAGCTCCATCAAGCGCGAGATGGGCTCCGACTACAAGGTCACCATCGACGGGAAGAAGTACTCTCCCCCGGAGATCTCCGCGATGGTCCTGCAGAAGCTCAAGAGCGACGCGGAAGCTTACCTCGGCGAGACCGTCACCAAGGCGGTCATCACCGTCCCCGCCTACTTCACCGACTCCCAGCGCCAGGCCACGAAGGACGCCGGCCGCATAGCCGGACTCGACGTGCAGCGCATCATCACCGAGCCTCCCGCCGCGGCCCTCGCCTACGGGCTGGATAAGGAAAGCGACCAGAAGATCATGGTCTACGACCTCGGCGGCGGCACCTTCGACGTCTCCGTCCTCGAAATCGGCGACGGCGTCATCGAGGTCCTCGCGACCGCGGGCAACAACAGGCTCGGCGGCGACGACTTTGATAATTGCGTCATCGAGTACCTCGTTCAGGAATTCAAGAAGGACACCGGCATAGACCTCTCCGGCGACAAGGTCGCCATGCAGCGTCTGCGCGAGGCTGCCGAGAAGGCCAAGATCGAGCTCTCCGGCGTCACCACGAGCAACATCAACCTGCCTTATATCACCGCCGACGCGACCGGCCCGAAGCACCTCGACGTCACCCTCACGCGCGCCAAGTTCAACGAGCTGACGCACCACCTCGTCGAGAAGACCACCGGCCCCGTCCGTCAGGCGCTCTCCGACGCGGGCCTGACCCCGAAGGATCTCTCCAAGGTCCTGCTCGTCGGCGGCTCGTCCCGTATCCCCGCCGTTCAGGAGGCTGTCAAGAACATCACCGGTCAGGAGCCCTTCAAGGGCATCAACCCGGACGAGTGCGTGGCCGTCGGCGCGGCCATCCAGGGCGGCGTTCTCGGCGGCGACGTCGAGGGCATCCTGCTTCTGGACGTCACGCCGCTGTCCCTCGGCATAGAGACGCTCGGCGGCGTCTGCACAAGGCTCATCGAGCGCAACACCACCATCCCGACTCATAAGAGCCAGATATTCTCCACCGCCGCGGACAACCAGACCTCCGTTGAGGTCAACGTCCTGCAGGGCGAGCGCGAGATGGCGGCCTACAACAAGTCCCTCGGCCGCTTCCACCTCGACGGCATCGCCCCGGCCCGCCGCGGCGTGCCTCAGATAGAGGTCAGCTTCGACATAGACGCCAACGGCATAGTCAACGTCTCGGCCAAGGACCTCGGCACCGGCCGCGAGCAGCACATCACCGTCACCAGCTCCTCCAACCTCTCCAAGGAAGAGATCGAGAAGGCCGTCCGCGAGGCGGAGCAGTACGCCGCCGAGGACGCCAAGCGCAAGGAGGAGGTCGACGTCAAGAATCAGGCCGACCAGATGGTCTATCAGGCCGAGAAGACGATAGCCGATCTCGGCGACAAGCTCGACGCCTCCGACAAGGCGAAGCTCAACGACGCGCTCGGCAAGGTCAAGGCCGTCAAGGACGGCGGCGACACCGCGGCCATCAAGGCGGCGACCGAGGAGCTGACTCAGGCCTTCTACGCAGTCAGCGAGAAGATCTACAGCCAGAACCCGCAGGGCGCTCCGGGCGGTCAGCAGGGTCCTAACCCCGGCGGCGGAGCCGCTCCGGGCGGTCAGGACTACTACGACGCCGATTACGAGGTCGTGGACGACGACAACAAGTGAGCTGAATCGCGTATGGCGGGGGCAAGCCCCCGCCGTACGTTCGTTCTCAGCGATCCCCATTCGTAAGGGAGAACACTATGGCAAGTAAAAGAGATTACTATGAAGTCCTCGGCGTCGACAAAAACGCGTCGCAGGACGATATAAAGAAGGCGTTCCGCAAGGCCGCGAAGGAGAATCACCCCGACCTCCACCCCGACGACAAGGAGGCCGAGGCCCGCTTCAAGGAGATACAGGAGGCCTACGAGATCCTCTCCGACGAACAGAACCGCGCCAAATACGACCAGTTCGGCCACGCCGCGTTCGATCCGTCCTTCGGGGCGGGAGGCGGCGGCTCCGGCTTCGGCGGATTCGGAGGCTTCGGCGACATCAACGTCGACCTCGGAGATATATTCGACTCCTTCTTCGGCGGCGGCAGGACGCGCGCCAACGCCAACGCCCCGCGCAAGGGCCAGAGCATAAGCACCTCGCTGAGCATCACCTTTGAGGAGGCCGCCTTCGGCTGCACGAAGGAGATAAGCGTCAGCCGCATCGAGCCCTGCGCCGACTGCCACGGCACCGGCTGCTCCGCCGGCACTACTCCGGAGGTCTGCTCCGACTGCCACGGCACCGGCACCGTCCGCACTCAGACGCGCACCGCCTTCGGCGTCATGAGCTCGACGACGACGTGCTCGCGCTGCGGAGGCACGGGCAAGATAATCCACAGCCCCTGCTCCACCTGCCGCGGCAAGGGCAGCGTCCGCCGCAACAAGAAGATCTCCGTCAACATACCCGCCGGCGTGGACGACGGCATGACCGTCTCCGTCCACGGGCAGGGCAATCAGGGCTCCAACGGCGGCCCGAACGGCGATCTGCTCGTCACGATTACGGTCCTCAGCCATCATCTTTTCCAGAGAGACGGCACGAGCGTCCTCTACAGGCTGCCCATAAGCATCACGCAGGCCGCGCTCGGCGCGGAGATGCAGGTCCCGACGCTCGACGGAAACGTCATGCTGAAGATACCCGAGGGCACGCAGTCCGAGGCCGTCTTCAGGCTTCGCGGAAAGGGCATACAATCCCTCAACGGCGGCTCGCGCGGCGACCAGTTCGTCACAGTCTCCGTACAGACCCCGAAGGGGCTCAACTCCGAGCAGAAGGAACTTCTGCGTCAACTCGCCGAGACCTTCGGCGAGGGCTCCGGCACGGGCAAGAAAAAGCGCAGAAAATAAAGCGGAAGCAAAAACGCCCCCGACTCTCGTCGAGGGCGTTTGCTTTTGCATTTTACTGTTTGCCGTAGAGGTATTCGCGCTGGGCGGGCGTCAGCTCGTCTATTTTTATGCCCGTCTCGGCGAGCTTGACGCGGCCTATGGCGTCGTCTATCTCCTCGGACACGTCGTAGACGCGCCGCTCGAGCCCCTTCTGCTTCGTCAGCCATTCGCAGGTCAGCGCCTGCACGGAAAAGCTCATGTCCATTATCTCGGCGGGATGACCGTTCCCGGCGGCGAGGTTCACGAGCCTGCCCTCGGCGATGACGTTGAGCGTCCTCCCGTCGGGAAGCGTAAAGCCCTCGATGTTCTCGCGGCGCACGGAGCGAGAGACGGCCATCTCCGCAAGGCCCGCGACGTCCACCTCGCAGTCGAAGTGGCCGGCGTTCGTGAGGATAGCGTTATTTTTCATGACGGCGAAGTGCCGCGGGGTCACGACGTCGCGGCAGCCGGTCACGGTCACGAATATATCCCCGAGCGGCGCGGCCTCGTCCATGGTCATGACCCTGTAGCCCTGCATGACGGCGTCGAGCGCCTTGAAGGGGTCTATCTCCGTCACGATAACGTCGGCGCCCATGCCCTTGGCGCGCAGGGCCACGCCCTTGCCGCACCAGCCGAAGCCCGCGACGACGACGGTCTTGCCCGCGACGATGAGGTTGGTCGTGTGCATTATCCCGTCCCAGACGGACTGGCCCGTGCCGTATTTGTTGTCGTAGTAGTGCTTGGCCTTGGCGTCGTTGACGGCGACCATCGGGCAAGGGAGCGTCCCCTCCCGCTCGCGCATACGCAGGCGGAGAATGCCCGTCGTCGTCTCCTCGCAGCCGCCGATGAGGTCGCCGGCGAGGTCGGCGCACTTGCCCGCGAGCAGCTCGACGAGATCGCCCCCGTCGTCGATGAGGATATGCGGGCGGCACTTGAGCGTCTCGACGAGAAGCGCCTCGTAGCCCGCCATGTCCACGCCGTGGATGCCGAACGTCTCGACTCCGAGCGACGCAAGGCCGGCGGCGACGTCGTCCTGCGTCGAGAGCGGATTCGAGCCCGTCAGGTATACCTCCGCGCCGGCGGCCTTGAGAACGAGTCCGAGGAAGGCCGTCTTCGCCTCGAGATGGACGGAAACGGCCGCGCGCAGACCGGCAAGCGGCTTTTCCTTTTCAAATCGGCGCTCTATTCCTCCGAGGACGGGCATAAAGGAGCGGACCCACTCGATCTTTTTTATCCCCTCCGGCGCGAGGGCCGGATCTTTTACGATGCTCATAAAAAAACCTCGATTTCCAATTTCGACATTTTTTCTCAAAAAAAGTTATATCAAAACGGACATGGAATAATCTGTCGAAGATTGACAGTATTTGCAGGACATGGTATTCTTTTCACAAAGAATTTCAAAGCCATAAGGAGATGGACCCCATGAAATCAACTGGAATCGTTAGGCAAATGGACAGCCTCGGAAGGATAGTCCTTCCCATCGAGCTGCGCCGCACGCTTGAGATCGCCGAGAAGGACGCGCTGGAGATCTTTGTCGACGGAAACATGATCGTCATGAAGAAATACGAGCCGCACTGCACGCTCTGCGGAGGCTCCAAGGATCTCACCCAGTTCAAGGGCAGAAACTTCTGCGCATCCTGCATCGCTCAGATAAAGAAAGAGCTCTGAATTCAAGTCAAACGGGAGAGGACGAGACGTCCTCTCCCCTTTTTTTATTCTTCTTCCCGCTCCTCGTCGCCGGCGGCCTTCTCCGCCTCGGCGGCATGGAGCTTTTTCTCTGCAAAGAGCTTTTTCGCGCGGCCGATAAAGCCGGTCAGGTCCCTCTCATAGAGCCTCTGCTTATCCTTGTCAAAGCCCGTCACTACCGGGCCGCCGAAGGATACTATCTTCTCGAGGGCGGCCTGCGCAGTTCCCGCGTCGCCGACGGGAGCGACGAACTCCTCGCCCTCCGTCGTCTTCATGACGAGCGACCAGAAATTCGCGCCGCCCTCAAGGCGCTTGCTGCGCCCGTAGGTCCAGATGACGCTGTCCGTCTTTACGACGTCCGTCACGAGCTTACCCGCGACGAAGATGCGCTCCGGCCCGACGCGGAGCTTCTTGCCGAAGTCCTCTCCCGCGTCGAAGGCGGCGTTCGCGCCTGTAAGGCTCTCGTCGGCTATGAGCTGACGCATGGGCTTTTCCCACTGCCCCGCCGCGGCGGCGATGAGATAGACGAGCGCGGCGGCGACGAGCATCGCGGCGATTATCGTAAGCGCCCAGGTCGCGCCTCTCGGCATCGTCCCGAGATAGCCGTTTTCCAGCACGAGCGGAAGGACGTGCGCGTCAAGGAAGGCTTCGTCGTGCTCCGGCTCGCCCTCCTCGAGCTCCTCCTGCTGCACGGCGCCGCGGAGCATCTCGTATAGATAATCCTCGAGCTTGCCGACTGTGCCCTCGACGGAGCCCATGTTGAACTGCGAGAGCTCCTCGGTCGTATACGCCTCGAGCGCGCTGACGTACTGCTCTGCGGCTATGAGCTCGCTCGTGCCGCGGATGCATATGCCGATATAGTCGCCCGCGTCGGTCTTATACACGCAGTAGCGCGCCTTGTACTCGGCAATGTTGCCCTCGGAGTCGTAGCTCTTGGGCTTGACGGCGAATTCGCCGATGATGTCGGATATCTTGGCGTAGGCCTTCGTGCCCTTGAGCTCGCCCGAGGCGAGCTTGGAGAGCTCGGGAGCCTTCGAGTAGGCCTGAAAAGCTCCGAACCCGGTCGCCGCAAGGAGCGCGGCGGCGACTGCGAGCATGACTATCGCCAGCGGCAGTATTTTTTTCAGATAGACTGCGCGTATCCTCTTTTTCATGGAAGGCACCCCTCTAATCTCTTTTCACGACGGCCTTCGTGCGCCAGCGGCCGGTCTTGAAGTATATGACGCAAACGATCATGTTCAGCACGAATACCACCAGCAGCGTGATGAAGATGATATCCGGATTGCCGTTCGGCCAGGCTTCGCTCGCGCTCGTGCGGGCGAGTATCCACGTCAGCGGGATGCGGACGAGGACCATCGTCGAAATGGTTATCCACATCGAGGCCATCGTATCGCCCGCGCCGCGCATGACGCCGCTGAGCGACTGGCTCACGGCGGAGGCTATGTAGCCCGCGCCGAGTATGCGCATCATTCTTATGCCCATTTTTATGACCGATTCCGTATCGGTAAACATGCTCAGCAGCAGCCCGCCGCAGGTCAGCACGAACGTCACGAGCACGGCGGAAGCTATCAGCGACATCAGCAGGACGGTCTTCGCCCCGCGGTTGACCCTGTCCATGTCGCCGGCTCCGACGTTCTGCCCCGTATAGGTCGAGGCGGAGACGGAGAAGGTCTGGTTGGGTATCATGGCGAAGCTGTCGACGCGCATGACGGCGGTGCAGCAGGCGGCGACGAGCGTTCCCATGGCGTTTATGAAGGACTGCACGAAGACGAACGAGAGCGAGATGATGCCCTGCGTTATGCCGGCGGGGATGCCGAGCTTGAGCAGCGTCAGCATGATCTGCTTTTTCGGCTTTAGCATCTCGGCCTTGAGCTCGACGAGGCCGCGAAGGCGCAGCACCTTGACGAGGCAGACCGCGGCGGATAGTATCTGCGCGATGATCGTCGCCCACGCGGCGCCGGCGACGCCCATTTTCAGCCCCGCGACGAAGGCGATGTCGAGCACGATATTCAGCCCGCACGTGCCGAGCAGCACCAGCAGCGGGAACACCGCCTCGCCCATGCCGCGCAGTATGCCGGAGAGGATATTGTAAAACGCGATGCCTATGACGCCGAGGAAGATTATCTGCAGATAGGACTTCGCCATATCGAACATCTCGGGAGTGGCCTTCGTCAGCCTCAGCAGCGTCCCCGAAAGGGGCGTGCCTATCGCGGTGAGGAGAACGGAGGCGATGAAGATGAGCGTTATGGAGTTTCCTATGGTCCACGACAGGTTCTTCCCGTCCTTTGCGCCGAAATACTGCGAGACCATTATGCCCGCGCCGGCGGCGACCGTCATGAACAGGACGAAGAAGAGATTCTGTATCGGTCCCGAGCAGCCGACGGCGGCCAGCGCCGTATCTCCGACGACGCGGCCGACTACGATGGAGTCGACGGTGCCGTAAAGAAGCTGCGCGAGGTTGCCTATCAGCAGCGGGATCGAGAAGTTGACAAGGCATTTGAGCGGGCTGCCGACGGTCATATCCTGCGCGCCGAACAGCGCCCTGAATTTATTCATGTTTCCTCCGAAAGCGGCGCGGGAGCATATCCGCTGCCGCTTTGATCTTTTTATGTATTAAACGTATAGATGAGATATTTTACTATATCGGGCCTTCCATTTCAAGAGGCTCGCCCGCCCGAGAAGAATAATTATACGCCGTAAGGCGGCTATGACGGGTTGTTTTTCATTTTTCGGCCCCTATCCGGCGCAAAACGCTTGTTTTAATCTGCGAGCGGGTTTATAATTTTAAGATACAAATAAATGTATGTCATTGAGCGTTTGGGAGAGATGGTTATGGATATCGCCCTCGCCGTCCTGACCGGCCTCGCGGCCGGAGGGGTGGAGCTGTGGCTGCTGACAGTCCTTGTAAAAGCTCTTTTGAGCGGCGATACGGTACGCACGGCGGTCATTCTGCCCGTCAAGCTGTTGGTGCTCGCGGCGGGGCTCGTCCCGACGCTGCTGATTGCGCCGAAGTATCTCTGGCTCGCGGGCTGCGCCCTCGCCGCTCCCATAGTCGTCGGCGCTCCGATAATATCGACCGTCATAAGCAAAAAAGGAGGCGGTAAGCCTTGAGCGACAATACGGACAAGAAGAAAAAGCGCAGACGCAAGCTGCTGATCGCCGTCATCGCGATAGCCGCCTGGGCTGCCTTCGGGATAATCATGAGGCTCATCTTCGGGCGTCCGGAGAAGGAGGCCTTTACGGTCGAGATCTTCGCCCCGACCGTCAAGCTGGGGCCGCTCAGCGTCAGCGAGTGTACGCTCTGGGGCTTCGGAGTGACGGCCGTCGTCGCGGTGCTGGCAATACTGTTCCGCGTGCTCTGCGTGCCGCGCTTCAAGGAGGTCCCGCGCGGGATACAAAACGTCTTCGAGCTCATCGTCGAAAAGCTCGACGGCTACGCCGAGAGCCAGTCGGGCGTCAAGCTCGGGGACAACCTCTCGGCCTACATAATGGCGCTGGGCATATACCTGATAGGCTGCGCCGCGCTCGAGCTCTTCGGAGTGCGCTCGCCGTCGTCGGATCTGCTGACGACCTTCGCGCTCGCGCTCGTGACGTTCGTGCTGATTAACTACTACGGGCTGTCGAAGAAGGGTCTGCGCGGCAGGATAAAGGACTTCACGAAGCCGACCCCGGTCATCGCTCCGATAAAGGTCATAACCGACATCGCGACGCCGGTCTCCATGGCGTGCCGACTTTTCGGAAACATGCTCGCGGGGCTCATCGTGATGGAGCTGCTTTACTACGCGCTCGGCAATTTCGGCGCGGGGCCGCCCGCGATATTCGGGCTGTACTTCAACCTCTTCCATCCCCTCATCCAGGCCTTCATTTTCATAACTCTCTCGCTCTCATTCATCGGCGAAGCCGCCGCTTTACAAGAATAACAGGAGGATAACAAAATGGATATGTCTACTATCGGCGCCGCTCTGGCGCTTCTCCCGGCAGTTGCGGCCGGCCTCTCCATGGGCATAGCGACGGGCAAGGCCGTCGAGGCTACGGCGCGTCAGCCCGAAGCCAACGGCAAGATAAACGCCATCATGCTTCTCGGCATGGCTCTGACCGAGTCGTGCGCGATCTACGGATTCGTTACCGCTCTTATCATCCTTTTCGTAAAATGAGGTGCTCTGACCGATGATAGACGCTAAAACCGCCGTCGAAAGCATCATCCTCAATATCGCGAATATCGTCATCATGTTCCTTATCGTGCGCTTTCTCGTCTATAAGCCCGTCAAGAAGTTCCTGACGGCGCGCAGAGAGCGCGTCGAGGCCGGCATCGCCGAGGCCGACGAGAAGCAAAAGCGCGCCGACGCCGCTCTCGCAGAGGCCGAGGCCGCCCGCCTCAGCGCCGAGGAGTTCGCGCAGGCCGAGAAGACCCGCATCATCGACGCGGCCTCCGCCGACGCCGACCGCATCGTCGCCGAGGCCAACGCGCAGGCAAACGTCATTCGCGATGAGGCAGTCGCGGAGGCGGCGCACAGTTCCGACCGCATCATGGACGATATGCGCGAGCATATCGCGGACATAGCCGTCGACCTCGCGGGCGAGATAATAGGCCGCGAGATAGATAAAAACGGCAGCCGCGAGCTCATCGACGGCTTCTTCGACAAGGTGTCCGAGAAATGAAAGGTACCGTTCACTACGCAAACATGACCCCCTCCGAGCTCGAGAACGTCCGCGCCCGCTTCGACGCGCTCTTCGGCGAGAAGGTGGAATATGACTTCGTGCTCACGCCCGAGCTCAAGGGCGGCTTCATCGCGCATATCGGGGGCAAGACCTTCGACATGAGCATATCGAGCCGTCTGAACGCGGTGCGCGAACGCATGACCTATCCCGACGATCCGAGCATGAACGCGGAGACCTTTGCGAAAGTCCTCTCGGAGCGCACGGGGGCCTTCAAATTCGACCACGACGTATTCGACTACGGCACGGTCGTCTCCTCCGGCGACGGGATAATCCACGTAAAGGACCTTCCCGGCCGCAGGTACGGCGAGCTGCTCACCCTCGCAGACGGCGGCGTCGCGCTCGCGCTCGAGGTAAGCGACAACGAGGTCGGCGCGGCCGTGCTCTTCGGGCAGACCAGCGTCGGCGAGCGCGTATCGGCGACGGAGCGCGTCCTCGACATCCCCGTCGGCGACGAACTGCTCGGCAGGATAATCTCCCCCACGGGCGAGCCGCTCGACGGCAGGCCCTCCCCCGTCTGCCACGCGAGGCGCCCCATAGAGTACCCTGCGCCAGGCATCATGGACAGAAAGGCCGTCTCCCGCCCGCTCCAGACGGGACTGCTATCCATCGACTCGATGATACCCATAGGCCGCGGCCAGCGCGAGCTCATCATCGGCGACAGGCAGACCGGCAAGACGACCATAGCGGTCGACACCATACTCAATCAGCACGATCAGGACGTCGTCTGCGTCTACTGCGCGATCGGGCAGAAGGCCTCGGCCGTGGCCGAGGTCGTCAGCACGCTGCGTGAAAAAGACGCTATGCGCTATACGATAGTCATAAACTCCCCCGCGAGCGACTCTGCCGCGATGCAGTATATCGCGCCGTACGCCGCCTGCGCCGTCGCGGAGTACTTCATGTACTCAGGACGCGACGTTCTCGTCGTTTACGACGATCTTTCCAAGCACGCCGTCGCATACCGCGCCATGAGCCTGCTCCTGCACAGGCCGCCGGGACGCGAGGCATACCCCGGAGACGTATTCTATCTCCACAGCCGTCTGCTCGAGCGCGGAGCCCAGCTCTCCAGCGAGCTCGGCGGCGGCTCGATGACCGCCCTGCCCATAGTCGAGACCATGGCGGGCGATATTTCCGCGTATATCCCGACGAACGTCATTTCCATAACCGACGGGCAGATATTCCTCGAAAGCGAGCTATTCCACTCCGGCATGCGGCCCGCCGTCAACGTCGGCCTCTCCGTCTCCCGCGTCGGCAGGAGCGCGCAGAAGGCCGCCATGCGCAAGGTCACGGGAACGCTGAGGCTCGACCTCGCGCAGTACCGCGAGATGTCCGTCTTCCTGCAGTTCGGCGCCGAGGTCGACAGCTCGACCGCCGCCATGCTCGAGCGCGGCGTGCGCAAGAGCGAGCTGCTAAAACAGCCCAAGCACGACCCCTACTCCCTCGCGGACGAGGTCTGCCTTCTGCTCGCGGCGGAAAACGGCGTTTTCGCCTCCGTCGCGGCCGAGGACGTCGCCGACAGGGCCCGCAGGCTCCTGCGCCGCCTTCACGCGGTCTGTCCGGACGAGCTCAAGGCCGTCTCGGCGCGCGGCGACATCGACGAGGAGATAAAGTCGCGCCTGCTCTCGGAGATGCGCAAGGTCATGCGGAGGCTGAGCCGATGAGCGACATTTCCGACCTCAGGCAGCGGCTCGCCGCCATCGCGCAGACGCGGCAGATAACCAACGCCATGTACCTCATGAGCTCGACGAGGATGCGCCGCGAGAGCCAGCGCGTGAAATACGCCAAGGAGTACTTCACCCGCCTGCGCTCCGCCGTCCTCGATATAAGGGACAACGCGGGCGGGATAACGCACCCCTACCTCGACGAGCGGCCCGGCGAGCGCTCGGCGTTCCTCATCGTCGCAGGCGACAAGGGGCTCTGCGGGAGCTACAACCACGACGTGCTCGAATTCGCGCTGAGCGAGATAAAAAAACGCGACGCGAGGTTCATCGAGACGGTCGGACGCATGGCGACGCTCTTTCTGCGCCGCAACGGCATCGAGCCCGACGTCGAGGACCTCGGGGCCGCGCATCAGCCGACGCTGCGCTCGGCGCGGAGCATCGTCGAGAACCTCTTTCAGTTCTACGACGACGGCGCGGTCGATAAGGTTTACATAATATTTACCCGATTCATCAACGCGGCGAAGTCGCAGCCGACATGCCTGAAGCTGCTCCCGCTCGACCTCGACGCCTTTTCCGATATAGACACGCATGCCAAGCTCTGGGGCGACGTGCTTTACGAGCCCTCCCCAAAGGCGGTCTTCGACAGTCTCGTCCCGCAGTGCGCGATAGGCCTCGTCTTCGCGGCGCTGGTGCAGTCCTCCGCGAGCGAGCACAGCGCGCGCATGAACGCCATGCGCGCGGCTACGGACAACGCCGACGAGATAAGCCGCGAGCTCCAGCACAAGTACCAGACCCTTCGCCAGCTCTCGATAACCAACGAGATAATCGAGATCACCTCCGGCGCGGAGGGCATCAAGCAAGGATCGGAGGCTGAAACACAATGACAGGACGGCTGATCCGCATATCCGGCCCCGTGCTGGACGTGCGCTTCGAGGCGGACTCCGAGCCGCCCATCAAATCCCTGCTCTACGCTCCCGACGCGAAGCTACATATGGAAGTCGCCTATCAGGTCGGGCCGAGCGTCGTTCGCTGCGTCGCCCTCGAGGCGACCGACGGCGTTAAATGCGGCATCCCCGTCGAATACACCGGCCACGGCATAGAGGTCCCCGTCGGAGACGCCATGCTCGGCCGCGCCATAGACGTCCTCGGCCGTCCGATAGACGACCTCGGGCCAATACCCGAGGATGCGCCCCGCCTCCCCATCCACAGGACGCCACCCTCCTTCCGCAGTCAGAAGCCGACGACGGAGGCGCTCGTCACGGGCATCAAGGTCATCGATCTGCTCGTTCCGTATCCGAAGGGCGGCAAAATAGGCCTCTTCGGCGGCGCGGGCGTCGGCAAGACAGTCCTCATAATGGAGATGATACACAATATCGCGACGAGCCACGGCGGGTACTCCGTCTTTACCGGCGTCGGCGAACGCAGCCGCGAGGGGCAGGAGCTCATAAGCGACATGCACGACTCCGGCGTCATCGACAAGACGATGCTCGTCTTCGGCCAGATGAACGAGCCGCCAGGCTCGCGCATGCGCGCGGCGCTCACGGGGCTCACTCTCGCCGAGTATCTGCGCGACGAGCGCAGGCAGGACGTGCTGCTCTTCATAGACAATATCTTCAGATACGTGCAGGCGGGCAACGAGGTCTCCGCCATGCTCGGACGCATGCCCGCGGCCGTCGGCTACCAGCCGACGCTGGCGCAGGAGCTCGGCGAGCTCGAGGAGCGCATCGCGAGCACGGACCGCGGCTCGATAACCTCGGTGCAGGCCGTCTACGTCCCCGCCGACGACCTGACGGACCCCGCTCCCGCGACGGTCTTCTCCCATCTCGACGCGACGACCGTCCTCTCGCGCTCGATAGCCGAGCAGGGCATCTACCCCGCCGTCTCCCCTCTCGAATCCGGCTCGCGCCTGCTCGACCCTGAGCTTCTCGGCAAGGAGCATTACGAGACGGCGCGGCGCGTGCAGGAGTGCCTGCAGCGCTATCTCGAGCTCAAGGACATCATCGCCATCCTCGGCATGGAGGAACTCAGCGAGGAGGATCGCGTGACGGTCTACCGCGCGCGCAAGATGCAGCGCTTCCTCTCGCAGCCCTTCTTCGTCGCGGAGGCGTTTACAGGCGTTCCCGGACGTTTCGTCCCGCTGGAGAAAACGATAGAGGGCTTCAAGGCCATAGCCGACGGCGCGGTCGACGATCTGCCGGAGCAGGCTTTCTTCAACGTCGGCGATCTCGACGAGGTCCGCGAGAAGGCCGCGAAGCTCCGGGAGGAGGCCGAAAATGGCTGAGTTCCCTATTGAGATACTGACCCCGGAGCGAGAATTCTTCTCCTCCGACGTCGAGGCTCTGACCGTGACGCTGCCGGACGGGCTGCTGACGGTGCTTGCGGGGCACAGGCCCATGGTCGCCGCGCTCGACCCCGGCGAGCTGCGCTGGAAAAAGGACGGCGAATGGTCCGTCTGCGCCTGCTCGGAGGGCTTTCTCGAGGTCGAGCCGGGCAGGGTGCGCGTCTTCGTGCAGTCGTGCGAGCTGCCGGACGAGATAGACGCGAACCGCGCGAAAGCCGCCTTCGAACGCGAGAGCGAGCTTTACGCGCGCAAGCAGAGCCTGCGCGAGCACGAGCTGACAAGGCTCGCTCTGGCAAGGGCCATGACGCGGCTCGCGGTATCCGGCAAGAACAGACCGAATCTCTGAAAAACGCATAAAAAGACCCCGGAGGATCGCTCCTCCGGGGTCTTCGTTTATTTGAGCCTTACACGCGGGACATGTTGCGGACGTTGTAATACGCAGTGCGCGTCGCGTCGCGCACGTTCGTCGCGGCGAGGCAGTCGCCTATCTGGTAGAATTCCGGAGCGCAGGCGCTCAGCGCGAACGCCTCGTCGCGCTTGGCGCGCATGCCGACTGCGCAGACGACCGTATCGGCCTCGAAGAGGTTGCGCTCGCCGTCCTTTTCGCCGACGACTCCTTTTTCCGTTATCTCGACGGCCTTGGTATTGAAGACCATATTGACGTCGCTGTGCCTTATCTGCACGTTGAGCGCGCTGACCTGCAGGGAGTTGCCGCCGTCGTTTATGGTCGGCGCCATCTCGAGGACGGTGACCTTGCGTCCGAGCCCGTTTAAATAGACGGCCATCTCCGTCCCGACGAGGCCCGCGCCGAGAATGACGACGCGCTCGCCCATCTCCTCGGCGTGCATGTAGGCGTACTCGGCAGGCAGAGCCCGCTCTATGCCGGGTATCTTCGGCACGACCGCCTCGGCGCCGACGGCGGCGAATATCGCGTCGGGCGCTATCTGCTCGGCAAGCTCCGGCGTGACCGCCGTATTGAGCCTGACCTCGATGTTCGGGTCGTTCATGCACTTATCCGCCTGCTTGGAAAGATACTCGGCGAGCCTCTTTTTGAAGGGGACCTTCTCCTCGCACAGGAGCGCGCCGCCGAGCCTGCCGGACTTCTCGCAGAGGATGACCTTATGGCCGTATTCGGAGGCGGTCAGCGCTGCCTGCATGCCGCCCGGGCCGCCGCCCGCGACGAGGACCTTCTTCCGGCGGGAGACCTTCACGGGGACCTCTACGATGAGCTCCTGACCTATCTTGGGATTGATGGCGCAGCATATCTGGCCGGTCGCGACGAGATTGGAGAAGCACGTGAAGCAGCGCATGCAGTGGGTTATCTCGTCGTCGCGGCCCATTCTCGCCTTTATGGGCATGTCGGGATCGCAGATGAGCTCGCGCGCGCACTCGACTACGTCGGCCTGACCCGTGGCTATGACCTCCTCCATCATGGCGGGATCGACGAACGCGCCGACCGTCGCGACGGGGGTCTTGACCTCTTTCTTTATCGCGGCGGCATATTGGAGGTTCACGCCGTCGGGCAGGAACATGTTCGGGTGCACGACCGTGAACGTATCTGGGACGTTGTGGTCGCCTGCTGAGACGTGGATGAGGTCGGCGTGCCCGTCGAGCTGCTTGGCGATGGCTATGCCCTCTTCGATGCCGTAGCCCGTCGGGTTGCACTCGGAGCCGCTCATGCGGAACTCTACCGGGAAGCCGGCGCCGCACTTTTTATGGATGGCGTCGCAGATGGCGACGGCGATGCGCGCGCGGTTTTCGACGCTGCCGCCCCAGCGGTCATTTCTCTTGTTGACCATCGGGGAGAGGAACTGCGTCAGCAGCCAGCCGTGGCCGCCGTGCACGAGCACCATTCCGAAGCCGCACCTCTTTGCAAAGAGCGCGGCGTCCGCGAAGGCGTTGATCGTATGCTCTATCATTTCCTCGTCCATCGCCTTGACCATAGGGATGGGCGCGCCCTTCGGCAGGCGGTGCGGCCAGGGGAACGGCTCCTCGTTCGGACCGTAGATGTCGTTGCCGGCGTTGAGCGAGACGACGGCGTACTTGCCGGCGTGCTGCAGCTCGACGGTCGGGACTGCGCCGAACTCGCTGATGGCGATGGCCATGGCCGTCATGGACGCCTTGGAGTTTATGTTGTCGAGAGAGACCTGCGTGGGGTTGCTCTTGCCGTGGACGCTGTCTACCATGCACTCGCCGAGCGCGACGGAGGCGGCGCCGCCCTTCGCTCTGCGGGAGAAGAAGGCTATGGCCTCGGCCGTCGGGTTGTGGGAGGCGGCGTCGTGATACTGAAAGCCGATGGGCGAACTGAAGAGCCTGTTGCGGAAGACCCTATCGGCTATCGTTATGGGCGTAAACAGATGCGGATATTTGAGCGCCATGTCACATATCTGCGCGAAGACGCGCATGCTCCTTTCGCTTATATGAGAAGTTCAGTTTTCTTCGTTTATCTCTTCGTCCGGGGCCGGTCCTTCGGCGGGCTGCGCGGGAGGGCCGCCCTTTACGACGCGCTTGGTCTGCCACTTTCCGCTCATGAAGCGGAAGAAAGCGAGGGCGAGGAGCAGCAGCCAGCCTATGGGCACGGAGTAGTACAGCGAGGCGAAGCCGCAGTGCAGCGCGTAGGCGAATACGTAAGTCGCGAGGACCCTTATCGCGAGGCCGGAAAGCGTTATGCCCGTCGAGAAATATACGTCGCCCGAGCCGGTCAGCACGGCGACCATGGGCATATAGACGGCGAAGAAGATATAAAACGGCGCTATGAAGCGCAGATGCTTTATCCCGAGCGTGAGAGCCTCGCCCTCGACGCCGAAGAGGCCGACCAGCGGCCCCGCGAGGAAGATGGAGACGACCATGAGCACGATGCATATCGGCACGCTCAGCAGCAGCGTCTTCTTCATGCCCTCGTATACGCGCGGGATGTTCCCCGCTCCGACGTTCTGACCGGTATACATGGCCATGCCGTTATTGAAGCTCTGCGAGGGGATGAATATGTAGTTTTCTATGCGTCCGGCGGCGGTAGCGGCGGCAATGGCGGAGGCGCCGAGATCGTTGGCGACGCGCTGGATGACGACCTGACCTCCGGAGACGATGCACATCTGTATCATCGTCGGGACGCCGAACTTCAGCGTCAGCTTGCACATCTGCCCGTTGAAGCCGAACTCGCCCTTTTTGAAGCGATAGAAGTCGTATTTCTTCTGCATATAGATTATGCTGACGATCGCGCTGACCGCCTGCGAGATTATGGTCGCTATGGCCGTGCCGCGGACGCCCCAGCGGAACTCCAGGACGAACAGCAGGTCGAGCGCGATATTCAGGACGGAGGAGATGCAGAGGAATATCAGCGTCGCGACCGAATCGCCGACGGCGCGCAGAGCGGCCGATACGGCGTTATATACGAACTGGAAGACGAGGCCCATGCAGTATATCGAGAAATAGCCGACGGCCTCGTCGAGTATCTCCGGCGGGACCTTCAGCGTCGTGCCGAGGATGCCGCGGCCGAGCAGCAGGCCGACCGCCGTCATGACGATGCCTATGCCGAAGAGCAGGATGGCCGCCGTCGAAAACGCGGTGCGCAGGCTCTCCATCCTCTTCGCGCCGTAATACTGCGAGAAGACGACGCCGGCGCCGTTTGCAAGGCCCATGGCGAACGCGACGAAGAAGAACGTCAGCGGAGCGCAGGTGCCTACGGCGGCGAGCGCGGCCTCGCCTATGCTGTTGCCGACGACGATGCTGTCGACGGTGCTGTAAAGCTGCTGGAGCAGCAGGCCGGCCATTATGGGCAGCGAGAAGAGCAGTATGCCCTTGAGCGGTTTTCCCTTGGTCAGATCTCTGGCCATTACTTCCCTCTTTCTTTTTCTTCCTTCAGCTCCCATTCGTGCACGGCAGCCGCCTGCTCATAGAGGCGGACGTAGCTTGCGTGCCTTTCGGGGGCTATTTTTCCTTCCGACAGCGCCGCGAGCACGGCGCAGCCCTCGTCCTTTACGTGGGCGCAGTCGTTGAAGCGGCATTTGCCGAGATACGGCGCGAATTCACGGAAGGCATACTGCAGGTCCGTCTTTCGAAGGATGCCCTCCTCCGCGTCAAACGACGAGAAGCCCGGGGTATCTATGATCATGGTGTCCTCGTCGAGCATATAGAGCTCGACGTGGCGCGTCTTATGCCGTCCCCGGCCGAGCTTTTCGCTGACCTCGCCCGTCGCGACGGCGAAGCCGGGATCGAGCGCGTTGAGAAGGCTCGATTTCCCGACGCCGGAATTGCCCGTAAAAACGCTTATCTTGCCGCGAAGCGCGGCGCGGAGCTCCTCCACGCCCTCGCCCGTCTTGGCGCTGGTTCGTACGGTCGTGAAGCCGGCGCCCTTGTAAATGGGAAAAAGGCGGTCGCTTCGCACGAGGTCCGCCTTGTTCACGACCACGATGGGCTCGCAGCTTTTCAGCTCAGCTATGGCGGCTATCCTGTCTATGAGGAACGGGTCCGTCACGGGATTGACGTCCGCGCAGATCATGACGAGCGCGTCCACGTTCGCGACGACGGGGCGGATGAACGAATTGCGCCGCGGGGCGACGGACTCGATCACTCCCTCTCCGGGAGCGATGACGCTTATCTCGACCCTGTCCCCCACGAGCGGGAGCGTCTTATCCAGCTTCAGTCTGCCGCGAGCGCCGCAGACGACCGTCCCGTCGTCCGTCTTGACGGAATAGCGTCCGCTTATAGACTTGACGATGACGCCGTCAGTCATCTCCGTCTCCGTCCTCCGGGGGCTGTTCGGGAGGAGACTCTTCCCCGCCGACGTCCGGCGAGGGCTCGGGAGTCGTCTCTCCGCCCTGATCCGGAGTGGTTTCCGGCGTGGGTTCGGGCGTGTCCTCCGGCGTCGGAGTGGGAGTCGGGGTCGGCTCCGGCGTGGGAGTCGGGGTCGGCTCGGGCACCTTCGAGCCGTCGGAAATGGTCAGATTGACCTTTGTTCTCTCGGGGATATAGGAATACGGATCGACGCTCTGGTAGATGACCTCGCCCTCGGGCGCCTCGCCCGCAATGACGCGGACGCTGCCGAGAGTCAGATTCATGCTGTCGATGACGCGCTCGGCGTACTGCCTCTGCGTCCCGACGAGCCACGGCATATTGACGTATCTTATCTCCGGGCCGGCGCTGACCGTCAGGAAAACGGTGTCGCCCGGATAGAGCGTCTCGCCCGCGGCCGGCATGGTGCTGATTATATAGTCCGCCGTCACGGTATCGGACTCCACGGACTCGATCTCGCAGACGAGGTCGAGCTTTTGCAGGTCTATGACCACCTGCTTATAGTATTTGTTCGTCAGATCGTCGAGCACGACTACGTTCGAGCCGGTCGAGACCTCGACCTTGACGCGGTATTTGTCCTCATTTTTCTTGACGAAGTCGCCCTCCTCGGGCTTCTGGGAGATGATATAGCCCTCGGCGACGTCGTCGCTGGCGCGGTAGGTCGGCTCAAATCTGAAATAGTCCGTATACGTCGGGTTGAGGAGGACTTCCTCGTATTTAAGCCCTATAAAGCGCGGGACCCTTATGTCCTCGGCGGGGGTGAATATATCGTTGAAAAGATAAGTCTTGAGGAAGAGCAGCAGGATGATGACGAAGACGATGACGCAGAATATCCCCGTCAGCGTCGCTACACGGCGCGCGCGCCGCGAGCTCGCGGCATAGTCCTCGGCGTCCATCTCTCCGGCGCGGGAGGCCTTCGGGAGGGACGAGCCCCGCGTCTTCGGCTCGGGCTCGGGCTCCGGCTCTAGGCCGGGCGCGGCGAAGGTCAGCTCGTTGTATTCGAATTCCGTCGTGGGCTCCTTGCGGAACTTCTCGAGGTCGGCCAGCAGCTCGTCGGCCGATCTGTACCGCTTGTCAAGGTCCGGATTCATGGCCCGCATGGTTATGTTCTCGAGCCCGACCGGGATATCCGGGTTTATCTCGCGCGGGGAAAGCGGAATGGAGCTTATGTGCTGTATCGCGACGGACACGGCGCTGTCGCCCTCGAAGGGCAGGCGCCCCGTCAGCATCTCGTACATGACGACGCCGAGAGAATAGATGTCCGTCCTCGCGTCTACGTGGCCGCCCTTGGCCTGCTCAGGGGAGATATAGTGCACGCTGCCGAGCGTCTCGCGCGTGAGCGTGTTCTGCGTCGCGGTGACGCGGGCGATGCCGAAGTCGGCTACCTTCACGCTGCTGTCGCGCAGTATCATGATGTTGTGCGGCTTGATGTCCCTGTGGATAATGCCGCGGCTGTGCGCGTGCTGGAGCGCCTTGGTTATCTGCGTGGCGAAATGCAGCGTCTCCTTCCACGAGAGCGCCCCGCGCTTTTGCATATACTGCTTGAGCGTGATCCCCTCGATGAGCTCCATGACGATGTACTCCATGTCCGCCGAGCGCGACACGTCGTACACGGCGACGATGTTCGCGTGCGAGAGCATGGCGACCGCCTGCGATTCCGTGTGGAAGCGGCGCCTGAAGTCCTCGTCGACCGCCATCTCGTCCTTGAGGAGCTTGACTGCGACGTATCTGTTCAGGCGGTGGTCGAGAGCTTTATAAACGACCGCCATCCCGCCGACGCCGATGCATTCGGTGATCTCATATCGGCCGTCGAGCAGGCGTCCTATATATTTATCATTGTCCATACGCTGTCCTCCGTTCGCCCGGCGCATATGCGGCGGGCTTTGCGTACAAGACGGCCCGGAAAAGCCGGGTCCAGTCTACCATGTTTTTCCTTTAAGTTCAAGAGCGGCTATCTGCCGAAGAGGATGAGGCTCACGTTGTCCGGAGCGCCGCGCGACATCGCTATCTCGAGCATGCGGTCGGCCGCCGTCTCCGTCTCGCCGCCGTAAAAGAGCTCGAACAGTATCTCCTGCGGATTTACGATGTTCGTCAGGCCGTCCGTACACAGGAGAAGGAACTCATTATCTTTCATATCGACCTCGAACACGTCGCAGCGTGCGGATCGGTCCGTCCCCAAGGCGCGGGTGATGTAGTTCTTGCCGGGGTGGCGCCATGCCTCCTCGCGCATTATCTCGCCCCGCTCTACCATTTCCTCGACGAGCGAGTGATCGGTCGTGACGCGAATAATCTCGCTTTCCCGGACGAGGTAGCAGCGGCTGTCGCCTATGTTGACGACGGTCATATGCTCCCCGTTGCCGACGGCGGCGACGAGCGTCGTCCCCATGCCGCGAAATTCCGGCGACGAGCGCCCCTTCTCGTACACGGCCTCGTTGGCAAGCAGCGCGCAGCGCGTCAGAAGGCTGCGGCGCGGCACCTCCGCATCGAGGCCGGGCTTGAGATACCGGACGAACGTCTCGGAGGCTATCGCGGCGGCGAGCCCGCCCGCGTTCGCGCCTCCCATCCCGTCGCAGACGACGAGGATGGCGCTCTCTATCCCGGACTCGGCCATATAGCTTTCGGCAAGGATGGCGTCCTGATTTTCCTGACGCACGGAGCCCTTGTCGCTAAGTCCCCAAAATCTCATCGTGACTCCTTCATCGTTCGTTTTCTGAGCTGCCCGCAGGCGGCGTCTATATCCGCTCCGAGCCTCCG
Source organism: Oscillospiraceae bacterium (assembly GCA_017550645.1). Lineage (GTDB taxonomy): Bacteria > Bacillota > Clostridia > Oscillospirales > Oscillospiraceae > RGIG7949. Next base: position 122,435 of record JAFZOI010000036.1, read on the forward strand.
GCGCACCGTAACGTTCACGCCCCGCTCCTTTAGCGCGGCGGCGAAGCGCTTCGCGTCGCCCGGCTTGAGCGGGCTGCCGTCCACCTCGTTGAGCGGGATGAGGTTGACGTGCCCGCGGACCTTTTTCATCAGCGCGGCGAGCTCGTCCGCCTGCGCGTCGGAGTCGTTGACTCCGCGTATGAGCGCGTATTCGAAGCTGATACGCCGCCCCGTCTTTTCAAAATACCGGCGGCAGGCGTCCGTCAGCTCGGCCACGTTCCAGCGTCTGTCGACGGGCATGAGCGAAGTGCGCGTCTCGTCGTCGGGCGCGTGCAGCGACACGGAAAGCGTCAGCTGCAGGTCGAGCTCGGCCAGTCTGTCTATCCCCGGAACGAGACCGCAGGTCGAGAGGGATATATGCCGCATGCCGATATTGAGCCCCTCGGGGCAGTTGACGAGGCGCAGGAAGCGCTCGACGTTCTCGAAGTTGTCGAGCGGTTCGCCTATGCCCATCATGACTATGTTCGAGACTTTTTTGCCCGTCTCCTTCTCCGTCCAAAGGACCTGATCGAGTATCTCGGAGGGGCGAAGGTCGCGGATCTTGCCTCCGCGCGAGGCGCAGAAGGCGCAGCCCATATTGCAGCCGACCTGCGACGACACGCAGACGCTGTTGCCGTAATCATAGCACATGAGGACGCTCTCGACGGCGTTGCCGTCGGAAAGGCCCCAGAGGAACTTCTCCGTCCCGTCGGAAGCTGAGGTCTGGCGGCGCAGAACGGCCGGGACCGTTATATGGTATATCCCGCCGAGCTTCGCGCGAAGGTCCTTGGAGAGGTCCGTCATCTCGTCAAAGGAGGATGCTCCGGAAGAGAGCCATTTGAAGACCTGCTTGGCGCGGAACTTCGGCAGGCCAAGCGCGGCGAATTCCTCCTCGAGTTCGGCCGGGAGCAGGGACTTTATATCTTTTTTCGTCTCATTCGGCATATATAAAACCCGTCCGTTCCGAGCTTTCCGGGGATGAGCGTCACCCGGCCTTCGCAGCGGCCGGCGCCGGGAAGCTCGAATGCCTCCGGCTCAAAATCGGGCCTGGCGGCCAGAAATGCGTCCGTGACGCTCTCGTTTTCCTCTTTTATGAGAGTGCAGGTCGAATATACGAGCACGCCGCCCGGCTTGACCGCGTCCGCGAGATTACGAAGTATCGCGAGCTGCTTGGAGGGCAGCGCGGTGACCGAGGCGAGAGGCTTATATCTTATCTCGGGCTTCTTGCGCACCGTCCCGAAGCCGGAGCACGGCGCGTCCGCGAGGACGACTTCGAAGCCTTCGCCCGGCGCGTCCTTGGCCGCGTCGCGGGCTTCGGTGGTTATTATGTCAACTCCGAGCCGCTCCGCGCCGTCGGTTATAGGGCGGAGCTTCTTTTCGCTGACGTCGCGGGAAACTATGCTCCCCTCCCCGCGCATTTCTATCGCGGCGGCGAAGCTCTTGCCGCCGGGCGAAGCGCAGGCGTCGAGGATACGCATGCCGGGAAGCGGCTGCGCCGCAAGGACGGCGAGCGTCGCGGCCGGGTCCTGCACGAAAAACAAACCTTCGCGGAAAGCCGGAAGAGCCTCGACGCTCCCGGAAAGCTCAATTTCGAGCGTCCCGTGCAGCCATGCGTGGGCTCGGACGAACGCTCCCTCCGCGGCGAGGCGCTCCATCAGCGCCTCCGGCGTGACCTTGATCGTATTTACACGGGCACAGACCGGCGGGACCTCGTTCTGAGCTTTGAGTATCCCGGCGGCGGTCTCCGCCCCGTAATTATTTACATAATATTCTGTAAGCTCGACCGGACAGCTGAATTCGACGCTCATATCGGCGAGCGCATCGCCGGACTGAGGCTTCGGAGGCCTGCCTTCCTCGGCCATGCGGCGCAGTACCGCGTTCGTGAGCTTCGCCGCGCCTGAGTTTACATAAGTACCTGCGAGCTTGACGCCCTCGTTCACGGCGGCGGCGTTCGGCACCCTGTCGAACCAAGCTATCTGCGCGGCTGATATGCGCAGGACGTCGAGAAGGCGCGGCTGGAGCTTTTCGACCGGGCGGGACACATGCCTGCCTATCCAAAAGTCGAGCAGCATTCTGTTGGTCAGCACGCAGGAGCATATCCTGCGCGCGAGCGCCGCCTCGCGTGCTTCGAGGCCGAAGCCGTCGACGACGCTTTCGGGGCTTTGCCCTTTTTCGAAGGCGACGAGCGCCTTCAGTGCGGCCTCCCTCGCCGTCATGCGAGCGGATGGCCGCGGAGATAATCGGCGGCCCTCATGCGTTTGCCGCCCGGAGCCTGCAGCTCGGTGATGACGAGAGTCTCCCCGCCGCCGCAGACGACCTCTATCCCCTGCTTGTCCGTTCCGGCGACTGAACCCGCCGGAAGGTCGGAGCGGCGGCCGGTCGGCCTCGCCCCGAAAAGCTTGAATCTGACCCCGCCTATATCCGCGTTTGCAGCGGGCGACGGGTCGAGTCCTCTGATCTTGTTAATTATGTCAACCACGCTCCGCTCCCAGTCCACGGGGCACATATCCTTCGTGACGGGAGGGGCGTAGGTCGCAAGCGCATCGTCCTGCGGCACGGGCGTGACCGAGCCGTCGACAAGTCCGTCGAGAGTCCTGACGAGGAGCTCCGCGCCTACGTCGGCAAGGCGCTCATAGAGGCTGCCGAAGCTCTCGTATTCCCCGACGTCGACGGACGCGGAAAGGAGCGTCGCTCCGGTATCCATGCCCTCGTCGAGGAGCATCGTCGTCACGCCGCCCGTCCTGTCGCCATTCAGCACCGTCCACTGTACGGGCGCGGAGCCGCGGTATTTCGGCAGGAGCGAGCCGTGCACGTTCACACAGCCGAGCGGAGGCATTTCGAGAATATGCTTCGGGAGCAGCCTCCCGAAGGCGACGACCGCGAACACGTCCGCCTTGAACGAGGCGAGCAGCTCCGCCGTCTCGGCGGTCTTGAGCTTTTCCGGCGTATACACGGGCAGTCCGAGCTCGAGCGCGGCCTTCTTGACGGCGCTCGGCATGAGCTTCATGCCGCGGTTTTTGGGGCTGTCGGGCTTCGTCACGACGGCGGCGACGTCGTGCCCCGCGGCACAGAGAGCGCGAAGCGACGCGACCGCGAAGTCGGGCGTGCCCATGAAAACTATCCTCATTCGGCTTCCCCGTTCATCTCTTCTTCCTCTTCGGCGGCGAGCCTCTCGACCTCTTCGGGATCGAGGATGCGCTCGGCGACGGAGTCGAAGAGCACTCCGCTGAGGTGGTCTATCTCATGGCAGAAGCAGCGGGCGGTCAGGCCCTCGCCTTCGCGCTCGAACCAGTTGCCGTTTCTGTCCTGCGCGGCGACCTTTACGCGCATCGGGCGCTTAACTATACCCCACACTCCCGGCAGCGAGAGGCAGCCCTCCCTGTCGGTCTGCTCGCCCTCGGACTCCACGATGACGGGATTGATGAGCTCGATGATCTCCTCGGGGTCCGTGTTCGTCTCGATGACGAGGCAGACCCGGCGCAGGACGCCGACCTGCGGCGCGGCGAGGCCGAGGCCGTTTGCCTGGAGGAGCGTCTCGCGCATATCGTCCAGCAGCGCGGCGAGCCTCGCGTCGAAATTCGTCACCTCGCGGCTCTTTTTCAGCAGCGAAGGATCGCCTTTTTTGATGATGTTACGAAGTCCCATACCAACACCTCAATCTATCGGATCGACGTCGCCGAAGAGGGCGACGCCTCGAAATCTCTTGTCCTTGGAGTATTTGCGTATCGCCCCGGCTATGAGGCCGCGCACGGCGGGGTCAGGCGCTGTGTCCACATACACGCGGTAGCGGAAGCGGCCCTGCACCCTGACTACGGCCGCGGGGACGGGGCCGAGTACTCTCGCAGCGGAGTTATCTCCGAGCGAGCTCAGAAAAGCCGCCTTTATCTCCCTGCAGCAGGCGACGACCGCGTCCTCGTCCTCGCCGGAGGCGAAGACGGCGTACTGCTCGGCAAAGGGCGGGGTCCCGCTCAGCTCGCGCAGCTTGATCTCGGAGCGGTAAAAAGCGTCGTAATCCTGCGCGGCGGCGCAGCGTATTACCTCGTTGTCGGGCGTGAAGGTCTGTATGACGGCGCGGCCCGCCTTTTGGGCGCGTCCGCTGCGGCCTACGGCCTGCGTCACGAGCGAGAACGTCCTCTCCTGCGCGCGCCAGTCGCCCGAATAGAGCATCTGGTCGGCCGAGAGCACACCGACGAGCGTCACGTCGTCGAAATTGAGGCCCTTCGTGACCATCTGCGTGCCTACGAGGATGGGTATCTTCTTTTTGGAAAACTCGGAAAGTATCTCGTCGTGCGAATTTGCCGCGGAGACGCTGTCGGCGTCCATGCGGAGCATGGGCACGCCGGGGAAAAGCTCCTCGAGCTCGTCCTCGACCTTCTGCGTCCCCGTCCCGAAAAACTTCATGCGCCCTCCGCATTCCGGGCAGGTGCGCTCGGCGGGTCGGGAATAGCCGCAGTAGTGGCACATGAGCCTGCCGTTTGCCCCGTGGTAGACAAGGCGCGCGCTGCAGTTCGGGCAGGAATGCATGAACCCGCATTCAGGGCACGATACGAGGTTATTCGTTCCGCGGCGGTTTATGAACAAAATGGACTGCTCGCCGCGGGCTATGTTCTTTTCAAGCTCCTCGCGGAGCCGTCCGCTCACGCTGCCGCCGTTGCCGGCTTTTAGCTCGGCGCGCATATCGACGATGACGACCTCGGGGAGCGTCATCTCGTTATAGCGTTTCTCGAGGCGGAAGAGCGGATAGCGCCCCGTCTCGGCCAGATAGTTCGTCTCGACGGAGGGCGTCGCGGAGCCGAGAAGCAGCAACGCTCCCGACCTCGCGCAGAGGAACTTGGCGACGTCGCGCGCATGGTAGCGCGGGGTCATTTCGGATTTGTAGGTAAGCTCCTGCTCCTCGTCTATGATGAGAAGCTTCAGCCCCTCGACCGGGGCGAATACGGCGCTCCGCGTCCCTACGACGACGTTCACGAGCCCGTCCCTTATCCGCCGCCACTCGTCGAGCCGCTCGGCCTGCGTCAGGGAGCTGTGCAAAACGGCGACGGCGTCCCCGAAATGGAGGCGGAAGGTCGCCACGAGCTGCGGGGTGAGCGCTATCTCCGGCACGAGGGCTATCGCCCTGCCGCCCTGCTCTATGGCGCGGGCGATGAGGCGGATATATACGGCCGTCTTGCCGGAGCCCGTCACGCCGCGCAGAAGCGCCGCGCGCGCGGTCCCGTCCATGAGGGCGGCAAGCCCTTCGAAGGCGCGGGCCTGCTCCTCCGTCAGCTCCTCCATGGCGCGGGAGGAGGCATCGGAATAGTCAGGCCGGCGGTAGGCCGGTATCTTCACAAGCTCTATGAGCCCCTGCCTTTCGAGGCCCTTTAAGCTCTGGCGGGAAGCCCCCGTGAAGTAAACGAGCTCCTTCGACGAAGCCTCGCCGAGCTGGACGAGCAGACGCAGCAGTTCCGCCTGCTGCGGAGCCCTCTTGGCCTTCTTTTCCGCCTGCTCAAGAGCTTCCTCCGGCGCTGAGACGAGTCTTGCAAGCTCCGTCGTCCTGTCCCCGGAGAGATTCCAGACGCCCGATGGGAGCATGGCGCGCACGGCCTCGTAGAGCGTGCAGAAGAAGCGGGATTTCATCCATTTGGCAAGCTCGAGAAAGTCTTTCGATACGAGCGGTTCCCCGTCCTCTACGGAGCGGAGCTCCTTAAGCCCATCCGCATCGCCCTGCCTTACGGCGAACACGAAGCCCTCGACCTGCCTGTTGCCCTTGGAAAAAGGCGCTTTTACGCGCACCCCGGGCTTCGTTCCCGCCTCGAGCGCGGCGGGAACGGCGTAATCGTAGAGCTTGTCTATGGCGAAGGTCGCGGCATCTACGGCGACCGATGCGATAAGGGCCACGGTCGCTTACATCAGTTCCTTGCGGATGGACGCGCCGTACTTGCCCTCGGCGACCTCGTTGATAGCCATGGAGACGGGCTTCTGATCGAGAGACTCGCCGCGCTCCTCGGCCCTCTCGGCGATCTCGCGCGAGCGCTTCGCGACGGCGTTTACGAGCAGGTAGCGGCTGTTGACCTTTTCGAGCAGAGTGCTCATGGGGGGATAAAGCATCATTTTTACGACATATCCTTTCATCCGGGCTTTCGCCCGGTTCGGTTTATCTCAGCGGGCGGACGCCCGTATCAGACAAAGTAATGCTTGCGTTCGGCTGTGCGGCACTTTTCCGCGGTCATGATGGCCACGGCCTCGTCCGCCGCCGTCTCTACGCGGTCGTTTATGATCACGTACTGATACATGTCGACCTTCTCGCATTCGCGTCGGGCCTGATCGAGGCGCTTGAGGACTTTCTCCTCCGAGTCGGTGCCGCGCGCTCTGAGGCGCTGCTCGAGTATCTCGAAGCTGCCCGGGAAGAGGAATATCCCGATGGCCTCCGGGCGCTTTTTCATGACCTCGGCCGCGCCCTTGGTCTCGATGTCGAGAATGACGTCGTATCCGGCGTTCAGCTTCTCGTCGACGGGGGCGGCGGGCGTCCCGTAGTAATTGCCGACGTACTCGGCCCATTCGAGCAGCTCGTCGTTTGCTATCATGCTCTCGAACTTCTCGCGGGAGACGAAGTGGTAGTCGATGTCGTTGCGCTCGCCGCGGCGCGGCTCGCGCGTCGTCGCGGAAATGGAAAAATACGTGTTGTCGAGCCTTTTGAGCAGGCGGGCTATGACCGTGCTCTTGCCCGCTCCGGACGGGCCGGATATTACGAAAAGCTTGCCCTTATTGATCATTGGTCTGCTCCTCCTCTTCATCGGGCTCCGTCATGCGCCCGCCGACCGTCTCCGGCTGGAGGGCGGAAAGGATTATATGGCCGCTGTCGGCTATAAGCACGGCGCGGGTGCGCCTGCCGTAGGTCGCGTCGATGAGCATGCCCTGATCCCTCGCGTCCGATATGATGCGCTTTATCGGGGCGGATTCGGGGCTCACGACCGCGACGACGCGGTCGGCCGAGACAAGGTTTCCGAAACCTATGCTGAAAAGCTTCAAAGCTCCCGCCTCCCTATTCGATGTTCTGGATCTGCTCGCGGATCTTCTCTATTTCCGCCTTCATGTCGACGACGATACGGGTTATCTCGAGGTCCGTGCACTTCGAGCCGGTCGTATTCGCCTCGCGGTTCATCTCCTGAACGAGGAAGTCGAGCTTTCTGCCGACGGCGCCGCCGGCTTCCAGCATGCCCCTGAATTGCGTTATATGGCTGCCGAGCCGGACGAGCTCCTCGTCCACGTCGACCTTCTCGGCAAAGAGCGCTGCCTCTGTGAGGATGCGCTGCTCGTCGATCTCCTTGCCCTCGAGAAGATCGGTCATGCGCTTTAAGAGCTTGTCGCGCCACTGGGCGACCGACTCGGGCGAGCGCTTGGCTACGGCGAGGCGCATCTGCTCGAGGTTGTCGAGCTTGGAGCGCAGGTCGTCGGCAAGCTTTGCTCCCTCGCGCGCGCGCATGGCGTTGAAGGCGTCCAGCGCCTCGGCAACCACGGCGGCGAGTCCGGCCGAGAATTCCTCCTCGTCGAGCTCCTGCTTTTGAACGACGAACACGTCCGGCAGACGCGCGAAGAGCGACGCGGCCGAGTCGTCGGGGATGCCCCACTTTTCGAACATACTGTTGAACGCGGCCTTGTACGCTTCCACGAGCGGCTCGTTGAGCGAGACGGTCACTTCCGCCGTCCCGGCGTTCTCGACGCCTACCCAGACGTCGACCTTGCCGCGGCCGACCTTGGCCGCGACGGCCGAGCGGACCGATTCCTCGGCAAAAGAATAGAGCCTCGGGATGCGCACGTTGGCGTCGAGAAAGCGGTTATTTACGCTCTTTATCTCGACGGTCAGCGCGAGGTCGCCGCAGACGCCCTTTGCGTTCCCGTATCCTGTCATGCTTTTGATCATTTTTATTTCATCCTTCCCCGCACCCGGCGGATATAGACTCGGATGAGTCCCGAAAAGCAGAAATCATATGCGAAAAACCCGATGATCGCGGCGGCCGCGACGACGAGCTTCGAAGTATCCGGAAGCGAGAGCTCCCCGACGCCGAGCCTCGCCAGGATGAAGAACACGACTATTACGACGAGGATGACCGCGAGCTTGAGAAGGTACTCGGCTACGCGGCTTTTGAGCTTCTCAATAAGGCTCTTGACTATCGGGTACCAGCCGAAGAGCAGGCAGAACATGACTGCCGGAGCCTTCGACGGCGCGAGGATGAGCCCCAGCGCGGCGGCGACTATGAATTCGAGCGCGGCGTAGAGATATCCGCATTCGATGAGCGCCGCGGCGGTCGCGAGCCCGGCGACGGCGGAGATGGCTATCTTCCCCGTCGGCAGCATGGAGCCGAATATCAGCAGCGCCGCGGCCAGCGCCGCGCAGAGCGCGGAGACCGCGGGCTTTCTCGCCTTTCCCCTCACCTCAGCAGCAACGTATCAGATCGCCGCCCATGCACTCGCAGCAGCAGTCGGCGAGCATGAGGGACGAGCAGCACGAGCAGAAATCCATGTTCCCGCCCGAAGCGGGAGCCCTGTAGTAGCTGCCGGCGGAGTTCATGTAGTTCAGAGCCGTCGAATACTCGGCGTTGGTCGGGTCCATGTTGACGGCCGTGGTGTAGTACCTGCGCGCCTCGTCCATCCAGCCCTTGCGGTAGCATACGCTGCCCATGAGGAAGTTCCACTCCGCTTCGTGATTGCTCACGCCGCGAAGGAGCGTCTCGGCATAGGAGACGTTTCCCATGTTTATCGCCTGACGGACCTGATTGTATACCCCGCCGGCGCCGCCGTATCCCGCATAGGACGACGAGCCGCCGGAGGGGCGGTAGCCCGACTGGCTCTGCCCGGAGGAATAGCTGCCCGACGAGGACTGCTGCGACGCCTGTCCCTTCTGGATGGCGTCGTACGCCTCGTTTATCTCTTTCATCTTTTCCTGGGCAAGATCGGAGAGCGGATTATCGTGGTAGTTGTCCGGATGGTATTTCCGGACGAGGTCGCGATAGGCTCTCTTTATCTCCTCGGGCGAGGCCGAAGGCGATACTCCCAGTACGCTGTACGGATCCTTCATCTGGTTCTCCTGTCTGTCTTTCAGTCGGGTTCGTGACGGTTGTCGGGTTTGAATTTCCCGTCGAGCACGAGCTGAGCCGTCCTCGGCAGGCCGAGCTTTATGATATTGCGGACGACGGGCGTGTATACCGTCTCCGGCAGGAGCTCGAAATCGGCCTCCATGAGCGCCATGGAGTCGGCCAGCGTCTCTTTGATGGCCTCCTTCTCGGAGTCGTCGAGGACGCCGTCCTCCATATACCGCGCGGCGACGGCGTTATACCTGTTTTTCGCTCTGTCCTCCTCGAGGTCCGCGTAGGCGTCGAGGATATAGATTATCCTGCCCGTGTGGTAGAGCACGGCCGAGAGGATGCGCCCGCGCGTCTCGTCTTCGTGGAGCTTTCCCGCGGCGGCGAGGCAGAGCGCGAATTTGTCCGCCGCCATGTCTATGGACTTGCAGCCCTGCTTTTCGAGCTCGTCGAGCTCAGAAAGCCTTTTCTTTACGAGCTCGTCGTATTCGGGCAAGGCCGCCTTTTTTGCCCAGCGCTTTGCCGCCATGAAAGCAGGCCATGCGCGGAGTTTTCTGAAAAACCCCTCGTCTGCCATAGTATCGGCAAGCTTTCCCTTGGCGAGGATGACCGCGACCGCGGCGGCCTTATCGAGCGCCGGGCACTCGCAGGAGCATTGCTTTTTGCGCAGCGGCGAGGCGGGACAGCGCTTCCGCTCGGTGCAGAGGTCGCCGGGCTCCCAGTAGAGCATGGCGAGATAGGTCAGGTCGTAGCTCAGCGCGAATCTCGCGGCTGCGCCGTATTTCTTCTTAAGGCTGTGGCAGAGGCCGCAGTACGCCGCGCGGAAGGCGTCGTATTCCTTGACGAGCAGCTCGTCCTTTGCCGGTCTGACGTATCCGTACATTTCCGCCCTCCTTACTCGACGGCCGTGATCGTCACTTCGACGCCCTTGTTGCGGCGGACGAACTTGTTGACGAAAAGCACGATCGCGACGCCGACGACGAAGCCGGCGGCGCTGCCTATAAGCGCCCTGCCCTCGCTCGCGCCAAGCAGCGCGGCGACGGCGTATCCCGCGATCAGCAATGCCAGCGGCACGATATAGACGAGCGCCGCGGCGGAGATTATCTTCTTCGACGGGGTCCGGATCGTCACGGTCTCGCCGACGCGCGCGCCGACGGGGTTATCCGCGATCGAGCTGATCGCGCCGCCCGCTCCGCAAAGGCTCGAGCATTCGGCGCAGTCATGCCCGCAGGCGGACTGCCTCGTGACCTCGACGACGGCCCTCCCGTCGGGAAGTATTTTTTTGACCGTTCCCTGCTGAGTCATCGCGCGGGCCCCTTTCTATCCTTCCTCTTCTTCCTCTTGTATCTCCTCGACCGAGATGACGACGTCATACGTTCCTATGACGCCCACATCGTCGTACCCGTCGATATAGACCTTGGCGGGCACCTGCTTGTTGCCCGTATAGGTCCCGAGGTCGGCAAGGTCGGCGTATACCCGGATGGAATAGGTGTCCACGAGCTTCACGACGCCCTCCGGTCCGCGGACCTTGACGTCGAGAAACAGCGTCTTGACCTCGGCCTGATATCCCTCGGTCACGTTGATGCAGGTTATGTTCTTGGCCTGCACGTGCTTGACCGTCAGGCCGCGGAGGTTGACCGTCACGGTCGCCTCGTTGATCTTGGAGATGTTCTCGAGCTCGTTGTTTATCTTGATCTGATAGGTCCCCGTGTAGGTGGAGTCGAAATCGGAGAGATCGATCGCGCCGAGCGTTATCTTGTTGAGCCCGTCGAGTATCTCTGCGTCGCCGGCAAGAGTTATCTTCTTGGGCTCGATGTCGACGATGGCGTTGGACTCCTTCGCGCCGCCGCCCTCGATGATGTCGATGCTGAGCGGGATCTCCTTGTACATCACGATCGGGACCGTCACTTCGATGAGGTTCACGTCCGTCTCCACTTCGCCGGAAACGACCGGCTGGCCGTCTTTGTCCACGAGCTCGAACGTGCGGGACTCGGTTATGGTCTTATTGAGATTTTCCCTGTCGACGACGACGTTGGCGTGGTGTATCTGGGCGATGACCTCCTCGGGTCCGCTGACCGTCACGGAGGCGGGCGAGAATTCAAGCTGCTTGACCATGTATCCGTCGGCGGCGCCGCCGTTGAGCAGGCCGTAGACCGGGACGGGCTTGCTGCTGAGCTTGACTATCTCGACCGGAACGTACTCGGGATCCTTGCCTATTATCAGAACGTCCTTCTCGGAAACGTTCTCCGGAAGGCGGACGTCGTATACTCTGTCGTGCGTGCCCGTCGAGCGGATATCGGTCAGGTCGACCGTCACCTCGAAGTTCTCCCTCTTCATCTTCGTCGCGAGGCTGCGCTTGCAGCGGATCGTCAGCGAGACGTTCTGCGTCCCCTGATCCTTGACGAGGAGCGACCTGTCGGCGAGGATGTCGTCGGCCCCGATAAACGTCACTGGGATATCCGTTACGGTCACGTCGATCTCGTTGTTTTCCACGTTTACCACGTAGAGCCAGAGGAAGATGGATACGAGGATCGATACGACGATGAAGAACGCGCGGCTCGTCAGTATTTTGTTGGCCTTGTTATTTTTCATTTTTCTTCACCTTCGCGCCCGTCTTTTTCTTCTTCTTTTCCTGCGCGGCGCCGTTATTGAGCAGCTCGTTGCTCAGGAGCTTCTCGAACAGCTCGAGCGTCAGATGGCGCTTGAGCATGCCGTCCACGGCGACGGAGATGCCGCCCGTTTCCTCCGAGACCACGACGACGACCGCGTCGCTGGCCTCGCTCATGCCTATGCCCGCCCTGTGGCGCATGCCGAGGTCTCTGCTGAGATTCGGATTGGACGAGAGCGGGAGCATGCAGCCGGCGGCCACTATCCTCGCATTGCGTATTATGACCGCGCCGTCATGAAGCGGCGCCTTCGGATAGAATATGTTTTTCAAAAGCTCCGCCTGCACGACGCTGTCGATGGACGTGCCGGTCTTGACTATCTCGTCGAGAGCGACCGTGCGCTCGAAGACGATTATCGCGCCCGTCTTCGTATGGGCGAGGTCCGTGCACGCGAGGACGGTCTGGTCTATGGCCGATTCGAGCTCGCGCGATACGCCGGAGCGGCTGAAGAACGAGGTATACTTCGCGCTGCCGACCTTTTCGAACATGCGCCTCAGCTCCGGCTGGAATATGACTATCAGGGCGAGCAGTCCGAGTTCGACTATCTTGCCCATGAGGAAGCTTACGACCTTCATCTCCAAAAGCGTGGCGACCCAGAGGACGATTATCACGAGGATGATGCCCCTTATCGCTCTCGCGCTGCCCGAGCGCACGATCCAGCTCAATACGCGGTATACCAGAAAGGCCACGATGACCATGTCGAGTATATCCGCTATCCCGATGGATCGGATGTTGCTCCATATAAACGATGCCGCGGTATTAATAAACTCCATATCCCGGCCCCCTGTCGGCTGGTTGTCATAATCGATTTATGTAAACCGTATAGTTGTTCATAGTATACTAAACTAAGATATTATATAATATCTATTGCCGCTTGGCAACAGCGAAATTGTAAAATATTATGTCGAGTCCTCCGCGCGCAGCCGCGGACTTGCCGAAAAAGCGCAAAAAAAAGAACGGATGCACGACCTGAGCGGCGTACATCCGTTTTTTGATCTTCGCAGTTACGGGCGCTTTTTGCCGAGGATATCGGCTATCGCGGCGACGAGCGTCTGCATATCTTCGTCCGTTCCTATCGAAATGCGCAGTCTGTCGCTCACGCGCGGCAGGTCCCAGTAGCGGACGAGTATGCCGCGCTCACGCAGGGCTTTGAAGAGCTCCTTCGCGGGGAATTCCGGATGCGTGACGAAGAGAAAATTGGACTTCGACTCCGTCATCTCAAAGCCGAGGCCGCGAAGGGCGGCGGCCGCGCGCTCCCTCGTCGCGATGACGCGGCGGCGGGTCGTCTCGAAATACTCCCTGTCGCGCAGGGCCGCGGCCGCTCCGGCCTGTGCGATGCGGTCGACCGTATAGGAGTTTACGCAGTTTTTGACGGTGTTGAGCGCGGCGATTATGTTCTCGCAGCCCATGGCCCAGCCCGCGCGAATGCCCGCGAGGGAATGCGCCTTGCTCAAAGTGCGAACGACGAGCAGATTGTCGTATTTTTCGATGAGCCCCGCGGCGGTCTCCGCCCCGAAGTCCACGTACGCCTCGTCTATCAGCACGAGCCTGCCGGGATTTCCTGCGACTATGCGCTCTATGTCGGCAAGCGGCAGGGCGGCCGCAGTCGGAGCGTTGGGGTTGGCGAGCACGACTCCGCCCGGAGAGTCGATGAATCTCCCTACGGGGACGGTATAGTCCTCGTTCACGGGCACGTATTCGACGTTCGTCCCGAAGATCGCGGCGTAGACGGGATAGAAGCTGTATCCGACGTCGGGCGTCCTCGCCTTCGCTCCCGCGGCGAAAAACGCGCGGAAAGCCAGCGCGAGCACTTCGTCGCTGCCGTTGCCGGCGAAGATGCGCGTCCTCGGAAGCCCCGTGAACTCGGCTATCGCGTCCACGAGAAGTCCGCACTCCCCGTCCGGATAGAGCCTCAGGTCGGCGTTGGCGGCGGCGATCACGGCCTCTATCGCCTTCGGAGACGGCGGATAGGGGTTTTCATTCGTATTGAGCTTGATATATCGCCTGTCCTTCGGCTGTTCGCCGGGGACGTAGGGCTTCATATTCACAAGGTCGCTGCTCCACATCTCTTTCATTGCTGAGTTCCTTCCGTCTGCAAAAGCTTTTTGACGCTCTTTTCCGCCTTGAAGCGCGGCACCATGACCTCGCGCCCGCACTTGAGGCATCTGAGTTTGAAATCCATGCCCACGCGGAGCACGGCCCACCTGTCGCCCCCGCAGGGATGGGTCTTTTTCGTTATGATGACGTCGCCCACGTTTATCTGCATCGCTTCAACATGATCCTTACGTTTATTTTCCGGCCTCCCGGGGCAAACTGAAGAAAAAGCCCTTGGAGGAAATTATGTCAACCAATATGCACATCTCTTTTGAGGATCCCGACCGCGCCGAGCTCGCTCTCGGAGCCCTGCGCAGGGCGGGGATAGCCTTCCGCGTCTCGGAGCCGGAAGACGGGCGGAGCGGCGGCGCTCCCGTGAGCGGCGAATACTGCGCAAACATGTTCTTCCCGCACTCGGCGACGCTCGCCGGAGACCGCGATCAGTCCCTCACGGCGAGCTTTCTCGGGAGCCGCGCCGTCGTCGAATTCGCACAGGCGCCCTTCCCCGTCAGGGGCAGCGTCCGCCTCGATATCAGCGTAGCCGACGAGAAGGCCGGAGACGCGCTGCGCATACTGAGAAACCGCGGCGGCTACGACGCTCACTGATCGCCCTTGATGAGATCCCAGTAGGCCTTTGCGGCCTGTTCGGTCTTGTTCTCGCCGTATTTATAATACACGGCGTCCTTGAGCGCGTCGGGCAGATACTGCTGCCGGACGTAGTGGTTCGGGAAGTCGTGCGGATACTTGTATTTGGCCGCGTCGCGTACCTCCGCGCCGTCGGCGTGCACGTTCTGCAGCTGGCGCGGGACGTCGCCCGTTTTGCCTCTGCGAATGTCGGCAGAGGCGGCCTCTATGGCCTTGGCGGCGCTGTTGGATTTCGGCGCGGTCGCGAGCAGTATGACCGCCTCGGCAAGCGGTATGCTCGCCTCGGGAAGCCCGAGCTGGAGCGCGCTGTCGACGCAGGCCTTGACTATGGCGGCGGCCGTCGGATAGGCAAGGCCTATATCCTCGGAAGCTATGACGAGGAGCCGTCTGCAGGGCGAGAGCAGGTCCCCCGCCTCGAGCAGTCTGGCCAGATAGTGGAGCCCCGCGTCCGGGTCCGAGCCGCGAATGGACTTTTGCAGGGCGGAGATGATGTCGTAGTGCGCGTCGCCGTCGCGGTCGTAGCGCATGGCGCTCTTCTGGGCGACCGCTTCCGCGTCGGCGAGGGTCAGGCTGAGCGCGCCGCTCTCGTCGGCGCGGGCGCCGTAAAACAGCAGCTCGACGGCGTTTATCGCCTTGCGCACGTCGCCTACGCAACCGTAGGCTATCTTCTCGACGAGGCCCTCTTCGAGCTTCGCCGCGACGCCCTGCTTCTGCTCCATGAACCGTATCGCGCGCTCGACTGCGGGGACGGTGTCCTCCGGCGAGAGCGCCTTGAATTCGAAGACCGTGCTGCGGCTGAGGATAGCGTTATAGACGTAAAAATACGGGTTTTCGGTCGTCGAAGCGACAAGGCTTATCTTGCCGTTTTCGATATATTCCAGCAGCGACTGCTGCTGTTTTTTCGAGAAATACTGTATCTCGTCGAGGTAAAGGAGAATGCCGTTCGGAGCGAGCATCGTGTCCACGTCGCCGATGACGGCCTTAATGTCCGCCACGCCCGCGGTCGTCGCGTTGAGCTTGCGCAGGGCGCGCTTCGTCTCGCGCGCGATGATGCCGGCGACGGTGCTCTTCCCCGTCCCCGACGGGCCGTAGAAGATGAGATTGGGCACGTTCCCGCTCTCGATTATACGGCGGAGCATACCGTTTTCGCCGAGGATATGCTTTTGTCCGACGACGTCGTCAAGGCTCTGCGGCCTGAGTTCGTCCGCCAGCGGTCTTATCATATTATGTCAACCTCTCTTGTGCTCCAAAAGCGTTCTCCGCGCTTTTTTCGGGGCTCGACAGCGAGCCGGCTCATGGTGTATAATGGGTGCATGAAAGAGGCGGGAACGACCCGCCCGCACGGGGGAAAAGACATGGGAAAGAACGCTGAAAAAGCGCGGGCGGCGAAGATAGTCGCCCTGCTCAAAGAGGAATATCCGGAAGCTGAATGTTCGCTTACATACGGTGTCGACTGGCAGCTGCTCTTCGCAACGCGCCTCTCGGCGCAGTGCACGGACGAGCGCGTCAATATGATAACTCCGGAGCTATTCTCCCGCTGGCCGACACTTGAAGCGATGGCGGCGGCGGACATCGGAGAGCTCGAGCAGGTCATCCATTCCTGCGGCTTTTTCCGCTCGAAGGCGCGCGATATAAAGGCCTGCTCCGCCGCTTTGCTCGAAAAGCACGGGGGCGTCGTTCCCGACACGATGGAGGAGCTTCTCGCCCTGCCCGGAGTCGGGCGCAAGACGGCGAATCTCATCCTCGGGGACATTTACGGCAAGCCCGCCATCGTCGCCGACACGCACTGCATACGCATCTCCAACAAGCTCGGTCTCGCGCATACGAAGGACCCGCACGGGGTCGAAAACGAGCTTCGCGAGCTCATAGAGCCTTCTGAGGGCAACAACTTCTGCCACAGGCTCGTCCTTCACGGGCGCGCGGTATGCTCGGCGCGGTCGCCCGCCTGCGATAAGTGTGTGCTCGCGCCGCTGTGCCCGGGAAAAGCTAACGGCTGAGCATGGTCTCCACTCTCGCGAGGTCCTCCTCGTTGTTGACTCCGAGGAGCTGATCCCCGAGCGGCATGGCGAACGCTCCGACGCGGAGACCCGCCTTTTTGATGAGCTCAGGCAGGTCGGTCAGATAAAACTCGCCCTGCGCGTTTTCGTTGCGCAGCTTTCCGAGCGCGTCGAGCATGGGGCCGGCCTTAAAGACGTAGACCCCGCTGTTATACTCGCGCACGAGGTCCTGCTCGGGAGTGCAGTCCTTCTGCTCGACTATCCTCTCAAATTCCCCGTCCTTGCCGCGGATTATGCGGCCGAACGCCATTTTTTCATCGTAAACGCCTGTAAGTACCGTGCAGGCGTTTTCTTTTTTCGCGTGTTCCCTCGCAAGGGCCTCGTAGGTCTCGCGCCGCAGCATGGGCATATCGCCGCAGCAGACGAGCACGTCCGTCTCCGGAGAGAGTATCTCGCCCTTCGCGCAGGCGAGCGCGTGCCCCGTCCCGAGCTGCTCCTCCTGAGCGGCGAAGCGATAGCCCGGGAAGGCCTCGATTATCTGCTCGCGCTTATAGCCGACGACTATTACCGTCTTTTCCGGCTCTATGAAATCCAGCGCGTCGAGCACATACGCGAGCAGCGGTCTTCCCGCCGCAAGGCGCATGACCTTCGCTATGCCGGTCTTCTCGGAGCCGAGCCTTTTCCCTTTCCCGGCCGCGAGAACTACTGCCATCATATCCATATTATCCTCCTTGATCGAGCCTCGACGTCTCGAGCATGACGCGAACGTCGAAGCCTCCGCGCCTTATGAGCTCGAGCATGCCCTCAAGCGTGCGCGGGCTCTCTTCATCCGTCTTGATTATCACAGTCGCGGTATCGGTCGCCGCGAGAAGCTTAGTCGTCTCCTCGAGCATACCGGACGCTCTGTCCTTTGAAAGCACGTCTGCGTCTCCGGCGAAGCAGAGGCGCAGTCCCGCCTCCTCCGCGGCGGCTCCGTCCCCTGCGGCAGAGGCGGCAAGCAGCGTGCGCGAGACGGTATGGCGCAGCAGAGCCTGCGAGGCGGCGCGCCATTCGGCGGCCTCATCCTCGCCCTCGGCGAGCAGGCCTACGCTATGCCCCTGCCCCATTATGCGTCTCACGAGATCGGGCGAGGCGTCCATGTCCTCGGCCGAGAGGAAAAAGCACGCCCTCGCCTCATAGCGGTCGAGCAGGTCGAGCTGCTCCGGCGTTATCTCCCCGTCGAGGCCCGTTATCGCCACGTAGACGCTGACGTCTCCGTAGTATATCGGCGTTGGGGTCGGAGTCGGCGTCGGAGTCGGCGTCACGGAGGGCGTAGGCGTGGCCACGGCTTCCTCATATCGGTTTAGCCTGCTGCGCATGGCCGATTCCGCGGCGTCGGTAAATACGGCGTCGCTGAGCACGTCGCCGTATTTTATGCGCACTATCGGCGCGACGGGCGACGAGGTTATATAGCTGAAAGTGAAGCCGAAATACACGCACACGAAATCCAGCGGTACGTATATGCGTCCGTTTAAGTATACGGGCTTTATATTGTTGTAGAAGTTTTCGTCCTGATCCTGAACGGTGTCGTCGGCAACGCTGAACTTGAGTGATTTCCCGTCCTTATACAGAAATATCTGCTGGCGCGACTGGGCCATTATGACACCGAGCGACGATCCGGCAAAGATTGATCCCGGAACGAATATCCTCCCGTCGATGAACGCGGGCTGAGTGTCGGGCGCGAGGTCGAGTATCTCGTTGTTGATAACCGTGAATACGACGGCTTCCGCTCTCGGCACGAGGGCAAAAAGCAGGATCGATACGCCGAGTATCAGCGCGGCCGCCGCGGACGCGATCTTTTTTGCCATTTACATCCCTCCGTCAGGACGCTTCAGCGCCGAAATGACGCTGAAAAGCCGTTTCTCTCAGGTCCGGTCGGAAAAATCGTTCTCAGTCCCCTCCGTCGCCGGGCTCCGGCGCGGGCTCCGGTTCCGGAGCGGGTTCGGGAGCAGGCTCGGGCTCAGGCGCAGGTTCGGGCTCGGGCTCTGGTTCTGGCTCGGGCTCCGGTTCCGGTTCAGGCTCCGGTTCGGGTTCGGGCTCCGGCGCAGGTTCGTTCCCGGGCTCCGGCTCGGTAGAAGGCTCGGGCTCGGATACCGGCTCAGTGGAAGGCTCGGGAGCAGGCTCGGGCTCTGTCGTTTCAGCCGGATCGGGAGACGGGTGGTTGTAGCTCACATAGAGATCGGGCCCGTCAAAGCTGCCGTCGAGCTTGGATAGCACGCGCTGATAGCGCTCGGTGCCCTCCTCGAGCGGCACGGGCCTGTAATCGTTGTAGGAATCTTCGCCCGAAAGCGAGAACGGGATGAGCTCCGTCTCTCCGAGCTTGAAGCGGCCGTTTTCCTTGACGACGTGCTGCTGAATGATGACGGTATCCTTGTCGCGCGGATTTGAGTTGCCGCCGAATACGAAGTTTCCCAGCGAGTAATAGATGATCCCGGAGCCGTACTTGGTCACCTTCTGCAGGACGTGCGGATGGCAGCCGAATACGATGTCGGCCCCGTAATCGATGGCCTTTTTGGCGTAGGATTCCTGATTATAGTCGTATCTGTAGGAGCCTTCTTCGCCGAAATGGAAGGCGGCGATGACGATATCCGCGCCGGACTCGCGCAGAAGGCCGATGCAGTACGCCATGCGGTCAAATCTGTAATAAGCGCCGAAAACGCCTATCTTGAGGCCTCCCGCAGTCTCATACATGCAGCAGCCGCCGTCCGTCGCGACGGCGATATTGGCTTCCTCGAGATATTTCTTCGTATCGTCGAGTCCGGTCTGGCCGTAGTCGGCGCTGTGATTGTTGGCGACGGTGACGCAGTCCACTCCGCCCAGCGTCAGAACGGCCGTGTATTCCGGATCGCCGCGGAAGCAGAAGAGCTTATCCGAGCGGACGTTATAGTTCGTCAGAGCGCATTCGAGATTGACGATGGTGAAATCGTCGTTGAGCATATACTCGGAGGCGAATTCGAACGGATAGGCGTAGTTATCCCCCACGACCGAGCCGAAGGCCCAGTTCGCCGTCCGGTAGTCGTGCTCGGCGGCAAGGGTGCAGTCGCCGGCAAATGTAAGGACGAAATCCGTCTGCTCGGGCTCGGGCGTCGGCTCCGGGATCTGAGTCGGGGTCGGCTCCGGAGTAGGCTCCGGGGTCGGAGCCGGCGTAAAAACGGCGAGCGGCTCAGGCGCAGCCGTCGCGGGCGGCTCGGCCGGGATCGGCGGCTCCTTATCCTGCTTAGCGCAGGACGCTCCGAGCAGGAGTATTGCAAATATACAGAGTGCGGCTGTGATCTTTTTCAATCGCCGTCTCCTCCTTAAAATCACATCTTGATCTTCGCGAACGCCTTTTTGCCGCGGCGTACGAGGACTCCCTCGCCCTTGAGCTCGTCGGCAGTAAAGCTCTTGGCGATGTCGGTCACCTTTTCTCCGGCGGCCTCGACGCCGCCCTGCTGGATGGCCCTGCGGCCTTCGCTGCGGCTGGGGACGAGCTTGGCCTTGACCATCATTGTTATTATGTCAACCGAGCCGTCGGTCAGATCGTCGTCCGTGAGCGTGCAGGTCGGGACGTCCGCGGCGGGCCCGCCGACAAAGAGGGATTTCGCGGCGGCCTGCGCCTTGTCCGCTTCCTCCTCGCCGTGGACGAGGCCGGTGAGCTCCCAGGCGAGCTTTTCCTTGGCGGTGTTGAGCTTGCTGCCCTCCCACTTTTCCATCTCGGCTATCTCGCCGAGGGGCATGAAGGTCAGGAGCTTTATGCAGTTGATGACGTCGGCGTCGTCGACGTTGCGCCAGTACTGATAGAAGTCATAGGGGCTGGTCTTGTCGGGGTCGAGCCAGACCGCTCCGGACTGGGTCTTGCCCATCTTTTTGCCCTCGCTGGTGAGAAGGAGCGTTATCGTCATGCCGCCGACGTCGTGGCCGAGCTTACGTCGGATGAGCTCCGTCCCGCCGAGGATGTTGCTCCACTGGTCGTTGCCGCCGCATTGGAGATTGCAGCCGTATTTCTGATGCAGGGCGTAGAAGTCGTAGCTCTGCATGATCATGTAGTTGAATTCGAGGAACGATAGGCCGCGCTCCATGCGCTGCTTGTAGCACTCGGCGCGGAGCATGTTGTTGACGGAAAAGCAGGGGCCGACCTCGCGCAGGAGCTCGACGTAATTGAGCTTGAGCAGCCACTCGGCGTTGTTGTCCATGATGGCCTTGCCATCGCTGAAGTCGATGAAGCGGGCCATCTGCTTTTTGAAGCACTCGCCGTTATGCCGGATGGTCTCCTGCGTCATCATCTGGCGCATGTCCGTGCGGCCGGAGGGGTCGCCCACCATAGCCGTGCCGCCGCCGATGAGGGCGATGGGCACGTTGCCGTACTGCTGCATGCGGCGCATCAGGCACAGGGCCATGAAATGGCCGGCGTGCAGGCTGTCCGCCGTCGGATCGAATCCGATATAAAACACGGCCTTTCCCTCGTTGATGAGCTTGGGGATGTTCTCCTCATCCGTTATCTGGGCTATGAGCCCTCTTGCCGTGAGTTCTTCGTACAAAGTCATTTTCTTTCACCTTTACTTGATAAAAATAAAACCTCTGTCCTTTTGGGGACAGAGGGCGAATCACGCGGTACCACCTCTGGTCGCGCACGCCTCGCGACGCGCGCCTCGACGGGTCCTTGCCCGGAAGCTCAGACCTGCGCGCTGTAACGGGCGCCCCCCGTCGCGCCCTACTGCGGTTTCAGGCGCGCCGCTCCGGACTGTATTCATCGGCGCCGGCCCCTCCCCCTTTCACCGAAACGGGGTCTCTCTGCGCGGGTCGTGCGCGGACTACTTGCGTCCTTCACAGCGTATGGACTATTGGTTATTTTAGCATGAGCGGGCTTTACGTGTCAAGGCTTCTTTTGAAGCGGCGGGCCGCCTCGAGCTGCTCGGCCGCGCTGCGGAGCGTCGCGTCTCCGACGACGTCGCCGCTGGTCAGTCTGGCGAGCTCCAGCTCGCGTCCGCGCTCGTCGAGCTCAGACGCGGAGGCGAACGTCCTTCCACCGCTCTCGTGCTTTTCTACGGCGAACTGTCTGTCCGCCATGGCGGCTATCTGCGGCAGGTGCGTCACGCAGAGCACCTGACGGCCGCGCGAAAGGCCGGCGAGCTTTTCCGCCACGCGCATGGCGGCTATGCCGGAAACGCCGGTATCTATCTCGTCGAATATGAGCGTCTGGGAATCGCTTCTCGCGGCGAGGACCGTTTTCATGGCGAGCATTATTCGCGACAGCTCGCCGCCGGAGGCTATTTTGCCTATCCTTCCGCAGGCCTCGCCGGCATTGGCCGACATGAGGAAGCGGACGGTATCTGCGCCGGTGCGGTCGGGTTCCTTGGGAAGTATCTCGGTCTCAAAGCGCACGCCCGGCATGCTCAGGGCTGCGAGCTCCTCGACTATGCGGCCCTGCAGTCTGTCCGCGGCGGCTCTGCGCTTTTCGGTAAGTCCGGCGGCGGCTTCGTCAAGCTTTCTTTTTGCGTCCGACGCGGCCTTTTCCGCCTTCTCTATGCGCTCGGTCAGGTATTCGACGTCCTCGAGCTCGTTGCGCGCGTCCGTGAGCACCTTCGCGAGGTCGTCTATGGCGCCGTATTTGCGCTCGAGGCGGTCGAGGGAATTGAGCCTGTCCTCTATCCTGTCGAGCTCGTCGGGCGAAAAGTCGAGCCAGTCGCGCACGGCGGAGACCTGATCGGTCAGGTCGCGCATGGCGTAGCGCAGGGATTCGGCGGCCTGCGCGGCCTCCGATACGGAGTCGGATATGCGCGCGGCGGCGGAGAGCGAAGCGGCCGCCTCGTCGAGCAGCGATACCGCGCCCTCTGAGTCGTCGTCGCCGTAGAGATCGATGTAGACCTCCTCCAGCCTCGACGCGAGCTTGTCCGCATTGCGCAGCAGCGAGCGGCGCTCGGAGAGAGCCTCCCTCTCGCCGGGCTTCGGATCGATCTTTTCAAGCTCCTCTATCTTCTCGCGGAGCGCCTCCTCGCGGCGCTCCTTGTCGAGCTCGGCTTCTCGCAGGGCTTCGAGCTCCTCCGTCGCCTTTTTCCAGCTCTCCCAGAGCCCGGAAACGGCCTGCCGGTCGGCTTCGAGGCCGCCGAAACCGTCGAGGTACTTCAGGTGCGAGGCCTCGCGCAGGAGGCCCGCCCCGTCGTTCTGTCCGTGGATATCGAAGAGTATCTCGCCGAGAGCGCGGAGCTGAGCCACGCTGACGGGCACGCCGTTTATGCGGCAGGAGCTCTTCCCATCCTCGCTCACGCGGCGCTGGATGATGAGCTCGTCCTCGACGTCGATGTCGTTTTCCCGGAGCCATTCCTCCGCCTCCGCGGGCGCGGAGACGACAGCGGAAACGAGCGCGGAGGCGCAGCCGGAGCGGACTATCTCGCGCCCGACACGCCCGCCCATGACGGCTCCGATGGCGTCAATGACTATGGATTTGCCCGCACCGGTCTCACCCGTGAGCACGTTGAGCCCCGGGCCGAATCCGACGTCCGCCTTCTCGATGACGGCGAGATTTTCCATGTGCAGGCTTTCCAGCATAGTCGCGACCTACCTCAGCATCGTCTTGATCTCGGCGCAGAACACCTCCGCGGCCTGAGAATCCGTCATGGCGAGAAACGCGGTGTCGTCGCCGGCGAGTGATCCGACTATCGTCCTTATCGCCATGGAATCGATGGCGCTGCATGCGGCGCTGGCCATTCCGGGCAGCGTCTTGATGACGACGATGTTCTGCGCGCAGGCAAGGCTCGTCACGGACTCGCGGAAGATGGTCCTCAGACGCTCGGCGTAATTCATGACGCCGCCCTCGGCCGGAGAGACGTACTTATGCTTGCCGTTGGGCCCGAGCTCCTTGACGAGTCTGAGCTCGCGGATATCACGCGACAGGGTCGCCTGCGTGCTGGACAGTCCCTCCTTGGCGAGGGCGTCGATGAGCTGGTTCTGCGTCTCGATCTCCTGAGTTGTGATGATCTCAAGGATCTTTTCCTGTCTGAAAGATTTCATCTTTTATCCTCCAATGCGCCGGGGCGCAGTTATTTTCATACTTTCATCGAGAGCTTGCGGTTGACGAGCTCATAAAACTTGCGCTCTTTTATCCGGACGAGCTTGAACACCTGCTCGGATCGCTTGACGCGGACGAGGTCGCCCGTCCTGAGCGCGAGCAGGTTTTTGCCGTCTATCATCAGCCTGCCGACCGTCCTGACCTCGCTGCCGCCTATCTCCGCCGTCAGCACCCGCGCCGGCGAGACGACGAAGACCTGGTTGGACAGCGTATGCGCGCAGATGGGCGTCATGATGAGGCTCTCGGCCTCCGGCTCGACGACGGGGCCGCCGGCAGACATGGAATAGCCCGTCGAGCCCGTGGGCGTGGAGAAGATGATCCCGTCGCCCGCGAAGGAGCAAATTTTGCGTCCGTCGCCGCAGGCGGTCAGATAGATTATGTGCTCCTCGCCGCCGCGTTCGATGACGGCGTCGTTCAGGCAGAGCCCTTCCGCGACGGTCTCTCCTCCGCGCTCGACCTCCACGTCGAGCATCATGCGGGGCTCTATGGTGCAGTCTCCGTTCAGGGCGCGGACAGTCTCGCGCCATTCGTCGCGCTCAAGTCCGGCTATGAAGCCCGTCATGCCGAGGTTTATCCCCAGAAGCGGCACGCCTGCGCGCGCGACGGGCTTGGACAGATGCAGGATGGTCCCGTCTCCGCCGAGGCAGACTATCATATCCGCGCCGTCGAGGTCGCCCTCCACGGCCCGCACGACGTCCTCGCCGACGTCCTTGTCGAAAAACGGGACGACCTTGACCTCGGCCCCGTTTTCACGCAGGAGCGCGGAGAGCTGCTCGGTCAGTTCAAGGTCGACGTCGCGAAGCTGATTAGGACATATGACGATCTTTTTCATGCTATCATTCCGATCCGTGGGCCCGCTTCACGAGCCCGGTTATATCGAGCGCCGCCGTATCTCCGGAGGCGCCGAGAAGCGCGAGAAACTCTATGTTGCCCTCCGGTCCGCGGACGGGCGAAACGTCCAGCCCGAGGGCGGCAAAGCCGCTCTCCCGGGCGTTTTCCACGAAGCCGCGAAGCACCTCGGCGTGTACGGCCGGGTCCTTGACGACGCCTTTCTTGCCGACCTTGCCGCGCCCCGCCTCGAACTGGGGCTTGACGAGGCAGACGACGCGCCCTCTCTCGCCGAGCAGGCCGCGCAGGACGGGCAGAACGAGCGAAAGGGATATAAAAGAGAGGTCGGCCGTAATGAGCTCCGGCGCGGGATCGAACGAGGCCGGAACGAGCGATCGGACGTTCGTCCCCTCCATGTTGACGACGCGGGGGTCGCTCTTGAGCTTTTCGGCAAGCTGGCCGTGTCCGACGTCGACGGCGTAGACCTTCTTCGCGCCATGGCGAAGGAGCACCTCCGTGAAGCCTCCGGTCGAGGCGCCGCAGTCCAGGCAGACGAGGCCCTCCGGCGAGACGCCGAAGACCTCCAGCGCCCTGAGAAGCTTTTTCGCGCCGCGGGATACGTAGTCAAAGCCTTCGGAGAGCTCTATCTCGTCGCTTTCCGTCACCTTCTGCGACGGCTTGGCGGCGGGACGCCCGTTCACAGTGACGTGCCCCGCCTCTATCTCCGAGCGCGCCCTCTCCCTGCCGGAGCAGAGACCGCGCGCCACGAGCTCGGCGTCGAGCCTCGCCTCAGCCACGGAAGAACTCCTCTCTGACCGAAGCGGCTATGCCCTTCGCGTCGAGCCCGAGCATGCCGAACAGATCGGACACGGAGCCGTGACTTGTAAACGACGAGCCGAGGTTTTTCAGCAGCACGCGGGCTTTTATCCCTCGCTTGGCTATCTCGGCGGCGATCTTCTCGCCGACGCCTCCGTTTTCGACGGACTCCTCGGCGACGCAGACCCTGCCGGCGCTTTCCGCGGCGGCGCAGACCGCGTCAAGGTCTATCGGGCAGATGCGGCCGAGCTTCATGACGCCCGCGGATATGCCCTCCGCCGCGAGAAGCTCTGCGGCGGCGTTTACTTCGTTTATGAGCCTTCCGTAACTCACGAGGAGGACGTCTGTCCCCTCCCGGAGCGTCCTGACCGGGTCGGCTCCGCCGTCTTTGTACGCGCCCTCGCCACCGCGCGGCCATCTTACCGCGACGGGGCCCGACGCGGCGACGGCCACATCGAGCATGTCGCGCAGCTCTGCGGCTGACGACGGGCTCCAGACCGTCATTCCCGGCACCTGACTGAGAAAGCCGACGTCGAAGGCGCCGTGGTGCGTCTCGCCGTCCTCGCCGACAAGGCCGGCTCTGTCGACGGCGAACACGACGTGCAGGCCCAAAATGGCGACGTCGTGGATCATCATGTCATACGCGCGCTGCAGGAACGAGGAATAGACGGCGAAAACGGGCACGAGACCCTGCTTGGCCATGCCTGCCGCCATCGAGACGGCGTGCCCCTCGGCTATGCCGACGTCAAAAAATCTGTCGGGGAGCTCCTCGGCAAATCCGTCGAGCCCCGTCCCCTGCTCCATCGCGGCCGTTATGGCGCAGATGCGCCCGTCTTCGCGCGCGAGCTCGGTCAGTCTGCGGCCGAATACGGACGAGAAGCTCTCGCCGGAGCATTTCGGTCCAGCGCCGGAGACGCCGTGATACCTGTCCGGCTCGGCCTCGGCCGGGGCGTAGCCCTTGCCCTTTTTCGTCACGACGTGGACGAGGACGGGGCCGGGCGCGTTTTTGGCGGCGTCGAGAAGATACGCAAGCTGCTTGAGGTCGTGTCCGTCGACCGGGCCTATATACTGGAAGCCCATCTCCTCAAACATGCTGTTATGCAGTATCGCGTGCTTGAGGGCCTCCTTGACGCTGTGGTTGAATCTGTATACCGCGCGGCCGCCGGGGACCGTGTACATCACCCTGCGGTATCCCTTTTTGAATTTATAATACGCCGGCTTGACGCGCTGGCGAGCGAGCATGCGGGCCACCGCGCCGACATTTTTCTTTATGCTCATCCCGTTGTCGTTGAGCACGACGATGAGCCGCTCGCCGCTCTGTCCGGCGTCGTTGAGCGCCTCGAAGGCGAGCCCGCCCGTCAGCGCGCCGTCGCCCGTTATGCAGACGACGGAATAGTCGCCGCCAGTCAGCGTTCTGGCGCGCGCCATGCCGAGCGCGACGGAGATGGAATTGGAGGCGTGTCCGGCTATGAAGGCGTCGGCGTCGGACTCCGAGGGCTTCGGGAAGCCGCTCATGCCGCCGAGGGAACGCAGCGTCTCAAAG
Organism: Oscillospiraceae bacterium; assembly: GCA_017550645.1. Classification (GTDB taxonomy): domain Bacteria; phylum Bacillota; class Clostridia; order Oscillospirales; family Oscillospiraceae; genus RGIG7949. Next base: position 149,185 of record JAFZOI010000036.1, read on the forward strand.
CCTGCCTGTCTTCCCGTCAGCAGCTTATGGACATAGCTCTGATGCCCTACGTCGAAGACTATCCTGTCCTTAAAGGGATCGAACGTCCTCTCGAGCGCGACCGTAAGCTCCACGGCGCCGAGATTGGACGAGAGATGCCCTCCCGTCTTCATGACGCTTTCGACGAGAAAGTCTCTTATTCTCGCGCACAGCTCCTCGAGCTGAGCGGTATCCATTTCCTTGAGCGCCTCGGGCCCCGGGATCTTTATCTCGTTTTCCACGGCAGTACCTCGGCAAAAAAGAGTATTAAGGCTCCGAGTCGACTCGAAGCCTTAATATAATACAGTATTTTGAATTATCATGCAAGAATATTCGCCAAAAAATATTCACATTATTCAGGATCTTTTCGCCTGCTCCGCCTCGGCGGGCCGTTTGGCCTCCTTCATGCTCTCATACAGGCGCGAGCGGCGCTGCTTGACCTCGTCGGACATGGGCGAGATGTCCCCCGTATGCATGAGGGCGATCTTCGTCAGCACCGGGCCGATGAGCTCGTAAATGAGCACGGAAAAGAGCACGATGTTGCGGACTATCGAGCCGCTCTGCGCCAGCGACGACGCCGTTATCGACATGCCGAGCGCGACGCCGGCCTGCGGCAGGAGCGTTATCCCCAGCCAGTCGCGCACGTCCTTGTCCACGTGTACGAGGCTCGCGCTTCCCAGCGCGCCGAAGTATTTCCCCGCCGATCTTGTAATTATGTAAACTAAACCTATCCCGACGACGGCGATATCGCGGAATACGTCGAGCTCGAGCTCAGACCCGGAGAGGACGAAAAAAAGCACGTATACCGGCACTGTCCACTTATCCGCCTTGTCCATGAGGTCGGGCGAGAAATCGCACAGATTGCAGAACACCGTCCCGAGCATCATGCAGACGAGCAATATCGAGAAGCCTATCTGTACGGGGCCGAGTTTGATCTGAATCATCGAGAGGCCGACCGCGAGCAGCACGAACGTCACCGAGAGGCAGAGGCGCTTGCTGTTGGAATTGAACCAGCGCTCCATGCGCGAGAAAAGAAGGCCCAGCACCGCGCCGAGGATAAGCGACGAAGCGACCTCCACAAGGGGGTTGGCAACCATGGAGACTATGTCGAACGAGCCGGTCTCGAGGGATTTGGCGACGCCGAAGGAGACGGCGAAGATGACCAGACCGACCGCGTCGTCGAGCGCGACGATGGGAAGCAGCAGGTTCGTCAGGCGGCCCTTGGCCTTATACTGGCGGACGACCATGAGCGTCGCGGCGGGCGCGGTCGCGGCCGCTATGGCGCCGAGCGTGATCGCGGCGGAGAGAGGCAGCTTGTCCCCGAGGACGAAGTGCAGGCCGATGAGCACCGCGTCGACGAGCACCGTCGCCGCGACGGCCTGCAGGACGCCTATGATCGTTGCCTGTTTGCCCGTGCCCTTGAGCTGAGAGATGCGGAACTCGTTGCCTATCGCGAAGGCTATGAAGCCGAGCGCGACCTCGCTGAGCAGGTGGAGCGACGTGACCTCGTCGTGGGTATTGAAGCCGAGGCCCGGAACTCCGGCGCGGCCGAGCACGTACGGCCCGATGAGCACGCCTGCGATGAGATAGGCCGTGACCGCCGGGAGCTTGAGAGGCTTTATGACTCGCGTCATCAAAAGCCCCGCCGCCAGCGCGACGGCGATAGACAGCAGAGTTTGCATTTTAAGCACCTCGAATGAGCAGTGGTAGCGGAATAATATACCGTTCAAGCTCGGTATTATAGACCACGCCGACGCGCATTACAATATGCAAAATATGCAAATATCGCCCCTCCGCGGAGCGTTTTTTTATCTTCCCGGCGAAAGGCGGAGGACAGGCGGCAAAACGGGGCTCTCCTTTCGAATAAATGCTTGCCTTTTTATCTGGCAAAATATATACTTAGATTTATAAAAAGAAACAAGAGGAGGATTTGCCAATGTTCTGCACCAACTGCGGCAAGCAGATCCCTGAGGGAAGCAGATTCTGCACAAACTGCGGGGCCAAGCTCAATATCCCGGAGGCCCCGGAAAAGGCCGCTCCAGAGCAGCCCGCTTTTACGCCGCCCGCGGCCCCCGTCTATACGGCGCCCGAGGCTCCGGCGGCGCCCGCCGCTCCCGAGCAGCCCGTCTACACGGCTCCGGCGGCTCCCGAACAGCCCGTCTTTACGCCGCCCGCGGCCCCCGTCTATGCCGCTCCCGAGGCTCCGGCGGCGCCCGCCGCTCCCGAGCAGCCCGTTTACACGGCTCCGACGGCGCCCGAGCAGCCCGTATACAGAGCTCCGGAGGCCCCCGCGGCGCCCGCTTATACGGTTCCGGAGGCCCCCGCATACTCCGCGCCGCAGCAGCAGCCTTACGCCGCTCAGCAGACTTACGCCGCGCCGGCTTATGCCCCGCAGCAGACTTACGCGGCGCCTCCCAAGCAGAAGAAGGGCCCGAAGCTCGGCCTTATCATCGGAATAATCGCCGCGGTCGTGGTCATCGGCGCGCTCGTCGCCTGCTTCCTGCTCGGCGTCTTCTCCGGCCCGAAGGGTACGGTCGGCAGGGCGCTGAAGAAGTCGGTCAAGGCCTACTCGACTGCGGTAGACGCGCTCGATCCCATCGATCTGAAAGCGCTTTATAAAGAAAAGAAGCTCTCCGAGAACGTTGAGTTCACGCTCAAGGAGATCGACGGCGACGATTCCATGTCCGGCTACGGCGCGCGCGTCTTCGTCAACTACAGCGGTTCCGACCGCGCGGCGGACGTCGTCTTCACGCCGTTTACTTCCGACACGGACATAGCGACGGTACAGCTCGCGCTCAAGGATACCAAGCTATATATAGGCTCCCCCGAGCTCACCGACGGCGAGTTCTACGGGCTCGATACCAAGACTCTCGGCAGAGACTTCAGCGAGCTCAGCGGCTCCGACGAGCTTGAAGATCTCGGCTTCAACTTCTTCGAGCTCGTCGATAAGATCGAGAAGATGAGCGAGGATCTCGTCGACAAGAAGGGCGTCGAGGCCGCGAACAAGGAGCTGAACAAGGCCATCACCGTCGTCAAGGACGGCAAGGAGATCATCGACGTCAACGGCAAGACGGTCAAGGCCGCGAAGTACAACGTCAAGATCCCGCAGAAGGCGCTCGAGACCTACATCGAGTCCGTCGTCAAGTGCATAAAGGCCGAGAAATTCGGCGACAATCTCGCGGACCTCTTTATCTCCGTCGGCTTTGACGAGTACGACGTAGAGGACCTCAGAGATTCCTTCGATGATATCGACTTTGACGAATGGGTAGACGAGATTGAGGAGAACGTTCTCGACGAGCTCGGCGACATCGAACTGAAGGTATATGTCAGCGGCGGCTACATTTCCGCCTTCGTGTATGAAAAGAAGGTAGATGACCAGAAGATCGTCCTCTCCGGCTACTTCGGCGGACCGAACGACTACGTCGACAACGTCACCCTCTCCGCCCTCTCCAAGGGCGACGACTGGTCCGAAGAGTACGTACTCACCTCCTCCGGCAATCACGCCCTCAAAGGCGGCGTCTTCTGGGACGAGACAAAGATCGTCGAGAAATATAACGGCAGCAAGTACACTATCTTTTCCTCCCAGACTGAGTACAACAATGGCAGCGGCGCGCTCAGCCTCCGCATCAAGACCGACGACGGCGACAACGATATCAAGCTCGAGGGCACGCTGAAGATGAACGCCAAGTCCCTTGACCTCACCGTCTCCGATCTGAAGATCAAGGATTATTACGGCGACACCGTCCTTGCCGCCTCCGGCGCGGTCAGGATAGGAACGTACGACAAGTCCTCCGCGATCGCCGTCTCCGGCGCGAGGATGCTCTCCGACATGAGCGAGGACGACTTCACCGAGCTCGGCGAGAAGATCGGCGAGAACCTCAACGAGATCAGCGAGGAAACGGGGCTCGACCTCTCCATCTTCGGCATGTCCGGCTCCGACGAGCAGCGCGACAACGGCATCATCTACGGCTACGACGAGGGCTATGAGATAGGCTATCAGGACGGCTGGGACGAGGTCGACTACGGCGATAACTACGACGACGATCCGGCCTCCTACGGCTACTCCGGCGGCTCCGCCTTCCGCAGCGGCTTCGAGGAAGGCTTCGACTGGGGCTACTACGACGGCTACTGGGACGGCTATCCCGGCTACAACCGCTATACCAGCTACGGCGAGAACAGGCCCGCGCTCAGCACCTACGGGGCGACCGCAAGCGACTCATATTATGACGGCCTCACCGCCGGCTATGACACGGGCTATGAGGACGGATACGACGACGGATGGGACGAGGTCGACTACGGCGAGAACTATAACGACTCCGCCTATGGCGACTCCGACTACCTGGAGGGCTATTACGAGGGCTATGAGTTCGGCTACGACGACGGCTACTGGGACGGCTATCCCGGCTATACCCGCTACGCGAACTACGGCTCCTCCGCCTGGTGGTGGAGCTGATAAGCCCCTCGGGCGAAACGCCTGAATAAAATAAAAACGCTTCCTCTCGATCGAGATCGAGAGGAAGCGTTTTTCTATGCGTTATTTCAGCGTACGGCGAGGGGCTCGGGCTCCTCGCTGAAGGCGCTTTCCGGAGCGTTTAGAAGTCCTATGGCGAGGCCGCAGACGATGAAGAAAGCGAACATGTCGCGCGGATAGAACCAGACGTACTCGACGAGGAACGTCACGGAGATGCCGATGAGCGCGCCGAGGCAGGCGCAAAGGGCCAGACGGCGGACTCCCGGCGCGCTGCGGGAAGCGCCGATCGCGCTCCTGCGCAGGATGCCGAGGAACATCCAAAGGCTGAATATGAGGCCGAGAACGCCGGTCTCCACCATCATCTCCGACCAGAGCATGTGGCTGTGCGGCACGCCTATGGTCGCCTTGCTGCGGGCGTAGTTCTTATAGACGACTGCAAAGCTCCCGGGGCCGAGGCCTATGCCGGTCAGCCCGTGATCGAGCAGCAGGAGGAATATGCCCTGCCAGATATAGACGCGGAACTTGCTCGAGCTGTCCTCCCCGCTGACCATGCTCGTCAGACGGACGACGACGCTGTTGGGCAGGAACGGGATCGCAAGCACGCAGGCGAGAAGGAGCAGCGGTATCCACCGCTTGTCGCCGTAATAGAACATGATCGCGAATGCCAGCGCGACGGATATCCATCCGCTGCGGGAATAGGTCATGACCATGGCGAGCATCGGCAGCGCGAGGCCGCAGCAGAAGAAGGGCGAAAGCGGGAGCGTGTGCAGCTTCGCGCGGACCTTGACGGCCCATACGGCGGCCAGCGGCGTCATCATCACTAGGAACTCGGCGTAGTTGTTGGGGTTGTCCATCGTGGAGAAGACTCGTCCGGGGACGCCGCGGTTGGCCTGCAGGTCGGTGAAGGAGCCGCTGACCTTGACGCCGAGAAAGCGCTGGACGACGGCGTAGCACGCCGTGAGCAGGACGGCGAAATAGATAAAGCCGAGAACGGTCATGAGGCTCTTCCTGTCGCTGACGGAGGCTGCCGCGATATAGCACAGCAGGAACGCCGCGAGAAGCAGCAGCAGGATGCGGACGCTGTCGTGAAAATCATACGAAAACGCCAGACTGCCGAAGCAGACGAAAGCGAACAGCATCATGGGAAGGCCCAGCTTCGCGGGAGAAAGCGGCTTCTTCCCTTTCGCGCCGCAGACGCAGAGATACAGCGCGAGGAAGCCGACCGCGGCGGCAAGTGCGTAGGAATTGTTCCAGTAATCGTGCGGGAAGAGGAACATCACCGCGATAAAGACGCCGAAAAGCGCCTCGAAGCGGAAGATGAACGAGCCGGAGAAGAGCCCGCGGAAAACCTTCTCGTTCACGCTGCCGGAGTTTATCCGCGCAAACCAGCGGAAGAAGCGGCCGAGCGCGCCGGATATGCCGCCGAGCACGGCGTTCAATATACGCGCGAACAGGCTCGCCTCGTACTTTTGCTGAATGCGGCTCACGTGCACCAGCATCCGGCGAACAAGGCTGTACTGCCACGCGTTCCGGAACCAGTGGTAAACGGCGCGGAGGATCGCGAATACCGCGCTCTGCCGCCACCAGTACCACAGCGTCCCGGCGATACTTTTTTCAAACATGGCCCGGCTCCTCAGGCGGCAGGTTCAAGCGCGCTGATACGCAGATATAGCTTGCAGTAGCCGACGTACAGCACGAAAGTGTGCCCTATGGCGTAGCGCGTCCCGCCTATGAGCAGGCCGTTGTCGTCCAGCGTTCCGTTTGCAAGGCTGGTAATGGTCACGGACGCGGTATCGCCGGGGAATACAGCCGCAGTCTCGCCGTTCCTGTCGAGCTCGTAGTGGTAGCCCTTCCCCGTCTGGACGTCGGTCACATAGCCGAGCACATTGTTCTCCGTATCGTCCAGGACTCTTGCGCCGAGCTCGAGGTTGTCCACGACGTAAGCGGGGACCTCGGTGCCGGTAAAGGACAGATAGACGTCCTGCGTGTTGACGACGCCGGAGCGGTCCTTTGTGAGGAATCGGTAGCCCACGAAGGCGATCGCCGCTACCAAAATGATGAGTATGAGCAGGTCGATGATGCTGACCTTGCCCCCTATTTTCCCGTTTTTGTCGATCATGATCTATTTCTCCGTTTCTTCATAGGTTTCAAATACCGAAAGCGCAAGCTTATTGAGGTCGAATCGCTCCGCGACCTTGCGCAGAGCCGCCGCGGACCACTCCTCTTGCAGAGCGTCGTCGGCCATGAGGGCCGCGATCGCATCCGCGAAGCCGTCCGCGTCCCCGGGCGGGACGACGGAGCCGCAGACTATCTGCGTCTCGGCCAAGTCGCGGTTGCCGCCGACGTCCGTGACGACGAGCGGTAGCCCCGAGTTCATCGCCTCGAGGATAGCGAAGCTCAGAGCCTCGTTGCAGCTCGACGAGCAGACGTACAGGTCGGAGGACGCGAGGATATCGGCGGCGTCCGTGCGGTAGCCGAGCAGGATCATCTCCCGCTCAAGCCCTGCCGCAGCTATCTTGCCGCGTATGTCCTCCATGAGCGGCCCGTCCCCCGCAACGCAGCAGCAAAACGGCCTGTCCGTCAGCTGTTTCAGGCGGGTCAGCGCCCTCACGAGCATGTCGAGATCCTTTTCCGGGTCGAAGCGCGCAAGGCAGGAGATGACGAACACGTCCTCCGAGAGACCGAGCTCGCTTCGCAGCTTGTCCGAACGCGGCCTTTCCGCCCGCGGCTCGATGCCGTTATAGATGACCTGTATCTTATCCGGACGGCAGCCGTTGGCGATAAGCACGTCCCTGCCCTCCTGACAGACGGCGATGACGCGGTCGTCGCGCGGGGTGAAGATGCGGTAGAGCATGCGCCAAGCGGCGCCGCAGCGGCGCGTAAAGTGCTCGGTATACACCACGCGCAGGCCGGGCAGCCTCTTTTTCGCCATGAGCGCGATGACGTTCTCCCGCGGGCACTGCGCGTGGATGACGTCTATGCCGTTATGCCGGCAGTATTGGGCCAGAGTCCGGGCGGCGCGGAGCGCGTTTTTCCATTCCAGCGAGAGCTGCAGCGAAGGGACGCCCGCCTCGGCCAGCTTTTCCGAAAGCGGACCGGGAACGCCGTAGGCGAAATACGGAGTTCCGCCGGCAGCCGGCAGGAGCCGCGTCAGATTCTGCACGTATTTTTCGATACCGGCCTTGCCTGCAAAGTTGACCAGATACAGAACTTTCAAGCGCGCTGCCTCCCTTTTTCAGAGCATGTCTCTTTTAGTAAATATACACATTTTCGCCTTCGATTACAAGACCTTGCCCCGTTTTTTATATATTGCGCTATATTTTGTGCGCGGGCGGCGGGCTGGCCTTGCCGCGCCGGGCGTTGTATGATAAAGTGACGACAGATAACGGCGGGAAAGGCGGAGGACGGTCCATGCGTCTGGTTTGGCACGGTACGGCTTCAATAGAGATCGTTTCGGAAAGCGGGCGGCTGCTCTTCGATCCGTTCATCCCGCTCAAGGGGTCCCCCGTTCCCGTTAAGCTCGCGGATTTCGACGGGTTTACGGACATTTTCGTCACTCACGGACATCTGGACCATATCCTGTCCATTCCGGACGTCGCCCGCCGGAATCCGGAGGCGAGGATTTTCTGCACACAGACGCCCTATTATACCCTTCTGAAAAAGGGCGTCGCGGCCGAGGCTCTCCGGATCGTGCGCTTCGGCGACGTGCTCAAGGTCGGGGACTTCACGATACGCGCGCTGCACGGAAAGCACGCCGTCCTGCCGAAGGCGACGCCTTCGCGCTCTGCCCGCATACTTGCCTCCCCCGCCCGCGGGAACCTCCCGCGTATCCTCCTGGCGCATCTGACGAGTCCGGAAAACGACGAGTGCGTTTTTTACGTCGTCGAGGCCGGGGAAAAGACCGTCTGCCTCATGGGGAGCATGAATCTGCGCGGCGGCGTCGAGTACCCGACCGGCGCGGACATGCTCGTTCTCCCCTACAACGGCTGGGAGGACTGCTTCCCGCCCGCAGTCGGAATCATCGAGCGGCTGGGACCGAAGCGCGTCGCGCTCGATCATTACGACGATACTTTCCCGCCCTTGACCGCGCCCGTCGACCTCCAGCCGATACTGGATAAATACAAGGGCAGGGTCTTTGCGATGGAGCTCGGAAAAAGCGTCGAGGTATAAAAAAGCGATGTTAAAAGAGCGTCTTCTGCCGGTCGGCAAAAGACGCTCTTTTTTGGAGGCGCCAACCAGATTTGAACTGGTGAATCGAGGTTTTGCAGACCTCTGCCTTACCTCTTGGCTATGGCGCCGTCTCAACGTGCCATAGTATAGCATAAGGCAGGGGTTTGCGCAAGAGCTTTTTTATTTTGCGAGGGAGAAAAAGAGCCTCCACTCGTACCAATCGGCTTCCTTCGTCTTCTCGATGACGGCTTCGGCGGCCCTGCGCGCCTCTCCGGCGTGCTCGGGCGAGCTTGCCTCGAGCAGGCGCAGAGGCGCGACGGCCTCGGGCCCGAGCTCCTGCAGATATTCGACGTCGACCGTTTCCGCTCTGCCGCCGAGATACGCTTTTACGTTGTAGTCGGCGACGAAGCGCGCGGGATTTGCGTAGTTGAAGCCTATCCACGCGGCGAGGCACACCGCGAAGAAGACCGGGAAGAACTTCAGCGACGGTCTGAAAAGCTTGAACGTAGCGAGCGCGAGGCCGACGGCGATGAGCGCCATGGCGACGAGAGTCCCGAGGCGGAGCATCGAGAGGCCGTACTCGGAGATATAAAGCGACATGCGCCAGACAGCCGAGACGAGGATGACGAGCGTCAGCGCCGTGAGCAGGACCGACGCCCAGACGGCGGCCTTCCCGCCCTTGTCGCGGCGCATGAATACGGACGTTACGAGCACAGCGGCGACGTTGATGAGCGCGACGGCGACGAGCTGGAAAAAGCCCGTGCGCGCATACTCGGCGAAGCCGCCCTGCATGCGGGCCGTCTCGCGCCCGCCGAAGAGGAACGCGATCTGGATGAAGACGAACACGGCGTAGACGATATCGAGCAGGATAAGTACGATGACGAACGGGGCGCTCTGCGTATTGGCGCGGGTCTTCTCCTCCGGCGTGACCTTCTGTCTCGGCCATGCGAGATACCAGAGAGCGGAGAAGATCATCAGCATGTACGTCACGGCGCGGAAGACGTCCCAGACGGTACGTACGGCGTCGAGCTCCACGAGCCACTCCGCTATGCTGTCGAATATCCCGCCGAAGACAGCGTCGGCCGAGCAAAGCAGCGCAATGACTACGGCGAGCACCGGAAGCGCGACGGCAATGCCTATGAGCACGCCGATGAACCTGCCCTTGTTTTTGCCGCCGACCGAGCCGAGCGCGCGGAAGGGCTTATCGAAATTGACGAAGAGCGACTTGAAAAACTGACCTATCGTGTTCGGGACGACCTGCCAGCGGTCGAGGCCGAAGCGGTCCTTCCCCGCCATGCGCATGAGGCCCATAGCGCCGGTCAGCCAGCAGGCGGCTATATTGAGAAGGCCGAGGCCCACGCTCGAGAATATCGCGCATGAGAGCGCGGAGAGCGCGGAGGCGGCCATGAGCAGTATCGCGACTACGTCGCGCCGCGCGCCCCTGCCGAGGTACCAGTCGCCGACGGCGAGGAGGCCGAGGCCGAATATCGCCGCGCTGACGCCGGGCGTGAAATAAGTGTCGACGATGCGGAAAAAGCCGCAGACGCGGACGAACAGCACCGCAAGGGCGAGCGAGGCCGCGAGCGCGACCCATTCGCGCCATGAAAACGTTATCTTTCTTTTCATTTCATTATTCTCCGCTGCGAAATTCAAGTATGTCGCCGGGCTGGCAGTCCAGCTCGCGGCAGATGGCCTCAAGCGTTCCGAAACGAATCGCGCGGGCCTTCCCCGTCTTGAGGACGGAGAGGTTTGCAGGTGTTATGTCAACCTTTGCCGCGAGCTCGTTCAGCCCTATCTTGCGTTTGGCCATGACGACGTCGAGATTAACTATTATAGGCATGGTCCCACCTCAGATCACGAGGTCGTTGTCCTCTTTGAGCTCGGCGGCGCGGGCAAAGAGCGCTCCGGCTATAAGAAGGATAAGACCGGCGATGACGAACACGGGGATGAAAAACGTCGCATAGGATACTATCGGCGCGGCCGTCTTGGCTATGATCAGATTTATGACGAGGCGGACGGCGGACGCGGCGGCGATGAAGAAGCAGAAGAGGCCTGCCCGCACGACGGCGGTCACGTTCCCGCGGACGAAGAGCCTGCCCGCGGATAGATTCTTGAGCACCGTCCTCGCCTGCCATAGAATGACCGCGGCGCAGACGCCGCAAAAGAGAAGAAACCATGCGAGCACCGTCCTCCAAAGGTCGCCGCCTCCGAACAGCACCTTCCACGCCTCAAAAACGGCCTTGAAGCTGAAGTCCGGCTTTATCGAATAGGTCCAGGCGAGCATAGCTCGTATCCCCGTCAGGTAGGGGACGAAAACCATCAGGGCCAGCAGCAGGATAAAGACGGCCGTCACTATCCATTTCAGGACCCCCGCAAGCTTCTCCGCAGTCGATGCCTTCATATCGTTTCCTCCGTACGGTACGTATCGTATTACCCGGATGATAACACCCGTTTACGCATTTGTCAACAATTATTTATCGTTTTTCGATAATTTTTTATTAAGCAACAGAGAAAGGCCGCAGAGCGTCTGCTCTGCGGCCTCCTGCTGATGCGAGTATCTTATCCCGCTTTTTCGTCCTTCTTTATCGCCGAGAAATCGAGCGCGAAGTCGAGTATCTTGTCGATATGGTCCGTCGTGACGAAGTTGAGCGCGCGGCGCACGTTCGGGTCTATCTCCTCAAGATCGCTCTCGTTGTCGGCGGGGATTATGACGGTCTTGACCCCGCTGCGCAGGGCGGCCATCGTCTTCTCCTTGAGCCCGCCTATGGGCAGGATGCGGCCGCGGAGCGTTATCTCCCCCGTCATGGCGATGTCGCGGCGGACGGGCGCGCCGGAGAGCGCGCTGATGAGCGCTATCGTTATCGTGATGCCGGCGGACGGGCCGTCCTTAGGCGTGGCGCCCTCGGGGACGTGGATATGGATATCCTTCGTCTTGTAAAACTCCGGGTCGATGGGCAGCTTGTCGGCGCGGCTGCGGATGTAGCTGACGCCGGCGCGGGCGGATTCCTTCATGATGTCGCCGAGGTTGCCGGTGAGTTCGAGCTTGCCGGAGCCGGGCATGACGTTGACCTCGACGTCGAGCGTCTCGCCGCCCACGCTGGTCCACGCGAGCCCCCTCACGAGGCCGACCTCGTCGGTCAGCCGGGCGGCCTCGGGCTTATACTTTCTCGGGCCGAGGAACTCCTCGAGCATCGCGTGCGTGACGGTCAGGCTCTTTTTGTCTTCGTCTATGAAGTTCAGCACGGCCTTGCGGCAGAGTGCGGCGATCTCGCGCTCGAGGATGCGCACGCCGGACTCGCGCGTCCAGCCCGCGATGAGCTCGCGCAGCACGCCGTCGGATATGCGCAGCTGCGAGGCCTTTATCCCGTGGGCGCGGCGCTGCTTCGGCAGCAGGTGGCGCTTGGCGATCTGGAGCTTTTCCTCGTCGGTATAGCTCGTCAGCTCGATGACCTCCATCCTGTCGAGCAGGGCCGGCGGGATGGTCGCGGTCGTGTTGGCGGTCGTTATGAAGAGCACGCCGGAAAGGTCGTACGGCAGCTCGAGATAGTGGTCCCGGAAGGTCGAGTTCTGCTCGATGTCGAGCGCCTCGAGAAGCGCGGCGGAGGGGTCTCCCCTGTAATCGCTGCCGAGCTTGTCTATCTCGTCGAGCAGGAGGAGCGGATTGCTCGAGCCCGCCTGCGCGACGGCGCTGATTATCCTGCCTGGCATGGCGCCGACGTAGGTCTTCCTGTGGCCGCGTATCTCGGCCTCGTCGTGCACGCCGCCGAGCGAGATGCGCGCGAGCTTGCGCCCGAGCGCGCGGGCGACGGACATGCCGATGGAGGTCTTGCCCGTCCCCGGAGGGCCGACGAGGCAGAGGATGGAGCCCTTCGCGTCGGGGGCGTACTGCTTGACCGCGACAAATTCGACGATGCGCTTTTTGACCTTCTCGAGGCCGTAGTGATCCTTGTCGAGTATCTTTCTCGTGACCTCGACGTCCGCGCGCTCCTCGGTCTTTTTGTTCCACGGGAGCGACAGGCAGGTGTCGAGGTAGTTACGGCCGACGGACGCCTCGGAGGAACCGTAGGGCTGCTTCATCATGCGGTCGAGCTCCTTATGGAGCTTTTCGCGCACGAAATCGGGCGCGTCGAGCTCGTCGATGCGCTTGGCGTATTCCTGCTCCTCGCTCATCTCGTCGGGCTCGCCGCCGAGCTCCATCTGGATCGTCTTTATCTGCTCGCGCAGGATGCTCTCGCGCTGGTGGCCCATCATGCGGTCGCGCGTCTTGGCGCGTATCTGCATCTCTATTTTGAGCACTTCAAGCTCGTCGAGCAGGATATTATTGAGCTTTTCGAGCCTGCGCAGGGGGCGCGGCTCGTCGAGTATCTCCTGCTTGTGAGCGTGCTTCATATAGACGTTCTGCGCGATGTAGTCCGCGAGGTAGCCGGGCTCGTCGCGGGTATTGACCGTCGGCGCTAGCTCCGGAGATACGGATGGCGCGAGCTCGATATAGCGCTCTATGAGACTGCGCGTCTGGCGCAGGAGGGCTTCGAGCTTATCGCCCGCGCGGGTCGGGGCGACCTCAGGGATCTTCTCGACCTCGGCGACGAAGTACGGGTCCGTCGAGCGGAGCTGGACGAGCCTCGCGCGCGTCTCGCCCTCGACGAGGGCGCGGACCCCTCCCGTCGGCGTGCGAAGTATCTGGCGGACGGAGCATATCGTCCCGATGACATAGAGATCCTCGAGCTCGGGCCTTTCCGTTTCCGGCTCGCGCTGGGCGAGCAGGAAGACGCGCCGGCCGTTTATCATGGCGGCCTCCATGGCGGCGACCGATATGGGGCGCTCAATGTCGAAATTGAGCAGCATCCCCGGGAAAGCCGAGACTCCCCTCATGGGGATCATGGGCATCGTTTCTGTTTTTACTGTTTCTACGTTCATATTCATGATCTTGAAAAAACGCGCGGCCTCCGGCCCGGAAACGAGTCCGGGCCGGGGCCGCAATGGTCTTCTTTTATTCTCCGGCGGCTTCCGGGATAGTCTTTCTTATCACCTGCGGTGCGGCCCCATCGTTGACGCAGTCCACGTCGACTATGACGCGCTCGATACCGTCGTCGGACGGTACGGCATACATGACGTCCGTCATTATCTTTTCGGTTATGCTTCGAAGTCCGCGCGCGCCAATCTCCATATCGATAGCCTTGTCGGCGATGGCGGCGAGCGCGCCGTCCGTAAATTCGAGCTCCACTCCGTCATACGACAGCAGCGTCTTATACTGCTTCGTTATGGCGTTTTTCGGCTCCGTCATGACGCGGATGAGGTCCTCGCGACTGAGGTTCCTGAGCGGCGTTATGACGGGGATACGGCCGCAGAGCTCGGGGATGATGCCGAATTTCATGAGATCGTGCGACTGGATATGGGTCAGGATCTCTCCGACATCCTTCTCCTCCTTGCGCTTGATCTCCGCACCGAAGCCGATGGTCTTCCTGTTCATTCTGTCCTCGATTATCTTTTCTATTCCGGCAAATGCTCCGCCGCAAATAAAAAGGATGTTCGTCGTATCGACCTGAATGAATTCCTGATGCGGATGCTTGCGCCCGCCCTGCGGCGGGACGTTCGCCACGGTCCCCTCGAGGATCTTCAGCAGCGCCTGCTGAACTCCCTCGCCGGAGACGTCGCGCGTTATGGAGGTGTTCTCGCTCTTGCGGGCTATCTTGTCGAGCTCGTCGATATAGATGATGCCGCGCTGCGCGAGCTCGACGTCGAAATCCGCGGCCTGCAGGAGGCGCACGAGGATATTCTCGACGTCGTCGCCGACATAGCCGGCCTCGGTCAGCGTCGTCGCGTCGGCGATGGCGAACGGGACCTGGAGTATCTTCGCGAGCGTCTGCGCAAAGAGCGTCTTGCCGCAGCCGGTCGGCCCGATGAGCAGGATATTGCTCTTTTGAAGCTCGACGTCGTTTTCTTTGGCGTGGACGATGCGCTTATAGTGGTTATATACCGCGACGGAGAGCGCGATCTTCGCCTGCTCCTGCCCGATGATATACTCGTCGAGGAATTCCTTGATCTCCTTCGGGCGGGGCAGATCGTTGGCCTCGCTCTTATCGCGGAGGATATCCGGTTTCTCTCCGGTCGAAACGAGGTCGTCGTCGAGCACGTCGAGGCACAGCCTGATGCACTCGTTGCAGATGAACGCGTTCCTGCCCGCTATGAGGCGCTTGACCTCCTTCCCGGATTTCCCGCAGAAGGAGCAGCGCACCGTTGTGTGCTCGTCGTAAGGCATAAATTACCTCTTATAAATGACTTTGTCGATCAATCCGTATTCAACGGCCTCCTCGGGCGTGAGGAAATGATCGCGCTCCGTGTCGGCCTCGATGACCTCGATGGGCTTGCCGGTATTGGCGGCGAGTATCTCGTTGAGATGCTTTTTCATTTTGAGGATGCGCTCGGCCTGGATCTGGATGTCCGTCGCCTGCCCCTGACTTCCGCCGGAGGGCTGGTGGATCATGATCTCGGCGTTGGGGAGCGCGATGCGCTTGCCCTTGGCTCCGGAGGAGAGCAGGAACGCGCCCATGGAGGCGGCCATGCCGATGCATATCGTCGAGACGTCGGCCTTGATATACTGCATGGTATCGTAGATGGCCATACCGGCCGTGATGCTCCCGCCGGGGCTGTTGATATAAAACTGGATGTCCTTGTCGGGATCCTGCGCCTCAAGGTAAAGAAGCTGCGCGACAACGAGGCTCGCCGTCACGTCGTTTACTTCTTCCGAGAGGAAAATGATGCGATCGTTGAGCAGGCGGGAGAAAATGTCATAGGATCTCTCTCCCCTGCTGGTCTGTTCTACTACATAAGGAATAAGGCTCATATCGATCCTCCCTTGCTTTGCCGCCCCGCTCGGCGGAGCGTCCGTTACTCGGCCTTGTCCTCGGCCTTCTCTTCGGTCTTCTCTTCAGCCTTGTCCTCGGGCTTCTCCTCGGTCTTCTCCTCGGCCGGAGGCTCGGGGAGCGCGACGGAGTTGTCGACGAGGAAGTTGGCGGCCTTCATGACGCGGATGCTGTTTTCAAAGAGATCGACGTCGAAGAAGCTCTTGACGGAGTCGGTCTCGACGCCGTACTGCTTGGCGAGCTTCTCGTACTCGGCCTCCTTGTCGTCCTCGGCGACCTGGATGTTCTCGAGGTCGGCTATCTTGGTCAGGACGAGCTCCTCGCGAAGCTGCTTTTCGGCGGTCTTGCGCATGTTGGCGACGAACTCGTCTTGCGGGATGTTGAACATCTTGATATACATATCGAGGCTGATGCCCTGCTGCTGGAGCCTCTGGGCGAACTGCTCGATCTGCTCCTGCGTGCGCTCGTCGATGTAGGCGTCGGGTATCTCGCCCTCCATCTCGGCGGTTATCTGCTCGAGTATCTTATCGAGGAACTCGTCGCGGGAGCTGTTCTCGGCGTTCTCCTGAAGGGTCTTGCGGATGTTTTCCTTATACTCGGCGAGCGTGTCGAACTCGGAGACGTCCTTGGCGAACTCGTCGTCGAGCTCGGGCAGTATCTTCTCCTTGACCTCATGGACGTGCACCTTGAAGACGGCGGGCTTGCCAGCGAGCTCCTTGGCGTGGTACTCCTCGGGGAAGGTCACGTTGACCTCGATGTCGCTGCCGGCCTTGGCGCCTATGCACTGCACCTCAAAGCCGGGGATGAAGCTGTTGGAGCCTATCTCGAGGCTGTGGTTGACGTCCTTGCCGCCCTCGAACGGGACTCCGTCGACGAAGCCCTCGTAGTCGATGACGACGGTGTCGCCGTACTTGGCCTCGTTTTCGGTGGTGACGAGGCTGGCGTTGCGCTGACGCAGGCGCTCGATCTCGGCGTCTATCTGATAATCCTCGACCTTGGCGCCCTTGCGGACGGCCTCGAGGCCCTTATACTTCTTGAGCGTTATCTCGGGATAGAGCACGGCGTCGATGACGAGGGTCAGGCTGCCGTCCTCTCCGACGTCGGCGGCCTCGAGCGCGGGGGAAGCGACGACCTTGAGCTCCTTCTCCTTTATCGCCTGAGCGTAGGCCTGCGGAGCGATCTCGTTTATCGCGTCCTCATGGAAGACGCCCTTGCCGTACATGCCCTCGATGATCTTTCTGGGGGCCTTGCCCTTGCGGAAGCCGGGGACCATGATGGAACCGCGGTTTTTCTTGTAAACGGCGTTGACGGCCTCGTCGAACTCTTCGGGGCTGACGACTACCGTGACGGCGGCTATGCTCTTTTCTTTCTTTTCGACTTTGGTGATTTCCATTATTGACGGACATCCTCTCTATGTTTCTGGACTTTCGATACTGCTAATAAAAGATAATAACAGATTTTGCTTGGAATTTCAATCGTTTTTTGTCGTCTGAGGTCACAGCACGCGGACCGGTCTGAAATCGACGTAGTCGGCGGAGACGAGCCTGTAATCCACGCCGTAGTTGAGCCCCTCGACGGCGAATTTGTGCCCGAGGCCGTGGATATGCCCGTAAAAGCAGCGGCGCACACCGTAGGCCGAGAGCATGTCGAGCATCTCGCGGCATATATAATCCCTGAATATCGGCGGATAATGCAGAAAGCATAGCTTTTCCGCGTCTCCGGCGGCCTTGAGCGAGGTCTCGAGACGGCCTATCTCGCGCTCCATGATCTTTTTGTCGTGAGCCGCGCCCGTCTCCTCCTCGTAAAACCAGCCGCGCGTCCCGCATACGGCGGTCTTTTCGTCGTACATGACGCAGTTGTTGTTGAGTATCTCGATACCCTCGATGCCGTTTTCGGCGAAGAAGCGCTCTGCCTTGGCGCGCGTCGTCCACCAATAGTCGTGGTTGCCCTTGAGGACGATCTTTCTCCCCGGCAGGGATGCGATAAACCTGAAATCGTCGAGGCAGTCGGCGATGGACATGCCCCAGCTCAGGTCCCCGCAGAGAACGCACACGTCGTCCTGCGTCAGCGCGGAAAAGCCCTCGCGGAGCTTCTCGACGTGGTTTTCCCAGCGCGCGCCGAAAACGTCCATCGGCTTATCCGCGGACATGGACAGATGCAGATCTCCTATCGCGTAAAGCGCCACGAGCTTACCTCCCGAATCGCAGCACTACCTCCGGCATCTCCTCTTTGGAAGCAAAGCCGGTATGGATGGGCTTTTTGCCGCGAAGCGCCGCCAGCGGAGCGGGCGGCTCCGTTCCGGTGAGCTCCGCGAGCTCGAAAATGGCGTCGGTCCCCTCGCACTTCGGCGCGGAGCCGAGGCCCTCTATGACCGCGGCGCAGAACTTATAGGGGCTCGCAGTAGATACGACGACGGCGGGCCTGTCCGAGCCGGTCTTCTTTCTGTATTCTTCGAGGACGTGCCACGCGACGGCGGTGTGCGTATCGATGAGCGTCCCGCAGGACTTCCAGACTTCGCCTATGGCGGCCTTCGTCCCGTCCTCGGTGCAGCAGCCGGCCGCGAACTCCTCCGCGAGCTTGTTCTTCAAGCTCTCCGGCAGGGAGTATATCCCCTCGCCGCCGAGCTCTCCCATGAGACGGCGCACGAGCGCGTCGTCCTTGCCCGACTCCTCGAAGAGCAGCCTCTCGAGGTTGCTGGATATGAGGATGTCCATCGAAGGGGACACGGTCGTCATGAGCTTGCGGCGTCTGTCGTAGACGCCCGTCTCGAAGAGGTCGGTCAGCACTCGGTTGGAATTCGAGGCGCAGATGAGCTTGCCGACGGGAACGCCCATGCGCATGGCGTACCAGCCGGCGAGGATGTCGCCGAAATTGCCGGTCGGGACGCAGAAATCTAGCTTCTCCCCCGCCTTGACTTCGCCCGCCGAGACCATATCGCAGTAGGCGGAGACGTAGTAGGCTATCTGCGGGAGCTGGCGGCCCCAGTTTATCGAGTTCGCCGAGGAAAGGAACGTCCCGCTCGAAGCCAGCTCTGCGCGTATCTTCTCATCGGAGAAGATGGCCTTGACGCCGTTTTGCGCGTCGTCGAAGTTTCCCAGAACGCCGCAGACGCCGACGTTGCCGCCCTCCTGCGAGGTCATCTGCAGCTTCTGCACGTCGGAGACGCCGTCGCGCGGATAGAAGACGAGGATGCTCGTCCCCTCGACGTCGCGGAAGCCCTCGAGCGCGGCCTTGCCGGTATCGCCGGATGTCGCGACAAGGATCATGACGCGGCGCGTGTCGCCATTTTTGCGCATGGAGGCCGTCAGCAGGCGCGGCAGCATCTGCAGAGCCATATCCTTGAAAGCGCAGGTCGGCCCGTGCCAGAGCTCGAGCATGCCCGTTTTCGGAGCGACGACGCGCGTCGGGGCGACGTCGGGATCGTCGAAGGAGGCGTAGGCCGCCTTCGCCATGGCGAGGAGCTCGTCCTCCATGAATTCGTCGAGGTATTTTTTCATTATGAACGCCGCGCGCTCGGGATAGCTCATCGGAGTCATGCGCGCGACGAAATCGGCTTCCAGCGCCGGGATGGACTCGGGCAGATAGAGCCCTCCGTCCTCCGCGAGACCGCGCGTTATGGCCTCGGATGCCGAAACGAACGCCTTGGCGTTTCTCGTGCTTACGTACCGCATACCTGCTTCACCACTCTCATCAGATTGTTGTAGAAAATGTCCCGCGCCGTGCTCTCGGGGCAGCCGCGGGCAACGAGCGCGTCGAATATCTTGCCGACGTTCTGTATCCCGGCGATACCGGCCGGGAGCGTGTCGCATCCGTCGAGATCGCCGCCGATAGAGATGTTCTTTTCCCCACCGAGCTCGAGAAAATGCTCAATATGGCGCACCGCGTCCTCCACCGTCGCCGTTTTTCCGGGCTCGACGAGAAACGCGGAGTATAGATTCAGTCCTGCCACGCCGCCCTTTTCGACTATGGCGCGGAACATGTCGTCCGTCAGATTGCGCGTGTGGGCGCAGAGCGCGCGGGAGTTGCTGTGGGAGGCGACGAACGGGCCCTCGCAGGTCTCGACTACGTCCCAGAAGCCGGGGTCGGAAAGGTGCGAGACGTCAACTATCATGCCGAGCTCGTTCATCTTCCGCACGAGAGCCTTCCCCTCGGCGGAGAGCCCGCGCTCGGGCTCGTTGACGTTCGTCCCGGAGATGACGGTCGGGGTGTTCCACGTCAGGCAGACGGAGGAAACGCCCTTCTCCCTTAGCTCCGGTAGCCTCCCGACGTCGCAGTCAAAGACGTGCGCGCCCTCGACGGAGATGAACGCCGCCGCGGCTCCGGCCTCGGCCGCCTTCTCCGCCTCCCCCGCCGTCCGGCAGAGGCGCACGGCGTCGCCGGCGGTCTCGAGCTCGCGCATGAGCTTGGCGTAAAGCTCGTCGAACATCGGCTTGAAGGGGTGATATATCGCGAAAAACTGCGCGTAGGGCGAATAGTCAGCGCGCGTCAGGTCGACGTGCAGGCCGTTCGAGACGAGGTCGCCCTTTAGCCAGAGCAAGGTATCGCAGTGCCCGTCAAAGAGCGGCGGTCTGTTCGAATGCGTTTTCAATGTGGTTCACCTCCGCTGAGCCGTCCGCGCGCCTGTATACCTCGACGACGTCGAAGCGGGGCTGCAGCTGCGTCTCGTTTTTGCCGAGCCAGTCCTGCGCGGCGAGGATGACCCTCGCCTGCTTGCGTGCGGTCACGAACTCCTTCGCCTCGCCGTGGGCCGCGTCCGAGCGCGTCTTGACCTCGACGAAGGCGAGAAATCCGCCTTTTTGTGCAATTATGTCAACCTCGCCCATGCGGGTCCGGTAGTTCATGCCGAGGAGCTTATAGCCCTTTTTTCGCAGATAGCGCGCGGCCTCGGCCTCACCCCACGCGCCGGTCAACCGCCTATCCATGCTTCTTTTTGAGGAAGGTCAGCCTGTGCGCCGGGCAGGGCCCGTACTGCGCCAGACGCTCGTAATGGAGCTTCGTCCCGTAACCCTTGTGCCTGTCGAAGGCGTACTGCGGGTACTTCTCCGCGAGATCGTACATATATCTGTCCCTGCTCACTTTGGCGAGGACGGACGCGGCAGCGATGCAGGAATATATCCCGTCGCCGCCGATGACGGCGCGGGTCTCGCCGTCTATACCCTGCGTCCTGTTGCCGTCTATGAGGGCGAGCGCCGGCGCGGGCGAGAGCGCCTTTATTGCCTCGTCCATGGCGCGCATGCGGGCGCGCAGGATGTTAATTTCGTCTATGATCTTCTCGTCGACGGAGGCGACGGCCCACGCCACGGCCTCGCGGCAGATGACGTCGAAAAGCGCCTCGCGCTTTTTCTCCGTCAGCTTTTTTGAGTCGTCGAGCCCTTCTATCACGCAGCCGGGCGGCAAAATGACCGCCGCCGCGTAGACGGGTCCCGCGAGAGGGCCCGCTCCGGCCTCGTCCGCCCCGCAGACGGAGGCGCCGAATTCCAGCGTCGCGTCCTTCATGGCTCGTCACCCGGCCTTTCGAGCGAGATGCGGCCTATGACGCCGCCGCGAAATTCGTCGAGCAGTATATTCGCCATACGCTCGGTATCTACCTCGCCGCCGGAGACGAGAAAGCCGCGCTTTCGCGCCGCCCGCTCCAGCAGCTCCCAGCCCGCCGCGTCCGCGTCGAGCTCTGTTTTATAGCGCGCCGACAAAAGCTCGGGATAGCGCTCCGCGAGCCACTTCATGAGATGCGCCGCGAGCGCCTCGACGTCGAGTATCTGATCCTTGACCGCGCCCGTGAAGGCGAGGTGCTCGCCGACGTTCTCGCCGTCGAGCTTGGGCCAGAGAAGGCCCGGAGTATCGAGAAGCTGAAGTCCGCCGACGCTTATCCACTGCTTGCCGCGCGTCACGCCCGGCCTGTCGGAGGCTATGGCGGCCTTGCGGCCGGCGAGCTTGTTTATAAACGTCGATTTGCCAACGTTCGGGACGCCGACGACCATGGCGTGGATCGCCCTGCCGCTCTGCCCCTTGGCTTCTAGCGCGGCGATCTTGTCGCCGAGCAGGGAACGCACGGCGGGCAGAAAGCCCGAAACGCCCCTGCCCGAGCGAGCGTCCGTCTCTATGACGGGGACGCCCTCTGCCCTGAAATGCGCCGTCCAGAGCTTCGTCACGGCGGGATCGGCGAGGTCCGTTCTGTTGAGCACGAGAAGGCGCGGCCTGCCCGCGAGCAGGCCGTCGAGCTCGGGATTGCGGCTGCTTATGGGTATGCGCGCGTCCGCGATCTCGCAGACGACGTCCACGAGCTTGACGCTCTCTGTCATCATGCGGCGGGCCTTGGCCATGTGGCCGGGGAACCACTGCACGTTTATCTTGTCTTTAATGCTCTCGTTATCCATTTCGCTTACAGAAATTTGAACTTGCTTATCGGCAGGATGATCATATACGCCTTGCCCATGATGCATCGCCTGTCCACCATGCCGAGCTCGCTGTTGCGGCTGTCGTTGCTGGCGTTGCGGTTGTCGCCCATGACGAAGACGCAGCCCTCCGGCACGGTCTGCGGGAAGGTCACGTCGTAGCTTCTGTGGGTCGGAGCGGCGATATACTCCTCGTGAAGGAGCTCGCCGTCGACATAGACCTCGCCCTTGTCGAAGTCGATGTCTATCGTCTGCCCCTCGACGGCGATGACGCGCTTGACGATGGGCTCGTCGAGGAAGGAATACTTCGTCAGAACGACGATGTCGCCCTGCTTCGGCTTATAAAAGAGATTTGATATGACGATGCGCTCCTGATCGAGCAGCGTATTTTTCATCGAATCGCCCGACACGCCTATTATCCTGCCGACGAAGACGAATATCAGTATCGCGCATACGAGCGCGGAGACGACGCAGGTTATCCAGTCGAACGCCTCCTGCTTGGGGGTGTTTTTCTGTTTTTCGTTTTCTTTGTTTCCCATGGCGCACCTCTCGGAGATCAAATTCGCGCTTTATTGTATTTTATTATTTTATCATCATTTCGTCCACTTAACAACTGCTATATTGCCGAAAGGCAAAAATAAACGCCCCATCGCTCGATGGGGCGTTTCGGCTTTTACAGTCTTTCCTTGACCTTGGCCTTCTTGCCTATCCTGTCGCGCAGGTAGTAGAGCTTGGCGCGTCTGACCTTACCGCGGCGGATGGTCTCGATGGAGACGATGTTCGGGGAGTGGATGGGGAAGACCTTCTCCACGCCGACGTTATAAGCTATGCGGCGGACCGTGATCGTCTCGGATATGCCGCCGTGCTTGCGGGCGATGACAGTTCCCTCGAAAGCCTGAACGCGCTCACGGTTGCCTTCCTTGATCTTGACGTTGACGCGGACGGTGTCGCCCACTTCGACCTGAGGCATCTCGGGCTTCTGATACTGCTCGGAGAGTACTTTAACGAGATCCATTATTCATTTCCTCCCTTCTCGGCAGACGTTCTTGCCCTGCTGGCAGAGGACCGTCCTTCTAAGCGGCGTTGCCGCTACTGCGCGCACCTCACGAGTCGCGCGCCGGAGTATAATAGCATGATTTATTTCAAAATGCAAGCTTTTTTCAGCAAAAATGCTCCATTTTTTCGTTGTATATCTCCGTTCGGACGCAGTATTCCGTATATTCCGGCAGATCCGGCAGCGCCGCGAGGATGTTCCGCGGGGTCAGCGAGGGCTCGAACGTCGGCAGCGTCACGCCTATGCGCACGCCGGACGTCTCCGTCGTCACGCTGAGGTCCGTCATGTATTTTTTCAGGTCGACGACCGACTCGCCGCGCTTTGTCTTCTTAACGACAGGGAGCTCCGGCGCCGACAAAACTTCCGCTATATACTCCGCCGTCTCCTGCGGAGAGGCGCCATCGAGGCGCAGCAGCGTGCTCCACGACGCAAAGCGCACGCTCCCCGCCTTCATGACGGGCTCGGCGGCGCGCTCTATGCGTATCCCCTCGGGCAGGGCGGCGTTGAGCCTATGGCAGAGGTCGGGGCACTCGGCGGCGACGCCCGCGTCGAGATATTCGCAAAGACTCTCGCAGCACGTCGGCAGCGGGAGCACGAGATTGAGCTTCGGGTGCGGATTGAAGCCCTCGCTGTGCACGAGGTCGACTCCGGCGCGGGCGAAGGCGCGCTGGAACGTCCGGAGCATGTCCAGATGCGATATATACTTCGCGCGGCCCGTCTTGGAATACCTTATCCTAACGTTCATGGCACTTTCCTCCGAGCCGGTCGGCTCCGCAGCCGGAGCAGCGCGCGCGGCAGTCCGGCGTCGTGCGGCACTCGCGCGAGAGACGCCTCTCGCGCAGCAGAAATTCGTCCGTCACGCCCGCGGATACGCGCGACCAGGGCAGTATCTCGTCCTCCGCGCGCTCGCGCACGGCGTAAAAGTCGGGGTCGACGCCGCAGAAGGCGAATGCCTCCTCCCATTTGGTCAGGCTGAAATACTCGTCCCACGCCTGCAGGCCGCCCGCCGTCTCCAGCACGCGCTCGAGCACGGGAGCAAGCCTTCTGTCGCCCCGCGCGAGGACGGCCTCGATGAAGCTCACGCCCGGCTCGTGCCAGCTGAAGGACAGCGCCTTGGACGGCATCGCCGCCTTGAGAAGGTCTATCTTGCGGGAAAACTCCGCGCGCGTATCCTGCGCCTCCCACTGGAAGGGCGTCATGGGCTTAGGCACGAAGCAGGCGGCGCTGACCGTGACGCGCGCGCCGCGGGCCTTGTTCGTCGCATGGCGCCTGAACTCTCCGAGAACTTTATACGCGAGGTCGGCTATGGCGAGCACGTCCTCGTCCGTCTCGGTCGGCAGGCCTATCATGAAATAGAGCTTGACCGCGCTCCAGCCGCCCTCGAAAGCCGTGCGGCACGAGGTAAGCACGTCCTCCTCGGTCACGTTTTTGTTTATGACGTCGCGAAGGCGCTGGGAGCCCGCCTCGGGCGCGAACGTGAGCCCGCTGCGGCGCACCTTCTGGACTTTTTTCATCAGCTCCATGGAGAAGTTGTCCGCGCGCAGAGACGGCAGAGACAGGCTCGCCATGTTCGGCTCGCACCACTCCAGCAGATCGTCGCAGAGCTTTTCGAGGCCGGGATAGTCGCTGCTCGAGAGCGATGAAAGGCTTATCTCGCGGTAGCCCGAGCACTTCATGCTCTCTATCCCCTGCTTCGTCAGCAGATCTTCCGAGCGTGCGCGGACGGGGCGGCAGGTAAAGCCCGCCTGGCAGAAGCGGCAGCCGCGTATGCAGCCGCGGAAAAGCTCCAGAACGGAGCGGTCGTGCACTATCTCAGTCGAGGGCACGATGCCGTCGACGGGGTAATACGCCGCGTCGAGGTCGCTGACGACGCGCTTGACGACCTTATCCGGCGCGCCGGGGAGCGGCTCGAAGCGGGATATCGTCCCGTCCGCGCCGTACTCGACGTCGTAGAGAGAGGGAACGTAGACGCCCTCTATCTTCGCGGCGCGGAGCAGGAATTCTCGCTTTGTAATGCCCTCGCGACGCGCCTGACGGTAGAGCTCGACGAGCTCGCAGTCCATGTACTCCCCTTCCCCTATGACGGCGAGGTCTATAAAATCTGCCAGCGGCTCGCAGTTGAACATGCACGCGCCGCCCGCGAAGACGAGGGGCGCGAGGCCGTCGCGTTCGGAAGAGCGGAGCGGGATGCCCGCGAGGCGGAGCATGTTGAGTATGCCTATATAGCTCAT
Source organism: Oscillospiraceae bacterium (assembly GCA_017550645.1). Lineage (GTDB taxonomy): Bacteria > Bacillota > Clostridia > Oscillospirales > Oscillospiraceae > RGIG7949. The sequence continues at coordinate 174,384 of JAFZOI010000036.1, forward strand.
CTCGTAGCCGACGGAAAAGCCTATCATGTCGAACTCGGCAAGCGGCAGCCCGCTCTCGAGCGAGCAGAGGGGCACGCCGCGCTCGCGCATGAGCGAGGCCATGTCGCCCCACGGCTCGAAGACGCGCTCGCAGGCGACGCCCTCCATGGCGTTGAGCGTCCCGTAGAGTATCTTCACGCCGAGATTGGACATGCCTATCTCGTACACGTCGGGAAAGCACAGGGCGACCCGCGTGTCCGCGTCCTTTTTCTTTATCTCCCCGAACTCGCCGCCCGTATAGCGCGCGGGCTTCTGGACGAGCGGGAGCAGTTTTTCAAGATCGGCTCTCATGGCAGCTCCTTACAAAGAGTCTACCTAAATTATATCCCTGCACCTCTCTCTGTCAACCCCGCGGCGCTCCAAACGGACGCGGCAAGCAGCGTTACGGAGGCGGCGGGGCTCCGGGCGAGGATCGCGAGCCCCGCGAAGCAGGCCGCGCAGACGCAGGTCACGGCCGTGACGGCCTTTTCGGTCGCGTCGGCCCCGAGAAACGCGGAAAGGCCCGCGCGGAGGATGCGCCCGCCGTCGAGGCTGCCGCAGGGCAGGAGATTGAGCGCCGAGAGGGCCGCGCTAGTCCCCGCGAGCTCGGGGCAGGACCGCGCGGCGGCGAGAGCGAGCAGGATCCCCGCGGCGGGACCTGCCGCGGCGGCAACGGCCTCCGCGCCGAAGCCGAGGCGCGAGACGTCCGCCTCCATGACGGCTCCGAGCGCGCCGAGCCTTATCTCCCGCGCGGGCGCTCCGAGCAGAGCGAGGGCGATAAGATGCCCCGCCTCGTGCGCGGCTGCGGCGGCCAGAATGACCGCGAGAGCGCGCAGTCCTCCGAAAAAGACGACGGCCGCGGCGGCGAGCAGCGCCCCGCAGCCGACGCGCACCTTCCCTATCCTCAATCCGTCGGGAAGAACACCGCGAGGACGTCGTCGGCTCCGGCCCGCCCGCTGAAGGCTCCGCCGAGCGTCTCGGCCATCTCGCGCAGATCGACGCTCTCATACAGCACGGGGGCGAGGGTCTTCGCCGCCTTTTGCGTCCATTCGGGCTTTACGAGCCTTATCCCGAGGGCCGCGGCGAGTATAACTGCGCATATGACGAGCCGCGTTCCCGCACGTTTGAAAAGCTCCATATGGATCACCTCCGGGTTTATCTTTATTGATTTTATTTTTTGAAATGCTATAATATCCCTTATAGATAAAAATGTTCGGAAAACGCCGGAAAGGAGGGATCGTATGTCGGATTACAGAAAGGACGCTTCGCCGCTCGTGCGCGACTTTCTGACCTATCACGAGGTCATCAAGAGCCACTCGCAGAAGACCGTCGACGAATATTATCTCGACCTGCGGACCTTCTTCCGCTTTCTGAAGATACAGCGCGGGGTCGTCGATGAGAGCGTTCCCTTCGACGAGATTCCCGTAAACGACGTCGACCTCCCCTTCGTCGCGGCGGTCACGCGCGCGGAGGTCTACGACTTTCTCGCCTTTCTTGCGCGCGACAGGGTCAAAAACGAGCGCGCGAACCTCCCCGAATACGGCCTCTCGGCCGCCTCCCGCGCCCGCAAGATAGCGACGCTCCGCTCGTTTTACAAATACCTGACCGTTAAATCGGGCCTGCTGGAGGAAAACCCGCTCGAGCAGCTCGACTCCCCGAAGCTACGCAGGACGCTGCCGAAGTACCTGACCGTCGAGGAGAGCAGGCAGCTCCTCTCATCCGTCGGCGGGCGGCACGAAAAGCGAGATTTCTGCATACTGATGCTGTTTCTGACGTGCGGGCTGCGTATCTCCGAGCTCGTCGGGCTCGACCTCGGCGACGTGCACGAGGATCATCTGCGCATACTCGGCAAGGGCGGCAAGGAGCGCGTGACGTATCTTAACGCCGCGGCCGCCGACGCTATTAACGACTATCTGGCGCTCCGCGTCCGCGAGGCCGAGCGCAAGGACGTCACGACGCGCGCGCTCTTTCTCAGCTCGCGCGGGGACAGGATATCCCGCTCGACCGTCCACGCGCTCGTCAAGAAGCACCTGCTGGAAGCCGGGCTCGACGCGGACGGCTTCAGCGCGCACAAGCTCCGCCACACGGCCGCGACGATGCTCCTCGGCAAGGGCGTAGACCTCAAGACGCTGCAGGAGCTGCTCGGGCACGAGCACCTCGGCACGACGGAGATATACACGCACATAGAAAACACCGACCTCAAGATCGCCGCCGACGCGAGCCCGCTCGCCGGCTTCAAGCCGAAAAACTGACTTCCGGAGGGCCTCATGGTCTTTTCAAGCCTGCTTTTCATGTTCATATATCTGCCCGTCGTGCTGGCGGTGTACTACGTCGTTCCGTCGAAATGGCGGAACGTCTGGCTGTTCATCGTCAACCTCGTGTTCTACGGCTGGGGAGAGCCCGTCTATATAGTGCTGATGCTCTTCTCGATAACCGTGAACTACGCGGCGGGCCTTCTCATAGCGCGCCTCAAGGGCGACGGGAGCAAAGCAAAGCGCGTCCTCGTCGCGTGCGTGGTCGTAAACCTCGCGCTGCTCGTCTTCTTCAAATACTATGATTTCATCGCGGAAAACCTCTCGTTCATCCCGTTTATACGCCCGCTCGGGCTGACGCTCCCCATCGGCATCTCGTTCTACACGTTCCAGACCATGAGCTACCCCATCGACGTATACCGCGGCGACGCGGACGTACAGAAAAACTACGTCCGCTTCGGGACGTTCGTCGCCCTCTTCCCGCAGCTCATAGCGGGCCCCATCGTCCGCTACAAGGACGTCGCAAATCAGCTCGCCTTCCGCGCCAACGACCGCGAGCAGTTCGCCTCCGGCGTGCGCCGCTTCATCGTCGGACTCGGGAAAAAGGTCCTGCTGGCGAACAATATCGGCATGCTCTGGGACGTCTACAAGGCCATGCCCGCGGGCGAGCTCACCGTTGCGGGCGCGTGGCTCGGCATAATAGCGTTCTCGCTGCAGATATACTTCGATTTTTCCGGCTACAGCGACATGGCCATCGGCCTCGGACGCATGCTCGGCTTCGAGTTTCTTGAAAACTTCAACTACCCCTACATCTCCAAGAGCATCACGGAGTTCTGGCGCCGCTGGCACATCAGCCTCTCGACGTGGTTCCGCGACTACGTGTACATCCCGCTCGGAGGCAACCGCAAGGGCCTCGCGCGGCAGCTTCTGAACATCCTCGTAGTCTGGGCGCTGACCGGCTTCTGGCACGGCGCGAGCTGGAATTTCCTGCTCTGGGGGCTTTACTACGCGGTATGGCTGACGATAGAGAAGCTCTTCCTGCTCAAGCTGCTGGACAAGTCCAAGATAATCTCGCATATATACGCGCTCGTCGTCGTCATAGTCGGCTGGGCGCTCTTCGCCATAGACGATTTCGGCGACTGCGTGCGCTACGTCGGGACGATGTTCGGCGCGGGCGCGGCGGGCTTCGCGAGCTCCGACGTGCTCTACTACCTGCGCAGCTACGGCCCCTCGCTCGTCGTCATGATATTCGCCTGCACGCCGCTCGGCGCACTCGCGATGAAAAAGCTCCCGCGCAGGGCGGCGGCGATCGCCGTCCCCGTGCTCATTCTCATCGTGCTCGTCATCTCGACGGCGTACCTCGTGGACGGGACGTACAACCCGTTCCTCTACTTCAGATTTTAGAAAGGAGGCCGCAGCATGAAAAAAGGCGCTCCGCTCGCGCAGATACTCGTCTTCGTGATATTCATCGCGGCCTTCGCCGTGCTCAATCTCGTCACGCCCGCGCGCACCTTCTCCGAGCAGGAGAACCGCTACCTCGCGCAGGCGCCGAAGTTCTCCTTCTCGGCGCTCTTTGACGGAAGCTTCACGGAGTCCTTTGAAAAATACGTAACCGATCAGTTTTTCGGGCGCGATCTCTGGGTCGCGGGAAAGGCGCGCGCCGAGCGGGCCGCCGGCAAAACGGAGAACAACAACGTCTTTTTCTGCGCGGACGATACCCTCGTCGAGCGTTTCTCCGAGCCCGATCCCGCGCAGCTCGCGGCCAATATCGACGCCGTCAACGCGCTCGCGGCGAATACGGACGCGGACGTTTACCTCGCGCTCATACCCGGCGCGGCGGCCGTCTGGGCCGACAGGCTCCCCGCCAACGCCGACTGCGCCGACCAGCTCGCCGTCATCGACGAGGTCTACTCCCGCGTCGACGCGGAGACGATAGACATAGCCGGCGCGCTTCAAGCCACCGCGGACGAATATATCTTCTACCGCACGGACCACCACTGGACGAGCCTCGGCGCGTGCTACGCCTCCGAGCGCATCCTCTCGGCCTTTGGCGCGCAGGCAAAGCTCCCGCAGGCCTTCGCGCCCGAGACGGTCACGACGGAGTTTTACGGCACGGCGTGGAGCTCCTCCGGCGCGACGTGGGTAGCGCCCGACAGCATAGATATCTACGTCCCGCAGGGCGGCGCCGTCGTCAAAAACTACCCGCACGGGGCCGAGGAGGACGGCACGCTCTACGATATGTCCCGCCTCGAGACGAAGGACAAATACTCGATGTTCTGCGGCGGCAATACCCCGCGCCTGCGCGTCGATACGGGAAACGAGGGCCCGCACCTGCTCGTCCTGCGCGACAGCTATTTCGACAGCGAGCTCCCCTTCCTGCTCGGAAGCTTTTCGACGATAGACGTCCTCGACCTGCGCTATTTCAGGACGAGCGTCGCGGACTTCATCCGCGAGAACGATATCGACGCCGTCCTCGTCATATACAGCGTCTCTAACTTCTCGACGGACACCTCCGTCTTCCTCGCGGGAAGATAAGAACAAATAAAAACCGCCCCATCCAGATCGGACGGGGCGGTATGCTATATATAGGAATAAGCGGGAAGAAAAAAGCGTCCCTGAATTTAAGGATGTGAAACAGAATGCTTTTTTTCTCAGGCGTTTTTTCTCCTCGTCATGACGATCCCGACGATCGAACCGATCAGGACGACCGGTGCGACTCTGATAAATACCCATTCAAAGGAGTGGAAAGCCGTCCCGAGAACAGCCGTTTCAGGATCGTTATAATTCCACCCCAAATAGGGGCTGTTCAGGATGAATAACAGCGCCGTGATGAGTACGATCACAACTGCGATCAAGATAAAAAGCCAATGAGCTGTCTTTCTCCGCGACTGCTGCCTTTTAGAAAGCTGAAGGTTGATCACCTCCAACTTTCGGGATATTGCTTTCAGATCGTCTGCCTCCGGCTCTGCAACCGTCTCTCCGAGCAAAGTACTGACGGGAGTTTCAAGGGCTTCGGATAACGCAAGCAGCAGCTCGGAATCCGGAACAGACAGGCCCTGCTCCCATTTGGAAATCGTTTGCCTGACCACGTTCAGCTTGACTGCAAGTTCTTCTTGGGAAAGGCCCTTTGCTTTTCTTATCGTCTTAATGTTTTCACTTAACATGGCAAAAGCCCCCTTTCGCAGTCATGATACGCTCAACAGGTCTGCTGCCTCAAGCAACGCAAATTAACATTGACGCAATTCACCGCCCCGTCCGATGCGGACGGGGCGGCTTGCGTTTATTTTGCTTAGTTTATCATGCCGTTGATGACGGCGCGGAGACGCGGCTGGACGTAATGCTCGTCGGACATCATCTCCTGCTGCATGAAGACGACCGAGAGGCGCTCGGCCGGGTCTGCCTCCATCCACGTGCCCGCGGCGCCGCACCAGCCGAACTCGCCGGGGGTGCCGTTGCAGAGGCCCGCGCCGGTGTCGACCATGGTACGCACGCCGTAGCCGTAGCCGTAGCCGAGGAGGGTCGGGGACGTAAATTCCTTCTTCATCGACTCCGTGAGCAGGTTCGTCCTCATCATGTCTATCGTCTTGCGGCCGACTATGCGCACGCCCTCGAGCTCGCCGCCGTTAGTCAGCATGCGGGTGAAGCGCTGATAGTCGCGGAGGGTCGAGATGAGGCCCGTCGACGCGCTCTCATACTTGCAGTCGGGCCTGTGGCCGGCGTCCAGCGGGTCGCCGATGACCTCGGTGCAGTGGGATATCTCGCCGGTCTTCCTGTCGCGCCTGATGCAGTCGGCCATGCGCTCCTGCCAGCCTTCGCGGAAGCGGTACCACGTCTCGTTCATGCCGAGCGGATCGAAGATGTTCTTCTTCATGAAGTCGCCGAGACCCATGCCGCTCGTCGCCTCGACGACGCCCGCCATGATGTCGAGCCCGTAGCCGTACTGCCAGTGATCGCCGGGCTCGAAGAGCATCGGGATCATCGGCAGGGTGCGAATCTCGGTCAGATGGTCGTAGTTGGCCTGGAACTTGCTCCCGCCGAGCTTCTTCTGCATCTCCTGCATGCCGAGGTCGGTCGGGCTGCCGTCGTGGGCGTAGAAGCCGACGTTCATGTTGAAGAGATGGCGCATGAGCATGGGCTTCTTCGACTCCTCGACCGTCCACGTGCCGTCCGGCTGCTTGACGCTGACCTTGAGGTTTTTATACTCCGGCAGGTACTCCGAGACGGGGTCGTCCATGAGGAAGACGCCGCGCTCATACTGGATGAGGCCGCAGAGCGCCGAGACGGGCTTCGTCATCGAGTACATGCGAAAGAGCGTGTCGAAGCTCATGGGCTTCGTGCGGGCAAAGTCTTGGAATCCGAAGCAGCCCTCGTAAAGCGGCTTGTCGTCCTTATAGACGGATATGGAGGCTCCGGGGATGCCGCGCGCGACGATGCGTTCGATGAGGTTTTCGAGGTCTTTGACAGTAGACATGGTGCTTCTCCTTGATCTGATGATTTATTGCTGCCGTCCGCCGTTCAGCGGGCGGTCTTTTCGATGCCGAAATAATCGAAGGCGCGTTGGATGGATTCGTCCCAGAGGCCCCACTCATGCCCGTACTGAGGGAATTCCTCGAAGAGGGCCTCGTGCCCGAGCGACTCGATATACTCGCGGAACTTGAGAAAGCGCGGATAGACGTCCTTGTCCTTCTTCCCGCAGGCGACGTAGAGACGCGGCAGCTCCCCGACGGGGATCTGCTCGAGCTTGCCCCAGACGTTTTCGTAGCTCGCGAGGTACTCGTCCAGCCCGCCGAGGCGCTTTATCTTCGTCTGCACGCGCTGCGTTATCGTCCCGTCCGGCTCGTAGACGGGCACGGGCGCCATGGAGAGGACGGCGCAGCCCGCGAACTTGTCAGGATGGTTTACCGCGTACTTGAGGCTCCCGTCGCCGCCCATGGAGAGACCGCACATGAAGTTGTCCTCGCGCTTTGCCGAGGCGGGCAGCCAGCCTTGAACGAGCGGCATGAGCTCCTCGGTCAGAAAATCGAACATGGAGTACTTCGACATGCCGAAGTCGATGTTGGAATAGCCGGAGTTCAGCCCCGTGGGCATGACGGCTATGAGATCGCGCTCGATGCAGTATCTCTCGATATTCGTCATGCGCAGCCAGTCCGAGCAGCCGCCGAAAGCGCCGTGGAGCAGCCACGCGACCTTGTATTTCTTACCACTCGCGTAAAAGGCTTTCGGGTCGGCGCCTCCGGGCATACCTGGAAGTATTATGTTAACATCTGTGTCCACGCATAGATACTTGCTGTGGAGATTTAAGTGCATCGACGGCATTTGCGAAGGCCTCCTGTTTATAATTATGTAAACTTATTTTCAGAATGTCGCGAGGCGTTTTCCCATCTCGAAAGCGCGTCTGCAGTCCTCCGGGAAGACCTCCTCGTGGCGCTTTATGCGCTGCGCCTCGTCGAACATGTCGGCGGCGTACTTGGAGTAGTCGTCGAACTGGAGCGTCTCGGAGGCGTCCATGTATTCGGCGGGGCCGATGAGCTGCTCGAACATCTTGCGCTGCCGCTCGTACCACTCGGGGTAGGTCGTCGCGGGGGCGTTGGAGGTATAAAAGAGGCCGACGCGCACGCGCTTTGTATAGCCCCTGCGGCGGTCTTTGGTGTAGGTCAGCGTCGGATAGAGGAAGCGCTCGATGAACATGCGCATGACGCCGCTCACGTCCCCGAAGTACATCGGCGAGCCGAGCAGGACGACGTCGGCGGCCTTCGCCTCCTCTAGGATATCCGAGAGCCCGTCGCGCACGGCGCAGCTCGCGAAGCCGGGGCTGTCGAGCAGCTTGCAGGCCTCGCAGCCTCTGCAGCCGTGAAAATCGAGGTCATAGAGATGGACGAGCTTGACCTCCGCGCCGGCTTCCTCCGCGCCCTTGCAGGCGGCCTTAATGAGCGACGCGGTATTGCCCGCCTTGCGGGCGCTCCCGTTTAGAGCGAGGACCTTTATCATATGGCGCTCTTCCCTTCCCGGCCGCGCGGGCCGATTTTATTTATACCGACCGTACTCCTTGACGGTCTCGAACATTGCGACGACGTTCTCGCGCTTGGCGTTGCACATGCCGCAGCCCGTCTCGAAGATGTAGCCGCCGCCGGGGGCGCAGATGTCGATGAGGCGCTTGGTCTCGTCGATGACCTGCTGAGGGGTGCCCCAGTCGAGCAGCGACGTCGGGAAGCCGCCCGTTATGCAGGCGATGTTGCCGAGCTTTTTCTTGGCCATGGCCATATCGACGTCCTCGAAGTGGTAGATGACCTTTCCGGGGGGGACCTCGGTCAGGAAGTCGAGCCTCGTATTGTACTTACCCTCGGTGAAGACGTACGGCACCATGCCGGCGTCGACGATCTCGCAGATGACCTTCTGCAGATATTTCCAATAGAAGTCTCTGTAATGCTCCTGGCTCATGAAGCCGTCCATGCCCTTGTGGAGGGCCATGAAGACGTGCTTGCCGTCGAACTTGCCCTTCGCGGCCCTGATGCGCGCTATGCTCGCCTCAAAGACCGGCTCGACGTACTTGAGGACCTCCTCCGGTCTGTCGTAGAGGTCGGAAAGGCTCAGCAGCGTGCCGCGCAGGAAATTGCTGTACTGGTCGAAGGGAGCTCCGCCGCCTATGCCTCCCGTCAGGGTCGGATAGCCCATCTCGTTGGTCTCTTTGAGAATGGCGGCGACCCTTTTGTTATACTCGACCTGCATGTCGTGGAGCTTCCACAGATCCTCGATCATGCGCCTGACCTCGGGCTTTGAAAACTCCGCCGCGACCATGGGCGCGCTGGTCGAGATGTTCATCTTGCCGAGCGGCTCGAGCAGGCCCGACGTGCGGGGAATGGCCTTGCGCAGCGTCCAGCCCGTGCGGTCGGAATTGAACTCGTCGAACTCGTCGTCGAGCAGTATCGGGAATTCGACGTACTGCTGGAGCGAGTTCTCATCGATGATATTGCCGGGCATGCCCGCCCAGCGCATCGTCTTGGGATTTTGCAGCTCGAGCATCTTGCCCTGGCCGGCGTCGATGTTCGCCATGCCGGGGTTGTTGTCAGGATCGAATTCGTTGAGGTACTTGATGAGCGCCTTGCGGTGCTTCTCGAGCGTGTCGTCATAGACGACCTCGGCCACGGTGTAGCCGGCGTTGAAGACGAGGAAGAGCGCGGCCGACGGCGTTATGGGCACTCTGTCGGGCTCCTTGAGCGTGCGGGCGGCTATTACGCGGGCCATTTTTTCATCGTATTTCTTCTGAGCTTCCGGTGTCATCATTTACAGTTCCCCCTTAATAAGTCCCCGCGCGCCGCTTCCTTCCCCGGCGCGCGGGTCTGTACACTCCCCGCTTAGCCTTCCTTCTTTCTGAGCAGGGGCTTTTTTCTAATTATAATAATGTTAAAAGGCTTTTTCAAGAGAAAACGGTAATTATAGACAATTTTTTCACCCGATGCGCGGCGGAATTTAGATAATTTTTCGCGGATTTTTTGAAAATACTGCTTGACACATGATACTATGCGTTGTATAGTATGTTGCGAAAGGAGGTATCCTGATGCTTGACGCTCAACTCAAACGGGGACTTCTGGACGTATGCGTGCTCGCGGTGCTGCGCAGGGGCGACTCCTACGGCTATCAGATAATAAAGGATCTGTCCGGCTGCATCGCGATCTCGGAATCGACGCTCTACCCCATTCTCAAGAGGCTCGAGGCCTCGAAAACTCTCACGGATTACTCCGTCGAGCACAACGGCAGGCTTCGCCGATTTTACAGGATAACCGACGCGGGAAGAAAACAACTCTCCGACTTCCTCGAGAGCTGGTCGGAAATGAACGCGGTATACGAATTCGTAAAGGAGAGCTGCGAAAATGACGCTTAACGATTTTCTGCGCGAGCTCGAAAACGGGATAATGCAGCTCGACGAGAGCGAACGCAACAGCAGGCTCGGCTACTACGCCGAGATGATACAGGACCGCGTCGAGGACGGAATGAACGAGGCCGAGGCCGTCGCCTCCATGGGCGATCCCGCCGAGCTCGCGAGGACGATACTCGCCGAGCAGCCGCTCCCGACTCTGGTCAAGCAGCGCATTCAGAAAGAAAAGAAAAAGCAGCGCTCCGGCAGCGCGGTCACGACAGTGCTCGCGATAGTGGGCTTTCCCTTCTGGTTCCCGCTGCTGCTCGCCTTCGCGGCGATCATCCTCGCGGTGGACATCGTCCTCATAGCGCTGGTCATAGTCCTCTTCGCCGTCGTCCTCGCGCTCGCCGTCTCGGCGATGGCCGCGCTCGTCGCAGGGGTCTACATGATCTTCAAGGATCCGCCTCTCGCGATAGCCGGCTTCGGCGCCGCGCTCATCCTCGCGGGACTGACCGTACTGGTCTTCATCGGCGCGAAGGCCGCCGCCAAGGGCATATTCAAGCTCATAGGACTCATGTGGCGCGGAGTGAAGCGCCTTATCGTAGGAAAGAAGGATAAGAATAATGAAAAAGTCAGCTAAAGTCGCCATCATTGTCGCCGTCTGCCTGATAGTCATAGGGCTTCTCATCGGCGCAGTCGCCGCGCTTATAAATAGCCGCCGCACCGGCGGGTGGTCCGTCTCCTTCAGAAACGGCCTCAGCGGGATCGTAAACGGCCGCGAGAGCGTCGAATTCGTCAAGCGCACTGAGACCCTCTCCGCCGCCGAGGTCAAGGGACTCGAGCTCGCGACCGTCGCGACCGATATAAAGCTCGTCGCCGGCTCCTCCTCGCAGTACCGCGTCACCTGCTATGAAAACGAGGACCGCTGGTATGATATCGAGCTCGACGGCGGCAGGCTCAAGATAAAGGAGCAGAACAAGCCGGGCTTCTCCGACACACATATAAGCATCTTCGACGGCAAAGAGCAGTATACCGTGACCGTCGAGGTCCCGGCCAAGTGCGTCTCCCTCTCCGCAGCGACTGTCTCCGGCGACGTATACCTCCCTGCGCTGACCATTGACGGCGGCTTCTCGGCGGCAACGACGAGCGGCGACATCTTCGCCTCCGACGGCGCCGAGATACTCGGCGGCGTGTCCATAGCGACCACGAGCGGCGACGTCCGCTTCTCCGGCACGATAGAGGGCGGCTTTTCCTGCACAAAGACGAGCGGCGATCTGAGCTTCTCCGGCGAGGCCGAGAGCTTCTCCGTCAAGACCACGAGCGGCGACCTCGTCCTCTCCGGCTGCGCTTTCTCCGGCAAAGTCGACGTGACCACCGTCTCCGGCGAGATAGTCGCCGACGGGTTCGTCTGCGGCCCGCTGAAGCTGAAGACGACGAGCGGCGACATCTCGATCCGCGGCCTCGAGAGCGGCGAGATAGATATAGACACCACGAGCGGCGACGTCGCCCTCACAATGACAGATCCCGACGCATACAAATACGAGGTCAAGACCACCTCCGGCGACGTGAGAACGCCCTACGGCAGCTCCTCCGGCGTCCTCTGCGACGTCCATACCACCTCCGGCGACGTCGTCATCGGCTGACAAACGCGGCGCCGCATACGCAGGAAGTGAGGTCGTAAATGAGCGACTTACGTAAGTCCCGGCCGAACAGGCTGCTGTGGTATCTTATCCTCATCGTCATACTGTCCGCATTTTGCTACGTCACGCTGAACGTATGGCTGCTGCCGTATTCGATAGAGCACGCCGAAACGGGAAAAATGACCGCGGGCTATTTCCTCTATGCGGCGATAGGACTTCTCTTCTCGACGCCGACGCCTTTCTGGGCGGTCTTCATCATTTCTCTGTTCATAGAAAAGACCGGTATCCGGCAGATGTTCCGGAACATTTTCCGCACGGAAAACAAGCTGAAGACCGTGCTCGTCACGGGCGGGTTCTGTCTGCTCGCTTTCGTTTACGCGATACTGTTCGGAACGCCCAACGGCTCGCCCTGGTACATGTTCCCTCTCGGTTTTCTGATCATGATACCGTTTGTCGGCATAGCCGAAGAGACCGGCTGGCGGGGGCTGCTGCAGCCTGAATTGGACAAGAGGATGCCCTTCCCCTTTTCTGTACTCGTTACCGCAGCGATCTGGCTCGTCTGGCACTTTCCCGTGTTTATAGACCCGACGTCAAATCATTACGGAGACAGCGTCGTCGGATTCGCGATAACGATCTTTATCTGGGCGTTTGCCCTGGCCGCGATATACAGATCGACAAAAAGCGTGATCGCCTGCGCGCTGTATCATACCTTTATCGACGCACTCGGCGCGGTCTACGACTGGAACGCCTTATTCGACGGCTTCCCGGGAAGTCCGGCGACAAACGTATATCGGGTCGTCTGGCTGGGCGCCGCGATCGTCTTATGGCTCACGGCGAAACGCAAAGAAACAGACTCGGCGTCTGAGCCCCCGCCCCTTGAATGCGGGACGTCGTGAAATAAGAACAAAGCGAGATCGCCTGATAATATCGGGCAGCAAAAGACTCCGCTCCGTCATAAGACGGGGCGGAGTCTTTTTCAGTTTTATCTCGTTCTTTCGAGCTCGCGGAGGACGCCGTCGTCGGCAGAGAAGACGGCGTAGGACCCGTCGCAGAGGGCCCCGGGATTTACGAGCGTCACCCCTCCCTGCGCGCCGCGGTAGGATAGGTGCGTATGGCCGAAAAACGCGGCGCGGCAGCACGCCTCCTCGGCGGCGAGCGCGAGGCGCAGCAGGCCGAGCTTTACGCCCTCGGCGTGGCCGTGGACGGCGAGTATCTCCACTCCCCCGACGTTGGTGCGCATGCGGTCGGGCGCGACGAGCGAAGTATCGCAGTTGCCGCGCACGCAGCGCACGTCGAGCCCCGGGAAGTCCTCAGCGGCCTCGAGCATATCCGGCACGCAGTCGCCGAGGAAGATGACGACGTCGGGTTTTTCCCTGCGCACGGCGTTTTTTATGGCCGTAACGTGGCCGTGGGAATCGGAGAGGACCAATATTTTCGTCATATGTGCTCACCTCGCATACGGGATGAATATAATAGTGCAGACGCTGTCTGCGTCCACGGAGGTATATATTATGTCAACCGATTTGTCGAATCTGCTCAACGCGCTGATGGCGGCGGGCGGCCGCGAAGCCATAGCTGGAAAAGAGGCCGGGCTCAAAAAGCTCGCCGAGAGCGACGCCGGGATGAAGGTCGGGCAGGCACTCGGCGGCGACGAGGATTTCAAGCGCGCCGTCGAGCGCGGCGATACGGAGGCCGTCAGAAAGCGCCTCACGGCGCTGATGAAGACGAAGGAAGGTGCGCAGCTCGCGCAGAGCCTCTCCGAGCTCATGAAATAGGCTGAAAGGACGGGCCGAAATGGACGATCTCGAGGGAAAAATAAATGCGCTCCTCGGCTCCCCGGAGAGCATGGAGCGAATAATGCAGCTGGCAAAGAGCCTCTCGGGAGAGCAGGGCGGCGCGGAGACCGGGAAGGCCGCCCCCGACCCGCGCCTTATGGGGCTCATCACGAAGGCGGCGGGAGAATTCTCCGCTCCGGGCGAGACGGAGCGCCTCGCGGAGGCTCTGCGTCCTTTCCTCTCGCCCGAGAGGGCGGAGCGGCTCGAGCGCGCTGCCAAGATAGCGAGGATAGCCCGCGTCGCGAGGAGCGTCATACCGGAGCTCGGAGGAGGCGGCGGGCTTGTATAACCGCTATTCGGGAAACACGGGCAGATACGTCCGCGTCGAGGAGCCGGAAGAAGCTCCGCGCCGTCCCCCGGAGCCCCCGCGCCGGCCCGTGCAAACGCAGGGAGCCGCGAAGCCATCAGGCCTCCCGGCTCCCGTCAACGATCTCCTTTCCGGCCTGCTCGGAAGGCTGGAGACGGCGGATATTCTGCTTATCGCGATCCTTCTTCTCCTCTATCTGGAGAAAAAGGACGAGGATCTTCTCATTACTCTCGCGGCGCTCGTCGTCTTCTCACTCGGCTGACGGCAGCTCGAAAACGTCTTCGGACGGCGCGGAGAGGACCGGTTCAGAGGCCTCCATGACGTATACGAGCTTTCCTTCCCCGTCGCGCCTCTCGGCGTGAACGAGCAGCCCCGTCGCCACCGAAACGACGTACTGCGTTTCATATCCCCCGCTGAGCGCAGTCACGAAGATGCAGCGCTCGCCGCCGTATTCGTCGTAGCGGGCGTCGGTTATGTCCCGCGTCGGAAGGTCGAGCACGTCCTCGTACGTCACGAGCATATTGAACGCGTCGGCGGAGCGGATAAGGCTCTCGCCGGGATCGCGCGGAGCCTCGAAGACGTCTTCCGTGTCATACCAGATATAGACCTTGTTCTCCGTCACGAGGACGTTTTTTGTCTCAACGCCCGAGACGGTCAGCCTGACCGAACCGGAACGCACCCATGCCTCGGCCGAGTATAAGGCGCTGCCGCTGTCCCAGAAAGACTCGACGCCGAGCCGCCGGGAATAGGCCTCGGGGCGCTCGAGCGTCCTCACGACGGCCTGCACGGTCTCACGGGTCACTTCGACGAGCCCGGTCTTCTCTTCGGGCGCGGTCTGATCCGGCGATACGGCGGCGGCAGGAGGCTCGTCGGGCAGGACGATATCCGTCGGCTTGTTTGAGTCGCCGAAGATCAGTATCGCGGCTATAGCCAGCGCCGTGATCCCCACCGTTACCGCCACGGCGAGCAGCGTCGACCGGCGGCCGCTCATTTAGTCTGCGGAGCGAACGCCTCGGGCGCTTTGCCCGATCCTCCGTAGACATAGAGCAGGGCGTCCGCTATCCTCTCGCAGGCCTTGCCGTCCCCGTACGGGTTGACGGCGCGGGCCATGCGGGCATATTTCTTTTCATCCGTCAGCAGGGAGCGCATGGCCTCATACACGCCCTTTTCGGTCACACCGGCGAGCTCCACCGTCCCGGCCTGAACGGCCTCGGGGCGCTCCGTCTCGCGTCTGGCGACGATAACGGGCTTGCCGAGCGCCGGCGCCTCCTCCTGAAGGCCGCCGGAATCTGTCAGCACGAAACAGCTCTTATTCATGAGTCTGTGCATCTCGCGCGCATCGAGAGGCTCTATGAGCTTTATGCGCTCCGCCCCGCCGAGAAACAGCTCGGCGGTATTGCGCACAGTCGGCGCGGGATGGACGGGATAGACGATCACGACGTCTTCAAATTCCTCCGCGATGCGGCGCACCGCCGTGAAGATGGCCTCCATCGGCTCGCCGTAGTTCTCGCGGCGATGGCAGGTCATGGCTATGACGCGGCGGCCTTCGAAATCTATGGACCGGAGCGTCTCATCGGAGAACTCCCCGTCGCCGACTGTATACTTCATGGCGTCGATGACGGTGTTCCCCGTTATGAACACGTTTTTGGTCACGCCCTCGCGGCGGAGATTATCGGCGTTCAGCGCCGTCGGAGCGAAGTGGCAGCTTGCCAGCCGACCGACGAGCTCGCGGTTCATCTCCTCGGGATATGGCGAATAGCGGTCCCACGTGCGCAGGCCGGCCTCGACGTGGCCGACGGGGATCTTTTTATAAAACGCCGCGAGCGAGGCGGCAAACGCCGTCGTCGGGTCACCGTGGACGAGCACCACGTCGGGCTTCGCCTCCTCGAGCACGCCCTGCATGGATTC
The DNA here is from genome assembly GCA_017550645.1 of Oscillospiraceae bacterium. Classification (GTDB taxonomy): domain Bacteria; phylum Bacillota; class Clostridia; order Oscillospirales; family Oscillospiraceae; genus RGIG7949. Next base: position 190,199 of record JAFZOI010000036.1, read on the forward strand.
GAGCACGCGCGTCGTGACGTCGGTCAGGGTCTGATCCTGCGTCATGATGTTGAGGTCGTAGTCGGGCTTGACGCCGAAGACCTCGAGCATGGAATCGAGCAGCTCCCTGTGCTGCGCGGTCACGCAGCAGAGGCTCTCTATCTCGGGGCGGCGCGCAAGTTCAAGGACAAGCGGGGCCATCTTGACGGCCTCAGGCCTCGTCCCGAATACGGAGAGCACGCGGAGCTTGTTCTCCGCCGTCTTCGGCTCGGGAACGGGCTCTTTCTTCTCGAGAGCTTTCTCCTTGAGCTGTCTGGCATGGTGCGTCGAGCGCATGATGAAGACGCCTACCGCCGCCGCCACGACGAAGGCGAGCACGAAGAGCACGGCCTTGACGGCTCCGCTCGTCGTCAGCACGACGGCGGCGAGGCCGAGCACGATGGAAACGCAGTACAGTATCGCCACGGCCTGCTTCTGCGTGAGCCCCATGTCAATGAGACGGTGGTGCAGGTGCCCCCTGTCGGGCTTCATGGGGTTTTGCCCCTTGAGGATGCGGCGCAGGAACGCGAATACCGTATCGAATATGGGCAGCGCGAGGACTATGAACGGAACGGCGAAGCTTATAAGGGCGTAGACCTTGAACATGCCCATGATCGACACCGTCGCGAGCACGTAGCCGAGCAGCAGCGCCCCGGTATCGCCGGCAAATATCTTCGCGGGATTGAAGTTATACGGGATGAAGCCAAGGCAGGCGCCGACGAGCGCGGCGAGGATGACGGCAACGTTGCTCTCGCTGACGAGCAGAGCGATGACGAGCATCGTCACCGAGGCTATCGCCGAGACGCCGACGGACAGGCCGTCGAGCCCGTCGATGAGGTTGACGGAGTTGGTGATGGCAACGATCCAGATGATCGTTATGGGAATGGACAGCCAGCCGAGCTGCAGGAAAAGATGCTCGGAAAACAGGTTCGGATTGGACAGCACGTCTATCACGATCCCGTGGAGGATCGCGACGACGGCGGCGGCTATCTGGACAAGCAGCTTTACCCAATACTTGACGGATATGATGTCGTCTATGACGCCTATTATGACGATGAGCACGCTGCCGAGCAGGATGCCCTGCACGGGCTTGGTGATGTCGGCAAAGAGCAGCACCGCCAGAATGAAGCCGATGAACATCGCCAGTCCGCCGAGCCTCGGGATGGGATGGTCGTGCATGCGCCGGCCGTCCTTCGGCACGTCCATCGCGCCGACGCGTTGGGCAAAGCTCTTGACCACCGGCGTCGCGGCGAAGCTCATGACAAAGGCGGCGGCGATGGAGATGACCACCATCAGGAGCGTGCTGAGATTGACCGGCGTCCTGACGGAGACCCTTATTATACTCGCCGCGGTATTGGTCCAGAACAAGTCAAACACGCTACCTTTCGATGAAGCCTACTTTCTTATAGACCTTGCGGATAGTCCTCGCCGCGACGGCGGAGGCCTTTTCCGCGCCTTCTCTGTATACGCTCTGCAGATAGGCCTTGTCCGCCAGCAGGCGCTCGGACTCCTCCCTTATCGGGCGGAGCATCTCAACGACGGCCTCGCCGACGGCGAGCTTGAAGCCGCCGTAGCCCTGACCGGCAAATTCCCGCTCTATCGTCTCGAAGCTCTTCCCCGTCGCGGAGGAATATATCTGCATGAGATTGGATACGCCGGGCTTGTTCTCCGGGTCGAAGCGCACCTCGGAGCCGCTGTCGGTTATGGCGCGCTTGAACATGCGCATGATGTCCTCGGGCCTGTCCATGAGGCAGACGCGGCCCGTGTCCTCGTTTTCGGACTTGGACATCTTGGCGGTCGGATTCGTAAGGCTCATGACGCGCGCGCCGACCTTCGGGATATAGGGCTCGGGGACCTTGAATACGTCGCCGTATACGCCGTTGAAGCGGTTGGCTATGTCGCGGCATATCTCGACGTGCTGCTTCTGATCCTCGCCGACGGGGACGTAGTCCGCCTGATACAGCAGGATGTCCGCCGCCATGAGGGCGGGGTAGGTAAAGAGGCCGCCGTTGATGTTGTCGGCGTTCTTGGCGCTCTTGTCCTTAAATTGCGTCATGCGCGAGAGCTCGCCGAACATCGTGTAGCAGTTGAGCACCCAGCCGAGCTCCGCGTGCTCCGGCACGTGGCTCTGGATGAATATCGTGTTCTTCTTCGGGTCGAGGCCGCAGGCTATATACTGCGCTATCTGCGCGAGCGTCCATCTGCGCAGGTCGGCGGGATTCTGGCGGACGGTTATCGCGTGCAGGTCCGCCATGAAGTAAAAGCAGTCGTATTTATCGGCTCTTTCGGCCCAGTTTTTTATGGCTCCGAGGTATGAGCCGAGCGTCAGATCTCCCGAGGGCTTGATGCCCGAGAGCATTACTTTTTTCTTTTCTTCCATCAGACGGTCTCCTTCTTCTGCAGCCCGTATCTCGCCGCGAGCCTTTCAAAGGCGGGCAGACTGCGCTTTATCATGTCGGGCGACACGCAATAGGCTATGCGCACGTATCCGGGCCAAGCGAAAGACGAGCCGGGAACGAAGAGGATGAGCTCCTCCTTGGCCTTGGCCACGAAGCTCTTTTCGTCGGGCTCCGGCGATTTGACCCACATATAAAACGCGCCGTCGGGTCTTACGCACTCGAAGCCGAGCTTGCTGAGCTCGGTATAGAGCAGAGTGCGGTTGCGGGCGTAGGCCCCGATGTCGGTCGATTCCTTCAGGCAGCGCATGACGACCCTCTGCATGAGCGAGGGGGCGTTGACGAAGCCGAGCACGCGGTTGGATATGCTCGCGCCGGTGCTGACCTCCTCGAAGTCGTCTATCTCGGACGGAATGGCGAGATAGCCGATGCGCTCGCCGGGCAGGGACAGCGACTTGGACCACGAATAGGCGACTATGGTGTTTCTGTATATCTTCGTGAGCCAGGGGACCTTTTTCCCGTCGTAGGCGAGCTCCCTGTAGGGCTCGTCGGACAGGACGTAGATCGGGTGGCCTATCTCGGCGCTCCGGCGCTCGAGGGCGGCCGCGAGACCGGCGAGGGCCTGCTCGGTATAGATGACGCCGGTGGGGTTGTTGGGGTTATTGATGATGACGGCTCTCGTGCGCTCCGTGACGGCGGCTGCGAGCGCCTCCGGGTCGATCTGGAAGGTCTCCGGATCGGTCGGGACTATCTTCAAAACGCCGCAGAAGTTGCGCACGTAATTGCCGTACTCGACGAAGAACGGGCTGAAGGCTATGACCTCGTCGCCGGGATCGAGCAGCGTCTTGAACATGACGTTGAGCCCGCCCGCCGCGCCGACGGTCATGATGATGTTGTCCGTGCCGAAGCTCGTTCCGAAGCGCGAATTCAGATCGTCGGCTACGGCCTTCCTCACGTCGGCATAGCCGGTATTGGACATATATCCGTGGACGAACATGCTGTCTTCGGTGTCCAGCACGTCGATTATCGCTTTTTTGACGGCCTCGGGCGGCGCGAAGTTGGGGTTGCCGAGGGAAAAATCATAAACGTTCTCGCGGCCGTATTTGAGGGCGAGGTTGTTCCCCTCCTCGAACATGGCGCGGATGGCGCTGTTGTCTGCTGCGAGCCTTTTGAGTTCTGCGGAAACCATTTCCCATATCTCCTTCTGTACGAGGCGCGGCGCGTTTCGCCGGTCTCGTAAACTAATCGATATATTTTAGCACAGGCCGACCCGATTGGCAAGATGATAAACGCCTTTCCGGGCCGTTTCTTTGCTGATTTAAACGAAAAAATCGCGCTTTTTTCGTCGGACGCGCTCCCCGCGGTGCCGGGCGGCCACGGATTGACAATCCGGCGAGGATTGATATACTATACTTGAAAGAAACTCCGCCCCGCGCGGGCGGATACCCGGAGGCCGTCATGCTTGATATGCAGTATTTCGCGGACATGGAAGCCCGCATCCCGAAAAACTCGGTCCGCACCCGCTTCGCGCCCTCGCCCACGGGCTATATGCACGTCGGCAATCTTCGCACCGCGCTCTATACCTACCTGATCGCGCGGCACGAAAAGGGCACGTTCATCCTCCGCATCGAGGATACCGATCAGGGGCGCTTCGTCGAGGGCGCTACCGACGTCATATACCGCACGCTCGCCGAATGCGGCCTCGAGCACGACGAGGGGCCCGACGTCGGCGGTCCCGTCGCGCCGTACATCCAGTCCGAGCGCCGCGATACCTACGGGAAGTATGCCGAGCTCCTCGTCGAGCGCGGACATGCCTACCGCTGCTTCTGCGAGAAGGCGGAGTCTGCCGAGGACGCGGGCGAATTCGACCGCGGGGACGACCCCTGCCGCTCGCTGAGCAAGGAGGAATCCGACGCGCGCGCCGCCTCCGGCGCTCCCTTCGTCATACGCCAGCGCATCCCCCACGAGGGGATGACGACCTTTCACGACGCCTCCTTCGGCGACGTGACCGTCGAGAACAAGACGCTCGACGACCAGGTGCTCATCAAGCGCGACGGCATGCCGACCTACAACTTCGCCAACGTCATCGACGACCACCTCATGGGCATCACGCACGTCGTGCGCGGCAGCGAGTATCTCTCCTCCGCGCCGAAGTACAATCTGCTCTACGAGGCCTTCGGCTGGGACGTGCCCGTCTACGTCCACTGCTCCCCCGTCATGCGCGACGCGCAGCATAAGATGAGCAAGCGCAACGGCGACCCGAGCTACGAGGATCTCAAGGCCGAGGGCTATCTGACCCCCGCCATACTAAACTACGTCGCTCTGCTGGGCTGGTCGCCGCGCGGCGAGATTGCGGAGAAGGAATTCTTCACCCTGCCCGAGCTGGTCGAGGCCTTCGACCTCGCCGGCATTTCCAAATCCCCCGCCATATTCGACATCGACAAGCTCAAATACTTCAACGCGAACTATATCCGCTCGATGACGCCGGAGGAGTTCCTCGAGGCGGCGAAGCCCGAGATAGAGAAGGCCGTCGGAACGGGCTTTGACTGCGCGCTCATAGCGTCCCTGCTCCAGCAGCGCTGCGAAAAGCTCACAGACATAGGCCCGCAGATAGATTTTCTCGCCGCCCTGCCCGAATACGGCGAGGAGCTCTTTGCCAACAAGAAGGCCAAGACCGACTCCGAGGTCTCCCTGCGCATGCTGCGTGAGGCGCGCCCCGTTCTCGCGGCGCTGGACGACTGGACCGCCGAGGGCGTCAGGAACGCGCTCGTCCCCCTCGCCGAGAAGCTCGAAGTCAAAAACGCCACTCTGCTCTGGCCGGTCAGGATAGCGATATCCGGCCGCGCAGTCACTCCGGGCGGAGCCTACGAGATATGCCAGCTGCTCGGCCGCGAGGAGAGCCTTGCGAGGATAGACCGGGCGATCGCCATGCTCTCAAAATGAAAAGGATGATTAAATGAAAAAGATCATTCCGCTTATCGCCGCGGCCGCCCTGCTGCTGACGCTCTGCGGCTGCGGAGGCGACCCCTCCCCGACCGCGCCGCCCTCCCCGCAGACGACCTCGAGCGGCGATCCGCTCTCGCCGGACAGTCCCGCTCCCAGCTCGCGCGTGGATCCCGTGCCGCCGGTCATAACGACGGTCCCGATGCCCTCGCCGACTCCGACGCCTCCGCCGGAGAAGATCCCCGAGCCCGAGCGGCCATCCGACAGCGAGATCGCGGTCTACTACGGCGGCAACTCCGTCACCGTCCCGGCCGAGCTCGTCAGAGGCACGCTGGCCGAGTCCGTCGGCCTCGGTTTCTCGCTCTACTGCGACTCGGCGGAGTATGAGTACGACGACGGCGGCAATTCGGTGACGTTCCTTCCCCGCTCCGAGGACGATGAAAAGCCCGATACGCCGCTGACCTTCATGGAGCTGCTCTTCATCGACGGGGCCTCCGTCGCAAGCCTCTCGCAGAACTTCATGGATCTGTATCTGGATTTCGACGAGGTGGAGTCCTCGCCGAACAGGACGATAGGCCTCTCGGGCCTGGACTGCGAAGTCGTTATAGCTTACAACGCCGAGCAATACGTCACGGCCTTCCTGTACGGACGCTCCGGCGGCGTCGCGGCCTTCGTCATAAGCTGCTCGACCGCCGACAACGACTATCACCGCCCGCGCTTCACGGCGATGCTCGACACGATAGCGCTCTTCGACGAGGGCGCCTGATAACAGGTAAAAAAAGCCCCGCGGACTGAATGGTCCGCGGGGTATTTTTACTAAAACGATCCCGGCGCGGCCGCAGGTGCGGCCGCGCCGGGAATTGATTATACCACGAGCAAAAATGCTTGCTCGCAAGGGCATTTTTGCGAAGCCGTCACTACCGCAGGCGAGCGCAGCGAGCGGCGGCAGAGCCGCAAAGACTTGCAAAGCAAGGCTTTACTGCGGATATTATGCCTTGACGATCAATGGAGCTCAGGCAAAGAGCTTGAGCATGCGATCGAAGATGACCGCAGCCTGACCGCGGAAAGCGAGGCTCTGCGGATCGAGCGCGTTCTCGCCGGTGCCCTGAATGAGCTTGTTGGCGACGCACCAGGCCATCGCTTCCTTCGCCCAATCGGAGACGTCGCCGCCGTCAGTGTAGGCGTCGAAGGAGACGTCGGTCGGGCTGACCGCGTTGCCGACGTACTTAGCATAGCGATAGACTATCGCCGCAAACTGCTCGCGGGTGATGTCGTCGTCCGGAGCGAACTCGGTCTCGGAGTAGCCATTGACTATGCCCTTGGCGTTTGCCCAAGCGACGGCGTCATAGTAGAAGGCGCCGGGCTTGACGTCCTCGAACGTAACGCCGCTCTCGACCTTGTTCTCGCCGTCGATTCGATAGAGTATCGTGACTATCTGGCCGCGGGTGATGGTCTCATTCGGCTCGTAGGTCGTCTCGGAGGTGCCCTTTATGTACCCGGCCTTGTACATGTTGTACACGGCTTCATAGTACCAGTCGCTCTCATAGACGTCCTCGAACGGGAACTCGGGCTCGGTCGGCTGATCAGAGATCGAACCGCCGCCCGGAGGATTGTCGCCGCCCGGAGCAGGAGTATCTCCGCCGGGAGCGGGGGTGTCGCCGCCCGGAGCGGGAGTCTCGGCGGCAACGGTCTGGGTATCGGTGTAGGTCTCGCCGTTGAATTCGACCTCGGCGGTGTAAACGGTCTCGGTATCAGTCGTCTCGGAGGTCACTGTGGCCTCGACTTCCCTCGTGATCGAATCATCGTCTATGCAGGTGAAGATGGCGGTGGCGGAGGAGTAATCCTCGGCCCAGACCCATTCGGGCTCGCCGTACTCATAGCTTCCGATTATCTCTTCTTCCGCTTCCTCGGGGAACTCTTCGCCGAGCTCCTCGGTCGTGACCGTGACAGTGGACTCGCCTTCGACGAGCTGGTTGAACGTCAGGACGAGTATCTCGTCGTCAGCCGCGACTTCGTCGAGGGTGGCGTAGCCGATGGTGACCATGCCTTCCTCTTCCTTGATCACGCTGTATTCCGTGATCGGGGACTCGGAGGAGACGAGCTCAAGCTCCTCGGCGTCGTACTCGACGGTGAACAGGCCGTTGTGGTTGGCCTCGTCGGCGGTAAGAATGAGCTTGTAGGCGCCCTCGGCCGGAGCCTCGGGATCCTCGGAGGTGACTTCCTCAACGGTGATGGCGTTGAGAGAACCTCTCGGAGCGTTGCCGTCAAAGATGGACTCGATGCCGTCGGCAAACTGCAGCGGCGCGTAACGGGAAGCGCGCGCGGCGAAGTCGTCTTCGGTCAGGCTGCCGCCCTCGTCGGGCTCTCCGGATCCGTCTTCAGCCTCGCCGAACTCGATGAGGCCGCCGACAGGCCATACGCCTTCGGCAAACTGTCCGAGGCGGGTGGTGGGCCCGAGGACGGGATAGTAGTTGTCGTCATACCCGAGGACGGAGGTCATATACACCTCGGCTATACCCTCGTCAGAGGACGCGAAGCGCGACCAGAATATGTTTTCGCCGTCAAAATACAGGGAGTTGTAGTGGTCTACGCTGACGGGTGCGTTGAAGGTCCCTATCTTCTGGAGTACAAAATGGAAGCCCTCTTCATAGCCGTCATAGCCGTAAGAAGCAAGCGTTCCGTCGGAGTACATGATCTCGAAGAAATAGACGTTCGAGAGATCGTCGATGATGAAGTAGTCGTCGGCAAGAAGGCCGTAATTGGGCAGATAGGTATACTCGATATACGCGACGCCCACGACATTGGAGCCCTCGATCTCTCCGGTGAGATCGATGATGGCGTCCTCACTGTACGCGCCGGCGTCGGTATCGATGCCGACTATATAGGGACCGTAAGCTGTCAGCATATCGACGTTGCCCGGCATCGTGCCCCAGAACGAGAGGCTCGGAGCCATGCCGAGGTAGGCGAGCATGGGATCGGTGCCGATCTCGGTGAGTTCGAACGTAGCGGGATCAAGTGTATAGAGCGTAGACGTGAAATCGTCGTTCAGGCTGGCTGCGTAGATCGCATCTTCGAACAGGTTCCACGACATATCGATAATGCCGGCGTCGGTATCGGCAAGGACGGAATAATCGGTCGAGCCCTTGAGCAGATCCTTGGTATTGAAGGACACGAAGTGGACGTCCGAATTCTCGTCAAACAGCGACGCATTCAGCACGTACTCGGGGTAATAGACCTCTATCGTCGCAGTGCCGCTCACGGCGGAATTGGCCTTGGAGACCGCCTCGATGGTCACGACGCCTTCGCCGACCGCGGTAACGACGCCATCGGAGTCGACGGTGGCGATGTCGCCGTCATAGGATCTCCACCAGCAGGATTCGTCGGTGGCCCAGGGCTCGGAGGTGGCGGTGAGCTTGACGGTCATGCCCGGGATGAGCTTGGTCTCCGCGGGGGTGACGATGAGCGCGGTCGGGCCGCCGTCCAGCTCTTCCTGATTGAGGTTGAGCTTGTAGGTGGTATAGTTGGCGGCGTAGTCGTAGACCTCGATCATGATGTGCTGATTGGCTTCATCATTGAAGTCTATCCCGTCTTCGCCGTTGGGTATTGCGAGCGAGAGGCCGGCTCCCTCTTCCGCATCGGGATCGGAAGCGACCGTGAGCAGCGGAGCGCCGGAGTAAGTGTCTTTCCAGCCCTCTTCGTTCCAGATGACGACCGCGGCGATGTAGCGGTTTTCCTCAATGTCTATCTGGAGAGCGGTGAACTCGTCGTCCTCGACGACGGGGGTGATATCCGCGACCTCGGGAGCGGTGCCGTCGACGACGGCGGAGAAGGTCATCGCGGAGTCGGCATATACGCTGTCCCAATCGACGGAGCCGTCCTCCTGCAGATAATACTCGGGGGCGAGCATGTAGGTCAGCTCAACGACCTGACCGTCCTTCAGGCCTTCAAACGCGAGGCCGACAGGAGTGTAGGTCCTGGTGTTGTACCACTTGCCGTCGTTGTCGTTATAGTAAGCAGCGGTCTGCGCTCCGATATCCACAGAGGCGAGCTCCTCGCCGTCGACAGTCGCGGTAAAGCGGCCGCCGGCGGAGTTCCTGACCAGCGAATAGCTGACGCCGGCCAGCGTGCTCGCGGGCGAGATCGCGTCGCGCTCGGGCATGTATTCTTCGTCGAACTCATACGGGTTGCCGCCGAGAGAGTAGGTTCCGTCGATCCATCCGTAGTTGACGCCGAACCACTCGGCTTCCTTGGCCCTGTCGCCGAGAGCCGGGGCCATATAGGGCTCGCGCGCCTCTTCCCCGCTCTGGAATTCAAGGAACGAGCCGACGTCGTGCATGGTGGGCTCGGTCCAGCTTCCGTAGTAGCCGATGACGGGGATGGAGTGCACTACGCCGATATTCCCGTCCTCGCTGTCGAGCTCGGCGGCGTAGACATAGCCTTCGACGTAAGCGCCGCAGTCGTCATAGTCGGAGATGTCGTTGAGAGTGACGTCCACGCCTATCGTGACGCTGCCGGAGGCGGGGACCGTTATGGCGTCGACGGCGCTGACAAGTTCGAGGGCGAGATAGGCGTCGTGAGTCGTTTTCTCACCGTCGCCGTCGAGGTCGGCGTCCTCTTCCCCGCTGGCGAGCGGAGTTTCGTTGACGACGTACTCGAGCAGCGCCTTGGCGTCTTCTTCGTCAAACTGTCCGTCGGCGTTGAAGTCGAGCTCGGGGATCCCTCCGGGAACGTACAGTTCGCCGTTGACCGTCCAAGTCACGTCAGCGTCGAGCCACCACGTCCAGTCGGCGTTATACCACGCGATGACGGGGCTGCCGTCGTCATAGGTCACGGCGTTTCCGTACGCGTCGTACACATAGTATTGGAAAACGTCCTGCGTAAAGAACTCAGCGTCGACGTAGTAGTATATATCCTCGTCGGTGAGGTTGTTGAGGTCGAACGTGAAAGAATAACGGCCGGTGCGGTCGGGATCGTCCCCGAGCTCGACCTTGACCTTGCCGTCGGCGGCGGAGGCGGTCGCGTCGTCGCCCATGATTATGTAGGAATGGGCGTTGGTGGCCGCGTCGACGTCGGCGAGGCCGGCGCCCTGCTTGATAACGGGATAATAGCATAAGTAGCCGTCAGGATCGATGAGAGGCTCGGCCGTGGACATGAGCAGGGAGTTGATGAGCTGGCGCTGGGTGAGGCCGGTCTTCGCGCAGAGATCGTTCTCACGGATGTACTGCGCCATGACGGCCGCAAGGCCCGCGATCTGCGGAGACGCCATCGAGGTACCGCTCATCGACTCGTAAGTGTGGTCCATTCCGTTGATGGAATAGATGTTTCCGCCGGGTGCGGTGATCTCGGGCTTGAGCGAGAGGTCGCCGGGGACGCCCCAGCTCGAGAAATTGCTCATGGTGTAGTATTCGCTGTTGTAGCTGCCGGCATAGATATCGTCGGCAACGGTGATCTTTCCGAGATAGACGTCCGCGGAGACGCCGTCAACGGTCGTTTTCGTTGCGTTGGCCTTGAGCATCGCGCCGTCGGCCTGCGTGATGGAGACGGCGGGAGCCGTGTATTTATAGCCGGTCAGGTTCATGTTGATGACGCCCGACTGGTTATTGGCGATTATGACCGCAACGGCGCCCTGCGCGATCGCGGCGTTGGCCTTCGCGAAGAAGGAGGAGGAGCCGCGGTTGCAGATGGCGATCTTGCCGGAGAGGAGATCGCTGCCGGCGGCGAGGAAGTCGTCGCCCTCGGCTCCGACATTGGCGTTGTCGTCAACGCCGGGGCTGTCGATGTAAACGAAGTCGTACTCGCCGGCGATGGAGGCGATGGGCGTGTTGCCGTAGCCGCTCGTCTCGCTGTAGAAGATGATTTCGCCGTAGGCGGACAGATACTTGCCGGTCACGCCGTCGTTATCGACGGAAGCGACGCACAGCGAGTTCGTGAACGAGCCGGGAGAACCGACCGTATCATAGTTCGCGCCGTCGGAATACATGTATGCGAACGCCTGCTGACGGTTATAGTTGGACGCATTGCCGGCAGATATGGCGACGACCGTATCCGTATAGGTGACGGCGTTCATGACATACTGAGAATACGCGCTGTCGGGCGTCGCGAAGCCGGCGGAAGCGGAACCGAGGGACAGGTTGACCGAGTCGGCTCCGAGTACGATGGCGTCTTCGATGGCGGCCATGTAATCGGAATCGTAAGCGCCGCCGCCCTTGCCGAATACCTTCATGACGAGGACCTGAGCGTCGGGCGCTTCGCCCTGCGTATAGACGGTCTCAAGCGAATTTTTGAATTCTCCGCCGACCTTGACGAAGCGGTTGGCGGCGGCGATGCCGGCAACGTGGGAGCCGTGCTCGCCCTTGGAGTCGTTCTGGTGGGTGATATCAAGGTCCAGATCGACGTAGTTGGCGCCGAAAGGCACCTTGGAGTTGAAGTATACGTCGCCGGGATCGCTGACGAAGGTCGAGGCGTTCAGGTAATCCCAAACGGTCGCGATCTTATCCGCGGTCAGGAGATCGACTTCCCCTTCCGCCTGATCGATGGCATACTCGAACGCATCGGGCTGGAAGAGCTCATGGTCGATATCGAGGCCGGTGTCGATGATGGCGACGACGCTGCCCGCGCCGGTGTAGCCGTTGGCCCAGACCTGCGGGCCGCCGACCATCTGGGAGGCGTTGCTCATGTTGACGCCTTCATCGGGATAGTAGCACGTCTCGATGATGACGTCCTTGACGCCCGGAAGAGCCTTGATGGCCTCGACGGCCTTGTAAGGCACATTGGCGGAAATGAGGTTGGCCGCCAGAGTCAGGTTCCAGACGACGTCGAGCTTTTTCCCGCCGAGCACTTTGGCGGAAATGACGTCCGCAATGCTGATCTGCTCGCTGCGGATGGCCTCGCGGTAGCTCTGCGCGCCCGCGTTGGCTCCGATGTTCAGGCCGGAATATCCCGCCCTGAGGGTCGGGAGCTTTTCCAGGATGATGGAAACTCGGACTGTGTCGTCCGGTCCGTACGGACTGTCGTTTTCAGGGGTGACGGTCGGAGCTTTGAGCCCGCGGGGAGCTCCCTCGACCTTTTCCCATGTGACAGTCACAGGACCTGCTGTGTTTTCTCCCTTGTCGCCGGCGGCAAAGCCCGGGCACGCAAGCGCGAAGAGCATTGCGGCAGCCAGTAGCATAGCGAGAATGTGTTTCCAGCTGTGTCTCATGTTGTTTCTCCTTCTCGATGGATTTTCCGTCACAGCGGCCGAGGCGGAGCTTCGCTCCCCTGCCGCCGCCGGGCGGAAGATTTGAGCGCTGAAAGGTCTTTTTTGATAATTAAGAATTTTACTCCATATTTAATTAAAGCGCAATAGTTTTTTGGGAAAAAACGGGCCGTTTTTGCGTATGCCGGCGCGGGACAAGCCCCGGCGCGGCTCCGAGGCGGCGAGAGGCGCCGGGCAGCGGCAAAAGAAAAAGGGGCGGATGATCCGCCCCTTTTTCGGGAAATGTCTGTTCAGCAGTCTTTTCAGTAGTCCCAGCCTGCCTTGAACGCCGCCTGGTTGATATCGACCATCTTGGCGGGGACCGTGTCGGCTATGAGCTTGTTCCAATCGACGTGGTCAAGGCCGAGAGCCTTGGCCAAAGCGCCGAGCAGGCACACGTTCTGCACCTTGCCGTTGCCGAGCTTTTCGGCGATCTTGCTGGCGGGGATGACGAGGACGTTGCCCACGGTCTTTTTGAGGAGCTCGTCTGCGTCGGAGGGATAGGCCTCCTCGCCGGTCAGGACGGGCATGGAATATATCTCATGGCTGTCCATGACGATGCGGCCGCCCTTTTTGAGGTACGGGAGCGCGCGCAGCGCCTCGACCTTCTCGAAGGCCACGATGATGTCCGCGTCGCCCTCGGAGATGTTGGGCGCGTAGACCTTTTCGCCGAAGCGGAGCTGGGTGTTGACCGTGCCGCCGCGCTGGCTCATGCCGTGGATCTCGCTCATTTTGACGTCGTATCCGAGCTCGACGAGAGCCTTGGAGAGTATCTTGGTCATAAGGATCGTGCCCTGACCGCCGACGCCCGTAAGAAGAATACTGGTCATTATTTGGCACCTCCGACTACGTTAATGGCGCCGAACTTGCACATCTGGGCGCACAGGCCGCAGGCGGTGCAGTTGGCTATGTCGACTATCTCCGCCTTGCCGTCGGCGAACTTCATGGCCGGGCAGGCGACGCGCATGCAGGCCTTGCAGCCCTTGCACTTGTCGGCGTCGATCTCGCAGTGCCTGCCGGCGCGGGCCTTGATGACCTCGCGCAGCAGAGCGCAGGGACGGCGGGTGATGATGACGAACGTGCCCTCGGTCGCAAGGGCGGCCTCGATGGCCTCGTCCATGGCCTTCTGGTCGATGGGATCGACGACCCTGATGCGCTCGGGAGCGAGCCCCGTCGCGGCGACCATCTTGTCGATGGAGATGGCGGGGACCTCGTAGCCCATGAGGCTTATCTCGGTGCCGGCGTTCTCCTGATGGCCGGTCATGGCGGTGATGGAGTTGTCGAGCAGCACGAGGCAGACATCGGCCTGCTGGTGTACGGCGTCCACGAGGCTGTTGAAGCCGCTGTGGAAGAACGTCGAGTCGCCGAGGATGCCGAAAGCCTTGCGGGTGTCGCCCTGCGCCTTGAGGGCGAGGGACAGACCGATGGGGATGGAGAAGCCGCTGCCCATGCAGATACCGGCGTCGAAGCCGAAGAACGGCGCGGAGGCGCCGAGCGCATAGCAGCCGATGTCGCCGACGGCGACGAGCTTGTCCTTATGCTTGCGCAGAGAATAATAGAAGCCTCTGTGCGGGCAGCCGGCGCAGAGCACGGGCGGACGGTTCGGCGCCTGGGCGGGGCTGGCGTAAGTCTCGTTCTCGCCGGGCAGGCCGAAGGCCTCGCGGATGCGGCTGGCGGAGAGCTCGCCCTGCGGGCCGAGCTCGGCCTTGCCGTGGCAGTTGATGCCCATGGCCTTGAGGGTGTTCTCGAGGTAGGGCTCGCCCTCCTCGATGACGATGATCTCATCGTACTTCGAGCAGAAGTCGCGTACGAGGTTCTCGGCTATCGGGTAGGTGATGCCGAGCTTGAGATAGCCGACGCCCTCGCCGAAGGCCTCGTGGGCATGCATGTAGTTGATGCCGGAGGCCACGACGCCGAGCTTGGAGCCGGCATGCTCGACCTTATTGAGCGGAGAAGTCTCGGAATACTCGGCCAGAGCCCTGAGGTTCTCCTCGACCTTATAATGACGCACGCGCGCGTGGGCGGGCAGCATCGAGAACTTGGCCGGATTGGACTCGTATTTCTTCGGGGCGACCTGCTTGCGCTCGCCGAGCTCGACTATGCTCTTGGAGTGGCAGACGCGGGTCGTCATGCGAAGCTCGACGACGAGATCGAACTGCTCGGAGATGTCGAACGCGGCCTTCGTGAAATCGAGGCACTCCTGCGAATCCGACGGCTCGAGCATCGCCATGCGCGCATGCGGGGCATAGAGCCTGTTGTCCTGCTCGTTCTGCGAGCTGTGCGCGCCGGGGTCGTCGGCCGTGACGAGCATAAGCCCGCCGTTGACGCCCGTATAGGCGACGGTGAACATCGGGTCGGTCGCAACGTTCATGCCGACGTGCTTCATCGCCGCGAAGGCGCGAAGCCCGCCGATGGAGGCGCCGATGGCGATCTCGGTGGCTATCTTTTCATTGTTGGCCCACGTGGCGTACACGTCGTCCTTATACTGGGCCATGTTCTCCAGGATCTCTGTGCTGGGCGTGCCGGGGTACGCCGCCGCGACGGAGACGCCGGCCTCCCATGCGCCGCGGGCGACGGCCTCGTCGCCGCTCAAAAGCACTTTGGACATTTTTACCTCACTCCCATTCCTTTATGCCGACGCGCCGTGCAGCGCGTCTTAATTTACATCCACAGTATTAAAAGTTATTTTATCATACGCTTTCGCAAATTACAACGTTAAAAATCGCTTTCCCGCGCTCCGCGGGTCCCTTCACTTGGCGAAGAGGCTCAGCAGGACGCCCGCAGCGACGGCGGAGCCGATGACGCCCGCGACGTTCGGACCCATGGCGTGCATGAGCAGGAAGTTCGAGGGGTCCTCCTTCTGACCGACCTTCTGGGATACGCGCGCGGCCATCGGGACGGCGGAGACTCCCGCGCTGCCGATGAGGGGATTTATCTTCTCCTTGAGGAAGAGGTTCATGAACTTCGCGAGAAGGACGCCGCCGGCAGTCCCGAAGGAGAAGGCCACGACGCCGAGCACGATGATGAGCAGCGTCTCGAGGCGGAGGAACTTGTCCGCGACGGCGGACGCGCCGACCGAGAGGCCGAGCAGTATCGTCACGATGTTGCAGAGAGAATTCGACGCCGTCTCGGAAAGGCGGGCCGTCAGGCCGCTCTCCTTGAAGAGGTTGCCGAGCATGAGCATGCCGACGAGGGGGATGGCGTCGGGAACGATGATGGAGACGATGATCGTGCAGACTATCGGGAAGAGTATCTTTTCCTTCTTACTGACGGGGCGGAGCTGTTTCATCTTGATCGCGCGCTCCTGCTTGGTCGTGAGAAGGCGCATGATGGGCGGCTGGATGACCGGGACGAGCGCCATGTACGAATACGCCGCAATGGCGACGGGGCCGAGCCTGTGCGGGGCGAGCAGCGTCGTCACGAGGATTGCCGTCGGGCCGTCGGCGCCGCCGATGATGCCTATCGAGCCCGCCTCCTGCGCCGTGAAGCCGAGGAGTATAGCGCCGATGAACGTCACGAAGATGCCAAGCTGAGCGGACGCGCCGAGCAGAAGCGATTTCGGGTTGGCTATCAGGGGGCCGAAGTCCGTCATCGCGCCTATGCCCATGAATATCAGCGGAGGCAGTATCCCCCATCTGTTGAGCTTATAGAAATAATAGAGAAGGCCCGTGCCCTCCTCCTCGTTGAAGACCGCCGAGCCGAAGAGGTTGCTCAGGAGCATGCCCATCGCTATCGGAATAAGCAGCAGCGGCTCGAAGCCCTTGGCTATCGCCAGATACAGCAGGACGCACGCGACGATTATCATGATGAGGTTGCGCCAGTCGAACATGGCGATACCGGTGCTCTGCGCAAAGCGCACTATCGCGTCTATCATTGCGCCGCCTCCTTCTTTTCAAGGACGGCAAGCACGTCTCCGACGTTGACGGAGTCGCCCGCCTTGACCTTTATCTGCGTTACCTTGCCGGCTTCCGCGGCGCAGACGCCGCTCTCGCCCTGCGGGCCGCTAACCGTCGCGAGCAGGTCGCCCTGCGCGGCGGTCTTCCCTGCCGCGGCGGCGACGGAGACGACGCTCCCGGCGACGGGGCTCGTCACGAGCAGCACGGATCTCCCGGCTGCTCTCGCCTCGGCGCTCTCCATGAGCTTGTGCATGATCTTGATGACTATCATGATGAGCGTAAGGACGACGATGCAGGTAAGTATGCCGAGCACCATGATGATGAGCGAACCGCCGAGCTTCTCGCCTATGCCCATTTGCGCGAGGATCTCCGGGTCCTTGAATCTCTCTATGACGCCGAGCGATTTGTCCAAGAAAGCTCCCTCCCGATGCCGAAATGCAACGCGAGTCCGCTCGCGGGCCCGCGTTATAGCTCTCTTAAAGTTATTAAAAAGAATGATATACCCGTAATCGGTCAGCGTCAAGCGGATAATAAAACAAAGTTTATTTTCCGTGGCTGCATGATTTTTGCATATTTGAACGAAAAAATACGTGAAGCAGGCCGCTTCGCGTATTTTTATATCCGTTTCGGGCTTATTTGCCGCATATCGCCGCGATGGCGCGGGCATATATGCGTACCGCCTTGAGCGCGTCCTCGACGCTCATGCGTTCGTTGTTGCCGTGGATGTTGGACTCGAAGCCCGGGAAGGTCGGCCCGAAAGCGACGCCGCCCTCGATATCGTGGACGTAGGTCCCGCCGCCGGTATAGCAGCAGCGGCCCTCCTCTCCCGTGACCTCCTCGTAGCAGCGCAGCAGCGTGCGGACGAACTCGCCCTCGCCGGGGGTGTTGTGCGGAGCGGAGAAATCCGCCTTCGCGGAAAAGCCCTCGTTTTCGAGCTTGGCAAGGACGGGCTTAACGCAGTTATCCTCCGTCGCGCAGATGGGCATGCGGCTGTCCAGCGTGCATTCGACGCCCGCCCCGTCCAGCTTGAGGATGGAGAGCACCATCGTCAGGCGGCCGGAGACCTCGTCGGCCATGTCCACGCCGAGCGCCGCGCCGTTGCAGTCGGCGGCGGGAAAGAGCTTTGCGATAGAGCGGACAGCCCGCGTCGAGGGGCAGTCTGCCAGCGGAAGCGCGGCGAGCAGCTCGGCCAGCGCCGTAATGCCGTTGACGCCCGTCTCGGGTACGCTGGCATGGCAGGAGAGGCCCGAGACGGAGAGCTTCACTCCCCCGCCGGCCGTCTCCGTCTTATACGTTACCTTAAGATCGGCGGCTCTCTTTTCGCAGACCTCTCGGACCGTCTTTTCATCAAGGCCGAGGACGACGGCCTCCGCGTCGGAGGGCAGGACGTTGAACCTGAAGCCGCCGGAGAAGCTCTCCACGCGCGGCAGAGCCTTCTGCTCATCCCACGCGGCGGAGAAAAAGCCGTGCATATGGCCCTTCTCGACGTTGTAGAGCGGAAAATCCGCGTCGGGCGAGAAGGTGTTCGGCGCGTTCTTTTCGACCGCGAAGTAATGCGGCAGATCGCGCATGCCGGATTCCTCGTCCGTCCCCATGATGAGGCCGACCGAGCCCTTGAGCGGCAAGCCGAGCTCCTTGACGCAGCGCATCGCGTAGAGCGCAATGACCAGCGGGCCCTTGTCGTCGCTGACGCCGCGGCCGTAGAGCATGCCGTCTCTCTCGACGAGCTCGAAGGGGTCGGTCTCCCAGCCCTCGCCGACGTCGACGACGTCCAGATGCGCGAGCATGTCGAGCAGGCGTTCGCCCTCGCCGAACGACGCGCAGGCGGCGGCGTGATCGTAATCGCGGACGGCGAAGCCCATGCCGCGGCACATCTCGATCGCCTTGTCGAGCGCGGCGGCCGGGCCCTTTCCGAAGGGCGCGCCGGGCTCCGCTTCGCCGACGACGCTGCGTATACTGACGAGCTTTGCGATATCGGCCTTCATCTCGCCGACGTGCGAAGCCGTCCATTCGTCTATCCTGCGTCCTGTATCCATGTCTATCGATCCTTTTTTTATTTATTTACGGAAGGAAATCCGTTATGACGTCGAGCATATGTACCAGCTCAAGCCCCTCCTCGTTCATGAGGGCGCAGAGCCCGCCTACCGCCTCGCGGTCCGGGGAGATGTCATCGGCCTTCGCCACGGAGACGAACGCCTCTATCCCCCACGTCGTCCCGTTCTCGTTCTCGCTCCGGCACAGACGGTACAGCACTTTTTCTGCCATTATGATCACTCCCGCGATTATTTTTTGCCCTAAAGTAACCGCTGATCAAATCGACGTGCGCAGATCATCGAGCGGATTTTTCGTCCGGCGAAGACGAATAATCGCAGGAATACTTTGTGTATTTCAAGTTTTTGAGGCAAAGCCGGGCGGGAAATAAGCCGACAAGATGTGTGCGGCGATTTGATCATCGGTTACCAAAAGGGAAAAGCCCGTCGATAGTAACACGGGACCTGCCCGGTGGCAAGAAAAATCAGTCGCGAAATTCGACATAATTTTACATATTATGTTTTTATGTTATCTTATTCGTCCACCGAAACGGTGATGAACGGGGCCGTTTTGCCCGCCTCGACGGAGACTGTGCAGCAACGGAGCTCCACGCCTGCGTCCAGCAGGGCGGCTATATCGGCGTTGAGCGCGCGGGGGACGTAGCCTATCTTTTCTCCGGCTGCATTGTCGATGCGGACGGCGAGCGCGTCATGGGGATTTTCCGGCTCGCGGACGAGCTCAAGCGCGTCGCCCTGTCTCACGGACGAGGCCGCCTCCGGATCGCAGTATGAGGTCCCGGCGGCGGTCGTCACGAGAAGCGGCCTCGGCTGGCCCACTTTGGGCAGCAGAGGCGAGCGCGGGCGCAGCGCGGAGAGGCGGTTGAAAAGCCTTGTGCGCTCCGTTCCTTTCGCGTCCGACGCGAGCCGCCACACCGCGCGGAAATCGCGCGGGGAAAGCTTCTCCCCCGCTCTCGCGTCGAGAAGCGTCAAAAGGAGCCTGCCCGTATTAGGTGGCTCGGGCGATCTCGAGAGCGCTTTTATGCGGGCAAGAGTCCCCCTCGCGTCGCCGCGCTGGGCGAGCTCCAGCGCCTCGTCGAATACGGTCATCGGCTCTCGCCGACGCGCTCGGCGCGGAATCTGATCATCTCGGCCGCGACGCTTATGGCGATCTCGGCGGGCGTCTCGGCGCCTATATCGAGCCCGATGGGCGTATGCACGCGGGCGAAGTCCTCCTCGGTATAGCCCTTTTCGGCAAATAGGCGCGCCTTCGTCGCGGCGATCTTGCGGCGGCTGCCGATGCAGCCTATGTAAGCCGCCGGCGTCGCGAGCGCATGCGCAATGACCTCGTAGTCGAAGCCGTGGCCGCGCGTCATGATGACGACGTTGTCGCGCGGGCCTATCCGGATGCGCTCGCCTATGGCGGAAAAGTCCCCGAGCACGAGGCCGAACGCAGTCGGGAAAAGCTCCCGCGTCGCGAAGTCGGGCCTGTCCTCGAATACGATGCAGCGGAAACCCACGTGCTCGAGCACGGGGACGAGCTCCCGCGCGACGTGCCCGCCGCCGAAAACGTACGTCACGCCCGCGAGCGATATGGGCTCGACGTAGAATTCGTCCGTGAGCACGGCGCCGCTGGCGAGCAGCGGGCGGACCTTCTCGGCGTCGAGCTCCGGGGCGAAGCGGAGCTTCCCGCCGCGCCAGACCCCGACGGAAGTGAACTCTCCGCCCTCGCGCGCGCGGACGAGCCATGCGTCCTCGCCGAGCTCGAGCGCTTCCCGCAGGCACTTGAAGGGCTCGATGGCATCGGGCGCGATGAGCTGGAAATACACCGTCACGTCGCCGCCGCAGATCATGCCGAGGTCTTCGACGTCGTTTTTGGCGAGGATGTAGGCGTGCGAGCCGCCCTTGCCCTCGGCGAGCATCTCGAGCGCCTTCTTCTGCGCCTCGAATTCGACTCTGCCGCCGCCTATCGTCCCGACGGAGGTCCCGTCCGCCGTGACAGCCATCATGGCGCCGGCCCCGCGCGGCACCGAGCCGGACGACGCCGTCACCGATACGAGCATCAGGGGGACGCCCGCCGTTATTATCCTGTCGAGTATTTTTCTCATTCTTTCAGCTCCCTGCCCGCGCGCCGGAGCGCGCCGTGTTCCGCAAATAATAAACGCGGCGGGGCATGAACGCCCCGCCTGCCTTCCCTTTATTTATTCGAAATACTTCTTCATGCCCTCGGTGGCGTTGGAGACGTCCTCGCTGATGGTGATGAAGAAAAATATGTTCTCTTTCTCGGAAAACGCGGAGAGCCAGTCAAGGAATTTCTCTGTCTCCGCCGTGTCCTTGGTGCCGACGAGCTTATAAAGGCTGTCTATGAATATGGTCGAAACGTCGTAATTGCCGGCGTGCAGTCCGCTTATGAAGCCTTTGAGGAACTCGAAGGTCCCTATGCTGTAATCGCTGGCGAAGATGAGCCTTGCCTCATAGGGTATCTCGTAAGTGAGGGAACGGTCCTTCTCGATAACGTATACGCTTCCCTTGTCCTCCGCGACGGCCTTCTTTACCAGTTCGACCAGCCGCTTCGTCTTCCCCGAGCCCTTCAGGCCCATCATTACCTTAACCAACTTTGACCACGCTCCTTTGCAAGTATTTCTTCTTTTTCTATAATACCATCCCGAACGTGATTGTTCAACACCGGTTTTGAAATATTATTCGTTTCTTAACAGTTCGCGCATGATCTTTTTATAATCCTCGACGCCGGGCTGGTCGAACGGGTTCACCCCGTCCATGTACGCGGACACGGCGCAGGCGGCTTCAAAGAACCAGATGAGCGCGCCGGCCTCCTCCGCGCAGGGCTTTTCGGCCTCGACGCTCATAACGGGGACGCCGCCCGCGCTGTGGGCGCTGATGACGGCTCTGCGTATGGCCGAGGCTATGCCCCCGAGGCTCTTGCCGGAAAGGTCGTCGTCGATGCCGTCGCCTGTGGACGGCACGCACAGATCTGGCCCGTCTCCGGCAAAATGCAGCATCGTCTCCATGAGCGTCCTCGGCCCCTGCTGGATGAACTGGCCTATCGAATGCAGTTCGGCGGGCATCTCGAGGCTCACGGGGAATATCCCCCTGCCCTCCTTGCCCTCGGACTCGGCAAAAAGCTGCTCGTACCAGTCGCCCAGACCGCGCAGGCAGGGCTCCCAGCAGGAGAGCAGCTCGCCCGTGAAGCCATTTTCGGCGAGCAGCCTGCGGGCGGAGGCGTAGCGAAGCTCGGGGCTCTCCGCTCCGAGGCTGAGCATGCAGGCCTTTTCGGCGCGGGCTCCTGCAAGCAGGGCCTCCGTATCTATCCCCGCTGCGGCGGCGGGCAGAAGCCCGACGGGACTCAGCACGCTGTACCTTCCGCCGACTCCCGACGGGATGCCGTAATGCCGCCAGCCGCGCTCACGCGCGAGCGCGAGCAGGGCTCCGCGGCAAGGGTCGGTCGTGACCGTCACGCGGTCCTTCGCGGCCTCGCCGTATTTCTTTTCAAGCAGGCCGAGCAGCAGTCTGAAAGCGGCGGAGGGCTCGGTCGTGCCGCCGGATTTGGATATGACGTTGACCGAGAAATCCCGCTCTCCGAGGTATTTCAAGAGCTCGGCCGTCCTCCTCGCGGAGAGGTCCTTGCCCGCGAAGACGACTTTTTTCGGCCCGAACTCGGGAGTCAGCATCTCCATGAGGGCGCGCGCCCCGAGATACGAGCCGCCTATGCCTACGACCACGAGCACCTCGGACATGCCGTTTATGCGCGCGGCCTCGGCCTTTATCGCGTCAAGGCCGCCCGTCTCCTCAGGCAGGCGGAGCCAATCCGTAAACTCTCCGCCGGCGCCCTTGCCGCTTTCAAGCAGAGAAAGCGCGGGACGCGCGCGGGAAGCGGCGGCGCGGGCGAGCGCGTCGCCGGATATGCCGGAGGCGGAAGCGTCAAAAGTTATCACGGAAAATCACCTCAGGGATAGTTTATCCCATCCGGCCGATTTATACAAGCCCCGATCAGTGCGATCTCAGGCAGCAGAGCGTTCGCAGGTAGCGGACGAATATCTGCCCCCACGTCAGGCGCGGGATTTCCTCCGGCGCGACGACGGCGCGCTCGGCGAGGACTTCCCCCGCCGCGTTTGTTATCGTCAGTGTCCCGATCCGACGACCCGCCGGGACCGGCGCTTCGAGCGAGGCTTCGAGCTCGACCGAGCGCTCTATGCCCGAGAGCTCCGACTTACCTACGAGGAGCTTTCCCTCGCTTTCGACGACGGGCTGGATATAGTCGCCCGTCCCGAGGCTCACGGGTATGGGCGGGAGCGGCTCTGCGGGCGAGACTTCCGTCAGGGCGTAATTCGCGAAGGCGTAATTGAGCAGCGTTTTCGCGCTCTCGAACCTTATGTCCGAAGTGTCAGCGCCCATTATGACGGCAATGTACTCCACCCCGCCGCGCATCGCCGTCGCCGAGAGGCAGTACTTCGCCTCCTGCGTAAAGCCCGTTTTGAGCCCCGTCGCGCCGTCGTAAAAGCGCACGAGCTTATTCGTGTTGGAAAGCCCGAACTCGCCTCCGCGAACGGAGTCCGTCCAGATGCAGGTATACTTCCGGATGAGCTCGTGCCCCATCAGCTCGCGGGACATCAGGGCTATGTCCCACGCGCTCGTCAGGTGCTCAGATTCGGCGGGAAGCCCCGTGCAGTTGGCAAAGACGGTATCGGCCATGCCGAGCTCGGCGGCGCGGGCGTTCATGCGCGATACGAAGGCCTCTTCGCTTCCCGCGACGCGCTCGGCGAGCGCGACGGCCGCGTCGTTTGCGCTGGCGACGGCAACGGACTTGATGAGATCGTCCGCGCTCATGCGCTCGTTTTCCTTCAGATATATCTGCGAGCCGCCCATGCCCGCGGCGTGAGCGCTCGCGGCGATCTGCTCGTCAAGAGAGAGCTCGCCGCGCTCGACGGCCTCCGTTACGAGCAGCAGCGTCATGACCTTCGTCACGCTCGCGGGGGCTCTTCGCTCGTGCGCGTTGAGCTCGTATATGACCGTTCCCGTCTCGCGCTCCATGAGGAGCGCCGAGGGGACGGCGAGCGCTATGTCCGAGACCTGAGCTATCGTCTCGACGGCGTCCCACTCGTTTTCGTCAAAGGGCTCGTCGGCGGAGGCGGCGCCGGCGAGCGCGAACACGAATACGGCCGCCAGCGCGGCGGCGAGCAATCTCTTTTTCATGGTCATCTCTCCTTTTCGGGCTTATATCGGATATTATGAGCGCGCGGACGGCCTTATGAGCGCGGAGATTGACAATCCTTTCCTTCGGGCATAAAATCAGCTTATCAGACTTTAGGGGGATCCCCATGAACGATATTATCCTTCTCAAGCAGGGAGAAATGGTCCTCAAGGGCCTCAACAAGCGCATATTCGAGCAGAAGCTCATGGCCAACGTCAACCGCCGCCTCGCTCAGTTCGGCGAATGGAACGTCTACTGCATCCAGTCGACGGTCTACGTCGAGCCGAAGGGCGAATGCGACATGGACGGCGCGTTCGACGCGATGAAGACCGTCTTCGGCGTCGCCGCGGTATCGCGCGCGGCCGCCGCGCCGAAGGACGCGGCCGCCATAGTCGAGACTGCAAAGACCTATCTCGCGGACACGCTCCGCGCCGCCCGCTCCTTCAAGGTCGAGTCCAAGCGCGCGGACAAGAGCTTCCCGATGACGTCGATACAGCTCTCGCAGTACGTCGGCGGCGAGCTGCACGACGCATTCCCGCACCTCACGGTCGACGTGCACGAGCCGGAGCTCGTCGTCAACGTCGAGATACGCGACCTCGCGGCCTACGTCCACGCGGGCGGCGAGCCGGGCGCGGGCGGGCTCCCCGTCGGCACCTGCGGGCGCGCGGTCACGCTGCTCTCCGGCGGCATAGACAGCCCCGTCTCGACGTGGATGATAGCGCGCCGCGGCGTCGAGGTCATCCCCGTGCATTTCTTCTCCCCGCCCTACACCTCCGAGGCCGCCAAACGCAAGGTCCTCGAGCTGGCGCGGCTGCTGCTGCCGTGGTGCGGCAAGCTCATGGTCGAGATCGTCCCGTTCACGGAGATCCAGGAGCAGATCAGGCTCAAATGCCCGGAGGAGTATTTCACGCTCATAATGCGCCGCTTCATGATGCGCCTCGCCGAGAACGTGGCTGATCTCAACGGCTGCAAAGCGCTCGTAACGGGCGAAAACCTCGGGCAGGTCGCGAGCCAGACGATGGAGGCTCTCGCCGTCACGGAGGACGCCTGCTCTCTCCCGATCCTGCGCCCGCTCATCGGCATGGACAAGACCGAGATAATATCCCGCGCGCGCGAGATAGGGACGTTCGAGACGTCCATCCTCCCCTATGAGGACTGCTGCACGGTCTTCACTCCGCGCCATCCCAAGACGAAGCCCCGCCTAGAGGACGTCGTCGCGGCGGAATCCGTACTCGATATAGAAGCGCTCGTCGCGGAGGCAGCGGCAAACACGGAGCGCGTCCGCATACAGCCTTGAAGGAGCGAGAATATGAAAGCTGAGATAATCTCCGTAGGGACCGAGCTGCTGCTCGGCAACGTCGCCAATATAGACGCGAAGGACGTCTCCGAGGCGCTCAGCGAGCTCGGCATAGACGTATTCTTTCACACGGTCGTCGGCGACAACGAAGGCAGACTGCGCTCCGCGCTGGAGATAGCCGAAAAGCGCGCCGACATTATAATTACGACGGGCGGCCTCGGGCCGACCTACGACGATCTGACAAAGCAGACCCTCGCGGACTACTTCGGACGCAGGCTCATTTTCCATGAGGAAGTGGCCGAGAGCATCAGGGAGTTTTTCAGGAACATACGGCGCGCCGAGATGACGGAAAACAACCTCGCTCAGGCGATGCTGCCCGAGGGCTGCACGATATTCCACAACTCATGCGGCACGGCTCCGGGCTGCGGCTTCCGCTCGCGCGGAAAGCACGTCCTCATGCTGCCGGGCCCGCCGCGCGAATGCGACGCGATGATAAAGTCCGGCGTCGTCCCCTACCTCACAGCGCTCTCCGACTCGGTCATCCGCTCGCACACGATAAGGGTCTACGGGCTCGGCGAATCCGCAGTCGAGCAGCGTCTGCGCCCGCTCATGCTCGAGATGCGCAATCCGACCCTCGCGCCCTACGCCGCTACGGCCGAGATGAGCCTGCGCCTGACGGCGAAGGCTCACTCCGCGGAGGAGTGCGAGCGCATGATGGAGCCATACCTTGAAAGACTGCTCGACATGCTCGGCGACCGCGCCTACGGGACGGACGTCGGCTCGCTCGAGGAGGTCTGCGTCCGCGCGCTGACAGCCTCCGGGCGGACCTTCGCCTGCGCCGAATCCTGCACGGGCGGGCTGCTTGCCAAGCGCATAACTGACATCTCCGGCGCCTCCGCCGCCTTCCTCGGCGGGAGCGTTACATATACCGTCGCCGCCAAGCGTCTGCTCGGCGTTCCGGCGGATACCATAGAGAGATACGGCGTCGTCAGCGCCGAGACGGCGGCCGCCATGGCAAAGGCCGCGCATGATTTTTACGGCGCTGACTACGCCGCCGGCATAACCGGCCTCGCAGGGCCGGAGGGCGACGGCTCCGACGTCCCGGTCGGGACGGTCTACGTCGCGCTCGCGGACGGAAAGCGCGTATTCCTGCGCCGCCTCTCGCTTGCCAAGTTCGACCGCGAGAGAGTGCGCATCGTCGCGGCGAGCGAGGCTCTCGACCTGCTGCGCCGCGTCTGCATCGGGCTCGATCCCGCCGCGGAGGAATTCGGGGCATGACGAACAGGTCGGGAGAAAACGACGCGCGCTATATCGAGATGACCGTCGAGGCGGACGGCGATATGGACGCTCTGACGGAGCTTCTCGCCTCGCTCGGCGTGACGGAGCTTATGATAGAGGACGGGAGCGAATTCGCAGACGTTCTCGCCGACAGCGATAAATACTGGGATTCCGAGCTCGACGAGAGCCTCCTGGCCCGCTCGCGGGCGACCTTCTATCTGCCCGACGACGAGGAGGGACGGCTCCGCGCCTCCGTGCTCGAAGCCGCGCTGACCGACGCGGGCAGGACCTTTACCCGACGCGACGTGCACAGCGGCGACTGGGAAAACGGCTGGCGGGAATATTACAAGCCCATGGACGTCGGCAAAAAGCTCGTCGTCGTCCCCGAATGGCTCGAAACGCCGGAAAACGGACGCATACCCCTGCGGCTCGATCCCGGCCTCATCTTCGGCACGGGCTCGCACCCGACGACGCGCATGTGCCTCGAGGCGCTCGAGGAATTTGCTCCGGGCGCTAAAAAAGTGCTCGACCTCGGCTGCGGCAGCGCGATACTAGCAATAGCCGCCCTCCTGCTCGGAGCGGAGAGGGCGACCGGCGTCGACGTCGATCCGCTCGCGCCCGACGTCGCGCGCGCAAACGCCGCGCTCAACGCCATCGGGCCGGACCGGTTCGAAGCCGTCTGCGGCGACGCGGCAGACTTCAAAAGCGGCGACTTTGACCTCGTCCTCGCAAATATCGTGGCCGACGTCATTTTGTCCATACTCCCCTCCGTGCCCGCGATGCTCGCGCAGGGCGGGCGCTTCATCTGCTCCGGCGTCATCGAAGGCCGCGAGGCGGAGATCGTCTCTGCAGCCGTGGCCGCCGGTCTCGCCGTGCTCGGCCATCTGAGCTCGGAGGGCTGGCACTGCTATATTATGTCAACCAAATCGGAGGATAAGGCATGGAACTGACGGCATCCTGTCTTTTCGGCATGGAGGGGCTGGTCGCGGACGAGCTCCGCTATATGGGCTTCGACGGGGTCGAGGCGGCGACGGGGCAGGTGTGCTTTCAGGGCGGACCGGCCGAGATCGTCAACTCCAACCTCCGGCTCAGGACGGCCGAGCGCGTTATGATAAAGCTCGGCGAGTTCCCCGCAAAGACCTTCGATATGCTCTTCGAGGGCGTCAAGGCGCTCCCGTGGGAGGACTACATAGAAAAAAGCGGCGCGTTCCCCGTGCGCGGCTCGTCGCTCGACAGCGCGCTGCACAGCGTCCCCGACTGCCAGCGGATAATAAAAAAGGCGGCGGCCGTCCGCCTTGCGGAGCATTACGGGCTGTCGCGTCTGCCCGAGGACGGCGCCGTCCATCAGATACGCTTTTCCATCATGCGCGACGTCGCGTGCCTTTACCTCGACACGAGCGGCGAGGGGCTCCATAAGCGCGGCTGGAGGCCGAACTCCAATCTCGCGCCGCTGCGCGAGACGCTCGCCGCGGCGATAGTCAAGCTCTCCCGCTTCAAGGGCAAAGAGATATTCATAGACCCCTTCTGCGGCAGCGGCACGATAGCCATCGAGGCGGCGCTCGCCGCGATAAACAGGGCTCCCGGCATAAACAGGAGCTTCGCGGCCGAGAGCTGGCCGCTCTGCCCGCAAAAGCTCTGGAGCGAGGCGCGCGAGGAAGCGCGGGCGGCGGAGTTTTCAGGCGGATATACGATACTCGCCAGCGACATAGACCCCGCCTGCATCGAGACGGCGAAGGCCAACGCAAAGCGCGCCGGGGTCGACGGGATAGTACGCTTCAAGACGGCCGACGCGCTCACGCTCCCCATCCCCGAGGGGCCCGGCGTCCTCGCGGCGAACCCGCCCTACGGCGAGCGGCTGATGACCCCGCAGGAGGTGCAGAAGCTCTATTCCTCGATGGGGCGGGCATGGAAGGGACTTGCCGGCTGGAAGCAATACTATCTGACCAACAATCCGGAATTTGAAAAATATTTAGGAAAAAGGGCGACAAAGAGAAGAAAACTTTATAACGGCATGATACAATGCAATCTGTACATGTATTTTTGAGACGCCATTACTGAGACGAGGAGGCCCCCGGCCTTGAAGCATCTTTTCATAATCAATCCCGCGGCGGGAAAGAAGCTCGATACCGACGAGCTCGCCGCCCGGATAACCGAGACCGCCTCGGCAAGGGGCGAGCCGTTTGAGATATACGTGACGAAAGGGCCGATGGACGCCTGCGGAAAGGTCCGCGGCGCGGCGGAGAGCGGCGAGGAGCTCCGCGTTTACGCCTGCGGCGGCGACGGGACGCTCAACGAGTGCGTCAACGGCGCGGCATGCCTCCCCAACGTCTCGGTCACGCACTTTCCCACCGGCACGGGCAACGACTTCATCCGCGTATTCGGCGCGGCCGACGTCGAGCGCTTCCGCGACCTCTCCCTGCTCATGGACGGGACGGCCGTGCCGCTCGATCTAATCGACTGCAACGGGCGCTATTCCATCAATATCTGTTCCGTCGGCATCGACGCGCGCATAGGCACGCAGGTCCACGAATATTCCTCCAAGCCGCTCCTTTCCGGCGGCGCGGCCTACGTCGCTTCTCTCGTCGTCAACGTCTTCCGCGGGATAAACCAGCATCTGAAGATATCCCACGAGGGATTTGAGGAGGGCGACTACGCGCTCGTCTGCGTCTGCAACGGCAGCTACTACGGCGGCGGCTTCCACCCCGTCCCCGAGGCGGCGCCGGACGACGGAGTGCTCGACTGCCTCGTCGTGAAAAAAGTCAGCGTATTCGGCTTTGCGCGCATGGTCGGGCGCTATTCCAAGGGGCGCTACGCGGATATGAGCGAGATCATGACCTGCCACAGGGGCGCGGAATTCAAAATTGAGTGCGCCGAGCCGCTGGATATAAACATCGACGGCGAACTCATGCGCGGCAGCGAGGTGCGTTTTTCCCTCCGCCCCGGCGCGGTCAGTTTCATCCTCCCGAAGGGCTCGGATCACCTCGCGGGACGGGTGTGAGATCGGGAGCAATACGGAGAAATCAGCCGATTTTGCAAGCATTTCCGGGGAAAATTATGAATTTTCCTTAAATTTATCGGATTTTACATCGTTTTTCTTTTATTTTAGGCTTGATATTTAATAATTTGCGGGTTATTATAATAGCGTGTTAGCACTCAGGTACAAAGAGTGCTAACACGCTAACTGTGTTAATCGGTAATTTATTTTTCAGGAGGAATACCTATGAAACTCATACCTCTGGCCGACAGGGTCATCGTAAAGCAGATCGAGGCCGAAGAGACCACCAAGGGCGGCATCATCCTTTCCAGCGCCGCTCAGGAAAAGCCGCAGATCTTTGAAGTTATCGCCGTCGGACCCGGCGGCGTGGTCGACGGACACGACGTTGAGATGACCGTGGAGCCCGGCGACAAGGTCATCACCGGCAAGTACAGCGGAACTCAGGTCAAAGTCGACGGCGAGGAGCTGACGATAGTCCGCCAGTCCGACATCCTCGCAATAGTAGAATAACGGGAGGAATCAACAATGGCTAAACTGCTTGTTTACAACGAAGAAGCCAGACACGCTCTGGAGCGCGGCGTCAACAAGATCGCCGACACCGTAAAGATCACCCTCGGCCCCAAGGGCCGCAACGTAGTCCTCGAGAAGAAGTTCGGCAGTCCCCTCATCACCAACGACGGCGTCACCATCGCCAAGGAGATAGAGCTGGCCGATCCTCTGGAGAACATGGGCGCCCAGCTGCTGCGCGAGGTCGCTTCCAAGACCAACGACGTCGCCGGCGACGGCACCACCACCGCTACCCTGCTCGCTCAGGCGATAGTCCGCGAGGGCCTCAAGAACCTCGCCGCCGGCGCCAATCCCATGGTCATGCGCCGCGGCATAGCCAAGGCCGTCGACGCCGCCGTCGCCTCCATCAAGGCCAACTCCCAGCCCGTCTCCGGCACCGAGGACATCGCCCGCGTCGGCACCGTCTCCTCCGGCGACGAGGTCATCGGCCGCCTGATAGCCGAGGCCATGGAGAAGGTCAGCCAGAACGGCGTCATCACCGTCGAGGAGTCCAAGACCGCCGAGACCTACAGCGAGGTCGTCGAGGGCATGCAGTTCGACCGCGGCTACATCACGCCCTACATGATCACCGACTCCGACAAGATGGAGTCCGTGCTCGACAACCCCTATATCCTCATCACCGACAAGAAGATCTCCAACATCCAGGAGATCCTGCCCATACTCGAGGGCGTCGTAAAGGCCGGCAAGCAGCTGCTCATCATCGCCGAGGACGTCGAGGGCGAGGCTCTCGCCACCATCATCCTCAACAAGCTGCGCGGCACCTTCACCTGCGTGTGCGTCAAGGCCCCCGGCTTCGGCGACAGGCGCAAGGAGATGCTCATCGATATCGCCACTCTTACCGGCGGCCAGGTCGTCTCCGCCGACGTCGGCATGGACCTCAAGGAGGTCGGCCTCGACGTTCTCGGTACCGCCCGCCAGGTCAAGGTCACCAAGGAGTTCACCGTCATCGTCGACGGCGCCGGCTCCGCGGAGGACATCAAGGGCCGTATCCACCAGATCCAGTCCCAGATCGAGATCACCACTTCCGATTACGACCGCGAGAAGCTTCAGGAGAGGCTCGCCAAGCTGGCCGGAGGCGTCGCCGTCATCAAGGTCGGCGCGGCCACCGAGGCCGAGATGCGCGAGAAGAAGCTCCGCATAGAGGACGCTCTGAACGCGACCCGCGCGGCCGTTGAAGAGGGCATCGTCCCCGGCGGCGGCACGATATACGTTCAGGCCGCTCTCGCCGTCGAGAAGATCCTGCCGGAGCTCTCCGGCGATGAGAAGACCGGCGCCGCCATCATCGCGGCCGCCCTGCGCGAGCCGGTCCGCCAGATAGCCGCCAACGCGGGCCTCGAGGGCTCCGTCATCCTCGAGCGTCTGGCCACCTCCAGCGACCCCGCCTTCGGCTTCGACGCCGCCGCGGAGAAGTACTGCAACCTCTTCGAGGCCGGCATAGTCGACCCCGTCAAGGTCTGCCGCAGCGCTCTGGAGAACGCCGCTTCCGTCTCCTCCATGATCCTCACGACCGAGGCTCTTGTCGCCGACAAGCCCGAGCCCCCGGCTCCCGCCGCGGCTCCGTCTCCCGACATGGGCGGCATGGGCGGCATGTACTAAGAAGCGCCCCCGCAAGGGAAAACAGATAAAAAGGCAGCCGGTACGATGCGTACCGGCTGCCTTTTTGCGTTTATTTCTAAATCAGAATATTTCCCAGACGACCGTGACCTGATCGGAGACCTCGATGTCCTCGGGATTGATGTCCATATCGAAGCTCGCCTCGGCCTTCGCAGCGACGTTCATCATGCGCGGCACGGGCATCACCTCGAGGGACGTGCCGCCCCACGAATAGTCAATGACCTGGACGGCGCCGAGCTTGACGCCCGCCGCCTCCGCGAGCACGGCGGCCTTGGTCTTCGCGTCCTTTACGGCCTCGGCCAGCAGGGCGTTTTTCGCGCCCTCCGCGTCGCGCAGGAAATAGCCGATGCGGAATTCCGCCTCGACGGAGCCGTGCGCAAGGGTGTGTAGCGTCCTGCCGAGCAGGGCGTTGTCTCGGTCAAACTCCAGCTTGAGCGAATGGATGTACTCGTAGCCCGCGAAGCGCTGCTGATAATCGCCGTTTTCGTCCCGATAGCTCTCATAGCGCATGTCCACGGAAAAAGACAGCGTCCTGAGCTCGTCGCGCCCGAAGCCGAGCGGAGCGAGTGCGTCCTTGAGCGCCTCGGTCTCTTTCGCCGAGCGCTCGAGCGCGTCGGCATATTCCTTTTCCGTCCCGCGCAGGGTCATGGTCAGCCGCGTCGCGTCCGGGGCGAGCTTGACGCTCCCCTTTCCGGTGACGCGGATGGTTCTCGCAACGTCCATTTCCGCTCCTTTCCCGGCTCAGCCCTCGAGGGCGCTTTGGAACACTTCCTTCGCCCGGGCGACCTGCTCTTCATGCTTCTCGGCGAGTAGCGCGTTGAGATCGCGCATCTCGGCCTCGGTGTAGCCGGCGAATTTGTTTTCATCCGGCGAGTGCTCCTTATACTCCGCGTCGTTCACCGCCGCGTAGAGCCCGAGCGGCTCGACGAGGGCGAAACGCTCCCCGTCTATTTCGAGGAAATACCCGAGAGAGCCGTAATACTCCGCGGTCTCCTTGTCGATGAAGAAAAGCGAATACTCATAGTCGTCGAGCGCGCCCATGATCAGGCGCTCCCCGCCGGGAGACATGCTCAGCTCCGTCACGCGGACGCGGGACTTTTTGTTCCCCGTGACGCTGCGCACGGCGTCCTGCGCCCACTCGGTGACGTTCTCGACCTGAGCGGAGTCGGGCTCGCCGAGATGCGCGTAGACGACCTCCCAGTCATAATCGACGCGGACGAGGCTGCTTATCAGCCACGCGAGCAGGGCCGTCACGATAAAAAGCGGGATGATGACGTACCACTTGAAGTGGTACCAGAAATAGTTCGTCATCCAGAACTCGAATTTCTCGGCCTTCGACGAGAATTCGCGTCCGCTGAAAACATCCACGTTTCTGTCCTTTTGATAGTCCATAGACGTCCCTCCGGCGAAAATGCTCTCCGGTGATATTGTATCATTATCCGAAGCTCATTACAAGTCTCTCCCGCTCGGGGCAATTTCTTCTTGACACGGGCGGTCGAAAAGAGTTATATTCATTAGGTATTTAAGTATTATTCTGCGGCCTTGCCGCTCTCCAAAAAACTCATCGAAAGGAAGCATTTCTAAAAATGGCAGACAACAAGTATATCAAACTCGCCGCCGCCAAGTCCTGGAAGAAGCTCGCCAAGCTCGCGACCAGCAAGGACGCCGATACCGTCATTGCCGTCGCCGAGGCGTGCGGCACGGGCAGGGCCGAGGAGCCCTATAACATCCTCGTCGATCTTCTTTCCAGCAAGGACGACAAGGTCAAGCTCGCCGCCATCCGCGGGCTTGGCACTCTCAGATATGATCTCAGCAGCCAGGCTACCCGCCTGCATTGGCTCGCAGAGCGCCTTCCCGAGGGCTCCGACGAGCTGCAGGCCGCCATTTCCGACGCTCTCGCGGATATCCGCGGAGCGAAGTGACGATCCGATCTGCCGCAGACCGCGAGGGCTCTCCCCTCGCGGTCTTTTTTTGTTTTCGGCATGGCGCCGCGCGATATTCGATAATCGCCATTTTCGCTATTGTCTTTTATCATTTTTTGATATATTATAATTTAATTAGGTAAATCATTATTCATCCCGTCACGGAGGCACTCCCTTTTGAATTTCATCTTCTTTGACCGTACCATGTGTACAGCAAATATAGACACCCTGTTTTTCAGGTACTGCCTCATACGCCAGCCGTCCCTTATCAAGTTCGTGCTCGCCCGCTGGGTATTCGGCTTCCTGCACATCTTCGGCCTCGTGCGCGAGGAGCAGTACTTCAACAGGCGCTGGCGCTTCCTCAAGAGCGTCCGAGGAGCTCTGGGCAGGGCGGAAAAGTTCTGGCTGCGCAAGCGCCCGAAGGTCTATGACATTTTCCCGGGGGAAAACAATCTCTGGATAACGCGCTGGCCGGAGGCCGTCATGCTTCCGCTCGCGAGCAGATACGGGGCCGTCCTCATTGCTCCGTTTTTCGACCTCGTGGACGGGCGCTTCGCCCACTTTGAGGATACGGCCGCCCTTTATAAGCGCGCGCTGAAAAACTACCGCCCGAAGCTCGCGGCCGACGCGCCGAAGGAGCTCGTGCCGACCGGGCTGGAGACGGTCCACGTCTTCCGCGGGCACGCCTACAAGACCGCAGGGCGCTGCCGCGCGGCGCAGATGATATACGGTCTTTTCACCTTTATCGTTCTGCTCCTGCTCGGAGTGTTCCTCGGGCTCGTGGGCCTCTATCTGGGGACGTTTTCCTTCTCCGAGACGATCTTTCCGGAGATTCTCGCGCGGCCGAGCACGGCGCTGCTGAACATCTGGCCGACCGTTTTGCTGATATTCCTGCTCTATTTCATCTTTAACCGCGTCTGGTCCTCATTTACGCTGACGGCTTTGGCCGCGCTGCTTCTGTCTCTGGCCAACTGGTTCAAGCTCTCCGCGCGCGCCGACCCCTTCATGCCCTCCGACCTGCGCTCCCTCGGCGATCTTTTCTCTACCCTGCCGCGAAGCTTCTCCGAGGTCAGCCCGGAGGTCTGGATATGCCTCGGGCTGTGCCTTATCGCGGGGGTGCTCGCCGCGCTCATAGTAAGGAGCCGCATCGTCTCCTCCAAGCTCCGCTTCTGCGGCCTTTTCGCCGTCGTCTGCCTCATCATCTTCAGTTACTTCACCCTCTATACCAACGAAAGCATATACGCCTCCGCCGCCCCGGCGACCGCGCCGGGCGAGGAGACGCTGGCATACGTCTCGCGCGGGTGTCAGTACCCCTTCCTGCACGCGGCGAACTCCGCCCCTGTCTCCGAGCCTGATGGCTACGACAGATATGAGACTCTGTCCGCCTTCTCGCGCTACGTGACGGAGGATATACCCGCCGACGACAAGGTCAATGTCGTCTTCGTCATGCTCGAATCCTTCTCCGACCTCTCGGAGCTCAACTGCCTCGACATGACCATCGACGTATACAGGCCGCTGCACATGCTCCAAAAGGACTCCGTCCACGGCTCGCTGATCTCCGACGTCTTTGCCGAGGAGACGGCGATAACGGAGCGCGAGGTCCTCACGGGCAATCTCGACGGGGCGCAGTACCGCTCCGACGCCAGCTCCTATACGCGCTTTTTCAACCGTCAGGGCTACGCGACGGAGTTTTACGCGGACTCCCCCGCAAGGCTCTTTAACCGCGCCAACGTCTCCGGGTATCTGGGCTTTGCAGAAAGCGTCTTCAACGAGGATGCCCCCGCCGGCTCGGACGAGAGCTTTTTCGAGGGCGTGCGCAGCCGCTTTGTCGAGCACGCCGCCACAGGGACTCCCTACTTCGGCTTCAGCGTGGGCCGCGTCGCCGCCCCGCCGCGCGACGGGCGCACCTTCATCGCCCCGGGCACGATGACCGAGGAACAGCTCGACGCCATCAACGGCTACCTCGGCGGCGTCGAGACGACGGTGCGCGAGATAGCCGATCTCGCAGACTGGTTCGATACGCGCGAGGAGCCCGTCGTGCTCGTCGTATTCGGGGATCGGCTGCCCGATCTGGGCGAGGAGGTCTACGCCGCGATGGGCGCGAACATCTCCCCCGAGAAGGCCGACGGCTTCCTCAAGCGCTACGGCGTTCCCTACGTCATCCACGCCAACCGGGCGGCAGAATACGTGCTCAACGTCGACTTAACCGGCGAAGGCGAGACGATAAGCCCCTGCTTCCTTTTCAACGAGCTCTTCAGGCAGACCGGCTGGGGCGGTACGGCCTATATGAAGGTCGCGGGAGAGCTCATGGAGAGCGTGCCCGTCATCCACCCGACGGCGCGCTGCATCGAAGGCGGCGAGGTCACGGCCGAGCTGAGCGAAGAGGCGGCGGAAAAGCTCGCCTTCTTCAAGAACGTCAGCTATCTGCGCCGATGGGACTTTGCCGATTACAGATGATACGGAGGTCGGTATGACTATTTTCAAGGCTGCTTCCCCCGAGGGGACGAGAGACAAGCTCTTTGCGGAGTGTCTCCGCCTGCGCGGCATACGCTCCTCCCTGATGGAGCTCTTTTCAAGCCGCTCTTATAAAGAAATAATGACTCCGGAGCTGGAATACTACGATCTCTTCGTCCGCGCGGAAAACCCTCTCCCGCAGGAGACAATGTTCAAGCTCGTCGACCGCTCCGGCAGATTGCTCGTCATGCGGCCGGACTGTACCGCGCCGATCGCGCGGCTCGTCGCCTCGCACTTTAAGGACGCGGAGGGGCCCTTCAGGCTCTGCTATGACGAGACGGTGTTCCGCTCCGCCGCCGGCCTTGACGGCGCCGACTCGGAGCTCCCCCAGTGCGGGGTCGAGCTCATAGGCGCTCCCGGACTGCGCGGAGACATTGAGATAGTTTCCCTCGCCGTCGACGCGGTCCGCTCGGCGGGGCTCAGGGATTTCCGCCTCGAGCTCGGGCACGCCGATTTCTTCTTCGGTCTTACCGAGGAGCTCGGCCTTTCGCGCGAGGATGAGGAGGCGCTTCGCGCCTGCATCGAATCGCGCAGCTTCGCCCTTCTCGACGAGCTCGTGGCAGGATACAGCGGCGAGGCCGCGCAGTGCCTGCGCCGCCTCCCCTACCTCTTCGGCGGCCCGGAGATACTCGACGAGGCGGCGGCGCTGACTTCCAATCCGCGCGCGCTTGCCGCCGTGGAGCGTCTGCGCGATATTTGGCGCGAGCTCGTCTCAGCCGGGCGCGGCGACTGCATAAGCTTCGACCTCGGCCTCGTTCAGGGGCTGGACTACTATACCGGCGTCATTTTCCGCTGCTGGACGCCCGGCGCGCCGAGCTCTGTGCTCGCGGGCGGCAGATACGACAGGCTGCTCTGCGATTTCGGGCTCGAGCTCGCGGGCGCGGGCTTCGCGGTATACGTCGGCGCTCTCGCCTCCTGCTTCGAATGCCCCGAGCCCGAGGCCGCAAAAACGCTCATATTCTATGAAAGCGGCTGTCTCGCCGAGGCCGTCGCCCTGCTGGGCGGCGGCGCGGAGCTCTCCTGCTTCGCCACGGAGGCCGAGTCGCTCGAATACGCGCGCAGGGCGGGCATGAAGCTCCTCGTCGTCTCAAAAAACGGGATCAAGGAGGTAGACCCGAATGTCTGAACCTCTCAGGATAGCCATCACGAAGGGCCGTCTGCTCGACGACTCGATTCGCATGTTCCAGAAGGCCGGAGCCTCCTGCTCCGAGCTTCTCGATCCCGGGCGCAGGCTCGTTCTGGACGTGCCGGAGCTCGGCCTTTCGGCCGTGCTCGCGAAAGCGCCCGACGTCGTGACCTACGTCGAGCAGGGCGTCTGCGCGCTCGGCATTGTCGGCAAGGACACGCTCATGGAGGTCGGCGGCTCTTTTTACGAGGTCCTCGACCTCGGCTACGGGCGCTGCCGCTTCGCCCTCGCCGCGCCGCGCGGCTTCTCCCTCAGCGCGCGCAGAGGGACGCTCCGCATCGCATCGAAATACCCGAACGTGACGAGAAGCTTCTTCCGTTCGCTCGGGCAGGACGTCACCGTCATCAAAATAGAGGGCTCGGTCGAGCTCGCTCCCGTCCTCGGCCTCGCCGACGCCATAGTCGACATAGTCGAGACGGGAAACACCCTCAAGGCCAACGGCCTCGAGATAGTCTCCGAGGTCGCGCCCGTCTCGGCGCGGCTCATCGTCAACACGGCGGCGATGAAGCTTCGCAAAAGCGAGATACTGGAACTCACGGAAAAATGCAGAGGTGTTTTGAATGCTTGAGATAACGCGCTCATCCGCGGCGGGAGCCGCCGCGCTCGTAGCTTCGCTTCGCGCGAGGAACGAGGAGCAGAACGAAAAGATAACCGCGGCAGCCGCCGCCATAATGCAGGACGTCCGCGCCCGCGGCTTCGAGGCCGTGCGCGAATACTCCGTCCGCTTCGACGGCGCGGAGCCGCGCGAGCTGACGGGCGCGGAGCTCGACGCCGCCGTCGCCGCCTGCCCGAAGGAGCTCATAGCGGCGCTCGAGCGCGCCGCGCGCAACATCGAGGACTACCAGAGGCGGCTCCTGCCCGTATCTTCGAGCTGGGACGTCCCCGGCGGGAGGCTCGGACAGACCGTGCGCGGCCTTTCCCGCGTCGGCATCTACGTCCCGGGCGGAGTCGGAGCCTACCCCTCCAGCGTGCTGATGAACGCCGTCCCCGCGCGCGTCGCGGGAGTCGGCGAGATAATCATGGTCACGCCGCCGACAGCCAATCTCAACGCCGCCGTCATGGCAGCCGCCCGCATAGCGGGAGTCGAGCGCGTCATCGCGGTCGGCGGGGCGCAGGCCGTCGCAGCGCTGACCTACGGTGCGGGCTTCATCCCGCGTGTGGACAAGCTCGTCGGCCCCGGCAACGCCTACGTCGCCGCGGCAAAGCGCCTCGCCTTCGGTCAGGTCGATATAGACATGGTCGCGGGGCCGTCGGAGGTCCTCGTCATTGCCGACGAGACGGCTGATCCCGCATGGGTGGCGGCCGACCTGCTCAGTCAGGCCGAGCACGGAGACCTCGCGGGGACGGTCCTCGTCTCCACCAGCGAGCCTCTTGCGCGCGCCGTCGCGGCCGAGATCGAGAGGCAGACCGCGCTCCTGCCGAGGCGCGAGATAATCGAGCGCTCGCTCACGGGCTTCGCGGCGCTCATCGTCACGGACACGATAGAGGACGCCGCCGCGCTGGCTAACGAGGTCGCGCCGGAGCACTGCGAGATAATGACGAAAGACCCGCGCGCCGTCCTGCCGCTTATAAAAAACGCCGGCGCGATCTTCCTCGGCCGCTACTCCCCCGAGCCGCTCGGGGACTACATGGCGGGACCGTCGCACGTCCTGCCGACGTCGGGCACGGCGAGGTTCTTCTCCCCGCTCTCGGTCGAGAGCTTCATAAAGCGCACCAGCGTCATCGAGTTCACTAAGGACGGGCTCGAAGCGCTTTCCGACGATATAATCAGGCTCGCGGACGCCGAGGGCTTCGGCGCCCACGCGGCGAGCATTTTGATAAGGAGAGAGAGAGAATGAGAAAAGCCAAGATCGAACGCTCCACGAAAGAGACTCAGATAACGCTCTCCCTCGACCTCGGCGGCGGCGCCGTCAAGGTCGATACGGGCATAGGCTTTTTCGACCACATGCTCACGGCGCTCTTCTTCTACGCCGGCTTCGGCGCGGACCTGACGGCGCGCGGGGACCTGCACGTCGACGCGCATCACACGGTCGAGGACGTCGGCATCGTTGCCGGGCTCGCCCTGCGCGAGGCGCTCGCCGACAAGGCGGGCATTCGCCGCTTCGCCGACTGCCGCGTCCCCATGGACGAGGCGCTCGCCGAGGTCGCGCTGGACATAAGCGGGCGGCCCTTCCTCCGCTTCAACGCGGACATGCCGCAGGAGACGATAGGCGGCTATGAGAGCTGCCTGACGGTCGAGTTCATGCGCGCCTTCGCCGTCGCGGCGGGGCTGACGCTCCACATCGCCGCGCCCTACGGCGACAACGCGCACCACATGACCGAGGCCATGTTCAAGGCCGTCGGCCTCGCGCTCAAGAAGGCCTGCAAAGTCACGGGCGGCGGCATAGTCTCGACCAAGGGCGTCCTCTGATGATAGGCATAGTTGACTACGGCTGCGGGAACCTCATGAGCGTGGCAAACTCGCTCGAGTTCCTCGGCTTTGACTGTTTCGTATCCTCCGACGCTGATAAGCTCTCGGCTGCGGGCGGGCTCATCCTGCCCGGCGTGGGGGCCTTCCCCGCCGCGATGGAGATGCTCGAGGCCTCCGGGCTCGTCGGCTGCGTCAAGGGCTTTACCCGCCCGCTGCTCGGGATATGCCTCGGCATGCAGCTGCTCTTCTCCGTCGGCGAGGAGGTCCGCGAATGCGCGGGGCTCGGCCTCGTCCCCGGGCGCGTCAGGCTCATAGACACGGAGCTGAAGCTCCCGCACATAGGCTGGAACTCGCTCTCTCTGCGCGGGGCTTCGCCGCTTTTCCGCGGCGTGCCGGACGGCTCCTTCGTATATTTCGTGCACAGCTTCGCGGGCGCGGCGGAAAATCCCGCCGACGTCGCCGCCGTAACGGATTACGGGACGGAGGTCCTCGCCTCAGTCTCGCGCGGGAACGTGCACGGGTGCCAGTTCCATCCGGAAAAGAGCGGGGATACGGGCCTTAAGATACTCAAAAACTTTGCGGAGCTCTGCGTATGATAATCTTTCCATCCATTGATCTCAAGGACGGCGCGGTCGTCCGCCTGCGCAAGGGCGACTTTGCAAGCGTCCACACGGTAGCGGCCGACGCGCTCGCCACGGCAGCGGAATATAAAAAAGCCGGCGCGGAGTGGCTGCATACGGTCGACCTCGACGGGGCGCGCGGCGGCGTGCGCAAAAACGCCGGCATCATCACCTCGCTCGCCCGCGAGAGCGGTCTCAAGGTCGAGATGGGCGGCGGCGTGCGCTCGGAAAAGGACGTCGAGGACGTCTTCGCCATGGGCGTTGCCCGCGTCGTCATCGGCTCGGCGGCCGTCTCCGATCCCGATCTCGTCGGGTGGGCGGCGAAGGCCTTCCCCGGCCGCGTCGCGGTCGGCATTGACGCGCTGGACGGGACGGTCCGAGTTTCCGGCTGGGAGAAGGATTCCGGCCTCGATTTCATCGAATTTGCAAAAAAGATGGAGGGTCTCGGCGCCGCGACCCTCATCTTCACGGACATCTCGCGCGACGGGATGCTCTCCGGCCCCTCGCTCGACGCGCTCGCGGAGCTCAACGCCGCCGTAAAGTGCGACGTCGTCGCCTCCGGCGGCGTCACGACGATAGACGACGTGCGCGCCCTGCGGGACCTCGGGCTCTACGGCGCGATAATCGGCAAGGCGTACTACGCGGGGACGATAGACCTCGCGCAGGCCATTTCGGAAGGAGGCGCGCCATGCTCGCAAAACGCATAATACCCTGCCTCGACGTGC
This sequence comes from Oscillospiraceae bacterium, assembly GCA_017550645.1. Classification (GTDB taxonomy): domain Bacteria; phylum Bacillota; class Clostridia; order Oscillospirales; family Oscillospiraceae; genus RGIG7949. The sequence goes on from JAFZOI010000036.1 coordinate 231,050, forward strand.
GCGACGGGCGCGTCGTCAAGGGCGTCAACTTCAAGGACCTGCGCGACATAGACGATCCCGTCGCGCTTGGAAAGTTCTATAACGCCTCCGGCGCGGACGAGCTCGTATTCTACGACATCATCGCCAGCGCGGAGGGCCGCCCCCTCTTTGCGGACATTCTCCGGCGCACCGCGCGCGAGATATTCATCCCGCTCACGGTCGGCGGCAGCATAAATTCTCTCGACGATTTCGACCGCGTGCTCAAATCCGGCGCGGACAAGGTCAGCGTAAATTCCGGCGCTGTGCGCGATCCCTCGCTCATCGACGCGGGCGCGGAAAAATACGGCTCGCAGTGCGTCGTCCTCTCGATGGATGTCAAGCGCGTCGGGACGGGCTTTCACATCTTCGTCAAGGGCGGCCGCGTCGACACGGAAATAGACGCGCTCAAATGGGCCGTCGAGGGCGAAAAGCGCGGCGCGGGCGAGCTCGTCGTCAACAGCATGGACACCGACGGCGTGCGCGGCGGCTTCGATATCGAGCTGCTTGGCGAGATATGCTCGCGCGTCTCCATCCCCGTCATCGCCTCCGGCGGCGCGGGAAAGCGCGAGGACTTCCTCGAGCTCTTCCGGACCACCGACTGCCAGGCGGGGCTCGCGGCGGGCATCTTCCACTCCCGCGAGGTCGAGATAGGGCCGCTCAAGCGCTACCTCGCCGAAAACGGCGTCAACATGCGCGTATAGGAGGTCATGCAATTGGTTGACATAAAGTTTGACGCAACGGGGCTCGTCCCTGCGGTGATACAAAACGCCGAGACGGGCAAGGTCCTCATGCTCGGCTATATGAACGCCGAGAGCCTGCACCTGACGCTCGAGACGGGGACGGTCTGGTTTTTCAGCCGCAGCCGCCGGAAGCTCTGGAACAAGGGCGAGACCTCCGGCAATTTCCTGCACGTCGTGCGCGCGAAGTACGACTGCGACGCGGACGCGCTGCTCTTCGAGTGCAGGCCGGACGGCCCCACCTGCCATACCGGCAGCGAGAGCTGCTTTTTCAACGACATCTATCTGGGAGGAAACGAAAATGGATGAAGCTCTTGTAACGCTCTATGAGACGGCCATCGACCGCAAGGAGCACCCCTCGGAGAATTCCTACACGCGCTATCTCTTCGACAACGGGCTCGACAAGATACTCAAGAAGGTCGGCGAGGAATGCGCCGAGACCATCATCGCCGCGAAAAACGGCGTCAAGGACGAGCTCGTCTATGAGATGAGCGACCTGCTGTATCACCTGACGGTGCTCATGGTGCAGACGGGCATCACGCCCGAGGACATCGCGGCGGAGCTGCGCAAGCGCAGCGAGAAGACCGGAAATCTCAAAAAGACGCATCAGACCGACAAAAATACGTAACTCAGCCGCGTCGGGAAAGCCCTTCGCGGCACAGATAAAGAGTATTGGAGGAACAGATCATGGATCATAACCGCGAGCATCTTGCCAGCCGGCTCGGCTTTATCCTGCTCAGCGCGGGATGCGCCATCGGCTGCGGCAACGTCTGGAAGTTCCCGTGGATGACGGGTCAGTTCGGCGGAGGCGGCTTCGTGCTGGTTTACATAATATGCCTGCTCGTGCTGGGTCTGCCGGTCATGGTCATGGAGTTCGCCATGGGCCGCGCCAGTCAGGCGAGCCCGCTCGGCATGTATCAGAAGCTTGAAAAGCCGGGCTCGAAGTGGCACATACACGGCTGGTTCGCCCTGCTGGGCAACGTCGCGCTGATGGCGTTCTACACGGTCGTCACCGGCTGGATGATCTATTACTTCTGGATGTTCCTGACGGGCAAAAACGACGGCCTCGGTTTCGTCGAGATGATCACGAACCCCGGCGTCAACGTCCTCTTCCTCGCCATCGCAGTCGTCGTCGGCTTCGGCATTCTCTGCTTCAACCTGCAGGGAGGCCTCGAGCGTGTCACGAAGTACATGATGGTGATACTGCTCGTGCTGATGATAGTGCTCGCCGTGCGCAGCTGCACGCTGCCCAACGCGGCCGAGGGCCTCAAGTTCTATCTCGTGCCCGACTTTACGAAGATAAACGGCAGCGTCGTCGTCGGCGCGATGAATCAGGCCTTCTTCACGCTGAGCCTCGGCATAGGCTCGATGGCCATCTTCGGCAGCTACGTCGGCAAGGAGCGCTCGCTCATGGGCGAGAGCGTCAACGTCATCATCCTCGACACGGTCGTCGCCCTTGTGGCCGGCCTCATCATCTTCCCCGCCTGCACAAGTTACAACATGGAAGTCGGCGCCGGCCCCGGCCTGCTCTTCAACACGATGGCGACCGTCTTTAACAACATGCCCGGCGGACGCTGGTGGGGCGCGCTGTTCTTCCTGTTCATGGTCTTCGCGGCCATGTCCACGGAGCTCGCCGTCTTCGAGAACATCCTCGCGATGGTCCGCGAGAAGACGAAGTGGTCCCGCCCGAAGGGCAGCATCATCTGCGGCATAGTTATCTTCCTGCTGGCTCTGACCACCGCGCTGGGCTACAGCAAATTCTCCTTCCAGCCCTTCGCCGAGGGCACCGCTTGGCTGGACTTCTGGGATTTCATCGTCTCGACCAACCTGCTGCCGATAGGCGCGCTGATCTTCGCGCTGTTCTGCTGCAACAAGTTCGGCTGGGGCTGGGACAAGTTCGTCGCCGAGGCCAACGCCGGCAAGGGCATGAAGGTCAAAAACTGGATGATGCCGGTATTCCGCTTCGTCGTCCCCATCGTCGTCCTGTTCCTCTATGTCTACGGTCTCGTCACCTTCCAGTGGAAATGATAAGCAAAGCCGCCGCCTGCTATATACAGACGGCGGCTTTTTCCTGCGCTGTTTGATCGAAAAAGGGGCAAGACCGTCCCCGATAGCATAAATAAAACCAAAAAAGAGGCTGTCACGCATGAAGCATTACATCATAGCGAAATTCAGGGACAGAGACGACACGGAAAGGCTTTTCCCGGAGATAACGGAGCTTTTCCGCAGGACGCTGGCACTGGACGGCGTGGAAAACGTTACGATCCGCAAGTCCAACAGCGCCCGGGAGAACAGATACAGCATAATGATAGAGATGGACCTCTCTCACGCAGGTCTCGAAGTCTTCGACGCCTCCGACGTGCACAGGGAATGGAAGGCCGTATACGGAGACAGGCTCGAGAGCAAGGCGATATTCGACTGCGAGTGAACCGGGCAAAAATCATACCCAAATGAAATCGGCAAAATAATAGAGCCGATACATGGCTTGAGGGGATCGGGCTCAAATTGCCATCTGCCTCAAGCCTGCATGGCTCTATAGGTAAAGTAACATATTCCGGCAACAATGTCAATATAAAAACCCGGATCGTCACGGGACTCTTTTCCCCGCGCCTCTTCCATGCTCCAGGTTCCGATAAACGCATAAAGAGCCTGCGGCGAAATGCCGCAGGCTCTGTTTTTCTGATTCTCTGAAAGAAATGCCCTTTACTTCTCCATGAGCTTGACCATGACGGCCTTCTGGGCGTGGAGGCGGTTCTCCGCCTCGTCGAATATCTCATTCGCGTGCGCCTCGAAGACCTCGTCGGTTATCTCCTCTCCCCTGTGCGCGGGCAGACAGTGGAGCACCATGCAGCCGGGGTTGGTCTGCGCCATGAGCTCTGCGCTCACCTGATAGCCCGCGAAGGCCTCGGCGCGCTTGGCGGCCTCGCCCTCCTGCCCCATGGAGGCCCAGACGTCCGTATAGACGACGTCGGCGCCCTTGGCGGCGGCGAAGATGTCGCTCGTGCAGGTGAAGTCGCCGTTGGCCGCGGCCCACTCCATTATCGCCGCGTCGGGCTTATATCCGTCGGGGCAGCCTATCGACACGCTCATGCCGGTCTTTATGCCGCCGACGATGAGGGAATTTGCCATGTTGTTGCCGTCGCCTATGAAGCAGAGGCGGCGGTTCTTCAGCGTCCCCTTGTGCTCGCGTATGGTCATGAGGTCGGCGAGCACCTGGCAGGGGTGGCAGTAGTCGGTCAGGCCGTTGATGACGGGGATGGAGCCGTACTCGGCGAGCGCCTCGACCTCGGCCTGCTCGAAGGTACGTATCATGATGCCGTCAAGGTAGCGCGAGAGCACGCGCGCCGTGTCCTGCACGGGCTCGCCGCGCCCTATCTGCAGGTCGCGGCTGCTGAGGAACAGCGCCGCACCGCCGAGCTGATACATGCCGACCTCGAAGGAGACGCGCGTCCTTGTCGAAGACTTCTGGAAGATCATGCCGAGCGTCTTGCCCGCAAGGCGCGGGTGCGCGATGCCGTGCTTCTTTTCGAATTTGAGCTGGTCGGCGAGCGCGAGGAGCTCGCTTATCTCCTCGGGGGTCAGGTCGCCGAGCTTGAGAAAATGCTTCATGTCGTTCCTCCGTTCACTTGAGAGCTTCGAGCAGTCTGTCCATGCCCTCGGCGAGCTCCTCGTCGCTGATATTCAGCGGCGGGAGCAGCCTCAGCTTCGTCTTTGCCGTGAGCGTCAGCAGCCCCTTCTCGAGGCACGCCGCGGAGACCTCCGCGAGCGGCTTTGCGCAGGTTATCCCGAGCATGAGCCCGAGGCCGGAAACGCCTTCGACGCCCTCCGCGCCCGCGAGGCGCGATCTGATGTATTCGCCCTTGGCGGCGACTCCGGCGAGAAATTCGTCCGTCAGCCTCTCGACGACGCTGAGAGCGCCCGCGCAGGAGACGGGATTTCCGCCGAAGGTGGAGCCGTGGCTCCCGGCGTCGAGCGTATTTTCGACACGCTTCCCGAGAAGGCACGCGCCTATGGGAAGACCTCCGCCGAGGCCCTTCGCCGTCGAAACTATGTCCGGGGCGAGACCGAAATGCATATAGGAGAAATACTTGCCCGTTCTTCCGTTGCCCGTCTGCACCTCGTCGCAGATGAGCAGGAGGCCGTATTTCTCGCAGACCTCCTTGACGGCGGCGATGAAGTCCGCAGAGAGGACGTTTATCCCGCCCTCGCCCTGCACGCACTCTATCATGACGGCGCAGGCGTCGCCCTTGGCGGCTAGAGCGCGCAGCGAGTCGGGATCGGCGGGGTCTGCGTAGGCAAAGCCCGCCGGGAAGGGGCCGAATTTCGTGTGGAAAACGTCCTGCCCCGTCGCGGCGAGGGTCGCGAGCGTCCTGCCGTGGAAGCTGTTTAGAAGCGTTATGACAGTCGAGCGGCTCTCGTCGCCGCAGGCGTCGAACGCCCATTTGCGGGCGGTCTTTATCGCGCACTCGTTGGCCTCGGCGCCGGAATTTCCGAAGAAGACCCTTTTCATTCCCGTCTTTTCGCAGAGCGCCTGAGCGAGCTTGACGCAGGGCTCGGTGTAATAGAGGTTGGAGGTGTGCTGGAGCTTGCCGAGCTGCGCCGTGACGGCGGCGACCCATTCGGGGTCCGCCGCGCCGAAGCAGTTGACGCCTATGCCGCTGCCGAAGTCGATATACCTTTTCCCGTCGGCGTCGAGAAACGTCGCGCCGCTGCCGCTGACGAGGACGGGCGGGAAGCGGTTATACGTATTGGCGACGTATTTTTTGTCGAGCTCTCTGATATCCATATCTCAGCCTCCGAGGAACATCGTTCCGAGCCCCTCGTCCGTGAGGAGCTCGATAAGGATCGAATGAGGCACGCGCCCGTCGATGACGAAGACCTTGCTCACGCCGCGGCGTATCGCCTCGACGCAGCACTCGACCTTCGGGATCATGCCGCCGGAGATGACGCCTTCGCTTATAAGCTGCGGCACCTCGCTGACGTTGAGCTTGCTGATGAGCGTCGAGGGGTCGGACGTGTCGCGCATGAGGCCGGCTATGTCCGTCATGGTGAGCAGGCTCTCGGCCTTGAGCTTTCCGGCTATGGCCGAGGCCGCCGTATCGGCGTTGATGTTATAGACGTTGCCCTTGTCGTCGCAGCCGACGGTCGAGACGACGGGGATATACCCCTTTTCCAGCAGGTCCGTGATGGGCGTGATGTTGACGGAGGTGATGTCCCCCACGAAGCCCAGGCGCTCGTCCATGGGCTTGGCCTCGATCATCTTCCCGTCGAGCCCGCAGAGGCCTATCGCCCTGCCCCCGGCCTCGCCAATGAGGCCGACGAGGCTCTTATTTACCTTGCCGGCGAGGACCATCTGGACTATCTCGATGCTCTCGGCGTCCGTCACGCGCAGCCCGTCGACGAATTCGCTCTTTTTGCCGACTCTGGCGAGCATATCCGTTATCTCCGGGCCGCCGCCGTGTACGAGCACGACGCGCACGCCTATGAGCGAGAGCAGCACGAGATCGCCCATGACGGCGCGCTTGAGCTCCTCGTTCTTCATGGCGTTGCCGCCGTACTTGATGACGATGATCTTGCCCGTGTATTCCTGAATGTTCGGGAGGGCCTCGATGAGAATCTGGGCCCTCTGGGCGTTGGTAAGCTCCATCATGTCCTGTAATCTCCGTTTATCTTCACATAGTCGTAGGAGAGGTCGCAGCCCCACGCGCACGCGTCCGCGCCGCCCTCCGACATGGATATTTCGATGACTATCTCCTTTTCGAGCAGTATCTTCTTGGCGAGCTCCTCGTCGAAGTCGAGCCCGCGCCCGCCCTCGCAGACGGATATCCTGCCCGCCGCGGAGGAAAAGGCGACGTCCACGCCGTCGGGATCGAAGCTCTCGCCGGAATAGCCCATGGCGCAGAGCACTCTGCCCCAGTTGGCGTCGGCGCCGAACATCGCGGCCTTGACGAGAGACGAGCCTATGACGCTCTTTGCGATGACGGAGGCCTGCTGCCTGCTCGCCGCGCCCTTGACGGCGCAGGTCACGAGGTGGTTGGCCCCCTCGCCGTCGGCGGCCATCTTCTTGGCGAGCGTCACGCAGACGGCCGTCAGCGCGTCGAGGAAGACCCCGTAGGCCGCGTCGGCATGCTCTATCGGCGCATTGCCTGCGGCCCCGTTGGCGAGTACGACGCAGGAGTCGTTGGTGGAGGTGTCTCCGTCGACGCTGATGCAGTGAAAGCTCGCGTCGGCGGCGCCGAGGAGCGCCTTTTTGAGCATGGGCGCGCTTATCGCGCAGTCTGTCGTTATGTAGCAGAGCATCGTCCCCATATTGGGGTGTATCATGCCGCTGCCCTTGGCGATGCCGCCTATCGTCACGGCGGCTCCGCCGAGCTCGAAGGTCACGGCGAATTCCTTTTTTACCGTGTCCGTCGTCATTATCGCGGCGGCTGCCGCGTCGGAGCCCTTTTCGGACAGCGCCTTCGCCGCGACGGGGACGCCGTCCTCTATGGCCTCGATATTGAGCCTCTTGCCTATGACGCCCGTCGACCCGACGAGGACCTTGGCGGGCTCCGTCCCTATTGCGGCGGCCGCGGCGGCGCCCATACGGCGGGCGTTTTCCATGGACTCCGGCGCGCAGGCGTTGGCGTTGCCGCTGTTGGCGACGATCGCGCGGGCGACGCCGGAAGAGAGCAGCTCCTTATCCAGCAGGACAGGCGCGGCCTTGACGACGTTCTTGGTAAAGATGCCCGCCGCCGCGGCGTCCCTGTCGGAGACTATGAGCGCGAGGTCGAACTTGCCCTCGAAGTATTTATCCCATGCTTCTCCGGGCTGCCTTTTCTTGACGCCGCAGTTGACGCCCGCGGCCTTGAAGCCTTTTGCGGCGGTCACGCCGCCCTCGATTATCTTCATATCGAACGCTCCCTTTCTGAGCCTTCATTCAGACGGCAAGCCCCTCCGTCTCGCCGAAGCCGAGCATGACGTTCATGCACTGGACGGCCGAGCCGGAGGCTCCCTTGCCGAGATTGTCGAATCTGGAAATGAGCAGGATGCGCTCTTCGTTGCCGCGGACGGTTATCTCCATGGCGTCGCTTCCGGAGAGACCGCCGCCGGAGAGGAACCCGTCCTCGTCCGCGCCGTCAACGAACGTCACGACCGGGCCCTTGTAGAGCTCGGCGTAGACGGCCTTGATATCGTCTATCCCCTTCCCGGGAGCGAGCTGGGACGCGAATACCGGGACGGTCGTCATCATGCCCGCGTAGTAATCCGAGACTATCGGGCAGAAGACGGGCTCATTTTCAAGTCCGCAGACGGCCTTCATCTCGGGCAGGTGCTTGTGCTTCTGGGTGAGGCCGTACTGCCTCGGCGCGTCGAGCAGGACGTCCCGCTCCGCGGCCTCGTAGCCCGCGATCATCTTCTTGCCGCCGCCGCTGTAGCCCGTCACGCTGTGACAGGTCAGCAGAGCCGACGCGGGCAGGACGCCCGCCGCGACGAGCGGGTATACCAGCGAGATGAAGCCGGAGGCGTGACAGCCGGGATTGGCGACGCGCTTTGCGTTTTTTATGGCCTCGCGGCGCTCCGGCGAGAGCTCGGGAAAGCCGTAGGTCCAGCCGGGGGCCGTCCTGTGCGCCGTCGAGCAGTCTATTATGCGCACGGCGGGGTTCGTCGTCAATGCGGCGGCCTCGCGGGCGGCGTCGTCCGGCAGGCAGAGGATAGCCAGATCGCAGGAATTGAGCGCGTCCGCCCTCGCTGCGGCGCTCTTGCGCTCGGCCTCGGGCAGCTTTATGAGCTCTATGTCCGCGCGGCCGGCGAGCCGCTCATGTATCCGGAGGCCGGTCGTGCCCTCCGCGCCGTCTATGAAAACCTTGTACATGTTCAGATCCCCAGTATCTTTTTGACTTGCTCCGCCTGCGCGGGGACGGAATCGGGATTCGCCGCGCCGAGCGACGCGCGGCGCGCGACGATGTTATCCATATCGATCGCCTCATAGAGGCTCTCGTCGAATATCGGGTCTATGCTCTTATACTTTTCTATCGGCAGGCTCTCCAGCGTCTCGCCGGACGCTAAGCATTCGGCGACGAGGCCGCCGACGAGCTTATACGCCGTCCGGAACGGCATGCCGCGTCCGGTCAGCCAGTCGGCGAGGTCGGTCGCGTTTATAAAGCCCGCGGAGGCCGCCCTGCGCATGTTTGCGGGGAGCGGCTCCATGGTCTTGAGCATCGGCGCGAGGACGGTCAGGCACGCTTCGACCGTGTCGAACGCGTCGAAAACGGCCTCCTTGTCCTCCTGCATATCCTTGTTGTAGGCAAGCGGCAGGCCCTTGAGCACCGTCAGCATCGCGACGAGGTCGCCGTAGACGCGGCCGGTCTTGCCCCGGATGAGCTCCGCCATGTCGGGATTCTTCTTCTGCGGCATGATAGACGAGCCCGTCGTGAACGAGTCGTCGAGCTCGATGAATTTGAATTCCCAGCTGCTCCAGAGGATGAGCTCCTCCGCCATGCGCGACAGATGCGCCATCAGCAGCGAGAGCGCCGCGAGCAGCTCCACGCAGAAGTCTCTGTCGGAGACGGCGTCCATGCTGTTGAGCATGGGCCCGTCGAAGCCGAGCGAGGCGGCGGTCATGCGTCTGTCGGTCGGGTACGACGTCCCGGCCAGCGCGCAGGCTCCGAGCGGAGATTCGTTCATGCGCCCTTTCGCGTCTTCGAGCCGCCCGACGTCGCGCGAGAGCATCGAGGCGTAGGCCATGAGGTGGTGCCCGAAAGTCACGGGCTGGGCGCGCTGGAGATGCGTGTAGCCCGGCATGACCATGTCTTTGCACTCGACGGCGCGGTCGCACAGAACGGAGGCGACGGCCTTTATGAGCTCCACGACGTCCTCGGTCTTCGTGCGCAGATAGAGCCGCAGGTCGGTCGCGACCTGATCGTTGCGGCTGCGCGCCGTGTGCAGGCGCTTGCCCGCCTCGCCTATGCGCGCGGTGAGCTCGGCCTCGATGAACGTATGTATGTCCTCGCAGGTCTCGTCTATTTTGAGCGCGCCAGCGTCGATGTCGTCGAGTATCTTTCCGAGACCCTCGAGGATGGCGTCGGCGTCGGCCTTGGAGATTATCCCCTTCGCGCCGAGCATGGCCGCGTGTGCCATCGAGCCCTCGATGTCCTCAAAATACATGCGGCTGTCGAAGCCGATGGAAGCGTTCAGCTTCGCGGCGACCTCGTCGACGTCCTTGGCGGCCCTTCCCGCCCACAGCTTATCCGGCATGTCTTCCTCCTGATACGCTATACTGCGTTTATTTCTTCCCGTCCACCATGGCCTGGACTTTGATGGGCAGGCCGTAGAGATTTATAAAGCCCTTCGCGTCGGTCTGGTCGTAGTCGCTCTCGCCGAAGGTCGCTATCTTCTCGGAATAGAGCGAATTGTCGCTCCAGACGCCCGCGCGGATGATGTTGCCCTTGTAGAGCTTGAGCCTGACCTTGCCGGTCACGCGCTCCTGCGTCTTGTCCACGAACGCCGCGAGCGCTTCGCGCAGCGGAGTGTACCACTGGCCGTTATAGACGAGCTCGGCGTAGGTTATGCTCAGCCTCTGCTTTTCGTGGGCGGTCATCTTGTCGAGGCAGATGCTCTCGAGGACGTTGTGCGCCTTATAGAGTATCGTCCCGCCCGGAGTCTCGTAGACGCCGCGGCACTTCATGCCGACGAGCCTGTTCTCGACGATGTCGAGAAGGCCGATGCCGTTTGCCCCGCCTATCTCGTTGAGCTTGAGGATGATCTCCTTGGCGCTCATCTTCTTCCCGTCGAGCGCGACGGGGACGCCCTTATCGAAATCGAGCTCAATATACGTCGGAACGTCGGGCGCGTCAAGAGGAGAAACGCTCATTTCGAGAAATCCCGGCTTTTCATACTGCGGCTCGTTGCCCGTATCCTCGAGGTCGAGGCCCTCGTGGGAGAGATGCCAGAGGTTCTTGTCCTTGGAGTAGTTCGTCTCGCGCGTTATCTTCAGAGGGACGTTATGCGCCTCGGCGTAGTCTATCTCCTCCTCGCGGGACTTTATATCCCACTCGCGCCACGGGGCGATGATCTTCATCTCCGGGGCGAAGTGCTTTATCGTCAGCTCGAAGCGGACCTGATCGTTGCCCTTGCCGGTGCAGCCGTGGCAGATGGCGTCCGCGCCCTCGGCCTTGGCTATCTCGACGATGCGCTTGGCGATGACGGGGCGCGCGAACGACGTCCCGAGCAGGTACTCCTCATAGATCGCGCCGGCCTTCATGGTCGGGATGATGAAATCGTCGACGAACTCATCCGTCAGGTCCTCGATATAGAGCTTCGAGGCGCCGGTCTTGAGAGCCTTCTCCTCGAGCCCTTCGAGTTCGTCGTCCTGCCCGACGTTGCCGGAGACCGCGATGACCTCGCAGTTATTGTAGTTCTCCTTCAGCCACGGGATGATGACGGAAGTATCGAGCCCGCCGGAATACGCCAGCACTACTTTTTTGATGTCTTTCTTATCCATTGCAAAAGCCTCCGCTTAAAGATTCTTTTAATGATATGTACAGCATTATACTCCTGCTTTGCGATTTGTCAATAATTATTCAGCAAATATTGAATATTTGTTGGATTTGTTTAATTTCTCACATGTTTTTGACGGTTTTGTCGCATATTCATACATTTTCGCGCCGTTTCGCGCCCGAACCGGCGCCCGGCCGGACGCAGGCGTGACGCGGAGCGGCCCGCGTATTACACTTAAGCAATTGAAGAATGGCAAAATGGCACTTGAAAGACGGCGGATTTTGTGATATGTTACATAAGTATCATGCGTATTATACGCTGGGAACGGCATGTGCCTGCCGCAGCCGCACCGAGCATGGGCAGGATATGAAATAATATTCCACCACTTTTTAAGGAGGATACCAAATGGCAAAAATAATCTCTGTTGAAGAAGCCATTGACATGATCCCCGACGGCGCTTCGATAATGATCGGAGGCTTCATGGGCTGTGGCAACCCGCACAAGCTGGTCGACGCTCTGGCCAAGAGCGGCAAAGGCAACTTCACCCTCTTCTGCAACGACGGCGCAATGCCTGTCGGCCCCTGCGGCGAGGAATACTACGGCGTGGCGAAGCTCATCCACAATAAGCAGATCAAGAAGATGTACGCGACCCACGTCGGCCTCAACCCCGAGATCGCCGAGCAGAGCAACTCCGGCGAGCTCGAGCTCATCCTCACCCCTCAGGGCTCTTACGTCGAGATGATCCGCGCCGGCGGCGCGGGCCTCGGAGCCGTCATCACCCCGACCGGCGTCGGCACCATAGTCGAGGACTATGAGCACGTCATCGGCCGCATGGAGATCGAGGGCAAGACCTACCTCATCGAGAGACCCTACCGCGCGGACTTCGCGCTCATCGCCGGATACAAGATCGATAAGGCCGGCAACATCTGGTATAAGGGCACGACGCGCTGCTTCAGCGTCGCGATGGCCACCGCGGCCGACATCGTCATCGCCGAGGCGGACAACCTCGTCGAGATCGGTGAGATCGAGCCCGAAGACGTCGTCACCCCGGGCGTCTACGTCAAGTACATCGTCGAAGGAGGAATTGAAAATGGATAAGGAAGAAATAAAGAGCTTTATAGCCAAGCGCGTCGCCAAGGAGATGCACGACGGAGACGTCGTCAATCTCGGCATAGGCCTCCCCACGCTCATCCCGCAGTTCCTTCCCCCCGATATCCACGTCATAATCCAGGTCGAGAACGGCGTCATCGGCACGGGTACCGTCACCGATGAGAACATCATCCCGCACCACGCCGTCGACTCCAGCGGCGTCCCCACCGTCGCCGCTCCGCACGGCTGCTACATCGACTCGAACACCTCCTTCTCCCTCATCCGCGGCGGTCACGTCGACTGCACCGTTCTCGGCTCGCTCGAGGTCGACGAGAAGGGCAGCCTCGCCAACTGGATAATCCCCGGCAAGAAGGTGCCCGGCATGGGCGGCGCGATGGACCTCGTCGTCGGCGCGAAGAAGGTCATAGTCGCCATGGAGCACACCAACAAGGGCAAGCCCAAGATCCTCAAGAAGTGCACCCTTCCCCTCACCGCCGTCGAGGCCGTCGACCTGATCGTCACCGAGATGGGCGTCATGGAGATCACTCCCGAGGGCATACTCCTCACCGAGTACAACCCCGAGTTCACCCTTGAGCAGATCCAGGCCGCCACCGAGGCTCAGCTCATCATCAGCCCGAACCTCAAGCCCATGTGCTGAAGCTCAAAACAGCATAATAAAGCGGACCGCTGAAATTCAGCGGTCCGCTTCTTTTTGTCTTTTACATCTGGAGCTCCGTGCGGCGGATGAGGTCGCGCTGGCCCTCGATATGCAGCTCGACGAAATAGGCCGAAAAGCCCGCGACGCGGACGATGAGGTCCTTGTATTCGTCGGGGCGCTCCATGGCGGCCTTGAGCGTCTCTGTGCCGATGACGTTTATCTGCATCTCCATGCCGCCCATCGAGAAGTACGTCTTCATAAGCTGCGAAAGCTTGACGACGCCGTCCTCCCCGTTCATGCAGGAGGGCGAGAACTTCATGTTGAAGAGCGTCCCGTTCGGGTAGTCCGTCTGGACTATGGTCGAGACAGAGTGCAGTATGGCGGTCGGGCCGGAGGTGTCCATGCCCTGCACGGCGGAGATGCCGTCCGAGAGCGGCTCGCCGCGGCGGCGGCCGTCGGGCGTGGCTATGGTCATGCGGCCGAAAATGACGTTGGTCGTGACGGGGTACAGCCCCGCGGAAAAGCGCCCGCGCGGGCCGGTCACGGCGTTGACCTCGTCGGCGAAGACCTTGGCGGCCCAAGCGGCGTACTTGTCCGCCTCGGGATCGCCGTTGCCGTAGTGCGGAGCCTCGTTGACGATGTAGTCGTGCAGGTCCTCGTAGCCCTCCCAGTTTTTAAGGAGCGCGTCGAGAAGCTCCGCGCCGGTGCAGCGCTTGGTGTCGTAGACAAGATGCTTTATCATCTGCAGGCTGTCCGCGACGTTGCCTATGGCGATGCCCGCGATGCCGGTGGAGTTATATTTCGCGCCGCCGTACATGACGTCCATGCCCTTTTCCATGCAGCCCTCTATCGTGCAGGACGCGAGCGGGAGCGGCAGGTTCTCGCGGGCTACGTACTCGAAGCAGTTGATGCAGTTGGCGTGCCAGCGCACGAAGAATTTGACCTGCTTTTTATAGGCTTCGAGCACGTCGTCAAAGGTCTTCATGTCGCCGAGGTAGCCCGTCTCGAGCCCGACGGGGACCTCTGAGGGCGGCTGGCCGTAGCGCCCGGGCATGGGATTGATGCCGTTGTTTATCGCGAGGACGAGGGCGTTGGCCATGTTCCAGTAGCTCTCCGTCCCCGTTCCGCCGCAGGCGGGCCACTCGTCGCCGCAGCCGGAGGGCTCGACGCAGCCGATGAGCGTATAGTTGCGCGCGCTCTCGAGCGAGAGGCCGCGGCTCATCAGCGCGGGGATGATGACGTCGTCGTTTTCGAAGGTCGGGACGCCGCCGGCGCGCTTGGTCGTCTCGATGGCGGCCTCCCAGAGCTCGGGCGGGGTGTTTTTGTGTATCCTCAGCGCCTGCGGGGGATCGTGCAGGAGCAGGCGGCCGGAGGCCTGCAGCATCATGAAGGTCACGGCGTTGGAGGCGTCGTTGCCGTCCTTGTCCACGCCGCCCATGGTCATGAGCTGGCCGGAGGTATAGCCGGGGTTGGACTGCGTCGCGCCGTAGCTCCAGGGCTTGTTCATCTCGGCGACCTTGAGATAGAGAAGGTCCATGATCTCCTGCGCGTACTCGGGCGTTATGCGCCCGGCGGCGATATCCGCCTCGTAGTACTCGCCGAGGTACTGGTCGACGCGGCCGAAGCTTATCCCGTGCATGCAGGCGTCGAGGCACATGGCCGTCTGGTACATGAACATGGTCTGCGCGGCCTCGTAGAACGTCCGGCAGGGCTTCTCGACGCACCACGAAAGCCCGTCGGCCATCATCTCGAGCTCTGCCTTCCGCGCGGGGTCTTTTTCCGCGGCGGCCTTCTCCGCGGCGAGCGCGGCGTAGCGCTTAGTCAGCGTTATGATGCCCTCGCAGACGATGGAGACGGCTCTGTAGAAGTTGTACTGATTGACGCTGGTCCCGTAGATGCCGTTATCCTCGAGGGCCTTCATCTTCGCCAGCGCCTCCTCGCGGATGGCGCCGAAGCCCTTTTTCATGGCGACTTTATAGCCCGCGCAGAAATGCCCGACGGGGCTCTGCGTATTGTCGGAGGCTCCGAACATGCTGACGCCGTTGCGCGTATGGGGCATGAAGCCGTCCGGCATGGCGGCGTCGGTCTTGGCCGACTGGCACTCGTGCTGCCAGAAGCCTATCGTGTCGAGGACGTACTTTCTGTCCTCCTCGGAGATGATGTAGGGGTCTATCTCGCGCGTCGAGATGTACCTGCTCTCGATCTCGTCCCTGAGCCAATTGACGCTGTTTTCCGGGTAAAGGGCGGCGGCGCGGTATTTGGCGGACTGCGCGCCGACGATGACTTCCCCGTCGTCTATGCGCACGGGGATATTCGACAGGATGTGCCGCAGGCATTTGGCCCTGCGGAGTATGCCCGTCTGCTTTGCGTTCTCGGGGTCGGTATAGTACTCGGTTATGAGCTTATAGCGCGCGATGCATATCTCGGGCTTTGTCTCCCTGTATTTTTTGCGCATCGCCGCCACGCGAACGGATATGGGTCTGAGCTGATATGCCATTTTCCTTCCTCCCTGCCGCGATCTGATTTCCTTCCTTTGTTTTTTCCTTCCTATATTTCCTTATACATCGCGGGAGCGTCGTCCTTGCGCGCGTTTTCCGCAACGGAGACGACCTCCACCTTAGCCTTCCTCTGTCCGAGCGTGAGCTCGATGACGTCGCCGGGCTTTATCTCCAGGGACGCCCGCGCCGTCCTTCCGTTGACGCTGACGAGGCCCGCGTCGCAGGCTTCGTTGGCGACCGTGCGCCGCTTGATGAGGCGCGAGACCTTCAGATACTTATCCAGCCTCATTCCCGTCCTCCTCCGTTTTTTCGTCCGTGCTCCTGAGCGGGATCCTCTTCTGGAACGAGATGAACACCGTCGTCAGCACTATCGCGAGCATGATGCAGCCTATAAAGAGCATCTCGCCCGACCTTTCGCCCTTTTTGCAGACGATGGCCGTGAAGCCTATCTCGATGAGCTCGGTCAGTATCTCGAGCCCGAGAGCGTACCACGAGGCCTTTTTCATGCGGCCGAAGCCGCGCTTATGCTGCAGAGGGGTCATCTTCCGCGCGAACGGTATCGCGTAAAAAAGGCCGGCTATGATGAAGCAAAGCGGTATCGCCAGCGCGATATACGGGATCATGACGTATATCCGCAGGACGCCCTCGGCCCCGCTCAGCCCCGCCACGACGTACGCCGCCGCGATGAGCAGAGCGAACGCGGCGCAGGCGATGCGGATGCGGAGCACGCCGTCGTTTTCCCCGTCCACATAGAGATACGGGCCCTTGTAGTCGTATTCTCCCGTGAGGCCCAGCTGCATATCGGAAAATTCTTCTTTTTTCATATCTCTCCTCCGGCTCATAGCCGACCGGCCTGCGTCAGCAGGTCCTCTGCGCTGCGGCGGACGGCGGCAAGCGTCTCCGCCTCGAAGGGCGAAGGCAGCCCCGCCAGCTTCAAAAGCCCCGAAAAAGTCTCGGTGCCCCCGGCCCGCGCAAACGCGAGATAGGCATTCAAAGCATCCCGCCCGCCGCCGGCAAAGCCGAACGCGGCGGTCTGCGCAAGTCCGTAATCGATGTAGTAAAACGGTTCCTCGTATATGTGGCTCTGGCGCTGCCAGTGCTTCCCGTCGCCGAAAAAAGGCGTCTTCCCGTCGAGCCGCACCCACGGCATATACTCGCCTATGAGCGCGCGCCAGACCTCGTGCCGCTGCGCCGGCGTCAGCTCCGGGGAGTCGTAGACGGCGTGCTGGAAGGCGTCGACCATGGCGGCGTACGGGATGAGACAGACGGCCGATTCCATGTGCGTGGCTCTGTATCTTCGCGCGTCAGCTCCGAAAAACAGCTCCGCGCGCGGCATGGCGAGAAGCTCCATCGCCATGGCGCAGGTCTCCTGCGCCTCCATCGTCGGCAGGCGCAGAGCCTCCGGCCTTATATCCCTCGCGCACCACGTCGCGAAGGCGTGCCCGAGCTCGTGCGTGAGCGTCGTCACGTCGGCTCCCGTGCCCGTCAGATCGGCAAATACGAACGGCGTCCCGAATTCGGGGAGCTGCGCGCAGAAGCCTCCGCCGGATTTTTTCGCGCCCGCGTCTATGTCGAACGCGCCCGCCGTGAGCAGGCAGTCTGCAAACTCCGCCGTCTCCGGCGAGAGCTCTCGCAGCATCGTCAGCGCCGCGTCCCGCATCTTACCGGGCTCGGCGAGGGGGTCGCCCTCCGGGTCGCGCGGGAGCGTGTCGGCAAAGTCGAGCGGGTACCTCAGCCCCGCCTCGGCGGCTTTGCGCTTATACAGCGCCTCCGCCAGCGGGACGAGCTCGCGCCTCGCAGCCTCGCGGAAGCTCTCCGCCTCCTCCCTGCCGAAGCAGCGCTCCATGCGCAGGTAAGCGAGGTCGGTGTAGCTTTTGAAGCCCAGCTTTTCCGCCTCCTCCGAACGGAGGGAGACGAGCTTGTCGAATATATCGTCGAACTTTTTCCCGTTTTTATCAAAGAAGGAGCCGACGGCGCGCCATGCCTCGTGCCTGCGCTCCGCGTCCGCCTCCTCGGCTATCGGAGCCGTCTGCGGAAGCGACAGCGTCTCGCCGAAGAGCTCTATCCGGGCTCCGTAGAGCACGTCGCAGTATTTGGCGGCGAGGGCGTTTTCCCTGCGTATCAGAGCCTCGGTCTTTTCGGAGAACGAGGCGGCCTCGGCCTCGAGGCGCTTTATGAATATATCCCCGAACCTTTCCGCGAGCTCGCCCTTGAGCGGCGAAGCGAGCACGGCGCGGGTCAGCGCAAGGCGGGCCTTTTCCTCGCGCGGGAGGGCCTTTTCGAAAAAGCGCGCCTCCTCGCGGTAAAAATCGTCGCCCGTGTCGAGAGCCTGCCGCACAGCGGCGACGGACCATGCGGTATCGAAACGCCTCACGTCGGCGTCGGCGCCCGCGATGGCGGCAGCGGCCTCCTCGACGTCTTTCGCGCGGGCCAGCCGCGAGGCGTGAGCGCGCATGGCGGCCGCGTAAGCCCGCATGTCCGGGCGGTCGTACGGGATATCCGAAAACTTCATCGCGTTCCTCCGCGAAGCGTAGATTAATTTAGGATATATTATCCTCTTTTTGGAGTGCGCCGTCAAGCGCATTTTCACTTCGCGCCGTCGCATGGCTTGTGTGCGGATTATGCATTTTCAACAAAAAAACACAAAATGTGCGAAGTCCTTGCAAAAGCAGCGAATATGTAGTAAAATCCAGATATGATTTTTTGAATGCGGTGAAAGTCCGCATTCAACATTTTTATTAAACAGAAGGGGTACAATCGATGAAGAAAGTTATCGCGCTGGTCATCGCCGTGATCATGCTCTTCGCGCTGGTCGCGTGCTCTGCCAAACCCGCCGCAAATCCCACTCCCGACGCCTCGACAGGCATCACCAAGGACAACATCAAGATAGGCTGCGTCCATATCTCCGACCCGTCCGATATGGGCTACACCTACAACCACGATCTCGGCACCGAGAACATGAAGAAGGCGCTGGGGCTGCGTGACGATCAGATCATCAACAAGTACAACACGCCCGAGGGCTCCGAGTGCGAGACCGCTATCCGCGAGCTCGTCGAGGCCGGCTGCAACATCATCTTCGCGACCAGCTTCGGCTTCGAGGACTACATGGTCACCGTCGCCAAGGAATATCCCAACGTCGAGTTCTGCCACGCTACCGGCTACAAGGCCGCCATTGAGAACCTTCCCAACTACCACAACTACTTTGTCTCCATCTATGAGGCGCGCTACCTCGCCGGTATCGCCGCCGGCCTCAAGACCGAGACCGACAAGCTCGGCTACGTCGCCGCGTTCGACTTCGCGGAAGTCATCTCCGGCTACACCGCCTTCTATCTCGGCGCGAAGAGCGTCAACCCCGACGTGACGATGGACGTCATGTACACCAACTCCTGGAACGACCCGACCGTTGAGTCCCAGGTCGCTCAGGCTCTCATCGACGGCGGCTGCGACGTCATCTCCCAGCACTCCGACTCCACCGCCCCCGCCACCACTGCCGCCCAGAACGGCGTCTGGCAGTGCGGCTACAACGCGGACATGATCCCCGCCGCTCCGACCGCCTCCCTCGTCTCCGCCCGCGCCGACTGGAGCAAGTACCTCATCTATGCCGTCAACTGCGTGCTCGACGGCAAGCCCATCGCCACCGACTGGTGCCAGGGCCTCTCCGAGGGCGCCGTCTTCCTCAGCCCGCTCAACGAGGACATAATCGCTCCGGGCACCGCCGAGGCCATTGAAGAAGCCAAGGCCAAGATCCTCAGCGGCGAGATCCACGTCTTTGACGGTCCTCTCACCGGCACCGCTGTCGGCGGCGGCGAAGACCTCGACATCCCCGCCGGCGAGTACTTCCACGAGAGCGAGACCGTTTCCGCTCCGTCCTTCGCGTACATCATCCCCGGCATCAACGTCATCAAGGGCTAAGCTCCCTCCCCCGCTCCGGCGGACTATATGACGATCCGATCCCCGCGGAGAGATCCTCCGCGGGGATCTCTTTATGCCCGGAGTCCGGCGCATTATGTATTGATATATTTTCCCTCAAATGATAGAATATATAGATAGATAAAAATGCTTTCAAGGAGGCTCCGCAAATGGCCGAGACAGATGGGAGATCCGCATATCAGAGCGCCCGCAAGCTGGGGCGAAAATACGTTTCCGAGCACGCGGGCGACGCTTTTCACGGGTACCTGCCTGTCCTTGAGGACAGGCTGCAGGGCGTCGAGATCCTCGGCGAGATAAACCTCGGGCACCACGAGATCCCTCTGCGCAAAATAATAGGCACGAGGACGGCTATGCGCTCGAATACGTTCTCGGGCAACTGGATGCCGCTTCTGGCGGACGATACGGAGTTTGCGATCAAGTGGCAGAAGCTCTATATGAGCCAGCTCACGGAGGGCATTCGCGAGCCTATCCTTGTATACGAGTATCTCAACAGATACTACGTTCAGGAGGGCAACAAGCGCGTCTCGACGATGAACTACGTCGGCGCGGCCTCGATCTACGGCAACGTGATACGCCTCATCCCCCAGCGCGACGAGACCAACCGCGACATCACGATATACTATGAGTTCCTCGACTTCGACAAGCGCCGCTTCTTCGACAATCTCTGGTTCTCTTATCCCGGGATGTTCACGAGGCTCGTCGAGCAGACGGAGAAGTTCAAGGAGGAGCACCCGGAGGTGACCGAGCCGACGGGCGACGTGATAAACCGCGTGCACCGCTCCTTCAGGACGGCCTACAAGAGCGTCAATCCCGACGTGAAAAACATCACCACCGGCGATGCGCTGATGGTCTATCTCATGGTCTTCGGCTACCCCTACAACGAGGGCTCCAAGGAGCTCAAGAAGAACATCAAGAGCATGATACCGCAGCTCCAGGTCTTCAGCGGCGAGCGCAAGACGGACATGCTCGAGGCGACGAAGCTCGACATGCAGTACGAGCCGAAGAAGCTTAAGCCCAAGAAGAACGTGCACGTCGCCTTCGCGTTCGACGGGACGCCGGAGACGAACGCATGGACGAAGTTCCACGCGGCCGCCGCCGCGAGGGTCGAGCGCAGGTACGGCTCTCTCATCAAGATGACCAACCATTTCAACATAGGCGACGGGCCCGAGGGTATCTACGGCGATCTGGCCGCCATAGCCGCCGAGAAGCCGACGATGCTGCTGTGCACCTCCCCGACGCAGTCCGAGGCGGCGCTGCGCGTCTCGCTCGAAAACCCCGAGATAATAGTCATGAACTGCGATATACCGCGAGCCGGCAGAGACCTCGACACCTACTACGTGCGCATGTACGACACGACGTTCCTGTGCGGCGTGCTCGCCGCGCTGCAGAGCGAGACGGGCGTTCTCGGATATATGGACGCGGTGCTCTTCGGCTACGGGCCGACCTACCCGATAAACGGCTTCGCCCTCGGGGCCAAGCTCATCAACCCGCGCGCGAAGATACTGCAGTACGTCCTCAAGGACGTCAACGACTTCCGCGAGCACGATCTCGCCTGCCGCGCGTTCGCCGAAAACGGCGCCGACGTCGCCTTCGTCCGCTATTCCGACGAGAACCGCCTCGCCGCCAAGGCCACGCCCGAGACCTACGCCCACGTATACAAACTCGACCGGAAGACGGGCGCGCGGCTGGAGGCTCTCGGCGCGATGACGCTCGACTGGGAGTGCTTTTACGCGAAGTCCTGCGAGGGCCCGATCGAGGGGCATACGAACCTGCTCGACAAGCACATCCCCGGAAACCCCATCCACTTCGGCTGGGGCGTCTCGACGGGGATAACGGACATCTTCACCAACGACGAGATCGTCGGCCCGAACACGGTCAAGACCGTCCACCTCTTCCGCGAGCTGGTCATCGAGGGGCGGCTCAGGCCCTTCGAAGGGCCCGTCACGGACAACGAGGGCGTCCTGCGCATAGAGACGGGCGCCGTTCCGCCGCTGATGCAGATACAGCACATAAGCTGGCTCGACGAATCCATCAGAAAGCTGGAAAACAAAGATGAAACTGCTTGAGGATATGATACGCGAGCGCGGCGAGACGCGCCCGGGCGGGATAATCAAGGTCGACGGCTTTCTCAACCACCGCCTTGACTGCGAGCTCTACCGCGCGATAGGCGCGGAGTTCAAGCGCCTTTTCGAGGACGCCGGGCCGACGCTCATCCTGACCGTCGAGGCCAGCGGCATCGCCCTCGCCATGACGGCGTCGCTCTCGATGGGGATACCCATGGTCTTCGCGAAAAAGTCGAAGACGAAAAATCTCGATCCCGACCTGCTCCACGCCTCCGTCGTCTCCTTCACCCACGGCGGTACGAGCGACGTCATCGTCTCCAGACGCTATATAGCCCCGACGGACCGCGTCCTCATCATAGACGACTTTCTCGCATCGGGCGAAGCCTCCTTCGGCCTTATCAGCATCGTCGAGCAGGCGGGCGCCAAGGTAGTCGGCATCGGCATAGCCATAGAAAAGGACTTTCAGGAGGGCGGAAAAAAGCTCCGCGCCGCGGGATACAACCTCCACTCTCTCGCTCGCGTCACGGAGGACGCGGACGGTCATATTGACTTCCTGCCCGAGGAATGATATATTAACTTTGCCTGAGAAGTCAGGAACAAAAGCGTTTCAAAAAGCGTCATAAAGGCGGAAGGAGGTCGTCTATATGCCATCTGTCGATTGGGAAGCCGTCAAACAGCAGCAGCAGGCCATGAACGCAACGGTCCTCCAGAGGACTAAGGATCATCCTCCCAAGTCCACGAAGACGTGGAAATACCTCGCGATATTCATTCCCATCTTTCTCGCGCTGGTCGCCTTTACGATCTGGGCGCTGGTGACCGGGGCCTGAGGAAAAAGGAGCTCAGGATTTGTCATACGTTAAAAGGAGGCGTTTTTTATGCCCGGACCGGTAGATTGGGACGCCGTCAAGCGTCAGCAGCAGGCCTATGGAGCATACATCCTCCAGAGATCAAAGGATCATCCTCCCAAGTCTACGAAAACGTGGAAATACCTTGCGATTTTCGGCCCCATTTTTCTCGCTCTCGTCGCCTTTACGATCTGGGCGCTGGTGACCGGGGCCTGAGGAAAAAGGAGGCGCCGGAAATGTCCTATCTGGACCCCAACGTTATCCAGCAGACGGAGCAGTCCGTCCTCGCGGAAGACTATCGCCGGAAGAAGGCCTCCCGCGGCAAGCCCATATCCGCGAAAAAGACGGCCTGGATATTTGTCGCCGTCTTTGCCGTGCTCATCGCCTTCTGGGTCCTCATGCTGACGGGCGTTCTCGATTTCATTTTCAAGTAAAGATGCAAAAACGGCGGCCATCGCTCGAAGCGGTGGCCGCCGTTTTACTGTCTTTTCTAACGCTCTTCGCGGAAGTAGTTGAGGCCGCAGGAGGCGGGCTGCGCATGCTCTCTCGACTGGCGTATGCCCGTCACGATGAGGACGATGACCGTCACGATATAGGGCAGGACGTCGTACATCTGCGACTGAGCCATGTTCAGGCCGAGGTGCAGATAATAGCGCAGGACGGACAGACCGCCGAAGACGAACGAACCTATCAGCGCGCGGCGCGGGCTCCACGTCGCGAAGATGACGAGCGCGACGGCGATCCAGCCGTAGCCGTTGACGCAGTTGTGGACCCAGACGCCGGAGCACGTCACCATGACGATATACATGCCGCCTATGCCGCAGATGCCGCCGCCTATGCAGGTCGCGAGATATTTCATCTTCGTGACGTTTATGCCGGCGGCGTCCGCCGTCGCGGGGCTCTCGCCCACGGCGCGGAGGTTCAGGCCGCTGCGCGTCTTGGAGAAGTATATCGCCGCGAGCACGGCGATAAGTATGCCGAGGTAGACGAGGAAGTTATAGGAGAAAAGGAGCTTTCCGACGACGGGGATGTTCGAGAGACCCGGGATGCCGACGCTGAAGGCTTCCTTGGTCTGGCTCGTCACGACGACGTAACCGCCGGCCTTGTTGCCGAGGACCTCGCCGAAGAAGTTGCCGAAGCCCGTGCCGAATATGGTCAGCGAGAGGCCGGTGACGTTCTGGTTGGCGCGCAGAGTGACGGTCAGGAAGCTGTATACGAGCGCGCCGAGCGCCGCGCATACGAACGCGCACACGACGGCGATGATCGCGGCTACCCAGCCGATTGGGTTCGCCGTCGACTGCTCATAGAAGTAGGCGCCCGCTATGCCGGCCACGCCGCCCATGAACATCATGCCCTCGACGCCGAGGTTGAGGTTGCCGGAGCGCTCCGTTATTATCTCGCCGACGGTGCCGAAGAGGAACGGTGTCCCCGCGAGGACGGCGGCGCAGAGGAAGTTGATGACGGTGGTCATGCTTCCTCACCCCCCTTCGGGAGCTCGGCGTGCTTTTTATGGCGGAAGATGAGCTTGTAGTTGACGAAGAATTCGCCGCCGAGCATGCACAGCAGGATTATGCCCGTCAGCACGCCCGCAGCCGACGCGGGGATCTTGAAGTCGGTCTGTATCGTATTGGAGCCCTTCGAGAGGATGGCGAGGAACGCCGAAATGAAGATCATCACGAAGGGATTGAGCCGCGCCAGCCACGCGACGGATATCGCCGTGAAGCCGATGCCGCCGGAGGTGTTCTCGTTGAGCGTGTAGTCCGCGCCCGAAACGATAAGGAAGCCCACTATGCCGGAGATGACGCCTGAGATTATCATAGTGCGGATGATGACCTTCTTGACGTTCATGCCCGCGTACTGCGCCGTCCTGACGCTCTCGCCGACGACGGAGATCTCATAGCCCTGCTTGGTATACTTGAGATAGAAGAACATCACGACCGTCAGCACGAGGACGGCTATCCAGCCGACGTGTACGCCGAGCACCTTCGGCAGACGCGCGGCCTGATCGAACATGTCGATCTTCGGGTAGGTCGTCCCTTCCTTTATCCAGGGGCCGTTTTGCAGGTATTTTTCAAAGCCGATGATGATATAGTTGAACATCAGCGTGAACAGCGTCTCGTTGACGCCCCACTTGGCCTTGAATATGGCGGGGATGACGCCCCAGATGCCGCCCGCGACCGCGC
Organism: Oscillospiraceae bacterium; assembly: GCA_017550645.1. Taxonomy (GTDB): domain Bacteria; phylum Bacillota; class Clostridia; order Oscillospirales; family Oscillospiraceae; genus RGIG7949. Next base: position 255,547 of record JAFZOI010000036.1, read on the forward strand.
CGGCTATGAGCATGACGAGGATGAGCAGCGGGCCGGGCAGGACCTTATACCAATACAGAGCGAAATAGGACGCGGCGATCGCGCCGGCCATTATCTGGCCCTCGGCGCCTATGTTCCAGAATTTCATCTTGAACGCGGGCGTTATCGCGAGCGCCGTGCCGAGCAGCGGGACGGCGATCTTGACCGTCTCGACGCGAGCCGTCTTCGTCGCGAGCGAGCCGCGGAGCATGTCCGCATAGACGGAGAAGGGGTTATGTCCGAGGGAGAGTATGACCAGCCCGCCGACGACGAGCGCGAACACTATCGCGAGGACGCGGATGATCCATGCCTTTCCCGCGGGCATGTCCGACCTCGCAGTTATCCTCATGAGGGGCTCCTCGTGGTGCTTGTAAGCCTTATCCAACTTCCTCGTCCCTCCTCTCGCCGGCCATCATGAGGCCGATCTCGTCCTTCGTGACCTCGCGCGGGTCGACTATGCCCGCGACGCGGCCGCCGCACAGGACCATTATCCTGTCGCACAAGGCCATGAGAACGTCGAGGTCCTCGCCGATGAACATGACGGCGACGCCCTTTTTCTTCTGCTGATTGAGCAGGTCGTATATCGTATAGGAAGAGTTGATGTCGAGCCCGCGGACGGGGTAGGCAACGACGAGCACCTTCGGGCTGGAGGCTATCTCGCGCCCGACGAGCACCTTTTGCACGTTGCCGCCGGAGAGGCGCCGAACCGGCATCGTGACGCACGGCGTCATGACTTCGAGCTCGTCCTTTATCTGCTCGGCCATGGCGCGCGGAGTCTTTCTGTCGACAAAGGGGCCCTTGCCGCGCTTATAGCTCTTGAGCATCATGTTGTCTATCATGTCCATCGAGGCGACGAGGCCCATGCCGAGCCTGTCCTCGGGGACGAACGCCATCGCGACGCCCTTCTTGATGATCTCCGTCGGGCTCATGCCGACTATGTTCTCGCGCACTTCGCCGCTGGAAGTCTCGCTGCGGCAGAGGATGGCGCCGCCCTGCACGGGATAGAGGCCCGCTATGGCCTCGCAGAGCTCGCGCTGGCCGCTGCCGGCTATTCCCGCGACGCCCATTATCTCGCCCGAGCGCAGCGTGAAGGAGACGGAGTCGAGCGCCTTGTGCCCCTCCGCGCCGATGCACGTCAGATCGACGACCTTGAGAAAGTCCGTCTGCTCGAAATCGACCTCGGGGCGCTCTATCTCGAGGCTCACCTTGCGCCCGACCATGAGGTCGGTCAGCGTCTGCGCGTCGGTCTCGGCCGTGTTCACGGTCGCGACGGCCTCGCCCTTGCGAAGTATCGCGACTCTGTCCGAGACGCTCATGACCTCGTTGAGCTTATGCGTGATGATGACGATGGCCTTGCCGTCGTCGCGCATGTTATGGAGTATGGCGAAGAGCTTTTCCGTCTCCTGCGGGGTCAGGACGGCGGTCGGCTCGTCGAGTATGAGGATATCCGCGCCCCTGTAAAGGACCTTGATTATCTCGACGGTCTGCTTTTCGGAGACGGACATGTCGTATATCTTCTTGGTCGGGTCGAGCTCGAAGCCGTATCTCTCCGTCAGCGCGCGGATATCGTTCACGAGCTCGCGGCGCTTGACCGTCAGGCCGCCCTTAAGCCCGAGCGTTATGTTCTCGGCGGCCGTCAGCACCTCCACGAGCTTATAGTGCTGGTGGATCATGCCGATGCCGAGCTCGAACGCCTCCTTCGGAGAACGTATCGTGACCTCCTCGCCGTTTACGGTGATGCGGCCCTCGTCGGGGAAGTATATGCCCGAGAGGATGTTCATCAGCGTCGTCTTGCCGCTCCCGTTTTCGCCGAGCAGCGCGAGGACTTCTCCCCTGCGGATATCCAGAGAGATGTCATGGTTGGCCTTGACCGAGCCGAAGCTCTTGCAGATGCCCTCAAGGCTTATCGCGATCTCATGCTCCAACTTATCGCCCCCAAACCGATACTGCTATAATAGAAACAGTATACTTTATCCGACAGGATATTACAACGGAATTTTGAAATAATCGTCTCGTTCGGGCGCTACGGAGGGCGCGCTTTCGCCCGTTTTGGATTGACAAATGCCGCGGGATATTGTATCTTATAGGCACGGCGCGGCCGCGCCATATACGGAAGCGTATCGAAGTGGTCATAACGGGCCTGACTCGAAATCAGGTGTACGGCAACGTACCGTGGGTTCGAATCCCACCGCTTCCGCCATAATGGCGGGCAGGCTGTCCCCTGCCCGCCGATTATTTTGATCAGGAGGTAATCCCATGAGTTCGTTCAAGAAGTATGTTGCGGAATTCATCGGCACGCTTGTGCTCGTCCTGTTTGCCTGCGGGACCGCGGCGGTCGTCAAGTGCTCGACGTCCGATCCGAACGTCGCCTATCTGCTGACCGCGCTGGCCTTCGGTCTGGTCATCGTCGCCATGGCGTATTCCATCGGCAATATCTCCGGCTGCCATATCAATCCCGCCGTATCCATCGCGATGCTCGTCTCCGGCAAGATGTCCTTCAAGGACTTCATCGGCTACATCATCGCTCAGTTTGCCGGCGCGACCGCCGGCGCCGCCCTGCTCGGCCTCTTCGCCGGATGGGATTGCGGCTTCGGCGCCAACGGCCTCTTCAACGGCCAGATCGGCGTCTCCTTCTTCATTGAGGTCGCCCTCACGTTCGTGTTCGTCATCGCCATCCTCGGCGTGACCTCCAAGGTCGAAAACGGCGCCGTCGCGGGTCTCGTCATCGGCCTCACGCTGACGCTGGTGCACATCTTCGGCATCCACTTCACCGGCACCTCCGTCAACCCCGCCCGCAGCTTCGGCCCCGCCCTCTTCGCCGGCGGCGACGCGCTCTCTAACCTCTGGGTCTTCATCGTCGCTCCTCTGGTCGGCGGCGTACTTGCGGCGCTTGTGTATAAGTTCCTCGCAGGCGGCAAGAAGGCCAAAAAGTAAGTCGTACGAAAAGCGCCGCTCATTCCCGAGCGGCGCTTTTTTCATCCGAAAGGAGCGTCGGATTTGCAGAGAAATCACGGAATCGATCTGCTTCGCCTGGTCTCCATGTTCATGGTGGTCGTGCTTCACGTCCTGGGGCACGGCGGCGTCCTCGCCGCCGTGTCGGCTCCGTCGTGGCGCTACGGGCTCTGCTGGGGCCTCGAGGCCGCGGCCTTCTGCGCCGTCGACTGCTACGCGCTGATCTCCGGCTACGTCGGATCAGGCAGGCGCTTTCGCCTCACCGGCGCAGTCCTGCTCTGGCTGCGCGTCGTGTTCTATACGCTCCTTATCACTACCGCCGCGCTCGTCATCGCGCCGGGGACCGTCGGCCCGAAGCATTACCTCAACGCGATATTCCCCGTCATGACGAGGCAGTATTGGTACGTCTCCGCCTATTTCGGCGCGTTCTTCTTCATGCCCGTCCTCGAGGCGGGCGTCGAGAAGCTCCCGAAGAAAGCGCTGACTGCCCTGCTCGCAGCCCTGACGGCGCTGCTGACCGTCCTCCCCTTCGTATTCGGGACGGATCCTTTCTCGGTCGGAGCCGGTTATTCGGCCTTCTGGCTTGCCTATCTTTATATGCTCGGCGCTTACCTGAGAAAATACGCCCTGCTCGAAAAGCTTCGCGGGATAAAGGCCGCCGCGGGCTTCGTCCTCTTCACGGCCGTGACTCTCGCCTGCAAGCTGCTCGACGGAGTCCTCCCCTTCGACGGAGGTGCGCTCTGCAGCTACACGTCGCTGACCGTCCTCGGCGCGTCGGTCTGCCTGCTCGGCCTGTTCTCCGGGCTGCGCGTCAGGCAGGGCGCGGGGAGATTCATCTCGTTTATCGCGCCGACGGCGCTCAGCGTCTATCTAATCCACGCGCACCCCATCGTCTGGAACAGGCTGCTCGGCGGGCTCTTCGCCCCGCTTGCTCAGCTTCCCGCGCCGCTCTGCGCGCTCGCCGTGCTCGGCTGCGCTGTCGGTGTGGTGACCGTCTGCTCAGCGTTTGATCTTCTGCGCGAACTGCTCTTCCGGCTCCTGCGCCTGAAGGAGCGCCTCGGCTCGCTGGAAGAGAGGATAATGAAATAAAAAAGCGCCGGTACGGACGTCCGTACCGGCGCTTTTTCATGCTGTTTTACTTCTTGGGCTCTTCCTTGACGACGGGCGCCTCGGGGGCGTTCCTGCGGATGGAATCGATGCCGTTGAGGCAGGAAGCCTTGGCCTTGTAGCCCTCGCCGACGGCGATGATCTCGCCGTTGCGGGCCTTCAGGCGGAAGCGGAACTCGCCGGCCTTGTCCTTGTAGACCTCGAACTTCGGATTGGTGACGGTCTCGAATCCGGCGACGGTCTGGTCCTCGATCTTGGCGTCGACGGCGTTCTTGCGGACGCTCTCTACGCCGTTGAGGCAGGCGGACTCGGTGGTGTAGATCTCGCTGGTGGCTATGACTTCGCCGTTGGAAGCCTTAAGATTGAACATAAAACCGGACTTGGTGGTCTTGACTACGAATTTTCCCATGATTTTTACCTCCTGTTATTTCTTGCCGAGCAGCCCGCCCAGCTTGTCTGAGACAGTATCCTTGACGTTTTCGGCGACCTCGGAGATCTTTCCCGCTCCGCCGCCGAGCTTGGCCTTGATCATCTCGACGAGAGCCTTGAGCTGCTCGTCGGGAAGGTCGACGCCGATGAGCTTTTCGACCGTCTTGATCGGGTCCTTCTTGAAATCGGCCGCGAGAGACTTGTCGTTTTTGATCTTGTCCACAAGCTCGCCCGCGGACTTTTTGATGTCAAATGCCATTACACGGCCCCCTTTTTTCTTTTTCTGACAAAATTATATCACAATTTGTGCTCATTTCAAGGGCATTTCGCTCTTTTTTATGTTCGTTTCGAGCAGTTTTGCTCCCAGCGCCAGCTGTCGCGGCACATGTCGTCGAGCGTCTTCTCCGCCTTCCAGCCGAGCACGCGCTCGGCCTTCGAGGCGTCGGCGTAGTAGGAGGCGAGGTCGCCCGCGCGGCGCGGGGCGAACTCGTAGGGTATCTTCACGCCGGTGGCGCGCTCGAACGCGTTTACGACCTCGAGCACGCTCTGCCCGCTTCCCGTACCGAGGTTGAATACCTCCGCGCCGGGATTGCGCCCGGCATATTCGAGGGCCTTGACGTGCCCGCGCGCGAGGTCGACGACGTGGATATAGTCGCGCACGCCCGTCCCGTCCGGGGTGTCGTAGTCGCTGCCGAAGACGCTGAGCTTTTCGCGTATGCCGGCGGCGACCTGCGTTATATAGGGCATGAGGTTATTGGGGATGCCGTTCGGCTTCTCGCCGATGAGCCCGCTCTCGTGCGCGCCGATGGGGTTAAAGTAGCGCAGGAGGACGACGGACATCTCCGGGTCCGCCGCGGCGGCGTCCTTCATGATGCGCTCGACCATGAACTTCGTCCAGCCGTAGGGATTCGAGCAGCGCCCATCCGGCATCTCCTCGACGTAGGGCGAGGGGTTGTCCACGCCGTACACCGTCGCCGACGAGCTGAATACGATCTTTTTGCAGCCGAACTTTTGCATCGTCTCGAGCAGCGTCAGCGTCGTATCGAGATTGTTGCGGTAATACTTCAGCGGCTCCGCGACGGATTCCCCGACGGCCTTGAAGCCCGCGAAGTGCACGACGGAATCGATCTTGAATTCATCAAAGAGCGCCTCGAGCGCGGCGCTGTCGGCCACGTCCATGCGGCGGAAGGCGGGGGTCTTTCCCGTTATCCGGCCTATGCGCTCTATAACGGACTCCTCGCTGTTGGAGAGGTCGTCGGCTATTACGACCTCATAGCCCGCGTTTATGAGCTCGACGGCTGTATGCGAGCCTATATAGCCCGTACCGCCTGTCAGAAGGATCATATCCGTTACCTCCTAATATCCGAGAGATTCCTTGACGATATAGACGTCCATCTTCCCTATCCCGCCCATCTTCTTATAGTGCACGACGAGGCCGTTGCATATCCTGTCCGGGCTCGAGCAGTCGTGGCAGCGCATGGGCTCGGAGAGCGCGCAGGGCGTCTGCCTCTTGAGGCGGCGGGCGTTGAGCGGCGCGGCGACGTTGCGCGCGCGGTCGAGCGCGGAGGCGAAGTCCGGCGCTATCTTGTTCACGCCCGTGACGAAGATGACGCGCTCGTGGCCGTAGAGCGTCTGGGCGACGCGGTTTCCCGTGCCGTCGATGTTGATGAGCTCGCCCGTCTCGGCGAGGCCGTTGACGCTCGTCAGATACACCTGCGTATGGCAGGCGGCTATCCTCTCGGCGTTGGGGTCGGCGGCCTTCTGATGCCACTTGACGTCGTTATGCGCCTTCAGGCGCTCGTATACGCCGAGCTGATCTATCGTCACGGACCCGCCTATGCCTATCGTCTTCCCGTCGAGCTCGCGGTCGAGCTCGTCGGCGGCGTCCTTCGCGGTATCGAATATCTTTACGCCGAAGCCGTTTCTTTCAAGGGTCGCTTTCAGTTTTTCCAGATCCATTTTCATTCCTCCGTTAACTTGCGTGAAAAGGGAGACGCCGCCGCGAGGGCGGAGCCTCCCTTTCTTTCAGCCTACGAACATGACGCCGTCAAAGAGCTCGTCTATGGCGATCCCGTCGACGGTCTGCGGCCAGCCGTCGGACGTATTGACCCAGACGCGATAGCAGACGTCGCCGGCGACCAGGTCATAGAAGTCCTCATTGTTGGTATAGTATTGTCTGAGCTGCGTGCCCGCGGGAATGGTAGCATAGCCTATGAGATCCCCCGTCGCGAGGTCGACCGTCCACGCTTCCAGATCGCGCTTTATCGTAAGCGTGCGGCCGTCCTCGACATAATAGGCCGTGCCGAGGGCCTCGGGCAGACCGAAACGGCCCACGCGGAAGGGTTTCCACCCCGTCGACGTGCTCAGCATCTGGACCGTCGTGGACAGGCAGAAGAAATAGGGGTCTTCCGGCTCGTAATAAAAGCCGCCGAAGTACTCTCCGGAGAACCTCGCCCCGTCGCTGTCGAGCGAGTAGATGAGGATGTCGCGGTAGTCGTTGTCGAGCAGGCACTCGACGTAGACGTAGTTCATGCCTGCCCTGCCGGTATACATGAGGTAGATATTGGCCTCGTAGGCCGTGATGTTGACCGCTTCGCCGTAGCCGTCGACGTAAACGGAAATGCAGGTGATATATCCGTCGTCGTCGGTATCGACTTCGCAGTATATCTCCTCGATCGCGCCGTCGCTGTCCACGTCCTCGTAGTACGCATTTTTGTCGGAAATGCTCTCGACGTATCTGTTGACGCCGGACTCAGCGCCCTCCTCGCAGGCTATAAGAGCCATCGTGGCGCCGTTAAGGCGGGTAACGGTCCGGTCGGGGTCGGATAGGTACATGACCTTGCCGTCCGTCTCAAGGACGAAGAGGCCGTCATACGGCATCTTGTAGTTAGCGCGCTCGGTCATGATATAGTGCAGATCAAACGTGCCGTCGCCGTTATCCGCGGAGGAATAGACCCCGTGCTTTACTTTCGGGATCCCCGTCTCCTCGCGGTCGAGGAAATACATCGTGCCGTCCTCGTTCAGCTCGAGATACACGGAGTGGTAGTCGTATTCCTCGTCATAGTATACCCCGCGCCAGCCTCCCGTCGGCACGCTGCCGCGCTCGCCCTCGAGATATTCGCGCAGGTAGCCCACGTCGTCGTTGGGCTCCGTCCTCTCGTAGAAGGCGTCGGGCTCGCCCTCCCTGCTGAGGACTATGCCGCCGTCGCGCAGCGTCAGCGTGCGAAGGAAGCTGTATCCCCAGAACGCGCCCGCGAAGCTGTTGCCGTCGTAGGGCAGGGATATGAGCTCGATCGAATCGGCGTCGACGTCGTCGAGCTCGTCGTCGGAATACGGGAAGAGCTCCTCGCCCCAGAAGCTGTACACGCCGGAATACTCGGCCATGAGCTTTCCCCCGACGGTGTAGATATCCAGCAGGGTCTCCTCGTCGGACTGGGGATTGATGATATACGTCCCGCAGATGCGCTCAATGAGCGGCCTGTCGTCAACGACGGGCTCGGGAGTCGGGGTCGGCTCGGGAGTCGGAGTCGTCTTGGGCGGATGCGAGGGGGTCGGCTCCTTGGTCGGAGCGGGAGCGGCGGTCGGCTCGACCGTCGGCTTCGGGGTGCGCGTCGGCTCGGGCGCCGAAGTCGTCTCCGGCTCGTCCGAGGGCTTTACGAGCTCCACCGCCTTCCGCAGCGCTCCGCATGAGCAGAGCGAAATGAGAAGAGCGAACACGCAGAGCATTGAGACCGCTTTTTTCATATCGGCTTCCCCCTTTTTTAGTTTAAGTCGGTTTTATTCGGCGATGATGCCTCTGTTCAGCTTAAGCGTCAGGATGCGGAGCACGCTCTCATTGATGCGCTCCTCCGTCAGATCGCCGTTTTCGACGGCTTTCATGATGGCGTCTATCGTCTTCTCGGGCGAAGAGGGGCAGAGCAGGATATCCACGCCCGCGCTTATCGCCTTGACGGCGGTCTCTTCTTCGCTGAAGCTGTCGGAAATGGCCTTCATCTCGAGCGCGTCCGTCATGACGACGCCCGTAAAGCCCATCTCGCGGCGCAGGAGGTCCGTCACGATCTCGCTCGAGAACGGCGCGGGTTCCTCGGATACGGCCGAGATGATGAGGTGGCCCATCATGACCGCGTCCGCTCCGGCGTCTATGCCGGCCTGGAAGGGCTTGAGCTCGTTCTCGCGCAGCTCGTCGAGAGTCTTGTCAATGTATGCCGAACCCAGATGCGTGTCGGCGGCGGTGTCCCCGTGGCCGGGGAAATGCTTGAGCGTGCAGGCGACGCCCCCCGCGTGGAAGCCCTCCACGGCGGCGGGGATGAGCAGCGCGGCCTGATCGAAGTCGTCGCTGTATGCCCGGTCGCCGATGACGGTATTGTCGGGGTTGGACCACACGTCCGCGACGGGCGCAAAGTTGAGATTGAAGCCGAGCTCGCTCATGTCGGAGGCTATCGTCTCGGCGTTCGAGCGGGCTTTCTCGGGCCCGTCGTCCTTGAACTTCAGCATGGCCTCTATCCGCGTCGTTCCGACCGTGCCCATGAGGCGCGTCACGCGGCCGCCCTCCTCGTCGGTGCAGAAGAGCATCGGGATGCTGACGAAGGTCTGCGAGGTCTTGATCATCTCGGCGACCTGAGACTTGCCGAGCATGTTCGACGTGTCGTAGTAAAGTCCGCCGACCGGGTACTTTTCAAGCGCGCTGCGCGTCATCGAGCCGGCGATCGTCACGGGGCTGACGCCCGTTATATCGCTCGGACGGACAATGAGGAGCTGGCATACCTTCTCGTAAAGAGACATGCCGTCGAGTATGTCGTAGGCCTGATCCGGATATACCACGGGCTCGGGCGTCGGCTCGGGCGTGGGTTCGGGAGTCGGCTCCGGCGTCGGCTCCGGCGTCGGCGTGGGAGTCGGAGCGGGCGTGGGCTCCGGCGTCGCAGTGGGCGTCGGCGTCGGCTCCGCCGTCGCAGTCGCGCTTGGAGTCGGGACCGGCTTCGGCGAGCCCTTGAACGCCCCCGTCGCCAGAAGGACGACGGCGGCTATTATTGCGGCAACGATGACGATCGCGAGGATTATAAGCCCCGGACTCGTCTGACCTCTCATTTCATGCTTTCCTCTGGCCATATCTATTCCCCCGGTGTTATCGCATTAGTCTTCCAGAAGCTTTTTGACTTCCTGAATGTATTTCGTTATCTCTATGTGCTGCGGGCAGAGCGCCTCGCAGGACTTGCACCCGATGCAGTTGGCGGCCATCGTCTCGGGCTTTATCATCATGTGGTAGAGATGGCGCGAGCTGTCGGGCACCTTATAGGTTATGAGGTTGTTGTAGTGGCGCATATAGAGCGGTATCGGCAGCTTCTTCGGGCAGCCGCGCGTGCAGTAGGAGCACTGCGTGCAGGGGATGCGCGGCACGGCGTGGATGCGGTCGACGACCTCGAGCGTCAGCTTGCGCTCCTCCTCGGTTAGGGGCTTAAAGTTGAGGAACGTCTTGACATTATCCTCGACCTGCTCGACGTTGCCCATGCCGGAGAGGATGACGTATATCCCCTCGAGGCCCGCGACGAAGCGGAACGCCCACGAGGCGACGGAGACGTCGGGATTGGCCGGGAGCAGGACCTGCGCGGCCTCGGACTCGTCGCCGGAGAGCCAGCCGCCCTTGCAGGGCTCCATGACGGAGATGGGCTTGCCGTGCTTGCGCGCTATCTCGTAGAGGCGGCGGGCCTGCACTTTTTCGTCGTCCCAGTCGAGATAGTTTATCTGGAGCTGGACGAGCTCCATGTCCGTCTCGTTCGTCAGCAGCTCGTCGAGCTGCTCGGGCGTGCCGTGGAAGGAGAAGCCTATATGCTTGGCGAGCCCCTTGTCGCGCAGCTCGCGCAGGAAATCGAATGCGCCGAACTTGTACGCCTTTTCTATCGTCGGCTTGGTCAGCCCGTGGAGGAAGTACGTGTCTATGTAATCGACGCCGAGGCGCTCGCGGGAGATGTCGAATATCTTCGGCATGTCCTCGGGCGTCGGGCAGTCGGCCATGGAGAGCTTGGTCGTTATCATGAAGCTCTCGCGGGGGTAGCGCTCGACGAGCGCGAGCTTGAGCATTTCCTCCGAACCCTTGTAGATATAGCCCGTATCGTAGTAGTTGAAGCCCGCGGCCATATAGGCGTCGACCATCTTGAATATCGTCTCGGTGTCGACGACGCCGTCCTTCATGGGCATGCGCATGTTCCCGAAGCCGAGATTGGGCTCCCTCGCCTTGATATATTCAGCCATTTTAAGCTCCTCCGCTCAAGTTATATTTATTTAGTATATTATATCTCAAAGCTATTATTTCTGCAATAGCGGCGAGAGGCTTTGCAATCCGGCGAGCATGGTGGTATACTGTCGATATACTGATCATAGATCAAAAAAACAGGGAGGCTCGGATATGTTCAGCGATCAGAAGATATGGATCGGCCAGTCCGACAGCAAGAAAAATATATACCTCTACCCCTCCATGGCCAACCGCCACGGCCTTATCGCCGGCGCGACGGGCACAGGCAAGACGATAACGATGAAGGTGCTCGCGGAGTCCTTCTCCGATATGGGCGTCCCCGTCTTCTTCAGCGACGTCAAGGGCGACCTGACCGGCATGTGCCGCCCCGGAAACGACACCGAGGACATGCGCGCGCGCATCGAGCGCTTCGGCATCGAGGAATTTGAGTTCAAGGCCTACCCCACCCGCTTCTGGGATATCTTCGGCGAGGTCGGGCATCCCGTCCGCGTGACGGTCTCCGGCATGGGGCCGATGCTTCTGTCGCGCCTGCTGAACCTCACGGACGTCCAGTCCGGCGTCCTCAGCATAGTCTTCAAGGTCGCCGACGACAACGGGCTGCTCCTGCTCGATCTTAAGGACCTGCGCGCGATGCTCCAGTACGTGGGCGACAACCGCGCCGAGTTCACGACGATGTACGGCAACGTCTCCACCGCGAGCATAGGCGCCATTCAGCGCGCGCTGCTGGCCTTCGAGTCCGAGGGCGGCGAGGGGCTCTTCGGCGAGCCCGAGCTCGACATACGCGACTGGATGAGAACGGACTTCGACGGGCGCGGATATATCAACATCCTGACCAGCACCCGCCTCATCAACAGCCCGACCGTCTATGCGACGTTCCTGCTCTGGCTGATGACGGAGCTCTTCGAGAAGCTCCCAGAGGTCGGCGACGTCGAAAAGCCGCGCGTCGTATTCTTCTTCGACGAGGCGCACTTCCTCTTCACGGACGCGCCGAAGGCGCTCGTGCAGAAGATAGTTCAGGTCGTCAAGCTCGTCCGCTCGAAGGGCGTCGGCGTCTTCTTCGTGACGCAGTCCCCCTCCGACATCCCCGACGACGTCCTCGCGCAGCTCTCCAACCGCATCCAGCACGCCCTGCGCGCCTACACCCCCGCCGAGCAGAAGGCGGTGCGCGCGGCGGCGAAGGCGTTCCGCGTCAATCCCGAGTTCGACACCGAGGAGGCCATCATGGCGCTCGGCGTCGGGCAGGCGCTCGTGAGCTGCCTTGACGAAAAGGGCATCCCCGAGATAGTCGAGCGCGCCCGCATCCTCCCGCCGCAGAGCCTCATGGGCGCGGCGGACGAGAGCTTCGTCCGGAGCGTCATCGCCGCGGACGAATTCGACCTCAAGTACCGCGACAGCGTCGACCGCGAGAGCGCATACGAGATAATCATGAAGGCGACCGAGGAGCTCAAGGCCCAGAAGGAAGCCGAGCTCGAGGCCGCGAAGGCCGAGAAGGAGGCTGCCAAAGCCGAAAAGGAAGCCGCCAAGGAAGCCGCGAAAGCGGAAAAAGAGGCCGAAAAGGAGGCGGCCAAGGCCGGAAAAGACGGCAAAAAGACCTCCTCCAAGACGAGCGCCGCCGTCAAGAAGGCCGGGCAGAAGGCCGTCAACAGCGCCGCGTCCTCCGTCGCGACCTCGGTCGGCAACAACCTCATCAATTCCGTCACCGGCGGCAAGAAGACGAGCACCTCGACCATTGCCAAGCGCGCCGCGGGCAACGCCCTCAAGTCCCTCATGCGCTCCGGCACGAGCTCGATAATCCGCGGTCTCTTCGGCAACATCAAGTAAAGCCGATAAAGGCATAATAAACGATCCCGGCAATACGCTCGTATTGCCGGGATCATTTTTTGGGTGGAGCCTATGCGTCTCTGCGCCGGAAAATGAACCATGACGCCGTGACGCAGACGGCGATTATGACGAACGCGGCGATAACGTAATTGACGTAAGCGCCCGGGGCGGCCGCCGCCTCCCAGTGCGCTTCCTTCGCGACGACCGAGACGGGTGAAAACGTCGGAAAGAGCTTGCTGATCCAGTTGAGCAGCAGTACCTCTATGAACGTCGCGACGGTCGAAAGTATCGGGTTTTTGAGCAGAAACGCGATGAGCAGCGGATAGCTGAACGTGCTCAGCGAATAGAGCAGATACCGCAGCTGCGTATTGACCACGTATGCGCTCGGGAAGCTGCTCAGCTTCAGGCTCCACGCCGAGCGAACGAACGCGAGGGCGACGGCGGTGATCACTATCCCGAGAACATAATACCGGACGACGAGCCAGATGAAGACGGAGCTCCGTCGGTATCCGCAGAGCAGCATCGGCCGGACGGAATCCTCGCCGAGGTCGCGGCAGAGGAAGAACGCGGCCATCAGGCAGCTTATCCACGCCATCCCGCTCGCGGAGTTGACGAACGAGCGGACGTAGAGCCATCCGCCCTGACGCGCCATGAATTCCTTGTAGATAGCGTCGAGGCTGAGATCGGGCCTCTCCTCGCCGAGCACGGCGAAGGAGACCTTCCTCGGGTCCATGTCCCCGTAGTCTTCCATAAACTTGCTGTAAGAGGTCGCGTTGCGGAGCGGCGAGACAGCCATCCATACGTAAACGGCGATCAGGATCGCAAGGAAGAGCAAAATCCACGGTCTTTTTGCGTCGCGGAACAGTCGGGCTTTTATAAGGCGCATACATTTCACCTCGCAAATCAAATAAATGGGGGCGGCTATGCCTCCCTGCGGCGGAAGATGAGATAAGACGCGGCTATGCAGACGACGATGATGACGACGGAGGCGACGACGTAGCTCGTGTACGCGCCCGGCGCGGCCGTCTCCAGCCAATGCTCCTCAACCATCATAACGTATCCAGGAAAAAATTTGGGGATCAGTTTATCCAGCAGAAATACGATAAACGTCAGAGCATATGCCCCCAATGCAGAGAGAATGGGGTTTCTCAAGAGGAACGCAACGAGCATGGAGATGCTGAACATGCTCATGGAGTAAACATAGAATCTCAGCTGCGTGTTTGCCACGTAGTCGCTCGGGAAATAGCTCAGCTTCACGCTCCAAGCGAAGCGGACGAACAGCAGACCTATGACCGTTATGAGCGTCATTATCAGATAGAAGCGCACGACGAGCCAAATGAATATCGGCGTTCGGCCGTACCCCGCCAAGAGCAGAGGTCTGACCGAATCCTCGTCCAGATCGCGGCAGAGAAACAGCGCGGCCGTCAGGCTCCCTAAAAGGACGACGGAACTGGCCGAATTCGTGAGCGACTTTCTGTAGAGGAAGTCGCCCTGTGTCCTCATGAACTCGTCGTATATCTCGCTTATGCTCAGGTCCGGCCTCGCCTCTCCGAGCACGGCGATCGAGACGACTCTCGGCTCCATATCCCCGTAGGTATTCATAAAGGAAGCGGCGGACATGACGTTTTTGAGCGGCGAAACGGCAAGCCAGACGTATGCAGCGATTATTATCACAAGAAACAGCAAGGCCCATGGTCTTTTCAGGTGCCTGACGAACTGAACTCTCAAAAGGCGCATACGTTTCACCTCCGTCGTGTTTTGCGTGAGAACGCGCGGGGGCTATCGGAGCTCCGTCTGCGAGAATACCGCGTAGGCGAGTATCGGGCTCGCGACGAGCATGATGAGCGGGAGAATGAGCGGGGTATAATCCGGGTTCGGCATAGCCAGCGGGAGCCAGTGCTGATAGTTGGCATACTTGCTGAACATCAGCACGAGGGCGTACGCCCCGCCTGCGCTGACCATGAAGGACGGCTTTTTGAGGACGTAGGCGAAGAGCGTGAACACGCTCGCAAAGCCCATATCGACGAGCAGCCTGAACAAGATGAGCTTTATGAGGAACCACGGCTCCCATGCGCCGACGCTCGCGCGGCAGACGATGAGCGCCGTCGCCATCGAGATGCAGGATATCGCGGCGCAGAGCGAGAGGAAGCAGACGTGCTTGACGAAAAGCAGCCCCGCGCGCGACGCGCCGGAATAGAGCGCCTGATTAAAGCCGCGCTCCATAAAGTCCATGCAGAAGAAATACGCCCCCGCGACTATGTAAAACAGCGCCGCGTACCTCCTGTCGCAGAGGAAGACGAGCAGCAGGGACGCGCCTTGAGAGTCGGAGAACTTCGCGCCCGTCGCGAGCGTCGAGACGACGCCGAAAACGAGGGACAGCGCGAGGAGCGGCCAGCTGTGAAAGAGCCGGAAATACTCGGCCCGGAACAGTCGCCTCATGCCCGCTCACACCCGCCCTTCGGAAGCCTTGACGAGTGCGATGAAGTATTCTTCGACGTCCTCCATGCCGCGCTCGGCTATGCGCGCGTCGAGCTCCTCGGAGGATATCTGTTCGAGCAGTCTGCCTCGGTCGATGAAGATGAAGTCCGTCGCGAGCTTGTAGAGCTCTGCGAGCAGGTGGCTCGAAATGATCATCGTGACGCCGCTGTCCTCGTTTATTTTGCGCAGCAGCTCGCGCGTCTCGGCCACGCCGGAGGGGTCGAGGCCGTTTATCGGCTCGTCGAGCAGCAACACATGTGGCTCGCCGAGCAGCGTCGCCGCGATGCCGAAGCGCTGCTTCTGCCCGAGGGAGCAGAAGTGTATCGCGCGCGTTCCGACGTCTCTGTCCGTCAGGCCGAACTGCTCGCGCAGCTCCTCGACGCGCTTCTTGTCCTTCTTTCCGAGGAGGATAGAGCGCATCAAAAGATTGTCCCTGACGGAGAGGTCGTCATAGTACGCCGGCGCGTCGACGAGAGCGCCCATCGACTTGCGGGAAAGGCGCAGCCCCTTCCTGTCGCCGCGGCCGAGTATCTCGACCTTGCCCTCATAGCGCGGCGAGAGCCCCGTCAGGATGCGGAGCAGCGTCGTCTTGCCGGAGCCGTTGTTGCCGACGAGGCCGTAGACGCGCCCGCGCCGGAGCTCGATGCTCAGACCGTCGAGGGCGACCTTTTTCCCGTATCGCTTGGTAAGCTCTTGCGTGGAAATTACCGTTTCCTGAGTGTCCATTCCGCTTCGCCCCTTTTCTTATTATTGATTTCAACGTTATCTGTCATCATTGTCAACATTATAGTACCACCCCCCCCCTATTTTGTCAACAAATCCCACGCAAAAGCCGCTTTTCGGCGCGCGAAACGTCGTTTTGAGGGCACGAAATGACAAGACCCCGGCAATACGAGCGTATTGCCGGGATCTGTTTTTTTGCGAAAGCCGCGTCAAATTTCCCTGCGGCGGAAGACGAGCCAAGATGCGGCGATAAACACGGCTATGATTATCAGGGACGCGATGACGTGCGGCATCCAGAATTCGGGTCCCGTCTCCTGATACCAGTAGGCTTCCATGAAGAGCTCGCTCACGGGCGAGACGGACGGGATCAGCTTGCCGCTCAGTACCGCGAGCCCGACGAACGCCAGAGAAGCGATCGCGGAGGGGATCGGTCTCTTGACGAGGAAGGTGACGAACATCATGCCGCTGAAGACGGCCAGACAGTAGAGCACGAATCTGAGCTGGGTGTTGACCATATATGAGTGGTCAAACATGCGCGGCTCTACGCTCCATTGTATCCGGATCATGCCAAGGACGGCGGTTATGATGATGAATGCCACGAGAAAATACCGCACTACGATCCAGATGAAGACCTCCGCCCTGCTCTGGCCGGGGATCAGCACAGCGCGTATCTTCCTCTTGCCGAGCTCTCGGCCTACGAAGAACGCGGGGAGGACGCAGCCCAGAATGGCCAGACCCATCGCCGTGCTCAGGTAGGCCTGACGCAGGTGCTCGTCCTTGTGCGCCAGCATATACTCGTCAAATATGTCGCTGATGCTCAGATCGGGCCGAGACTCGCCGAGCACGAAGCGCGATACCGTCGCGGGGCTCATGTCGCCGTAGCGGTTCATAAAGCCCTGATACGAGAACTGGTCGCGGTACGGGGAGACCGCTATCCACACCGTCAGCAAGAACGTCAGAGCGAGGACCAGAATGAACCATGGTTTGCGAATGTTTCTGAATATCTGCGCTTTGAGCAGTCTGATCATTTCGCTCCCCCCTTTCCGGTCTCCGCGCCCGTGAGGGAGGCGTAATACTCCCCGACGGTCTCAAGACCGAGCTCCGCCATCTTCCCGCCGAGCGCGTCGGCGGATATCTGCTCGAGTACCCTGCCGCCGCTCATGAAGATATAATCCGTCGCGAGCTCGTCGAGCTCAGCCGGATCATGGGCGGAGGCGAGGATGGCGACGCCTTTTTCCGAATAGAGCTTCGTAAACTCGTCGCGCGCGGCCACGAGGCCGTCGGTGTCCAGCCCGTAGAGCGGCTCGTCGAGCAGCAGTATCTTCGGGTCGCCTATCATGGCCGCGACGATGCCCGTCACCTGCTTGACGCCGAGCGAGGCGGAGCGAAGTCCGCGCTTGCCGACGTGCCTGTTTTTCAGCAGGAACTTTTCCCGCAGCTCCAGACGGCGCTCATCGTCTTTTTTCCCGAGTAGGATGCCGCGCATCTTCAGATTGTCGCCGACGGAGAGCTCGTCATAGCAGGCCGGCACGTCGATGAATGCGCCGACCGATCTCCGCGCGCGGCGAAGGGCTCCCTTGCCCGTGCTGCCGAGTATCTCTATTTCTCCCTTGCAGCTCGGTATGAATCCGGCAAGAGCACGCAGCAGCGTCGTCTTGCCGGCTCCCTCGCTGCCGATAAGGCCGTAAAGCCGGCCCTTTTTGATCTCGACGTCAACATTGTCGAGCGCGGTCTTTTTTCCATAGCGCTTTGTCAGCCCACGTGCGGAGATGACAGTCTCCTGAGCGTCCATCCGCTTCGCCTCCCTGATAGTCCGGCCGCGCCCGTTTACCGCGGCTCCCGGACTCCCATTTTACATTATCAATAAAGACAGAGTACCATTTAGGCCCTGTTTTTGTCAACAATTTATATACGAAAGCGTCTATTTATCGCGCGAAATATCATTTTCGGGGCATGATAAGGCGGAAGCATTATCCCGTCGAGGAAGAAGCGTTCGGGGCAGAAGGACTTGAACCGCTGCGCGGCCCTCTTGCGGTGCCCGAAAAACGCGGTGGGCTTGCGCTTTCCCTTGCGTTTTTCGACCGCTGCGCCGTCGGCGCCTTCGCTCCTCCCGCCCCCGGCGGCGTTCGGCGCCGACGCCCGGCACTCTCCGAGCGCCTCGGGCTCAAAGCCCTCACGGCACAATGTAAAAACCGGGTCCCGACCGTAAGATCGGGACCCGGTTTTGGCAGGGGCAGAAGGACTTGAACCCTCGGCACTCGGTTTTGGAGACCGATGCTCTACCAACTGAGCTATACCCCTTTGCAAACGGACGAAAAATGGTGGGCCTTCAGGGATTCGAACCCCGGACCGACCGGTTATGAGCCGGTTGCTCTGACCAGCTGAGCTAAAGGCCCATTCGTCGCGTGCAAGCGATAGTTTAACAGAACGGCGAAGCTTTGTCAATACTCATTTTGCTCGCGGCGGCGATTCAGTCGCCGTACGCCAGCATATTCCCGAGCCGGACGCCGAAGCCGAGCGCCTCGTACATCCCGACGTCGCAGTCGGCGCATCCGACGGTCAGCGAGGCGACGCCGCTCTCGCCGTATGCTAAACGGACGAGCTCGCGCGCTATGCCCTTATGGCGGTAGTCGGGGAGAATGTAAAAATCCTCGAAAACGCCTCCGCGCGCGTAGTTGAAGGTCGAGTAGGTCGGGCAGACCGAGCAGCAGGCGACGAGGCGGCCCGCGTCCGCACAGCCGAAGAAGAGAATATCTTCCCGGTCTATCGCGCGCGCAAGGCTCTCGAGGTCGTCCGCGGTCGGCGCTTCCTCGCCGATCTCGCGCTTATAGGCGGCGTGCAGGCGGCTGAGGCCGTCGAACCTGTCCGCTCTTATCCTGACGTATTCCATGCGTTCTCCCGTCGTTAAACTTGCCCGAAGGCGGAATTACAAAAGGCACTTGCCGGAGCAAGTGCCTTTTGCTGGCGCCTCCTGTAGGATTCGAACCTACGACCCTGCGGTTAACAGCCGCATGCTCTACCGGTTGAGCTAAGGAGGCAAGTCGTAAAGCCCGTTTTAGCGGGCTTTACGTTTGTGTTGGCGTCGACCAATTTTCCCGGGACGTCGCCGTCCAAGTATCGTAGGCACTGCTGAGCTTAACTGCCGTGTTCGGAATGGGAACGGGTGGACCCTCAGCGTCATAGACACCAACTGTATGATCACGGCTTTGGA
>JAFZOI010000037.1 GCA_017550645.1 Oscillospiraceae bacterium
GACGTCAGCGGCCTTGGTGTAGATACCGCCGCCGACACGGGCGAACAGAGCGATGGAAGAAGCGCCGAGGGAGAAGCCGGTGAGGATCTCGACGTCCTTGGTGATGATGTAGATGAGGGCGCAGCCGAGAAGACCGAGGCCGACGACGCACATGCCCATGACGGAGCCGCCGGAGAAGGCGATGCCGAGGGCCTTGTTCATGCCGCCCTTCTGGGCAGCGGCGGCGGTACGGACGTTGGCCTTAGTGGCGACGTTCATGCCGACGAAGCCTGCGCCGACGGAGAAGATGGCGCCGATAAGGAAGCATATAGCGGTTTTCCAGCTGATGAAGAATCCGATCAGCAGGAACAGGACCACGACAAAAATAACAAGGATTTTGTACTCGGAGAACAGGAATGCGCGCGCACCATCACTGATGCTTGCGGCGATCTCCTTCATACGCGGGTTGCCGGCATCCGCCTTGGAGACTATTGCCGTTTTGATTGCGGCAAAGATCAGAGCGATGACGGCCAGGATCGGCGCGATCCAGATTAGCTTTTCCACTTACGATTCACTCCTCAATTCTATTTCTTGAAACGGGATGTAACCTATCATATTCGATTCATGGATCTGTGCGATTGACATCTCTCCACGAATCATAATATGATTACATATAATAAACCATCTGCATTGAAAATGCAAATAGAAATACGCACAAAAGATCGGATTTTATCCCGTGCGGATAGTATAATCTGTCACAATACTCCGGAAAGAGAGAGAGGACGTTTCCGGCAGAAAGAAGACGGATAGAGCGCTGGAAAGCGTGTTCTGCCGACCGTGCAAGGCTCGGTCAAGTACTTTAAGCAGGCAATCATTCGAATAAAAACGAATAATCTTTTGATCTTACACAAAAAGGTTGATTTTTGAGGTTGATTTTTACATTGACAACAAGTATTATATTAGTAAAAGCAGAATTACTGTCATTTTGTAAATGAAGGAGCGACAAACAAGTGGCAAAAGAGCATCTTTTATTTGACAAGACCGAGCTTATGGCGGTCGTCAAGATGGGCAACAACTACGCAATGCGTAATCTCAAGTACAGCGATATTATCAGCATCTCGCTCAAGCCCTGCGAGAAGAAGGGCATTTTCAAGTCTTCTCCGAGCGAATGCATCGAGCTCAAGCTCAAGAACAGCAATATGCCCCTAGTGTATTTCAAGCACGAAGAGGAAAAGTTCTGGGACGGCTACAAGGAAAAGATCGTCAAGTTTGCCAAGGACAACAGGATCACCCTCGTCGACGAGCTCAACGGAGAGCACTCCGCTCAGTAAAATGCATAAGAAAACCGCATCGCTGCTGCGATGCGGTTTTTCTTTTTTCAAAACGTCCTGCGCGGGACCTGCGCGACGCTTCGTAAGGCAACGCCTCTGTTTATCGCGGAGATTATCCCGCGGATGGAGGCGAGATATATATTGTGCGATAGCCCGACGCCGAAAAGGCTCCCTCCGTCCGGAGCCTCGAGCTGGATGTACGCCGCCGCTCGCGAGTCAGAGCCGCTCGATACCGCGTGCTCGCTGTAGCTCACGAAGTGGTAGCGCGAGATCGTGAGGTCGGATATGGCGTTGAAGAAAGCGTCGATAGGGCCGTTTCCGGAGCCGGATATGTCGTATTCGATATCATTATAATAAAGCTTGCCGGAAAAGCAGACCTTCGACCCGCCCGCGTTTACGGTGTTGTCGTCGAAAGAATATGACGCGAGGCGATAGGGGCTGTTTATTTTAATGTAAGTTTCCTCAAAGAGATCATATATCGCCTGCGAGTCGAGCTCCGCTCCGGACTGCTCGGCTTTTTTCTGCACGAGCTCGCCGAACTCGGGGCGCATCGCTCTCGGCAGCGTAAAGCCGAACTGCGTTTCGAGTATGAACGCCGCGCCGTTCCTGCCGGACTGACTGTTTACCTTCACGAGGTCGTCGTAGCGCCGGCCGACGTCAGTCGGGTCTATCGCCAGATAGGGGATATCCCACTTCGCCTCGCCGCGCTCTTCTCTGTAACGCAGGCCTTTTAGAATCGCGTCCTGATGTGCGCCGGAGAGCGCCATAAAGGCGTAGAGCCCGGAATAGGGCTGCCTCTCGGGAACGTGCATCCTGGTCTTGGACTCATAAAAGCGCCTAATCCCGGGAAGATCCGAGAGATCGAGCTCCGGATCGATCCCCGTGGAGAGCAGATTGAGCGCGAGCGTGACTATGTCGACGTTGCCGGTGCGCTCGCCGTTTCCGAAGAGCGTTCCCTCGACGCGCTCCGCTCCGGCGCAAAGAGCGAGCTCGGCGCAGGCGACCGCCGTACCGCGGTCGTTATGCGGGTGAACGCTGATCAGCGCGCTGTCGCGGTCGGGCAGCTTGCGGCAGAAGAGCTCGACGGCGTCCGCGTATACGTTGGCAGGCAGACTCTCGACCGTAGCGGGAAGGTCTATGACGACTTTCTTCTCCGGAGAAGCGCCGAGCGCCTCCATGACTGCCGCGCAGACCTCGACAGACTCGTCGACGGGAGTCGCGGAGAAGCCCTCCGGCGAGTATTCAAACGTTATATCCGTCTCCGGCATTCCCGCCGCGAGCTCAGCCATGAGCTGCGCGCAGGAAGAAGCCAGGTCCTTTACGCCATTGAGGTTCTTCTCGGCGACTATCCTGCGATGCTCCGGCGAGATATTGCTGTAGAGATGGACGATAGCCCGTTTGGCCCCGCGCAGAGCCTCGAAGGCTTTCTCGACGGCGTCGCCTTCGGCCGGCGTGATGACCTGAACGGTCACGTCGTCGGGGATGGTCCCACCTTCGATAAGAGAGCGCACGAATTCAAATTCGGCCTCGGAGGAGGCGGGAGAGGCGACTTCTATCTGCTTGAAGCCGATCTTGCAGAGCTGCTCGAAGAAGGAGAGCTTATCGTCGGGCCCCATGGGCGTCACCAGCGCCTGATTTCCGTCGCGCAGGTCGACGCTGCACCAGACAGGCGCCTTTTCAATCGCCTTGTCCGGCCATGTGCGACCTGAAATCGGGAAGGACGGAGCCGGGCTGTATTTGCTGTATTTTTTATCTGCACCGTTTATCATCTGCAGCACCTCTGTATTTCTTTGGTAACAAAGCTAACGAGTTTAATTTAGTATATTACACAAATGATGAGCATTTGTCAAAGCATTTTATTTCAGCTCAGCAGCGATCCCGCGTGAGCTTCAGCCAGAGCATAAACGCCGCCGAAATCAATATGCGGATTTATTACGCTCTCCAGCTCGTCGTGGAGCGCTTTCGCCTGCGCAAGTCCCGATCTAGCTTCTCGGAGCAGAGCCGCGCCGGTCTCAGAGTAAAACGACTTCGCGCCATAGCCGGAAGCGAGCGCGTCAAGTCTTACGTGCCGCCCTCGCAGAAGCCCCGAGCGCTCCTTATCTGCCGCGAGAAAAGCGGTCGAGGCCGAAGGTACGAGCAGCGCGTCGAGCTTGTCGGGAAAGAGCGCGTCCGCGCATCTTACGACGTCCTTTCCGAGCCTGAGCGCTTCGGCGGCGCAAGCTTCCAGCGCGTCGTGCGCCAGTCCGACGGAGTTGTCGAGCAGTATGATGGTTTCATAGTTATTAAGGACCGTGTCCGATAAAAATACTCTGTTTTTATGCGTAAACGCTTCGATCCAGCGCGTGCGGACCTGCGGTCTTCTTTCAAGTCTTTTCCCGAGAAGCTTTCTCGTCAGCTTTCTGACGCGCTCGTTTGCTTTTTCCAATGCTTCGACGGGGTAGCTTCTTTCACTATGGAGCTCGCCGTAGGCTTTGAGCGCTCGGTAAGCTTCAACGTAGGCCGCTTTATAGCTCCGCGTGAGGCCGAGGATACGTTCTCTTTCTTCGCATGAAAACTCTCCGTCGTAAAACTGCGCGAAAGAGACGTAGTTTCCCGTAACTCCCGCGCTGACCGGCTCGAGGACGTGCGGGGCCGTGCCGTCGATATAGGCCGTTTTCAGCTCCGGCACATATATGCCGTCGAGCGAATCCGGATCGCCCGAGCAGAGGAAAACCTCGACCTCGAGCCCCCGGTCGAGCAGCGCGGAAGCAATGGACCGCATAAAGCCGGATTTGCCGCACCCCGGACCTCCCTTGATGATGAAAAGCTTTTCCGTCGCCGCCTCAGAGGCAAAGGCGTCAAAGCCGGAATAAAAGCCGGAGCAAGCGTTCGCTCCGAGAAAATACGCCGTGCGGGCGTTCATAAGCGCACTCCCTTTCCGAAAAACTAATCATTACTATGCCGCAAAACAAGTGAGCGCCACGCGGCAGGAGCGGGAAAAGGTATGTTTTTCCGCGGGCAAAATGCGATTGATATTTATACCGCCGCGTGTTAAAATCAGTATGTTAAAGCTTGACTTATGACCTTGTTCGGAGGATCGTCTTGAAACGTTTCGTCGCCGTCATGATTCTTGCCGCGCTGCTTATCTGCGGCGGGGCCGCATATGCCGCTACAGGCGGGGGAGCGGGAGATCCGCTCGTCTCGCTTAGCTTTCTGCGCGAAACTTTCGTCGAGGATCTGCTGACGCGCAGCAAAACTAAGTCCGGCGACAAGCTCCAAGAAGTTTATGACGAGGCCGACGCACGCCTTGCGTATCTTGAGCCCGTCGCTCCCGCCGACTCCTCGTATGCCGGGAGCTACACTCAGCTCAGCTTCAATACGGGCGGCTGGGTAAGCCTGACGCAGTTCGCCTCCTTTGTCCCCACGTACGGGACTTTTTACGCCTCCGTGGAGAAGGGCTCGCTCATCAATTTGACAAACGCGTCCGAGACCTTTGATTCGTGCGCTCTTTCGGCGGGTACGCGGTATTTCGCGTCCGAGGGCTCCGTGATCAAAATATCGGCTTATTCCGACGCGCTCGGGCTCGTGGACGGCTATTATACCTATGCCGCGAGCAGCTCCGGCGAGCAGAGCGCTTTTTTCATCGATCTTGACGGGCACTGGGCGAAGGGCTCGGCCATGTTCATGGCCGACCGCGGCTATATGAACGGCGTCGGCAATTTCCGCTTCGCCCCCGACGATCCCGTTACCCGCGCCATGTTCGTGACTGTGCTGGGCCGCGTCGCCGGAGTGAAAGCGGGCGAGTATACGTCCTCTCCCTTCGAGGACGTGAGTCTCTCCGAGTGGTACGGGCCTTACGTCGCGTGGGCCGCCTCCGTCGGCGTCGTCAACGGCTATGACAGTGCTCATTTTGCGCCGAACGACCTTATCACGAGAGAGCAGATGGCGCTGATCCTCGTCAGATTTATGGACAAGTATTCCATCTATGTGCCTCAGGCGAACGAGCCCATAGTGTTTACAGACGACGCCGAGATACATGATTGGTCCGCCGATGCCGTCTCGAGGACGCAGACGATGGGGATAATCAACGGCGTCGCCGACGGAGCGGGATTCGCTTTCCGTCCGATCGATACGGCAAACCGCGGGCAGATGTGCGCCGTAATTGAGAGAATGCTCAGGCTCTCCGGCAGAGACTAGGCGGAGGTGCGTTTATGAAACTGACTTTTTACGGAGCCGCCCGTATGGTGACGGGAAGCTGCTTCATGCTCGAAGCGGCGGGAAAGCATATCCTCATTGACTGCGGCATGCGTCAGGGCAAGGACGATAACGACATGCCCAACGCGGAGCTTGAATTCAGCCCCGCCTCCGTCGACGCGCTCATAGTGACCCACGCGCATATAGACCACAGCGGCCGCATCCCGCTTCTCGGCAAGCTCGGGTACCGCGGCCCTGTATACGTTACGCGCATAACCGCTCAGCTCATGGGCATCATGCTCATGGACAGCGCGCATATCCAGCAGTCCGACGCCGAGTATAAGAGCACGCGCTCAAAGCGCCGCGGCGAGGCTCCCGTCGAGCCGCTCTACACCGCCGAGGACGTAACGTCCGTGCTCGCGGACGTGCGCGGCTATGCATACGGCGAATTCGTCGACGTGTTCGACGGGATTCGTATCCGCTTCACCGACGCTGGACATCTTCTCGGCAGCAGCTCGGTCGAAATTTGGGCGACGGAAAACGGCGTCACGAAAAAGCTCGTCTTTTCCGGCGACATCGGCAATATAGACCAGCCCATCGTGCGCGACCCGCAGACAATAGAGGGGGGCGCTGACTACGTCGTTATGGAGAGCACCTACGGCGACCGCGACCATGAGCCGCCGAGCAGCTATACGGAAAAGCTCGCCCAGATCATGGACGAGACGTTTGCACGCGGCGGCAATGTCGTCATCCCGTCATTCGCCGTCGGCAGAACGCAGGAGCTACTATACTTCATCCGCGAGATAAAGGAACGCCGGCTCGTAAAGAGCCTGCCTGACTTTAAAGTATACGTCGACAGCCCGCTCGCCAACGAGGCGACGAGCATCTATTCCGGCGATCTCGACGGCTTCGTCGACGAGGACGCCGAGGCGATAATCAGAGACGGCGGGTGCATGTTCTGCTTCGACGGGCTGACGCTGTCAAGGACTCTCGACGAGTCGAAGGCTCTTAACACCGACCCGACCCCGAAGGTCATAATATCCGCGAGCGGCATGTGCGACGCCGGCCGCATCAGGCATCATCTCAAGCATAATCTCTGGCGTCCGGAGAGCACGGTAGTGTTCGTCGGCTTCCAATCGCCGGGGACGCTCGGGCGCGTTCTGCTCGACGGGGCTAAGTCAGTCAAGCTCTTCGGCGAGGAGATAAACGTCGCCGCCCGCATTGAGACCGTGCCGGGCCTTTCGGCTCACGCCGACAGGACAGAGCTCATCAAATGGGTGAGCGCCATTGACCCGAAGCCCGCGGGCGTTTTCGTAGTTCACGGTGAAAACGACGTCGCCGTCGGCTTCGCCGAGACTTTGCGCAGTCTCGGATATTCTGCGCACGCGCCGGAGCCGGGCGAGGTGTTTGACGTGATAAACGACCGCGTTGCGGTCGCGGGAAGGCATATCGAACCTAAGCCGAAGCCCTCGAAGGAGAATCCGCTCTTCGAGGCGCTCGTCGCCGCCGGGAGGCGGCTCGTCGAAGTCATCACGAAAAACCGAGGTTCCGCAAATCGCGACCTCAAGGCCTTCGCAAAGGACGTCAACGCCGTCGCCGACAAGTGGGACAGGTAAGTTTTTAACAAAAATGCGCCCCGGGATAGCTTCCCGGGGCGTTTTCATGCCTATTAGCCTTTATTCTTCGGTAAAGTGGATATGCGAATTTATGTGATCCTGACAGAAGCAGTGATATCCGGCGCACTGCGAGCAGTAGCGGAATTCCAGCTCCGGATGCTCGTCCGCCGTCCTTCCGCAGACGGCGCATTTTCTCTCGTAGGGATCATAGCTCTGCTGCTGAGTCTGTTGCTCCCGGCGCGCCTTTGCTTTTTCGAAGTCTATGACCGCAGCCCTTTGGGCGGCGCTGCTGCGCGGAATGTACGCCAAAAGGTCCTGCGCGCAGAAGAGGAAATAGTTGATAACGGCCGCGATGGGGAAGAGCAGCAGCGGGAACCCGTTGACGACCATCTCAACGATGAAAAATACCGCGTCAGCAACTGCGAGCCATTTGATCTTGATCGGAATGAAGAAGAAAAGCAGCACCCTCTGCTCGGGAAAGAACGTCGCAAAGGCGAAAAACATCGAGAGATTTATATACCTCGCGCCGATGATGAGCGTCTCGTAGCCCGCGAAATGGAGCGCGAAAGAGCAGACGACGGTCAAAAACATCCCGAAAAGATAGTAGATGAAGAATTTGCCCTTGCCCCAGACCTGCTCGAGCGTGCGTCCTATGAAATAGTAAAAATACATGAACAGCGCGAGATAAATGATGTTCCCCGCGTCGGGCACGAAAATGAACGTAACGAGCCGCCAAACCTCGCCGCGGAGTATCGCGGCAGGGTAGAGAGCGAGGTATGCGGAAAAGAGACCGCTCGAATCCATCCTTGAGACGAGATAGACTATCGCGTTGCCAATGATGATATACAGCATGAAGTTGTGTATACCGAATCGCGGATGCTTTGCGCAGAAACGGTCGACGGCGCGGATAAAGGCTTTCAATGGCGATCCTCCCAATGCTTTCTGTATTTATATAATAACACAAACAAGTCGAAAATCCATATCGCAATTGTAAACATAATTTCAAAATAAGGTTTGAAGAAAGAAAAACCATATGCTATAATAAGACGTTAAAATGTGCGGCGAATGAGGATAAGCCCGCAAGAGCCGCATTTTGGAGGCTTAATACCATGGCGAAAAGAGTTTTTACGTCTGAATCCGTGACGGAAGGGCATCCCGATAAAATATGCGATCAGATATCCGACGCCATCCTTGACAGCTTTTTGTCCAAGGATAAAAACGCGCGCGTCGCCTGCGAGTGCATCGCGACTACGGGCATGGTGCTCGTCATGGGCGAGATAACCGCCGACTGCTATGTCGATATTCCCGCCGTCGTGCGCGAGACCGTGCGCAGAATAGGCTATACCAAGCCGGAATACGGCTTTGATTACAGAAGCTGCGCCGTCCTCACGACGATAGACGAGCAGAGCCCGGATATAGCCATGGGCGTGGACAAGTCCCTCGAGTTCAAGGCCGACGGCGCCGACGCCGCCGATCTCATCGGCGCGGGCGATCAGGGCATGATGTTCGGCTTCGCGTGCGACGAGACGCCCGAGCTCATGCCGGCCCCTCTGTATTATGCGCAGAAGCTCGCCAAGCGGCTCGCCGAGGCGAGAAAGACGGGCGTGATCCCCTGGGCTAGACCCGACGGGAAGACGCAGGTCTCCGTAAGGTACGGAGAAGACGGAGATATAGAGGGCATTGACGCGATCGTAGTCTCGACGCAGCATGATCCCGACATAGACATCAAGGACCTGCGCGAGCAGATAATCGCCGAGGTCATCAAAAAGGTCATTCCCGCCGAGCTTATGGACGACGCCACGAAGATATACGTCAATCCGACGGGCCGCTTCGTCGTCGGAGGCCCCGTGGGCGATTCCGGCCTGACCGGACGCAAGATCATCTGCGATACCTACGGCGGCATGGCCCCGCACGGCGGCGGCGCC
>JAFZOI010000038.1 GCA_017550645.1 Oscillospiraceae bacterium
AGAAGTGCTCGACATGGTGCGCGAGCTGAACCCGGAAGCGACGGTCGTCGCCGCGCCGTGGGATCATCTTGCGGGCGAGGACCTCGTGAAGGCGATCGACAGCCGCGACCCGCTGCAAACGTCCTTGGCAGCGCTTAAGGCGGAGCACCGGCACCATCACGACGAGGACGAGTGCGACGATCCGGACTGTGAATGTCATCATCATCACCACCATCACCACGACGAGGACGAGGACGAGGAGCACGAGTGCTGCCATCATCACCACCATGACGATGACGAGGACGAGCACGAATGCTGCCATCACCACCATCACGACGACGATGACGACGAGGAGCATGAATGCTGCCATCACCACCATCACGACGACGATGACGATGACGAGCACGAGCATCATTACCATCATCACGACGGCGAGGAGTGCGACGATCCCGAGTGCGAATGCCACCACCATCACGACGATGAGGATGAGGAGCACGGACACCATCATCACCATCATCACCACGGACACGACGCGGACGAAGTCTTTTCGAGCTGGGGCATTGAGACGATGCACCGCTTCACCGAGGATGAGATCCGCAGCAAGATCGCCAAGCTCGACGAGACCGAAACCTACGGCACGGTGCTTCGCGCAAAGGGCGTCGTTCCGGCGGCGGACGGCGAGAAGTGGATCCACTTTGACCACGTTCCGGGCGAGGTCGAGATCCGCCGCGGCGCCGCGGGCGTGATCGGGCGGCTCTGCGTGATCGGCTCCAAGATGAACGAAGACGCTTTGAAGGCGCTCTTTACGGAGTAACCGCCATGATGCTTCCGGTCTTTTTGTTCACGGGCTTTCTCGACGCCGGCAAGACGACGTTTTTGCAGTCGATGCTCGAGGATCCCGGCTTCAACGAGGGACAGCGCACGCTCGTCATCCTCTGCGAGGAGGGCGAGGAGGAGCTCGAGCCAAAGCGCTTCTCGATCAACAACGTCACGATCCATACGGTCGACAGCCCCGCGGAGCTGACCCCTTCCAATATGTCGCTGTGGCAAAGAAAGGCGGCGGCGACGCGCGTCATGATCGAGTACAACGGCATGTGGCAGATGAACGACCTCTTCGACCGCCTGCCGGACAACTGGGGCATTGCGCAGGAGACCATGATGGTCGATGCAAGTACGATCATGGCGTTCAACGCGAACATGCGGCAGCTTGTCGTGGATAAGCTGAACACCGCGGAGCTTGTCATTTTTACGCGCGTCGAGCCCGAACAGGACAGAATGGAACTGCATAAGCTCGTGCGCGGCGTGTCGCGCGGGGCGCAGATCGTCTACGATCTCACCGACGGCACAAGCGTGGAGGACGACATCGAGGATCCGCTGCCGTTCGACATCAACGCCGATATCATCGAGATCGCCGACCGCGACTACGCGCTCTTTTACCGCGATCTCGTCGACGAGCCCGCAAAGTATGAGGGCAAGACCGTCCGCTATAAGGGCTTATGCGCGAACAACATGCGGCTTCCGAAGGATACGTTCCTCGCCGGACGCCACATCATGACCTGCTGCGAGGCGGACATCGCCTACTGCCCGCTCGTCTGCCGGTACGACCTTGCAAAGTCCGTGAAGCACAAAAGCTGGGGCATCGTCGAGGGCACGATCCACGAGAAGTTCTCGAATATCTACGGCAAGAAGGGCCCGGTCCTCACGGTCCGTTCCTTCGAACCCGCGACCGAACCGGAGCAGCCGGTCGCGACGTTCTATTGATTCAGTCTGTCGAAAAACCTGAAAACGTGTCATCCTGAGGAACATTTATGTGACGAAGGATCTTGGGAAACGGCCGGATTTACCGCCTTTTTGGCATAAGATTCTTCGTCGACTGCGTCTCCTCAG
>JAFZOI010000010.1 GCA_017550645.1 Oscillospiraceae bacterium
GTAATGGGTTAGTGGGCTGCGCGATGTTGCCGTTCGCGCGCCAACTCCGATGAGGTGCGTTCACGCCCCGCTCTGCATTGGCTCAGGCATTGGCGGCTTCTGGGGCAGTGGGCTTCGGCCCCCACAGCAGTTCCGCGACGTCCGACTTCCTGTCGCGCCCTATGGCGTAGAGGACCTGCGACAGCTTCGCGACCGGGTCGTCGCACCTCAGCGAGAGCGTGTCGATGATGGTCATCAGCGTCTCGCGGGTTTTCAGTCCTTTCTCCGACTGCGAGCCGAAGCACACCTTTCTGGCGATGACAAGCGGCCTCAGGCGCCTCTCGGCGAGGTTGTTCTCCGCCTCGATCTCCGGATGGCAGACCCACTGGAAGAAGCGTTCGCGCTTCTGGACCATGAGGTCGAAGTATCCCCTGAGCTTGCCGTCCCTGACCGGGCTCCTCGCGATGGCGAGCAGTTCGTCGCGGATGGCGAGCGACTCGTCGTCGTACTCCCTGCCGCGCTTCCTGTTGCGGAGCGTCATCGCCGAGGCCAGCAGCTCGAGGAAACGCGGGATGTGCTTCTGGTATTCCGCGTTCTTCGGCTCGGCCTCCAGCAGATCGCGGACGTTCCGCTTGAAGTGCTCGAGGCAGTACTGGATTCTCCCCCGCCACGAACAGTTGTAGGCGCTGTAGCGGTCCACCCCGAGGACGCCCGCGTGCGCTCCGTCTCCAAAGATCTCCGCCGGGACCGTGGACGCCCTCGTGCCGCGGAGCCTGTACACGGAGACGTCCGAGGTGAAGAAGCCCCAGGCGTAGCCGTTCTTCCCGTCGCACGACCACGGAGTCTCGTCCGCGTGCTTGTCCAGCGCGGCGCGGAACTCCTCGACGAGCCTCGGCACGCCGCCCTCCAGCAGCTCCGCGACCTTGTGGGCCATCTTCTTGAGCGCGGCCTTCTTCACCCCGGCGCGCCTTGCGAGCGTCCCGAGCGGGATGCCGGCCTGGAAATGGTCCACGAGGACTTGCGAGATGAGGTCGTTGGTGAATGCGAAGTACGGCATGACTCCGGGCACGTCGGACTCGTGGTACTTCCCGCAGAGGGGGCACCACGCCCTGTAGATCGTGTAGTTCCTGACGATGCGGCGGGCCGGGACCATGTGCACGACCGTCCTCGTGCGCGTCGTCCAGCTCGCCAACGCGACCCCGTGGACCGGGCACGACGTCGGCCTCGCCAGCTCCACCACCTCGTCTGCCGCTTCGTCCGGCACGGCCTTCCTCCCATGCCCCGCATGCCCCTTCGGCCGCCCTCCGACGCGGCGCCTGTCCTCCTCCGACGAGTTGGGCTTCACGGGGATCTTCGAGGACGGCGTGCCGCTCTTGAACGGC
Organism: Oscillospiraceae bacterium; assembly: GCA_017550645.1. Taxonomy (GTDB): domain Bacteria; phylum Bacillota; class Clostridia; order Oscillospirales; family Oscillospiraceae; genus RGIG7949. Next base: position 1,362 of record JAFZOI010000010.1, read on the forward strand.
AGGGCGGGCGCGGCCGCGCCGGACGCCCCGCCGCACTGCGCGTCCTTGAGCCGGGCGTTCTCCTCCTCCAGCGCCCTGATCCTCCGGTCCTTCGCGGCGAGCGTCTCCGTCAGGCGGTCGATCCTGACCGCCAGGTCGGTGTATTTGGCGCACCGGTTCCAGTACTGGCATCTCGCGGGGGGCATCCGCCTACCGTGCGTCGCCGACGAGCGAGTCGAGGTAGCGGAGGCCCTCCGCGCACATCGCCTGCTCCAGCCTCCTGCCGTTCTCCACCGCACGCCTCATCAGCGGCGCAAGGGCCGCCGGCACGTGGCGGCTATGCTGCTTCCCGCCCTCGCGGTACACGAACAGCCACGCCGGATGCCGCTTCCCCGACTTGCAGGCCCTGCATCCGGGCTTCCCGCACGCCTTGCGCACGAGCGCGAGCGAGCCCCGCGCGACGGGCATGAGCCCCGCGACGACCTCCGCGAAAGGCGCAACCTGCGCCTCGACCTTCTGTGCCTTTGTTTTCATGTCGTCTATTATAATATATATTATACAAGAACGCAAGGGGAAAGATGAACTTTTTTCATTTTCTTTTCTGAAATGCGGAATGCCCTGTCCCTAGAAAGCCGAAACGGGCGCAATCCTCACATTGGTTGGTGGGCGAGCCGCGGCGACGCGCAGCCCACTAACCCATTAC
>JAFZOI010000039.1 GCA_017550645.1 Oscillospiraceae bacterium
GGCCCGAACTACCGCTGGCAGTTCGTCGTCGAATGGCCGGACGAGGCCGCGGGGGAAAAGTGGTTCCGCGAGGAGCTCGTCCCGTACTTCACCGCCCGCCCCGAGGTCAACCGCTTCGTGTCCTCGAGGATAATGAGGGACGTCGTCGGCTGCGCGTTCCACCGCCTCGTCGAGCTCTGGTTCGACGGGCCCGAGGAGTGGCAGGCCGCCGTCGCCGGAGCGGAGAGCCTCCCGAGGCCCGAATGGGCGCAGGAGGAGCGATTCCCCTTCCTCAGAGCAAATTTCAACATAGTCGGCATGTTCCTGCCCGACATGGCCGCGAGCGACAATCTCTCGCAGTACCGCGGCTATATAACGATGCGGTGAGCCGCAGGAGGTAAACCATGAAAATACTCGGACTTTCCGCCGGAACGCTGAACGGCGCCAACGACTCCCTCTGCAAGGAGGCGCTCATGGCCGCCAAGGAGGCCGGCGCGGAGATAGAATTCATCAACATCACCAAGCTCGACATAAAGCACTGCACCGGCTGCAAGGCCTGCGTCATGGGCCTCTTCTCCGGCCGCGGCAACGCCTGCGTGCTCAGAGACGACATGCAGTGGCTCATCGACAAGATGCTCGACGCGGACGGCATCGTCTACGCCGCGCCCATCTTCGAGCAGTGCGGCCCCGGCATACACCATACGCTCATGGACCGCTTCGGCCCCCGCATGGACCGCGGCAATCTCATGATAGCCCGGAAGATAGCCGAGGAAAACGGCGGCAAGCCCATCGACCCGCGCTGCCTGAAGGAGAAGGTCATCTCCTTCATGGGCATAGGCGGCTCGGACTGGGCCACGCGCATCCAGTGCGACTTCGCCTCCCTCGCGCTGACGCCGAAGTGGACGATCATAGACAATCAGCTGTTTTCGTGGTCGCTCTCCATTTTGATGAACGACGAGGCGATAGCGAAGGCGCATCAGATAGGCCTCGATCTCGCGGCGGCGGCGAAGAAGATAGCCGACGGGACATTCGTCCCCGGCCACGGCATCATAAACGAGGATTACAGGGGCCCCGCGGGCGTCTGCCCCTACTGCCACGGCAAGAACTTCTATCTTGAGGAAAACGGCAACGCCATCTGCTGCACCTGCGGCACGGAGGGCGTCATGAAATACGAGGACGGCAGATACTTCTTCGAGTTCGACGCGGAGAAGTGGATACCCCACGCGCACGACTCCATCTCCGGCAAGTTCATCCACGGCGACGACATCATGCGCAACGAGGGCGAGGCCCGCGAGCTCATGGCCACCGACGAGGCCAAGGCGAGAAAGCAAAAGTACCGCGATTTCATCGCGCCGAGCAAGCCCTGAGCGGGAGGAAAAGACATGGCGACACCCTTTTACGCAAAGAGCGAAAACAACAAAGGCTATATTAAGAATCTGGAGGTCGTCGGTTTTTCGGACCTCAACGGCGTCAACGCCTTCCAGATGGCGCTTTATAAGACGGGCGAAAAGTACTATATGTACTGCGGCTCGTTCAAAGGCGCGGGTGTGAACATCCTCGACGTGACGGACCCGACGCGCCCCGAGGTCGTCGGCTGCGTCTACGTCAGCGACCCCGAGGTCTATTTCGCGCAGTCCACGCCGAAGATACAGGTCGCCGACGGCAAGCTCATCGTCGCCCTCGGCGGCGGCGTGCCCTTCCTGCACGGGATAAACCCCGGCGATCCGGCCCTCGACGGCCTGCAGATATACGACATAGCGTCCGACCCCGTCCGGCCGCGCCTGCTCTCGACGTGGAGGACGGGCGTGCCTAACGGCATGGGCGTGCACCGCTTCGCCTACAACGGCGGAAAATACGTCTACATGCCCGCCGAGTGCCCGGGCTTCGTCGGCTTCATCGTCCGCATCCTCGACATCTCCGACCCCGAGCATCCCTTCGAGGCGGGCCGCTGGTGGATGCCCGAGCAGTTTAAGGACGGCATGACAGAGGGGACATATCCCGTCGGGCACGACGCGGAGAAGGACTGGGCCATGTGCCACGCCTGCACGCTCGACCCCTCGCACCCCGACAGGCTCTATATGGGCTATTTCGGCGGCGGCGGCGTCATCCTCGATATATCCGACCCGACCCGCCCGAAGCTCACGGCGCAGCTGAAGGTCCAGCCGCCGTTTACCGGCAAGCTCTGCGGCGCGCGCTGCCATACCTTCCTGCCGCTGACGGGGCGCGATCTCGCCGTCCTCACCAACGAGGGCGAGCGGTTCCCCTTCTTCACGAAGGAGAAGATAGCCGCCGCCGGCCGCCGCTCCGGCGCGCAGCCGCTGAACAACCTGCACATGATAGACGTCTCCGATCCGGCCGACCCGACGCTCATAGCCGAATTCCCCTATCCCGAGGTCCCGGCGGACTTCCCGTGGCCGAACTTCAACGACTGCGGCATAGGCTGCGCGGGCCCCTTCGGGCCGCACAACGTCCACGAGCCGATGGGAAAGCCCTGGCTGCAGGACGACCCCGACAGGGTCTACTGCTGCTACTTCCACGCGGGCCTGCGCGTCTACGACGTCTCCGACCCGTATTATATCAAGGAGCTCGCGTATTTCATCCCGCCGAACCCCGAAAAGCTCCTGTTCGACGTGCCCGTGCCCGGCCCGATGATAGCCACGACCGAGGACTGCGTCGTGGACGACCGCGGCTACATCTATATAGATACATGGCACGACGGGATGTATATACTGAGGCTGAAGGTCTGATAATAGCCTCCCCTGCGTAAGGGGAGGTGCCCCCGTAAGGGGGCGAAAGGGTCGTACCGGCGCACTTGCCGCTTTCCGCCGCTGCGTTGCGACGACCCCTCAGTCAGCCTTCGGCCGACAGCTCCCCTTACGCAGGGGAGCCAATGGAAAAACCAACGGCGCGGGATCAGTCCCGCGCCGTTCCTTTTTCCTCTATCGGTCTGTATCTTATGTATTCGCAGTCCGAGAGCTTCGCGCGCTCGGTCATGGCCGCGTATACGCGGTCGCGCAGGGCCTGCGCCGCCTGCCGCTCGGGGAGCGCGGGATCGGGGAAAAACGGCCCGTCTATGTAGCTCTCGACGCGCGGGGTGCGCGACAGGGCGAAGCGCTTTTTGTGAAAGACATTCGTCAGCGCGAAGACCGGCGCGCCGAGCCGCGCGGGGTAGCGGAAGCTCGTCGCCTTGAAGGGGCGTATGCCCGTATAATACGGCCAGATGTGCGCCTCGGGGTAGATCGTGACGGTCGCGCCCTCGCCGAAGCGGCGCTCCAGCGCCGAGGCGAACGCCGCCGAGCCCTTCGCCGTCGAGGCGAGCGGTATCGCCCCGAGCATGCGCACGAGCGTGCTCACGCCCTTTATGCTGACCGCGTCGGGGCCCGTGACGATGTAATTCTTGCGGCGGCGATCCATTATGTTGGGGATGAACGCGTCGCCCGTCCTCATCGTATGGTTGGCGAACACGAAGGCGCCGCCCTTTAGGGAGCGGAGCTTTTCGAGCCCGACGAACCTCTGGCGGTAGCGCAGGCGGATATAGACTGTTATGAGCGGGCGGACGAGGCCCTCGTATACGACCGCCGCGGCGGCCTTATAGAGCGGGCGGTCGTCGACGAAGGGGAAATCGGAGGGTATCGTCCGCGTATCGATGTCCGTGCCCGCGAAATCGTCGTTAAGCGGGTCTGTGTACCAGATCGTTTTCGTTTGCTTTTTCATATGCGTCCACAAGTATCTGCCGCGTCTTTTCCATGCACTCGGTCTGGTCGAACTGCGCCGCGAAGCCCCCGTAGCGCCGCGCGTACTCGGCCTTGAGCTCCGGATGCTCTATCCAGAAGTCGATCTTCCGCGCGAGGTCGCGGGGGTCGTTGCAGGCGAAGAGGTTGTTTTCGTCGAGCGCGAAGGCCTTCGTCGCCGAGCGCGGCGAGTCGGATATGACGGGCACGAGCCCGCAGGAGATCGCCTCGAGGCAGGCGATGGCCTCTATCTCGATCTCGGCGGGGTGGCAGTAGAGGTCGGAGTAATTTATGAGGTCGACGAGGTCCGAGCGCGAATAGAAGTCGATGTGCGGCGGCGCTATTTTGCAGCGGCGCACGCAGCGCATTATCTGCGCCTTCCTCGGCCCGCAGCCCGCGAACATGAGCTGTATTTTGTCCTTGTATTTGCTGTACTTGACGGCCTTGACGAGGACCTTATGGGATTTCTCGCGAGCGAGGCGGCCTATGTAGAGGACGACGAACTTGTCCTTCAGCCGGTCGGGCTTTTCGACCTTACGCGGGCGGTAGATGTCGTTTACCCCGTTTGAGACGACGACGCCGGGCGTTTTGCGGCCGATGGACCGCTCGAAGTAGTCGCGGATGAACTGCGAGGGGTAGTGGATGAGGTCGACGTACTTATAAAAATACGCCCAGACGGCGTTATAAAACTCTCTGTTGGCGAGGTCGGAGTTTATCAGGAAGAGGTGGCTCGTGAGGTTCTCCGCCTGGCAGTGGAAGCCCGCCGTGACGGGGATGCCCCTGCTCCTGCAGACCTTCAGCGCCGCGCGGCCGAGGAAAAACGGCGTCATTATATGGCAGACGTCCGCGCCCTCGAGCGCCGCCTCGACGGTCGGCCTGTCACTCCGCGCGGGGACGACCTCGTTTTTTTCGAAGACTTTATTCAGAGCGAAGCCCAGATCGAGCGTCGGAACTATGTAAAAGCCCTCCTGCCCGCGCCTGTCCTCGTCCGCGCAGAGGACGCGGACCTCGTCGCCCCTGCCGCGCAGATAGCGTACGAGGTTGAGGCAGGCGATGGTTGTGCCGTTGTTCTCCTTGCCGAGAACGTCGGCTACGACTGTGACCGTCAAAAAGACGACCTCCCCGAGAAACCGGAAGCTCCGGAGTTACCGCGCCGTTAAAGCGCAGAAAAACCGCCATGCGGCTCACGCATGGCGGCGCTTTGTATATGATACCCCATTTCGACGGGATTTGCAAGCCGTATCGGCCTTTCGGAGCGCCGGAAAGCCGCGCTTTGCAAGCGCCGCCGTTTTATGGTAGAATATCCGCAGAAAGACGCGGACGGAGGCGAACGCAATGAGAGACGAGCTCGTCAGAAAGACGGAGGAATTCGTCAGGGCGAGATTCGACGAGGGAAAGTACCTCAACGAGCACCCGGAGGCGAAGGCCTACCGGCTCGCGCACACGTACAGAGTCGCGAACATAGGGCGGCTCATCGCCCGCGAGGAGGGCTTCGACGAGACGGAGTTCGTCCTCGCCTGTCTGCTGCACGACGTATCCTACTGCGAGGAGTTCGGCGAGACGGGCTGGCGCGACCACGGGCGGGCATCCGCCCGCATAGCGAGGCCGTTTCTGCGCTCGCTCGGCCTTCCCGAGGACCGCGTAAACGAGATTTGCTACGGCGTCGCCATCCACGTCGACGACGAGGCCGACTTCGAGGGCGAGCGCACGCCCTTCGCGCGCTCGGTGTGCGACGCGGACAACATCGACCGCTTCGACGCCTACCGTATCCATGAAAACCTGCTCAGCGCCCGCTATACCGAGCTCTCCCCCGCCGAGCAGCGCGCCCACGTCGAGGGCCGCATCGCGGAGCTGCGGCGCTTTCTCGGCATCGAGTTCGCGACCGCGACGGGGCGGCGGCTCTGGCGCGAGAGGCTTGAATACTACATCGGATTTTACGAAAAGCTGCTCGCGCAGCTCGACGGGAGCGAGGCCGTGCTTTGAAAGAGGAACTGGTAGCCGGCTGGAAGCGCGAGGAGGAGCTCGCGCACATGCGCGGCTGGGATTTTTCCCACATCGACGGCAGATACAGGGACTTTCCCCTGCCGTGGGATTACGCGGAGATCGTCAAAGGTCTGCTCAGGCCGGATATGCGCCTGCTCGACTTCGACACGGGCGGCGGGGAGCTGCTCCTCTCCTTCGGGCACCCCTGCGCGATGACCGCCGCGACGGAGGGCTGGCCGCCCAACGTCGCCCTCTGCCGCGAGACGCTCTCCCCGCTTGGGATAGACTTCCGCGAGTGCGCCGACGCGCGCGCGATCCCGTTTGAGGACGGGCGATTCGACATGGTCGTAAACAGCCACGGCAGCATGGACGAGAACGAATTTTTCCGCCTGCTCGCGCCGGGCGGCATCTTCGTGACGGAGCAGGTCGGCTCGGAAAACGACCGCGAGCTCGTCGAGCTGCTCCTGCCGGGGGCGGAAAAGCCCTTCCCGGACGAAAACCCCGCCGTGCAGGTCCCGCGCTTTGAAAAGGCGGGCTTCGAGCTTCTGCGCACGGAGGAGGCCTTCCGCCCGATGGAGTTTTACGACGTCGGCGCGATAGTCTGGTTCGCGCGCGTCGTCGAGTGGGAGTTCCCCGGCTTCTCCGTGGAGGCCTGCCTGCCGGGGCTCATGGAGGCGCAGCGCCTCATCGAGACCGAGGGCAAGGTCTCGACCCTCGCCCACAGGTATCTTATCGTCGCGAGAAAGCCCGCACGAGCGGGCCGCGACCAAGCCGTATGAAGAAAAAATGAAAATATAAGGAGGAAAAGAAATGAAGATAGCGATATTCAACGGGAGCCCGAGGAAGGAAAACACCGCCGCCATGATCGAGGCCTTCCGCGAGGGCGCGCAGGCCGCGGGCCACGAGGTCGTGGAGTACCACGTCGGCAGGATGAAGATAGCGGGCTGCCTCGGCTGCGAATACTGCCATACCAAGGGCGAGGGCAGCTGCGTGCAGAAGGACGATCTGGAGAAGATACTCCCGGCCTACAGGGAGGCCGACATGATCGTCTTCGCTTCCCCGATCTACTATTTCACGATGACCGCCCAGATGGAGGCCGCCATCCAGCGCGTCTACTGCATAGGCAAGCCCCTCAAGGCAAAGAAGGCCGCGCTGCTTCTCAGCTCCGGTGCGCCCGGCGTGTACGAGGGCGCCATAGCGCAGTTCAAGGCGTATACGGGCTATACCAAGATAGAAAACGCGGGCGTCATCACGGCCAACGGCGCGGAGAACAAGTCCGAGGCCAAGCTCGCCGAGATAAGGGCCTTCGCCGCGGCTCTGTAAAGAAAAGCGCGCCGCGACAGAGCGCATCGCAAGCCCCCGGGAACAGCTCTTCCCGGAGGCCTTTTCGCGCGGACGGGCGGCTCTTCGAAGGGGGCCCGAAAGCTTGACAAGCAGGCGCATAAATGTTATTTTTTGATGAGGAAAAAAAACGGCAGAACGGACGCGGACAGGAGCGGCGGGAACGCCGCCGTAAAACGGCTCCGCTCTGCGGGCGCAGAGCTTTGTCTGAAAACATACCGGGCTGCGTATGTTTTGAAATAAGCAAGACCAAATATCCGAAACAGAGGTAGAAAACGACATGAGCAGACTTAAGATCAGGACCAAGAGTCAGGCTCAGGAGCTCGTGGACAACATGTACGCGGGGATGGAGCGCCGCATCGCGGCCAGCCCCTCGGGGCTCTGTCCCATCGACATCACCCTCAGCTTCCTGAACCTGTGCCACGCGCAGTCCTGCGGGAAATGCACGCCCTGCAGGATAGGCCTCGGTCAGCTTTCCGCCCTATTGAGGCGGGTGCTGGACGGCGAGGCCACCATGGAGACGCTCGAGCAGATCAAGCTCACCGCCCGCAACATCGTCGACAGCGCCGACTGCGCCATCGGCTTCAACGCCGCGACGCTCGTGCTCAACGGCATGGCCGGCTTTGAGGACGATTTCAAGGAGCACATCCTGCGTCACCAGTGCCTTGCCTCCCACCGCAACTCCGTCCCCTGCATCACCCTGTGCCCGGCGGGCGTGGACGTCCCCGGCTACATATCCCTCATCGCCGACGGCCGCCCCGCGGACGCCGTGCGCCTCATCCTCAAGGACAACCCCTTCCCCCTCGCCTGCGCCTACATCTGCGAGCACCCCTGCGAGAGCCGCTGCCGCCGCAGCATGATAGACGATCCCGTCAACATCCGCGCGCTCAAGAAGTTCGCCGTCAAGCGCGCCGGCGCGCTGCCGACCCCGCCCTGCGCGGAGGACACGGGCAAGCGCGTTGCCATCATCGGCGGCGGGCCGAGCGGACTTTCCGCGGCGTATTACCTCCGCCTCATGGGCCACGCCGTGACGGTCTTTGAAAAGCACAAGAGGCTGGGCGGCATGCTCCGCTACGGCATCCCCAGCTACCGCCTGCCGCGCACCGAGCTGGACAAGGAGATAAACGCCATCCTCGCCGTCGGCGTGGAGACGCACACCGAGGTCGAGGTCGGCAAGGATATCACGATGGAGCAGATCAAGGCCGAGTACGACGCCGTCTACATCGCCATCGGCGCCCAGACCGACCGCAAGGCCGGCATCCCGGGCGAGGACAGCGGCAACGTCATTTCCGCAGTGGAGCTTTTGCGCAGCATAGGCGACGAGCAGCTGCCCGACCTGACCGGCAAGAAGGTCATCGTCATCGGCGGCGGCAACGTCGCCATGGACGTCAACCGCTCGGCCGTCAGACTCGGCGCGGAGAAGGTCAGCTGCGTATACCGCCGCCGCCAGTCCGACATGACCGCCCTTCCCGAGGAGATAGAGGGCACGATCGCCGAGGGCGTCGAGCTCTATACCATGGTCGCCCCCGTCCGCATCGAGGCGGACGAAAACGGCAACGCCGTCGCCCTCTGGGTCAGGCCTCAGGATCCCGGCGTTTACGACAAGAGCGGGCGTCCTTCCGTCTCGGATTCCGAAGGCCGCGAGCTGAGGCTTGAGGCGGACCTCATAATCCTCGCCGTCGGTCAGGGCATCGAGTCCCGCCACTTCGAGGAGTCCGGCATAACGGTCAAGCGCGGCTCCATCATGGCCGGAGACGATGCGCAGGTCGGCGATGAAAAGATATTCGCCGGCGGCGACTGCGTGACCGGCCCCGCCACCGCCATCCGCGCCATCGCGGCCGGCAAGGTGGCCGCGGCGAACATAGACGAGTTCCTCGGCTTCAAGCACGAGATATCCACGGACGTCGTCCTGCCCGCGCCGAAGATCAACAGCGTCGTGCCGCGCGGCCGCGTGAACCTGCACGTGCGCGAGGTCTACGAGCGCAAGAAAGATTTCAAGGTCATCGAGCTCGGTATGTCCTGCCAGCAGGCGGAGCTGGAATCCTCCCGCTGCCTGCACTGCGACTACTTCGGCTTCGGCAACTTCAGAGGAGGGAGAGAGACCAAATGGTAAAGCTGACTATCGACGGACGCGAGGCCCTCGTCCCGGAGGGTTCCACGATCCTTGAGGCCGCGGCCTCTCTCGGCATAAAGATACCGACCCTCTGCTATCTGAAGGACATAAACGAGATCTCCGCCTGCCGCATCTGCGTGGTCGAGATCGACGGCTTCGAGCGCCTCGTCCCCTCCTGCACGGAGAAGGTCGCCGAGGGCATGGTCGTCCATACCAACTCCCACCGCGCCAAGACCGCCCGCGAGACGAACCTCAAGCTCATACTCTCCCAGCACGACGGCGACTGCACGACCTGCGTCCGCTCGCGCAACTGCCATCTGCAGGACCTCGCCTCGGAGCTGAACATCATCGACAATCCCTATCCGAAGGAAGTCAAGAAGAACGAGTGGCCCGAAAACAGCTACCTCATCCGCAGGGAGAGCAAATGCATCAAGTGCATGCGCTGCATCGAGGTCTGCGACAAGATACAGACCCTGAAGGTCTGGGACGTCAAGGGCAGCGGCTCGCGCACCACCGTCGGCGTGCGTCTCAACCGCGTGTTCACCGACGCAGACTGCGCGCTCTGCGGGCAGTGCATAACCCATTGCCCGACCGGCGCCCTCTCCATCCGCGACGACACCGCGAAGGTCTCCGCCGCGCTGGAGGACCCCGAGATCACGACCGTCGTTCAGGTAGCCCCCGCCGTGCGCACCGCGTGGGCCGAGCACCTCGGCCTGACCCGCGAGGAGGCGACCGTCGGCAGGATGGCCGCGGCGCTGCGCGCGCTCGGCTTCGACTACGTGTTCGACACCAACTTCACCGCCGACCTCACCATCATGGAGGAGGGCAGCGAGTTCGTCGAGCGATTCACGCACAAAGACCGGTATAACTGGCCGATGTTCACGTCCTGCTGCCCCGGCTGGGTGCGCTTTGTCAAGTCGCAGTTTCCCGAGTATACGACCAACCTCTCGACGGCCAAGTCCCCGCAGGCCATGTTCGGCGCCGTCGCCAAGAGCTACTTCGCCGAGAAGATAGGCGTCGACCCGCATAAGATGCGCGTCATCTCCGTCATGCCCTGCACGGCGAAAAAGAGCGAGTGCGACATCCCCAACCTCAAGGACGCCTGCGGCGATCCCGACGTCGACGTCGTCATCACGACGCGCGAGCTCGGCAGGCTCCTCAAGAGCTACCACGTCAACGTCAAGGAGCTCGAGGAGACCCCGTTCGACTCCCCGCTCGGCAGCGGCACCGGCGCGGCCGTCATCTTCGGCGCGACCGGCGGCGTCATGGACGCGGCGCTGCGCAGCGCGTACTTCCTCGTGACCGGCTCCAACCCGCCCGCCGACGCCTTCACGGCCGTCCGCGGCATGAAGGGCTGGAAGGAAGCGAGCTTCGACGTCCCCGGCGCGGGGACGGTCCGCGTCGCGGTCGTCAGCGGTCTGGGCAACACGCGCGCGCTGATGGAGGCCCTCAAGCGCGGCGAGGTCGAATACGACTTCGTCGAGGTCATGGCCTGCCCCGGCGGCTGCTCCGGCGGCGGCGGACAGCCCATCCACGAGGGTCAGGAGCTCGCCGACACGCGCGGACAGGTGCTCTGGAACCTCGACAAGAACAGCGCGATCCGCTACTCCCATGAAAATCCCGACGTGCTCGCGCTCTATGCCGAGTATCTGGAAAAGCCGCTCGGCCACAGGTCGCATCACTTGCTGCACACCGACCTGACCGAGTGGAGCGTGCCGCTCAATCCCGAGCTGCAGTAAGCGAGGCCGGGCATGAAAAAAGTCAAGTGGATAGCCCGGAGCGCGGCCGCGATAGCTCTCATCGTCGTGATCCAGTTTGCGACGGCCCCGCTCAAGCAGCAGCTTATAACGGGCTCGCTCGTCAACCTGGTCCTCGCGCTCAGCGCCCTGCTCTTCGGCTGGAGCGTCGGAGCCGCCGCCGCGATAGCGTCGCCGTTTTTCGCGTTCCTGCTGGGCATCAACGCGCAGATCGCGGTCGTCCCCGCCATAGCGGTCGGAAACCTCGTCTACGTGCTGGTCATCGCGCTGCTGGTCAAGCTCTTCAAGAAGACCAAGCTGCCGGAGCTTGTTTACAACATCATCTCCGTCGTCGTCGCGGCGGCGTGCAAGTTCGTCGTGCAGTATCTGCTGATAGTCAAGTGGATCGCGCCGGCGTTCCTGCCGCCGAAGGCGCAGGCCGTCATGGCCGTGAACTTCGGCGTGATGCAGTTTTTCACGGCGTGCATAGGCGGCGTCATCGCCTGCCTGATCTACCTCGCCGTGCGCAAGGGGATAAACGCCAAGACCTGAGCAAAAAAGGACCTGAGCAAAATAAAAAAGCGCCGCGGAGGGATTTCCTCCGCGGCGTTTCGCGTTTATTCAGGGAGCAGTCGTCACGAGCGGGACGGCGTTGCCGAAGAAATCGGTGTCGTTGGCGATCTTGATGGGGTAAGTGCCGCGGAACCAGAGCACGACGTCCTTATAGTTGGCGAGGTCGGCGCTGCCGTAGGCGAAGAGGTCGCGCAGGATCTTCTCGGCGACGCCGCGCGTCAGATATTCCTCGTCGTGGTGCATGATGTGGAACTCGAAGTGGCCCGTCCTGACGCGGATGAAGCACTTGCTGGTCTCGTCTATATCCTGCCTGCCGGGAACGTCGGGATTGAAGGTATCGATGACGGCCGTGGTGACCTCCAGAGCTATGAGCCCGCCCTCGGGGCAGCCCAGAGTGTTGTCCTCAGCTCTGCATTTTCCTATCAAACGCATGTGAACGCCTCCTAATTTTACTTATGTGCCTATTATTGCACCTCGCGCCGGATTTTTCAAGCTTTTTTAGAGAGCCGGCACGGCGCATGCCGTGACTGATGAGGGGCGTCTTCTTCATAGGCCGGCATTTTGCCCCTCATCCGGTTTCGCTTCGCTCAACCACCTTCCCCCCCCCCCGGCGGGGGGAAGGCATTGGGGGGGGGCGGGATTTTTCAAGCTTTTTTAGAGAGCGGGGAAAGGCGCCCTTTGGAAAGGGGATTGCGCGCCGCCGCTGCCTGCGGCAGATGCAGGCGGCACGGAATCTCCGCAGCCGTGCCGTTGGCGGGCCGTCGCGAAGCAGGCACGGGAACGGCAATACGACAAGGCGGGCCGTAGGCTGTCGAGCGCAGCGAGACTGAGGGATCGATCGCTATCCGCCGGAGGCGGCACAGATCAAGGTGTTATCGGACCCGATCCCCCCTGCCCCCTTTCGCAAAGGGGGGCTGTAAGGACGGCCGGGGGCGGCGGCTCCTGCGCGCTCCCCATAGGCTTCCCCCCCGAAGGGGAAGGCTTTTTTCTGCTGTCGCTATTGTCCTATAACCTATAGGGTGATACAATGGGAACAGAAGTCATAAACCAACGGGAAAGGATGCAGAAAAATGGCGATAAACGATTATCTCATAGACCTTAAGATACCGCCCGCAGATCCCTCCGCGATCGGGCACAACAGATTCCCCAACGGCGAGGTGTCCTCCGACGTGCGCCCCGTCACGCCCGCCGAGGGCGAGCACGGGCTCTATTGGTGCCTCGACACGCTCATGCACAAAAACCCCGCCGGCATGGACGCCTCCAAAACGCAGGGCTCGCACTACCACCGCCGCGGCTACGAGACGTTCTTCGTCGACAGCGGCAGCCTCTGGCTCTTCATAAACGGGCAGAAGGTCTTCTGCAAGCAGGGCGACATCGTCCACTTCCAGCCCGGCCAGTCGCAGGGGTTCTTCTTCCTCGAGGACGTCAAGTGGCGCGGCACGTACCACGATTTCGAGGTCTACCCCGACTATAAGGACGTCATGAAGCTAAAGCGCCTCATGCCGGAGCTCGCGGACGATCCCGCGCTCGCCGGCCTCGCGCCGCTCGGCATGATGGACTCCAATCCCATGGAGCCGTTTTTGACCGAGGAGGCCCCCGTCGAGAGCTGCTCCGCCGTCAAGAACCTCGCCCGCCCGCACGCGAAGTACGAGTTCCCCGGCTGCACGATGAACGTCATGGTCGAGCGCTGGGAAAACGGCGGCACGAAGGAGCTCGAATGCGCCGTGCTCGAGCCGGGCTTCACGGCCGAGTGGGTCAGGTACCCCGAGATAAAGGAGCTCTTCTACGTCCGCAGCGGCAAGGTCAAGTTCAAAATTTACAACGAGGAGTTCACAGCCGACAGCGAGTGTGTCGTCGTCGCGCCGAAGTTCGCCCCGCGCAGCATCGAGGCCCTCGAGCATACCGAGCTCTATGAGCTCGGCGGGCAGGCGTGGTGGTCGCTGTTCCTGCAGAACTACGCCTCCATCAAGAAGTACGACCCCGCCCGCCTCACGCCCGAGACGCTTGCGGCGCTCAAGAAGAAATTCCACGTCCAGATCGAAAAGATAGGCATGAAATAATCGAAAAAGCGCAAAAAAGGCACGCAAACGCGCGAAATGCGCGCAAAAAGCTCCCGGCATCGGATGGGTGCTCGTAAGACAGTAATTCTAAAAAATTACTATTTTGCGGCATCTGTCTGACAGGGTTGGAAACAACAACGAAAAGAACGATGTCGAGTCGAAAGGCTTAACATCGTTCTTTTTCTATCTCAAAATCA
>JAFZOI010000040.1 GCA_017550645.1 Oscillospiraceae bacterium
ACGAAGGGCAAGATGCTCTCGTCCTACTCGCTGAAGATGCTCATCGAGCAGTCGATACTGACGATAATCTCCGGCTGCGGCGTGCTCTTCGTCGTCGCGCAGGGCTCGATAGACCTGACCGTCGGCGTCAACGTCGCGCTCAGCGGCGTCGTCGCGATGCACGTGGCGCACGTCACGGGGCAGGGCTGGCTGATGATCCCGGTCGCGCTCGCGGTCGGCCTGCTGATGGGGCTCCTCAACGGCGTCATCGTCAGCAAGTGCCACGTCCCCTCCTTCACGCTCTCGATAGCGATGCTCATCGGCATACGCGGCATAGTCAACTTCATCCAGACGAAGATAGGCGTCGAGTACATCCCGCAGTCGATGCTGTTCATGACGTCGTCGGGCTTCCGCATCGGGGCATTCGCCGTCATCGCGATAGTCATGGCGTACCTCTTCGAGTTCACCAAGCTCGGCCGCTACAGCCGCGCCATCGGCGAGAACGAGACGACCGCGCGCTTCGTCGGCGTCCCCGTGGACAAGATGAAGATACTCGTGTTCGCGCTTTCCGGCCTCATGGCGGGCTTCGGCGCGCTGTTTTCCATGGCCTCCGTCGGCGGCACGACCCAGACGATGGGCGTTTTCCTCGAGATGAAGGTCGCCATGGGCGTCTTCTTCGGCGGCGTGCTCGTCACGGGCGGCTCCAGCGCGAAGTTCTACAAGATAATCCTCGGCGCGCTCTCGATAACGATCATCGTCTACGGCCTGTCGCTCATGGGCATGTCCGACAGCCACATCTCCCAGTCGGTCGAGGGCTGCCTGCTGCTGCTTATCCTCTTCCTGACCATCCTCGCCAACCGCAGGAAAAAGGCCCGCATCGAGGATGGCCCCCACGAGGAACCCGCCAAGCTCCCCGAAGCATAACCCCCGCATCCGTAGGGGTCGATGCCCACATCGACCCGCGGTTTTCGGGAAAACGGGGACTGTCCCCGATTTCCCGAGCGAAGCGAAAAGGGAAATGGGGTCTGTCCCCTTTTCCGCGGCGCGGCAGAAAACCTCTCCGCCGCCCTTTTTCGTGCATCCGCCTGCGAAAAAAAGCCTCCACGCCATGCGCGCGGAGGCTTTCCTTACAATGCCGTGTCGGATCATCAGCCGAATATACGGTATACTTCGCCGTTTTTCAGATAAAGCAGGCTCGCATAATGCATGATGGTCTGCCCGTTCTCGTCGACGTCGAGCGCGAGATAGCCGACACCCTCATCGAAGAGTGCCAGCGGATAATAAAACGCCCAAGCGGAGTATTTCGGGTCGATCTGATCCATGTATTCGTCCGGGAGCGTAAGGTTGTCGCGCGTCGCAAACTCGCCGTGCGGCTTCGAGCGGCTCAGTTTCTTGTCCTTGTAAACGTAGCAGTATTCGCGGTCGCCCTGCGAAACGGAGATTTTCGACCCGTCCTCGCTTATGCGGTAGCGCGTCGGGTTGTCGCCGCTGTCGATGCAGTCGATCGCCCGCAGGTCGATGACGCCCGTAATACGTCGCTCCGCGAAGTCATAGAAGATAAGGTATGCGCCAGCAAAAGAGCTGATCGGGGCGGTGGGCTTTTCCTTTAAAAGGAGCCCCGCATAAAAGATAACCGTGTCGTCGCTCGCGTACTGCTGATTGACAAAGGCCGGCTCCTCGCCGTAGGGGACGAAGCCCTCTGGAGAGACGATGGAGCCCTCGGGGTCGGGCACGGTCTGCGAGCACCCCGCGAGCAGCGCAAGCGCAAGTAGCAGAGCGCAGAGTATAAGCAATCGTGACTTTTTCATTGCGAGTCCCTCCAATGCTCGATTGTTAGGTTAATCAAAATAACATACGATATCGACGAAATATTGAGCATAATAAGGCTTGTTGCTAAGAGGATAATCCTTGTTTCCGCTGGATCCAGAATGTTCACATATTAAATAATCCGAAATGCTTCCCAACGCATTGTAAACGTATGAGGTGATTATCATCGTATGATCAACACCATCACCT
This sequence comes from Oscillospiraceae bacterium, assembly GCA_017550645.1. Lineage (GTDB taxonomy): Bacteria > Bacillota > Clostridia > Oscillospirales > Oscillospiraceae > RGIG7949. The sequence continues at coordinate 1,996 of JAFZOI010000040.1, forward strand.
ATGTTCGTTCCGTTTTCGTGAAACACAATGTCGCCTGTTTGAGCTGACCCGAATGAACTGCTGACCGCATAGACCCCTATGTTTGATAAATTCCCGCCATTATTCAGCAAATAGCTTTCGAAGGAAGTTGAGCTAATCCAAGAGGATGTAAACCCATAGGAATTATAATACCAGACATAGCTTCCAACGTTATCGTCAATTACGCCACCTGCCCGTACAGATTGGGATACGAAGTTAACGCAATCGTTTGGCGAGCAATCGGCATATGAGGGATTACGTCCGTATGCCCACTGTCTGGCATAAGATATTGCGGAGTATGCCCCATATACCCTCGAACTTCTATTCATTTCAAAACGGGCTTCCTCAACAAACGCCTCGTTTTGCGCTTCGATGCGCGCCATATCAGCCGCAGACCTTACAACGCGGCTTTTTGCGCAGACTTGTTCTTTGGTCTTGTCAAGTATTATCGCTTCTGCCTCAGCATAAGACATTCCTTGGCATACGTACGCATTAAGATAATCTGCCACGTCGTCGTAATAATTGTCGGAAACTATCAGCCAGCGGCCATTTTCAGCAGTCATTTTTATTGAATGCTCAACTCCGCGCGAGCCAGAAACTGCGTTATATCCGTCAAACTTGATATCGCTCCCTTCCGTCAGCTCGACTTGAGCCACATTTCCGTCGATTGCGATACTCCGATATTCAAGGAAAAGCTCATAGTCCGAGAATGTAAATGCAAGCGGCTGAAGCTTTCGATGTTCAATCAGCGTTTCCAGCGAGGCGGAGCGAAGCTCAAGGTCCGTGTCGGCAGCGTCGGCATAAAACGAGGAGAAATCACGACGTGAGAATGAAAGCGTCGAGAGCATCTCATATTTGGCCGAGAAAAAGGCACCAACCGCCTGTTTTACGGCATCCTCGCTGCGCCAATCGTTTGCCGACACCGACAAAGGTGCGGCCGAAAACAGAGAAATCACAAGAATAACCGCCAATACGACCGCAAGTTTTCTGATTATGCTTGTTTTCTTCATTGATAATCATCCATTCTTCAAACGTCCCTGTTTGTTGCTTCATCTTTCGATGCCTTACAGTTGTAGTATAACATAGTATTCAGAGTTTATCAAGAGTGTCTCAAAAAGATGGCAGAGTTTTTGAGAGAGGTACATAGTTCAGACCCCTCATTGCGAATCCGTACCCCCCGCCACCACTTGCGCCGTCGAGGCGCGTGAAACGCGCCGGGTTTCGAGCTTCGCGCGAAAAAGGGCGATGCGGGGCATCGCCCGCGGCGGCGTAAGTGTTGGGTGCGGTCGAAATCGTAATGCCAAAGGACGAAGGAACGGCGGGCGGATGATATCCGCCCCTACACACGAAACCGCAAGTCTTGCACACTATATGTAATACGAAAAGGGCGGAAAGTCTAATGTGTAGGGGCGGCAACCTGCCGCCCTTTTTCGCGCAAAGCGCGAAAAAAGCCGCTCCGCACGGCGTGCGGAGCGGCTTTCCTTTTATTCTATTATCAATAATTGTCGTAGCTGCGGGCGTATATCTCGCTGACGTTCTCGAGGGTCGGCTCGAAGGGGCAGTTGAGGCGCAGGCCGTAGTCTATCTCCATGGCCATCTTCGCGCACTCGATGAAGTCCTCGCGCGCCATGCCGCTCTCCTTCGGGCTCCGGATGCCGACGCGGCGCATGAGCGCGCGGATGGCGTCGGCGGTCTTCTTGCCGATCGCGGCGGCGTCCTCGGTCCCGTCGAACCTCGCGCCGGCCGCCGCGCCGACTATCTTCACCTTGTCGGGGACGAACTTCGCGCACTCGACCATGAGCTCGGGGTCGACGACGATGCAGTTATATCCGTGCGGCGTGTGGTACTTGGCGGAGATGCCGTCGGCCATGCAGTGGCCGAGGTGGCAGTCGGTGTCCTGGAAGGCGATGCCCGCCCAGTTGGCGGCGAGCGCCATCTCGTAGCGCGCCTCGACGTTCTTCCCGTCGTCGTAGGCCTGCGGGAGGTACTTCGTTATCTTCTCGATGGCGGTCTTCGCGAGCAGCTCGCTGCGCGGGTTGCGGCCCTTGGCGGTTATCGCCTCGGCGGCGTGCGTGAAGGCGTCGAGGCCCGTGTTCGCCGTGACGCGGGGCGGGACGGTGTAGGTCAGCTCCGGGTCGACGATGGCGAGGCTCGAGCGCATGAAGACGGAGGGCTTGGAGTGGTCGACGCTGCTGGTTATGACGGCGACCTGCGTGACCTCGCTGCCCGTGCCCGCGGCGGTCGGGCAGAGGACGACCGGCACGCAGCACTCGAGGAAGCTCGGGGGCGCGGTGAAGTACTGCTCGATAGGCGCGGGGTGGTTCATCAGGAGGGACGCAGCCTTCGTGCAGTCGAGGCTGCTGCCGCCGCCGACGCCGATGAAGCAGTCCACCTTCGCCTCGACGGCGAGCGCGCCGCACTCATTGACGAGGTAGTCCGCGGGGTCGGACTGGACCTTGTCGAAGACGACGAAGTCGACGCCCGCATTGCGCAGGCTCGCCTCGGCGCGGGGCGCTATGCCCGCGGCCTTGACGCCGCCGTCGTAGACGAGCATGGCCTTCGTGCCGCCGAGCTCCTTTACCTTCTCGCCCAGCAGGTCGAGAGCGCCGTTGCCGAAGAGCACCGGCACGAGCTGATTATAAACAACTGCCATTTTTATTACCTCACATTCTTTGATGATAAGCTATTTCAGTCCCACGTGCGGAATTTCATCCAGCGCGGGTCGGGGTCCTCGTTCCACGCCCAGACGCGGCCGCCCTTGAAGACCTCGGCGTTCATCTCGTTGGAGAGGTGCATCAGCGACGCGGTCGGGAAGCGGCGGGCCATGTTGTAGTAAAACTCCGCGGGGGTGTTCGTGTTGGCGATCTCCTCCTCGGTCGCGAGAAGGTAGGCGCGAATGAACTCCAGCCCGCTCGCGTCGAGCGGCGTGCCCTCGCGCATGTGGCCGGGGATGATGACCTCGGGCCCGAGGGAGTATATCCCGTCGATATCCTTGAGCCAGAGCTTGCGCTGGTCGGCGTTGACCTCGCAGGTAAATGGCTGCGCGTCGGAAAAGAGCACGTCCGAGCAGACGACGGTCTTTATCGACGGTATCCAGACGATCGTGTTCCACATCAGGTCGCCCATGCAGCGGATTATCTCGAGCTTCTCGCCCTCGAGCTCGATGTAGTCGTCCTCAATGGCCTCGAGGCGGTCGCACATCTTGCGGCAGAGGTTCTGCTCGCCTATTATCTCGGTCCACTCGTCGAGCTTCGGCTGATATTGGTGCGCGTAGAGCGTGACGACGGGCGCGGGCGCGAGGCACTTCGCCTTCGGGAAGGCCTCCGCTATCTCGCCGAGGCCCCAGTAGTGGTCGGGGTGGGCGTGGGTGACGTAGATGGCCTTGAGCTCAAGGCCCGTCTCGATTATCTCGGCTATGACCCTGTGCGCGTTGGCGCGGGTCCACTGGCAGTCTATGAGGACGCATTCCTTCTGCCCCATGACGATGACGGACGTGACGTTGAAGGCGTCCTCCGAGGATACGAAGATCTTGGTGGCGAGCTTGCCCTCGCCGTGTCTGACGGTGATGGTCTGCATGCTTTCCTCCTTATTCTCCGCGCAAGGCGGGTCATGTTTCTGCTTTCGCGTCCATTATACCTTTTTGCGCCCGCGCGGGCAAGATGTTTTCCCCGCGGCGCGAAAAAATACTCCCGTTTTCGCGCGGGATATAGTATAATAAAGTCAAAAAAGCCGAAAGGATGATATACCGTGATCTCTCCCATCAAGAGCATGAAGGACGCTTTCCGTCTCGACGGGAAGAACGCCGTCATAACCGGCGGCAACCGCGGCCTCGGCCTCGGCATAGCGACCGCCATGGCCGAGAGCGGCGCGAACGTCGCCATTTTGTGCCGCGACAGGGCGAAGGCCGCCGAGGCCCTCGCGGAGCTAAAGCAGTACGGCGGGAACTGCGCCGCCTTCGACTGCGACGTAACGGACATAAAGAGCGTGCGCGCCGCGGCGGCCGCCGTTAAAAAGGACTTCGGAAACGTGGATATCCTCGTCAACAACGCGGGCGTATCCTGCCTGAGCGAGCTGCTCGACATGGACGAGGAGCTGACCGACTGGTACAACGTCGTCAATACCGACCTCAACGGCACCGTCCACATGACCTACGAGTTCGGCAAGCTCATGCGCGACGCGGGCAAGGGCGGCGCGATAGTCAACATCGCCTCCAACGCCGCGCTCATCGTCAACAAGACGCAGGCCATGTCCCCCTATTCGACGGCGAAGGCCGCCGTATGCCACTTCACCCACTGCATGGCCGTCGAGCTCGGAAAGTACGACATCCGCGTCAATGCGATAGCTCCGGGCTTCTTCAATACGGAGCTTTCCAAGTTCATCCCGAAGGACATGTTCTCCTACATCAACAACCAGATGCCGCTCGGCCGCTTCGGCGAGCCCATCGAGGTCGGCGCGCTGGCGGTTTTCCTCTCCTCGCCCGCGGCGGCCCAGATAACCGGCACCGTGCAGGTCATTGACGGCGGGTACATCCTCTCCGTCTGACGGCGCGGAAAAAGCTTTATTATTACTCATAACTATGGTATACTTATTTAGTTAACACCCCCCGAAGGGAGGTCCCCGCAACGAACAAATCCAAGTTCACCGTCACGGCATTCATGTTCATCGTGTTCCTTTTTTCCGCGATAACCCTTTTCTTCACAGTCTACCTCGCGGGCGCGGCCGACCGCTACGTCGCAAACGAGTTTATCCCCATCGAGGGCTCGGACCTTTCGGTCCGCTATTCCTCGGTGTTCCCCGACGGGCTCTACACGGGCGACGCCGTCACGGGCACGCTCCGGCTGGAGGGCAAATTCGGATACGACTGGGGCGCCGCCGTCTGCGGCGACAGGCTCTACATAAACGAGTACAAGGCCTCGCCGCTCGGGCTCAACCTCACGAGCGTCGTCTGCGTCGACCTCAAGACGTACGAGAAGACCGTCGTCATGAAAAACGCGACGCTGCGCGGGGTCTGCGCCTCGGGCGAGCCGGTCTGCCTCAGCGGCTACATCGCCCCCTCCGACTTCCCGCAGTCCAACGCGCTCGTCCGGCTCTACTCCATGACCTCAGGCGAGCTCTCGCCCGACCGCGAGGGCGCGAACGTCGTCTTTCTCGATCCCGCGACGGGCTCCGCAGTGTTCTCCGTGCACGACGCGGAGGCCCTCGGCGAAGAGTTCGAGGCCCGCTACCTCGAGCGCACTCTCGGGGAGGTGATGGCCGGATGAAGTTCGGGTATGAAGACAAGAGCCGCGTGACCGGCGCCGGGCTCTACTCCCGCATCCTGACGCTGACGGCGCTGCTGCCCGCGATATATATCTTCGTGGTCTCCGGCTATCCGAGCATCATAGCGAAAAAGGGCCTGCTCGCATTTTTGTGCAACGTCGGCTTCGCCGCCCTGCCGCGCTATGAGACGGCGTTTCTCAGCTGGCTGTACCGGCTGACCTCGAGCGAGGCCGTCGTCGACCTCGTGATGCTCGCGCTCGCCGTCGCGTTCGGCATTATTACGATGAAGCTGCTTCGCGGAAAGCGCCCCGTGCCCGTCCGCATAGTGTTCCTCGCGATCATAGCCGCCGACCTCATATACAGGCTCATCCCGACGGGCGACAGCCTCGCCTTCGGGCCCGTTCCCGAGGCGCTCGGCTTCGCGGTGCGGCTCGGCTGCGGCGTGCTCATAGCGCTCGATATCGTCGCGGAGAAAAAGCGCGCGAAAACCACAGTCTGATAATCTAAATTTATGATAAAGAAGAGGTAAAATATGGACCGTAAGATCGAATTCGAAAAGCTGCGCAATACTCGCGATCTCGGCGGGCAGAAGACCGTCGACGGCCGCACCATAGTCTCCGGCAAGCTCTTCCGCAGCGGCGCCCTCGCAGACGCGAGCCCCGCCGACATCGCCAAGCTCGCGGGCATGGTCGACACCGTCGTCGACCTGCGCACCGACAACGAGCGCAACGAGCGCCCCGACGTCGACATCCCCGGCGCGAAGAACGTCTTCAGCCCCATCCTCGAGGGCATAGGCGCGGGCGTGACGCGCGACCAGAAGTCCGAGCAGCCCTCCCCCTTCGCCAACCTCCGCAACGACCCGGCCGCCGCCGTCGCGCGCATGGCCGACACCTACCGCAAGTTCGTCCGCAGCGACTTCGGCCTGACGCACTATGCGCGCGCCATCCGCGTCATGCTCGAGCCGCACGAGAAGGGCGTCCTCTGGCACTGCACCGCCGGCAAGGACCGCGCCGGCACGACCGCCGCCATCGTCGAGGAGCTCCTCGGTCTGCCGCGCGAGGACATCATGGTCAACTATCTCAAGACGGCCGAGTACATCGCCGACGAGATAAACGCCATCGTCGAGCGCATCTCCGCGAGCGCCGGCGGCGGGACCGACAACGAGGCCATGCGCCGCATGTTCGGCACCGAGCCCGCCTACCTGCTCGCCTTCTGGGAGGCCATAGACGAGAAGTTCGGCAGCTTCGACATCTTCCTGCACGAGGGCCTCGGCCTGCTCGACGAGGATATCGAGAAATTCCGCAACACCTACCTCGAATAAGCAAAAGAGTAAGCAAGGGCTTCCCCGGAGCGGGGAAGCCCTTGTTTTTTGCCTTCCCCTTGAGGGGAAGGTGGCATTCGCCGTCTCACGCAAGGCGAATGACGGATGAGGTGGCATCGCCGTACCAGCGTGAAGCGCGTAGGGCGGGGCGCCCTCGCCCCCAAAGCCTTCCCCCCGACGTGGGGGAAGGCGGCAGCCGAAGGCTGACGGATGAGGGGCAATATGTGGCGGACGAGGACGAAGTATGCCCCTCATCAGTCTCGCTGACGCTCGACAGCTTCCCCCCGACGGGGGAAGCCTTTGTTTTGCCGCCCTGTTTTATGAACATCCCGTCTCCTCCGTGTAAACTTTTTTCGGCGGCGCGCCTGCGCGATTGACATTCCCCGCGAGCGACAATATAATCGAATCAGACCGAAAAAACACAGATAAGGAGATATAAAAATGGATTTCAGCGCGTTATTGAATACCATGCTCTCCGGCGAGTCCGTCGCCGGAATGGAGAACCTTACCGGCGCCTCCGGCACCGAGGTCGAGAGCGTCCTCTCCTCCGTCCTCCCGTCGCTCCTCAGCGGCGCGCAGGGTCAGGCCGAGAACGAGGCGACCGCCGAGGGCTTCGCGGGCGCACTCGCCGACCACGCGAAGGACGACACCTCCGACCTCGCGGCGTTCCTCTCCAACGTCGACCTCGAGGACGGCGGCAAGATCGTCGCCCACCTGCTCGGCGGAAGCCAGCAGCAGACGACCCAGCAGGCGGCCGACGCCTCCGGCCTGAACTTCGGGCAGGCGTCCTCCATCATCTCGGCGGCCGCGCCGCTGCTGATGAGCCTGCTCGGCCAGCAGAACCAGCAGAGCCAGCAGCAGAGCTCCGGTCTGGGCGCGCTCGGCTCCCTCTTCGGGGGCGGCGGCCTCGACTTCGGCTCGCTGATCTCGGGCATCTTCGGCGGCAAGTAATTTACTCCATCGCCCTCCGGCGGACGTCAAGGCGCTCAGCTGCCTGCGGGCTGCCTGGCTCTCGCAAATGCCTCCCCCCATCTCCGTCCGGCGGACGTCAAGACGCTCAGCTGCCTGCGGGCTGCCTGGCTCGCGCAAATGCCTCCCCGCCGCGGCCGGATGCGCGGCACAACAACGACAAAAACACGCCAAAAGGGCGGGATCGAAACTTCGGTCCTGCCCTTTTTCGCGTCCGGAACTCAAAATTAAATAAATATGCCACGTTTGTTCACGATTTGTTCACACAAATTAGCACTCTGTTCTTGACAGTGCTAATTTCCGTGCTATAATCGGAGGCGAACAAAGGGACAGAGATCAAATGAAAGACCTCCGCTCCGATGCACGGTAACAGGACTGAATAATAAGGAGGAATGACTTATGTTGCCGAGTATTTTTGGAGAGAATTTGTTTGACGACTGGTTTGAGTTTCCGACGTTCAGGGAACTGCAGAACGTCGACCGCAAGCTCTACGGGAGGCACGCCTCGCGCGAGATGAGGACCGACGTGCATGAGCACGACGACCGCTACGAGGTCGATATCGACCTGCCGGGCTTCAAGAAAGACGAGCTCTCGCTCGATCTGCAAAACGGCTATCTGACCGTCAGAGCCGCGAAGGGGCTGGACAAGGACGAGAAGACCAAGGAGGGCAAGCTGATCCGTCAGGAGCGCTATGCGGGCGCGATGCAGCGCAGCTTCTACGTCGGCGAGGAGCTGACGGCCGAGGATATCGGCGCGAAGTTCGAAAACGGCGTGCTGAGCCTGACGCTGCCGAAGAAGGACGCGAAGGAGCTCCCCGAACACAGACACATCGAGATCGAAGGCTGAACAAACGATCCACGGGCCCTGCGGACATGTTCCGCAGGGCCCTTTTTTGTCCCCGCGCAGGGTCCGACCGCCGCTCCCCAAAGGCTTCCCCCTCCGGGGCGTCCGCGCCGAGCTCCGCTCTCCAAAGGCTTCCGCACCCGCGGTAACCGCGTAGGGCGCGATTTCGTCGTCGCAAGCTCCGTATCATTCGCGGCGCCGTTGCACCGCTCATTCGCTCCGCTGCTCCTCCTCTCCATAGTGCAAACGCTTCGCTGGTTTGCACTATGGGTCTGGACGAGAGCGCGTAGGGCGCGATGCCCACATCGCGCCGCAAGAGGATAGCTGTCGCCGCAGGCGACTGATGAGGGCAATATCACCACCTCATCCGGCGCTGACGCGCCACCTGTCTCGTTGCGGCTCGGTCACGCCGCGGCTCTGACGCGCCACCGGCGCGTCATTCACTCCCGCGGCGCCGCTTCGCTACCCTCCCAGGGGAAGGCTTTGATGCGCTCCCCGCTGCACCGACAAACCTGCTTGGGGAGGCACTTCAAGGATACGTAGGCAGCTCCCATTCAGCCTCCAAGCTCCCTGTCCCCTCCAAGCGGAGATGACATTAAAAAAAGAGGCGGACCGTGGAAGGTCGGTCCGCCTCGGCCTGCCGTCAAGCGGCAGAAAGGAAGGAAGGAAGGGGAAGTGTCGAAATTATTTGGCCGCGCGCCAGAGGAAGGTCACGACCTGACCGCGGGTGCAGGGGTCGCCCGGGGCGAAGGTCGTCTCGCTCGTGCCGGTGGTGACGCCCTTCTCGACGGCCCAGAGGACCGCGTCATAGTAGAACGCGCCTTCGGCTACGTCTGTGAACGGGTTCTCGCCGGTCGCGGCGGGCTTGCCGGCCGCGCGCCACATGAAGGTCACGACCTGATCGCGGGTGCAGGGCTCGTCGGGCTTGAACTCGGTCTCGCTGACGCCGGTGGTGACGCCGCTCGCGACGGCCCAGAGGACCGCGTCATAGTAGAAGGCGCCTTCCGCGACGTCGGTGAAGGGATTGGTCCCCTCGACGGCGGGCTTGCCGGCCGCGCGCCACAGGAAGGTCACGACCTGACCGCGGGTGCAGGGGTCGTTCGGCTTGAACTCGGTCGCGGTAGCGCCGGTGGTGACGCCCTTTTCGACGGCCCACGCGACGGCGTCGGTGTAGTACTCGCCGGCGGGCACGTCGGTGAAGCTGACGGCGGGCACCTCGTCGATGACGAGGGTCGCGGCGGCCTCGTCGAGGGTGAAGAGGCGGTCATACCAGGCGTCCTTCTTGACGGAGTGGAAGCTGACGACGAAGGGTTGGTCAGCGAGGGAGACGAGCGTCTCGGGCTTGCCGAACTCGGCGACGTACTTGACGGGGAGCTCGACGAGCTTGGTCTCGGCGTCGATATCGAGGATGACGGAATCCTCGGCTATGTCGGCGCCCTTGCCGATGAAAGCCTTGTCAAAGGAATCGCTGCCCATGACGAGGGCTATCGCGGCCTTGTAGTTATTGGAGTTCGGTCCGCCGACGGTCTCGAGCGTCGCGGACTCGACCTTGAACATCTTGACGTTGTTGGTGACGGCGAGCTCGACGGAGCTCTCATAATCGCCGACTACGAGGGTCTTCGCCTCGAGGTCGAGCTTGAGCTGGCGGGGATAGAAGGCGCGCTCGACGGAGTTCTCGCCGGCGGCGTACTTGTCAAGGTAGGTCTGGGAGATGGACACGACGGGAATGACGGTATCGCCCTCGGCTATGGGCAGCCTGAAGAACCATTTGCCGTCCGCGTCCTGCTCGCCGGCTATCCACTTGGAGCTGTCGTCGCCGTTGGCGGCGGCTTCCTCGTAGGTGCCGCGGAAGAAGTTGCGGTAGGTCACGCCGGTGAGGGCGACGGTGAGGGTCTTCGCGCCGTCGGCTTCCTCAACGTAAGCGTAGAGCGCCTTGAACATGGCGGTCGTATTCTCGACGGTCAGCTCGGTGCGCTCTCCGCCCGCGGGAGCCTCACCCGCGCCGGCGAGCTTATCCTCGGCGGGGATGGCGAGGTAGTACTGCGACGAGGTGGTCGTGCCGTCGGAGGCCTTGATGGGGGCGGCGGGGATCGCCTTGCCGCAGTCGGTCTTCGGCCGGGTGATATCGAAGGTGCCGTCCTCGTTGAACGTTACGTCCTTCGTCAGCTCGGCGTCGTCGATGGCGCCGAAGTGGATGCCGTTGTAGACGGTCTTGTTCTTGGGAACGTAGTGGATGACGACGTTGTCGCCGTCGATGGCGCAGGTCGTGCCCTCCTGGGGGGCGAACATGCCGAAGGCGGAGCCGTCTTCCTTGATGAAGGTGACCTCGTCGCCGTCGTAGTCGATGGCGTCGAGAGCCAGCGCGGGGACGGCGAGCGCCGCGAGCATGAGCACTGCCAGCAGCAGCGCGAGAAGTCTGCGGGTCTTTTTCATTATTTTTCCTCCTTATAATCTTCTCCGTGCGGAGATTTCATACTGTTTCGGTCTCGCCGGACAGATCCTCGAGCGTCCCGAGCTCGTGCGCGGTCTCGACGAGGTCCGCTATGCGGCGGTTCCCCGTCCCGAGGGGGACGCCCGCGTATATGACGCGGCGGCACTTTTTGATAAGCTCCAGCGCGCGCCCGAAGGCGGCGTCGCTTATGCGCTCGAAGGGCTTTTCCGTGACGACCTCGGCCGCGAGGGCCTTCGCGACCTGATAATCCACGTCGTTTTCGAAGATTATGCCCGCGTAAAAGGGCGTGTCCTCCTTCTGCAGACGACGGAAGACGCTTATCCCGCTCCCGCAGCCGGAGATGACGAAGGTATTCGGCTCGCCCGCGGGCGGCGGGAGCTCGACGGAGCCGAAGGCTATGTTGAAGCTGCCCTCGGAGATGCCGTAGAGCTCGTTTATTATCTCCTCGCGGAATATCTCCTCCGGCGTCCCGAAATTGGAGATCGTCTCGCCGGAGACGCACATTATCTTGTCGGAGATCTTCTGCGCGAGGTCTATCTCGTGCAGGCTCATGATGACGGTTATGCCCTTTTCCTTCGCCATGGAGCGGAGGATGGAGAGCAGCTGGAGCTTGTGGCGGATGTCGAGGAAGGAGGTCGGCTCGTCGAGCACGATTATCTCCGGCTCCTGGCAGATGGCGCGAGCCAGCAGCACGCGCTGCCTCTGGCCGTCGCTTATGGCGGAAAAGTCCCGCTCCGCGAGCTCGGCGGCGTGCACGCGCTCCATGGCGGCGCGGACCTTCTCCTTGTCCTCCGGCCCGAGGAGGCCGAGCGTGTTCGTATAGGGGTAGCGCCCCGTCGCGACGACGTCCCAGCAGGTCAGAAGCTCGCCCTTTATCCGCTCGGTCAGCACGACCGCGAGGCGGCGCGAGAGCTCCTTGTACGTCATGGCGTTGACGGAGGCGTCGGCGATGAAGCTGTCGCCCTTTATGACAGCGAGGTGCTTGGTGATGCTCTTGAGTATCGTCGATTTGCCCGAGCCGTTCGGGCCGATGAGGGTCAGTATCTCCCCGGCGCGGACGTTTATCTCTATATCGTGTATCAGCGCCTTGCCGTTATAGCCGACGGAGAGGTCGGACGTGCGGAAATAGTAGTCTCCCATCTTCCCGCCTCCTATGACTTCTGCCCGTGGCGGCGGATGAGCATCGCTATGACGACCGGCGCGCCGAAGAGCGCCGTGACCGTGCTTATCGAGAGCTCGACCGGGGCGAACGCCGTCCTCGCAATGTAGTCGCAGAGCAGGCAGAAGACGCCCCCTCCGAGAAACGACGCAGGGATGACGAGGATGGGCTTTGCCGACTTGAGCAGCATCTTTATAAGATGCGGGACGGCGATGCCGACGAAGGATATCGGGCCGGCGAAGGCCGTTACGCAGCCCGCTATCAGGCTCGACATGAGGATGAGGATGACGCGGAAGCGCCTGACGTTGACGCCCATGCTCTGGGCGTAGCTCTCGCCCATCTGGTACGCGCCTATGGGCTTGGACATGAGGAAGACCAGCGCGAAGCAGACGAGGATGACTATGACGAAAAAGCGGACGTCGGCCCACGTCGTGCCGGAAAAGCGCCCCTGCGACCAGCCGTGCAGGTTGACTATGTCGGAGTCCTTGGCGAAGGTTATGAGAAATTCGGTTATGGCCGAGCAGATATAGCTTATCATGATGCCCGCGACGAGCAGCATCGACATCTGCTTGATGCTCCGCGCCGCGAGAAGGACGAAGCCCATGGCGATGAGCGCGCCCGCGAAGGCCGCGACGACCATCATCCAGCTCGTCACGTAGTTGACGAAGCGCAGAACGACGATCATGACTATCGCTACGAAGAGCTTCGAGCCGGAGGATATGCCGAGGACGAAGGGCCCGGCTATGGGGTTGCCGAAGAAGGTCTGCATCAGAAAGCCGGAGAGCGCGAGCCCTCCGCCGAGGACGGCGGCGGCTATGATGCGCGGCAGGCGGAGCTTCCAGACGATGCCGATCTCCGTCTCGTCGCCGGCGCGCAGGAAGATTATCCTCGCTATCCTGCCGACGGAGATATGGACGGAGCCCGTATTTATGTTCCAGACCGTCAGCACCGCGAAGGCCGCGGCGAGGCAGATGAAGACGGCCGTGTAGCGGACGCGGGCGAGGCCCTTTTCATGCTTCGGACTGCTCATGCGCCCTCCCGCTCGAGACGGAACATGTATTCAAGATCGCTCCCGTCCGTCGTGCCGGAGAAGATCGCGTTCATCTCCTGGATGATGGAGCCCATCTTGTCCGTCTGCTGGAACATGCTGTCCGTCGTGCACCAGGCGTTGCCCTCGCGCACGGCCCTGAAGTCGGCGAGGACGGGGCTGAGGCTTATGAGGTCCTCGAGCGTATAGAGCTGGGAGGCTATCGAGCAGTTGTAGATGATGACGTCCGCCGAGGCGGCCTCGGCGTAAAACTGCTCCATGCTCATGTTTATCGTGCTGAGCTTGGAGTCGTCTCCGAGCCCGAGGTCGCTGAAGACGTATTCCCCGCCCGCGAGGCGTATCATCGCGGGGACGTAGCCGTTGGTCTTGTAGGTGACGACGCTGCCGGAGGTGTTGACGTAGAAGAAGGCGACGGTCTTGCCCGTCCCGTCGATGGCCTCGAGCGCGCGGACCTTGTCCACCTGCTCCTCGAAGGCGGCCTCCGCCTCGGCCTCCCTGCCGAAAAGCGCGCCGTAGACCTTGACCCACTCGGTCCTGCCGAGGGGGTGATCCTCATAGCTGGAGCGCTCGATTATCGTCGGGATGCCGACCTCGATGAGCTTTTCGCGCACGTCGGGATTGTGCAGTATCATCGTGGACTCTATGGCGAGCCCGCATTTGCCGTTCATCAGCATTTCGTAATCCGGCGCGTTGTACTTTCCGGCGTAGATCACGTCGCCCGTCTCGAGCGCCCGGATGGCGTTCTCGGTATACCACGTGCGGGAGCCGACGAAGTCGAGCGCGTCGAGCGCGCCGACAGCGTCGATGAGCGCCATGGCCGAGGTCGCGGCGAGATAGACGTTCTCTATGGGCCTCTGCAGGACGACGACGTCCCTGTCCAGCCCCGCGGGGACGCTGCCGCCCTCGGGGACGATGAGGATGCGGTCGCTGTTGACCATGTCTATGTATTCGTAGCCGCCCTCGTATTTATAGATGGCGAACTGGTCGGCGTAGGTCAGGGGAACGGTGCTCTCGTAAACGAGGCCCTCTATCTCCGGTACGCCGTCGGGGACGGCGGGCGCGGCGCTCGGTTCGGGCGCGGCCTCCGTCGGCGCGGGCGAGGGAGCGTCCGTCGGGGAGGCGGGCGCCTTGGCGCAGGCGGCGAGGGAAAGCGCCAGCAACAGCGCGAGCAGCGCGGCGAGTATCCTTTTGAGCTTCATTCCGTCTTCCTCCCGCTTACTTTGTCCTCTTGGCCTTCGAGACGACGACCGCTATGACGGCCGCAGCGACCACGACGGCCGCGGCGGCGATGCCTATTATTCCGCCCGTGGTCAGCCCCTTGGCCGGCGCGGGAGCGGGATCGGGCGCGGGCACGGGAGAGGGCTCGGTCGGAGCCTCGGGCGTGCCGGGATGCTCCGGCTCGGCGTCGGGCGCGTAGTCCGGCGCGTCGGTCGGCAGGTCGGGCGTCAGTATGACCGCGTCGGAGGGAGCGGGGGAGTCCGTCCCGTCCGCGGGCGCGTCGGGCTCGTCGGGAAGGTCGGGCTCAGGCGGCTGCTCCGGCGTGGGTATCGGGGTCTCGGCGGGAGTCGGCACGGGCGTCGGCGCGGCTGTCGGCACGGCGGTCGGAGTCGCGGTCGGCGCGGCGGTCGGCTCGACGGTCGGAGCGGGAGTCGGCGCGGGCTCCGCCGTAGGCTCGGGAGTGGGCTCCGCGGAAGGCTCGGGCTCGGAGGCAGGTCCCTCCGCAAGGGGTACGGAGGAGCCGTCTATTTTGAGCGTATAGTCGATCTCATAGGGCTGGCTCATGGCCGAGCTCAGCACCGTCACGGGCACGTTCCCGAGGCTCGGGATCGGCAGCCGGTAGAACGTGCAGAGGCAGGTGTCGTCGTTCTTGACGGGGTTGACGCGGCCGAGCGAGCTCTGCATCCAGTCGTACTGCGGGGCGTGCGTGGCCGGGTCGACGCGCTCGAAGGTGACGTCGATATAGAGGCTCCCGCCCTCGACGTGGAGCGTCGCGGCGCTCCAGAGCACGTTGTGCCGTCCGAGACCCTCGATGCTGACGGGGACGGTGTAGGTCCCGTCGGCATACACGGCGTGAGCCTCCGGCGCCGCCATGAGCGCGAGCAGCAGCACGAGCGCAAGCAGCGCGGCAATCCTTTTTTTCATGTATATCTTTCCTTCCTTCCGGGTGATATGCAAAACAAAAAGCCCGCTTCCGAGAAAGCGAGCGTCGAAATGCGGACGTCTGCGCCATATGGCGCGGCGCCGCGACCGGACGGACCTTCTTCGGAGGTTTCCAGTATCGCATCCTCAGCAGGTTTCCTGGCTCTCGGATCGTCGCGCGGCAATGCCTTCTCATGCCAAAAGGCACAATGACGTAATATTGCCTCGCTCCCCGATTACAGTGACCGGATCGCTCGGGATTTCCACCCGATTCCCTCTTCCAGCGGAGCCGCACGCGGCCCCGGAGCACTGAGGATGCATTCAATTGTGCGCTTATTATATCAGTATGTCGCCGCGATTACAATATCCAATATGGCGCATAAGCGAAAAAAACGTCATGGCCCCGTCTCCGACGTCTCCCTCCTTCCCGTCCCGAAGGGCATATCGAGTCCGCAGGACATATCGCGCTTTGCAAATCGCGGAGCCCGCAGGGCTCCATATCGACGAAAAAGCCCCCGCCGTACCGGGCTGAGTACACAAAAAAGCATTGACACGCGGTGACTATCGTGATAGTATAATGTTACTATTGCAATAGTCAAAGGGAGGCGGGTTATGACTGTGAAGCTGTTTGATTCGGAATTGAAGGTCATGGAAGTCTTATGGAAGGAAGGCGATATGACTGCAGGCCGGCTTGCAAAGGTGATGAACGAACAGATCGGCTGGAACCGCAATACGACGTACACCGTTATCAAAAAGCTGATAGACAAGAACGCGATAGAGCGGAAAGAGCCCGGTTTCTCCTGCAGGGCGCTTATCAGCAAGGATCAGATCCAACAGCAGGAAGCGGCGACGCTTATCGATAAACTGTTCGACGGCTCTGCCGAACTCTTTTTATCTGCGTATCTGAGCGGCAAAGCGCTGTCGGAAAGCGAGATCGAACGGCTCAAGCGGCTTGTTGAAAACCTAAGCTGAGGTATTTGCGATGACGCTGCTGAAAACGAGTATGTATGCAGGTCTTATCATTCTCGCGATCATAATACTCCGTACGATAGCGCTGAACAAGCTGCCGAAGGCCGGTTTTCTTGCCATGTGGGGAGTCGCTCTTTTGCGGCTGCTGCTGCCGTTTTCTTTTCCGTCAAAATGGAGTCTGTCGGCAATTTTGGCAAGGTCCCTCGGCAGGTTCGGCGGCGGCGCGCAAGGTCTGAACAATGAAGTCAAGCTCATTTTTGACGGGCTCTCCATGCAGAAGACCTCCGCAAATATCTGGCAAAAGATAGAAGAACTCTGTCCGAATGCCGCGGCGATATGGCTTGTAATAGCCGCAATATTGTTCGTGCTTTTCTCGCTGGGGCTGATAAAAAGCTATTCGGCGGTACGGTCTGCGTCTCCCGTCGGGAAGAATGAGCTGATCGACGAATGGCGAGCTTCGCATAAGCTGCTGAGACCGTTGAGGATACTTCAGTCCGACAGGATAACGACGCCCGCTGCCGTCGGGATCATACGCCCGCGTATCATTCTCCCGAAAGCGATGAGCTTGTCCGACAGACGGGCCGTCGGATACGTGCTGACGCATGAATACTGTCATATTCGGCGCTTGGATATGCTGTGGAAAATGCTGATGCTTTGCGCCGTGTGCATCCACTGGTTCAACCCATTCGCGTGGGCCATGCTCATTCTTCTCAATCGCGATCTGGAGATCTCGTGTGACGAACTCGTTTTGCGGCGCTGCGGCGAAGATAAGAACGAAAGAAAAGCGTATGCGTATTCTCTGATCGAGATGGCCGAAGCTCGGGGGAGCTCTCCTCTGATCTGCAGCCATTTCAGCAGGAATGCCGCAGAGGAAAGGGTGACTGCAATTATGAAATACAGAAAAGCGTCCGTACCGGCCGTAGTCGTCGCCGTAGTCATGGTTCTTTGCCTGACAATGGCGTTCAGCGCGTCCGGAAGCCATGACGCCCCGGCGGTCAAGGTGTATATCCCTACGCAGGAAGAGATCCTGAAAAACGGATATCCGGTGAATAGGAACGGGGAAACCTTCGGTCCGCAGGTAATAGACATTCTGGATTCTCCGGACCTCGTATTGGCAGTAAACGACGAAGGCGTCGTCGGATACGTTCGTCCGGATGAAGACGACGGATCGAAGGTATCGTCGCCCGAAGAAGCGGCGGCGTATATGGCTGCCGGTCCGCACGAACAGTTCATCAATATGTATACCGAAGACGGACAAACCGTCATCGGGAAGTTTTTTGTCGGATCGAACCACTGACACAAGATACGGAGGAAACCAACGGGGCGCAAAAAGCCTTCCCCTTGAGGGGAAGGTGGGTGAGCAACGCGAACCCGGATGAGGTGGAAAACACGGAGCGACAGAAGGCGCCGCAGCGCCGCTTCGCTACCCTTGAAACGAAGACCCGGCGGGCAAGTTCCCGCCGGGTCGTATCGCTGTTTTACTTATTTCAGCAGATCCCTTATTATCCTCGCCATGTCCTTCGTCATCTCGCCGTGGCGGTCGGAGATGTACATGCAGCCGTCGCACTGGGTCGTCTGCAGGCCGAATATCTCCTCGGCGAACCAGCGCAGGGGGACGCTGAGCTTCCCGTTTTCGGTCGTCGCGGCCATGAACATGGCGCGCATGAAGCTCCCGCGCAGGCAGGCCGCGCTCTCGTCGACGACCTCGAAGTCGCCCTTTTCGAGCGTGCGGATTATAGCGCCCCTGCCGTCGTTCGTGAACTCGACGCCCGTCCCGCCGAATATCCTGCCGAGGTCCTCGACGGCGACGAAGAGCTCGCGGCTGACCTCCTCGCGCTCGTGAGTGGCGAAGTTCATCTTCGTCAGCGAGCGGGCGAAGATCGGCGCGGCGAGGATGACCTTCTTGTTGTCCACATAGGCCGCGGCCGCGCCCTCGCAAAGGGCGATGGCGTTCCTGTCGCCCGTCTCGAAAAATTCGTCCCTGTCGCGGGTGAGGCTGCCGTCCGGCTCGCGGCGGTTATGCTTGAACAGCAGGTTCCACGCCCACTGCGCGTCGTCGAGCGTCTGTCCGTGGGAGCGGTGCTTGACGTCGCGGTAAATGAAGTCGGCGTTCTTGCCGGTATAGAAGGCGAAGTTGTTGACGCCGAGAATAGCCAGACGCGGCGGCGTGTCGCAGCCGTTGACGCGCAGCCAGAATTCGCGGTTGCCCGCGTTGACGTCCTGCCTGGTCGTGACCTCGCGGCCGGGGCGCTGGGCGACGACGATGTCGTCGAGCTCGCCGCGCGACTGGTAGGTCGGGACGGGGCACTTATAGCCCTTGAGGCTGTCGTCCTCATTAAAGAGCGCGATCTCCGGCGTGGGGCCGGCGGTGCTGTCGCCTCCCGCGAGCAGATCGCCGCAGACGCGGGAGAACATCATCGTCATGATGTCGCCCATGCTCATGCCCTGCATGTATACGCGGCCCGGATCGACGCCGTATTTGGCCTTCATCTCCTCGATGAGGGCCTTTATGAACTTGATATGGTGGTTCTCCTCGTCGGCGCGGCCGTCAGGGGACTTCGTGAAGAATTCGAGCATGCTGGGCCTCTCGCCCGGCGGGGTCGGCTTATCCTCGCTCAGCCAGCTGCGCGACTGCCCGCCCGCGTTCGGGAAGACGGCTATCGCGCCCTCGGCCTCGCACACGGCCCACCACGTCGTCTCATAGAACTGGTATTCCGCCGAGGCGCCGCCTCCGTGGCAGGCGATGATGAGCGGCGGGTCCTCCGCGACCTGCTCGGGGACGTATTCCAGCCAGCTGTCCTCTTTGTCGTCGGCCAGAACGGCCTTGACGAGGACGGGCGGGTGGGGCGGCCGGGTCGTGTTCGAGCTGGTGTTGTTGACGGTGGAACCGACGGGCGCGAGGACGACGCCGGGCGTCGGCTCGTATTTCTCGCCGGGAGTGAGGACTATCTTGCCCATATCTTGCCTCTCCTTGTCGTTTTTTCTTATTATCCCACGCGCTTGACCCCGCGTCAAGCGTCTCCCCTTGCGCGGGGGCGGGAATTATGCTATATTTGCTCTGTCGAAGGGAGACCTTCGACGCAATTCGACGGGCTTCGACCGCCCCGAAAGGAAAGACCTTTTATGAAAGCTTGGAAGATCATCTCCGGCATCCTCTCTATCCTGCTCGCGTTCGTCCTCGCGGTGATCGCGTTCATGCATTTATTCGCGACGGCGATCGCCTCGGTCCCGTTCATGGGCTATTTCGGCTTTTTCGGGGCGTTCATGCTGTTCCTCGCAGGGCTCATCTCGCTGTGCACGTGCGGCGGCTACCTCGCCGGCAACATCTCGACGCTGATATTCTTTCTCCTCTCCGCCGGCACGAGCTATTACGGCCTCTCCGAGCACCCGTACCTGCTCGTGAGCCTCATCTGGAGCATCGTCTGCGCCGTGATCATCTTCATCCTCTGCTTCTTCTCGAGGAAGAGGAAGCGCGTCGAGCCCGCGCGCACCGCCCCGATATACGTCTCGCAGCAGTATTACGGCGCCCAGCCGCCGCAAAACGGCCAGTATTATCAGCAGGCCCCGCAGCAGCAGGCTCCGCAGAACGGGCAGTACTATCCTCCGCAGCAGCCCGCTCAGCAGCAGGCTCCGCAGTATCAGCAGCCCGCTCAGCAGCAGCCCGCTCCGCCGCAGTATCCGCCGCAGGGCGGGCAGGGGCAGTGAGCTGAGGCTTCGCCATGAAGATCTGGAAGATAATCTCCGGCATAATCTCGATGCTCGGAGGCGTGCTGCTCGGCGCTCTGACCGTGTTCATCTCGTTCGTGGCGCTCGTATTCTCCGGCGACGCGGTCGGCCTTATAGGCCTGCTCGCCGCGGTGCTGCTTTTCGCCGCGGGCGCGGTCTCCGTCGCGACCTGCCGCGCGCGCCGCAAGAGCAACATCGCCCTCATCGTCATCTTCGCGTGCAACGCCGCGCTGTGCTTCTGGCGATACGATCCGATCTTCTGGCTCCTCTATCCCGCGATCTGGAGCGCCGCCTGCGCGATAGTCGCGGTCGTATTCCTCTGCATCCCCGACAAGGAGCCCGCGCGCCCCGTCGTCCACAGCGCGAGGTATATCACGCCGCAGTTCACGCCCGACGCGCATTTCGCCTCCCAACGCATCGGCGCGCCTCCCGTCGCTCCACCGAAGGAGGCCCCGCCGCGGCAGTACCGCCCGCAGTACCCCCAGCCCACGCAGAAGCCCCCGCAGGACGGGGAATAGGACGGGCCTCGGCATAGCCTCCCCTGCGTAAGGGGAGGTGTCATATCGCTGCACTTATGGGTTGCGTCCCCCAAAGCCTCCCCTGCGTAAGGGGAGGTGCCGAGCGGAGCGAGGCGGAAGGGTCGTATCGGCGCACTTGCGGGGCGCGCTTCCCGTAATTGCGTTGCAACGACCCTTCAGACCGCACTGCGTGCGGCCAGCTCCCCTTACGCAGGGGAGCCTTGGAGATACGCCGACCTGCTCCCCTTACGCAGGGGAGCTTTTTACAGCGGAGATAGGAATGGAAAGAAAGCAAAACAAAAACCTTGTCCGAAACGCCCGGGCTCTTCGCCGTAATATGACACGGCAGGAGCGGCGTCTGTGGTATGATTTTCTCCGTTCTTATCCTGTTAAGTTCACACGGCAGAAGATACTCGGCCGGTTTATTGCCGATTTCTATTGCGCCTCGGCCCGTCTTGTGATCGAGCTCGACGGCTCTCAGCATTATGAGGATGAAGGTCTGCGCAAAGACGCAGACAGGACGGCCCTTCTCGAAAGCTTCGGAGTCCATGTCCTGCGCATAGCCAATAACGACGTCGATGGCAATTTCGCGGGAGTCTGCGAATATATCGATCTCGCCGTCAAGTCCCGCACCAAAGCCTCCCCTGCGTAAGGGGAGGTGCCGAGCGGAGCGAGGCGGAAGGGTCGTACCGACACACTGCCGGGGCGCGCTTCCCGTAATTGCGTTGCAACGACCCTTCAGACCGCACTGCGTGCGGCCAGCTCCCCTTACGCAGGGGAGCCTTGTGGGAGCGGAGTTCTGCCTCTTACGCAGGGGAGCCTTCCCCGTAACACACACAAAGACCGCCTCCGAGCGATGCTCGGAGGCGGTCTTGCCGTATCTATGCTGCTTCGCGCCGAACTGCGCTCACTTGAGCTGCGTGACCTCGCCGGTCTCCTTGTTGCGCCAGCGGGGCTTGAGCGGCATCGGGTAAATGAAGCTTATCGCGCCCTTATTTTTGCACTCGGTCACGCACACGCCGCAAAGCCAGCACTCCTCGGGGTGCAGGACGATGGGCGGCGCGCCCTTTTTCGGGTTGGGGATGAAAACGTCGAGCGGGCAGATCTCAACGCAGCGGTTGCACCCGACGCAGACCTCCGGATCGAAGCGCACGGGGGTATTCGGCGTCTGCACGTTGGGGACGGCGTAAATCTTTCTTTCCGACATTGATCTTTCCTCCCTTCCTCAGTTTTCCGGCTTCCAGACGCCGGAATAGTCCTTGTTGTGAGCCTCGTACTGCTCCTTCATGCTGCCCCAGAAGCGCGGCGGCAGCTCGCCGAGGACGACCTTGCCGTCGACCTGCTTGAGGGTGATATACTTGTCCCACTCGGGCGGGTCCATGGCGGGATAGTCGATGCGGTTATGCCCGAGCCTCGCGCTGGAGGCCTTCCTCTCGCGCGCGGCGATGAGGACCATGCGCGCGTGGTCTATCATGCTCAGGTCCTCGAGCGAGCGCATGAGCTTGTGCGGGTCGAGCGCGTAGAGGTGCTCGCTCGCCATGGCCTCGACTCTGTCGAGCTCCTCGAGGCCGAGCTTGAGGAGGCGTTCGGTCTTGAATTCGCTGTCGAAATACTGCATGACGCGGGTCAGCGCGCTGTGCAGCTCCTTCCACTCGATGCCGGAGGTGCGCGTCGTCGGGGCGAGGACGCGGGCCTTCTCCTTATCGACCTGCGCGCGGCATATCTCGACGTCGGGCGCGGCCTTGACGTAGGCGGCGGCCTTGCGTCCGGCGTAGCGGCCGGTCGCGGCGCAGAAGGAGTGGTCCTCCGGGCAGTAGAGCGTCGTTCCGGCGGCGTAGAGGCCGTCGACGGTCGTCTTGAGGTCCCAGTCGGTCAGGATGCCGCCGCCGTTGTTGGCGTTGCGCCACTGCGGGGGCACCTGCCCCTCGAGGAACTTATAGGACATGATCTGGTCGCGGGAGGTGTCGAAGCCGCCCTCCTCCATGACGTTGACCATGGTCTTCGTCGTGGATTCCTCGGTCAGCATGAGCTTCCACGTCGCGCGCGCCTCGATCTCCTTCATGGCGGGGAAGTCGCCGTAGAACGGGAGCTCGTACTTGCCGGACATGATGCCCTTCCTTATCTCCTCGTTGAGCGCGGGCGGGACGACCTGCGTGCCCGCGTCGGCCCAGCCCTGCGTCCCGTAGGGGAGCTTCGTGCCGTTGGCGTCCACGATGGGGACGTTTTCATAGCTCGCGTCGCCCGCGCCGGTGTACCATCTGTGCTTGATGCCGGTCCCGGTCGTGATGGAGCCCGCCTTTTCCATGCAGGTCAGCTCCGCGCCGGCGCGCCAGGCCATGGCCATGCCGTCGCCGCTGGTGGTGCGCGCGTGCATGTTGGAGTAAGCGCCGTGCTCCATGCTCATGAGCCAGAGGGAGCCCGCGCTCGCGGTCGTTATGATGACGGCCTTGGCGCGGAATATGAGGAACTCGCCCGTGCGGGCGTTTATGCCCGTCGCGCCGACGACGCGCGCGCCCTGCTTTCCGCCCTCGTTGAGGACGCTCGTGCCCATGACGCGGTCGAATATCTGCACTCCGAGGCGCTGACACTCCTTTTTGAGCGCGGGCTTGAACGTGCTGCCCCAGACGCGGATGACGACGTTGTTGCGCTTCTCGGGCGGGTTATACCCGGGCGTCCCGAAGTCGGGATCGAGGACGCTGTTGCTCCAGCGGCCGTAGCGCGGGCTTATCATGAGCTTCGTCGCCTCGTCGCGCCCCTCCGCGCCGACGAAATCGTCGCCGGTGTCGCGTATCTTGCCGCCCATCTGCTCCATCTCGAGCAGGGTGTCGTAGTTCTCGCGGCACTGTATCTCGACGCCGATGCCGTTGCAGTAGGGCTTGTCGACCATGTGCTCGGCCCACTCGTCGGGATCGACGCGCGAGAGCGGATTGCACGGGGCGTTGCACCAGTGGTCGCAGCCCGGTCCGCCGGAGCCGCTGCGCTCGGTGTTGCCCTTTTCCAGCAGCGCGACCTTCACGCCCTGCCGCGCGGCGCTGATGGCCGCCCAGCAGCCGGCTATGCCGCCGCCGATGACGAGCACGTCGACGTCGACCTGCCGCTCCTCGCCGAATTTGACGGGGTACGGCCATTCGGGCGGCCTTCCCTCGTCGATGATATACTCATTCCATGTTCCCATTTCTCGACCTCCTTCAAAGTCGTTTTTTCTGAGATAATTATATGCTCCGAACGGGAAAAAGTAAAGGCGGGAAGAAAAAACCTCCCCTGCGTAAGGGGAGGTGGGTGAGCGAAGCGAAACCGGAAGGGTCGTACCGGCGCATTTGCGGGAAGCGCTTCCCTGAATTGCGTTGCACCGACCCCTCAGTTCGTCGTCGCAAGCTTCGTATCGCTCGCGGCGTCCTGCGGAGCCGCTTACTCGCTCCGCTGCTCCTCCTCTCCAAACCGGACCCGCTTCGCCGGGCTCCGGTTCGGGATAACAGAGGAAGTTATCGGATAGTGCGGCCGGCTCCCCTTACGCAGGGGTGCCGCTTTTTTCTCAAAATAGGGCATTGATTTTTCCCGCTTTATGGTGTATTGTAATGGCGCCTAATCTACGAAAGGAGGTAAATCCAATGATCAACAGCGAGGCGAACGTCAAGTAAATAATCCCGGCGCGGACGCGGGAGGCCATGCCCCCCGGCACGAGCGCGCCGTTTAAGTAACTTTCGGACAGTGGAGACCGCAGGACGCAGCCACATACGGGAGCTGCTTCGCTGCGGCGTTTTTATGCCCATTTTTTGTTAGTTTCAGGGGCGCGCCGCGGTCCGACGCAAGCAAAGGAGAACGAAATGAAGCTTATAGATATAACCAAAGACAACTGGCTGGACGTCCTCTTTCTGACGACGAACGAGACGCTGACCGTCAAGGGCAGCGGCGAGCCATACGAGGCGGAGGGCATGCCCTCGCTCTGCGAGGAGTTCGTCGCCTCGAACGCCCTCTCGATAGTCCAGTCCGTCTACGAAAAGGGCTGGACGATAAAGGCCCTCGAGCACGAGGGCGAGCTCGTCGGCTTTACGATGTACGGCCGCGAGGAGGACGAGGAGGACGAAGACGAGGACGGGGACGAGACCCCCGAGATATGCCGCATCATGATAGACCGCCGCTTTCAGGGCCGCGGCCTCGGGACGCAGGCGCTCCAAATGGTCATAGACGAGGTCAAAGCGGACTACAAGTGCTCCGCCGTCATCCTCTCGACGGACCCGGAGAACGCGCGCGGCCTCCACGTCTACCACAAGCTCGGCTTCAGGGAGACGGGCGAGACGGACGACGACGAGATCATCCTCCGCCTCGAGCTCGGCGAGCCGGAAAAGCCCGCCGACACGGGCGTATACGAGCTCGAAGATACGGAAAAGGCGCGCCCGCTCTTCGAAAAGTGGGTCGCGCTCGACACGGGCGTCCTCTCGTGCCTGGACAAGGTCATGGGGAAGATATACGTGACCGACCGCGAGGCGCCGAAATCCGCGATGGCCGTCTGCGCCGACTTCGTCTTCGTCGCAGGCGAGCCCGACCTGAAGCTGCTGCAGAATAAGCCCGGCGAGTGGAAGCTCGTCATCCCGGAAAACGAGGCGTGGGCGAAGCTCATCGAGGACGATTTCCCCGCCTATAAGCGCGTGCGCTACGCCATGCGCAAGGACAATACCTTCGACCGAGGGAAGCTCGAGGGCTTCGTGCGCGCGCTGCCGGAGGGCTACGAGCTGCGCAAGTTCGACGCGGAGATATACGATATCTGCAAAAACGACGAGGAATACGAGGACTGCGTCGCCAATTTCGGCTCGAAGGCGAAGTTCCTCGAGCTCGGGCGCGGCTGGGCCGTCATGAGAGACGGCAAGTTCGTCGGCGCCGCCTCGTCCTACTCGCGCTACGGCGGCGGCATCGACATAGAGATCGGCATCAACAAGGACGAGCGCAATAAGGGGCTCGGCTCCGCCGTCGCCGCGAAGCTGATACTCTCCTGCCTCGACGAGGGGCTCTACCCCGCGTGGGACGCGGCGTGCAAGCTGTCCGTGCGGCTCGCGGAAAAGCTCGGCTACGTGTTCAGCCACGAATACGCCGCCTACGTGATCGAGTGAGTCTCTCCCGCACGGGCGGGAAAAAAGGATGTGAAAACCAATGATGATAGATGAGTTCGAGGTCAGGCCGCTCGAGGAGGGCGACGAGGACCTCATTGAAAGAAACGTGAACGAATACGCCGACTCCAAGGCTCCCGCGGAGCCGCATACGGAGGACGAAACGCTCGTCTTCCGGGCCTCCGACGGCGAAGGAGCCCTCGCGGGCGGGTGCATACTCCACGTCCACCGCTGGGGGCGCGCCGTGCTCGCGGCGCTCTGGGTCGACGAGAAGCTCCGCGGACGCGGCCTCGGCTCCATGCTCATCCGCGAGGCCGAGCGGGCCGCGCGCGAAAAGGGCTGCTATTACCTCTGCCTCGGCACGATGGATTTCATGGCGCGGCCGCTCTACGAAAAGCACGGCTTTGAGCTCTTCACCCTCACGAGGGACTACCCGCGCGGCCACGAGGCCTACTCCCTCTCGAAGCGGCTCGACCGCGCCGCGCCGGACTACGTCCCGACGCACAACGGCGCCCCGGCGCTCTATACGATAGAGCCCGGCTCCGGGGAGGACCGCAAGGCCATAGGCGACGGGCTCGGCGCCTACTGCGAGCGCTTCGTGACGGACGCGCACGACGATATCGACGTCGGCAAAAAGCTCGTGGACGCGGACGGAAGGATGATCGCGGGCGTCTGCGCGCAGGTCTCCGGCTGGGACGTGCTCGAGCTTGACTTCGTCTGGGTCGACGAGAGCTGTCGCGGGCGCGGGCTCGCATCGCACCTCCTGCGGGAGGTCGAGCGCGAGGCGAAGGAGAAGGGCGCGTACGTCTCGCTCACGAACTGCGTCGACTGGACCCTCGGCTTCTTCGACAAGCAGGGCTACGCCCCCTGCGGGACCCTCCGCGACTACCCGCGCGGGCACGAAGCCTACGAACTGGAAAAAAGATTTTGAGATAAGGAGAAACACCATGGAAATAAAACTCATACCCGTCGCGGACGATAACCGCGAGGCCGTCCTCGCCCTCTCCGTGCGCGAGGATCAGCCCTTCGTCGCGACGAACGAGGTGTCCCTGCGGCAGGCCGACGAGGCGAACGAGGAGCTCCCCGGCGTGGCGCGCCCCTTCGGCATATACGCCGACGGGAAGCTCGTGGGCTTCTGCATGTTCGCCTTCGATCCGGAGGCCGAGGAGCCGGACGACCGCTACTGGCTCTGGCGCTTCATGATAGACAAGGCCGAGCAGGGCAAGGGCCTCGGGCAGGCCGCGATGAAGGAGATAATGAAGTACTTCAAGGATAACGGCGCGGACAGGCTCTACCTCTCGACCGAGCCGGAAAACGAGCTCGGCCTGCACGTCTACCGCAAGCTCGGCTTCCGCGATACGGGCATCATAAGCGGCGGCGAGACCGTCCTCATGCGCATGCTCAAGGGCCCGAACAGGCTCGTCAAGGACTTTTACGGCATAGATATCGACAAGGCTCTGCACATTTCGGGCAAAAAGGGCTACGGCGTGAGCGCCGCGGTCTTCGACTCCGACGGCGACGTGCTGCAGTACTGCTCCGGCAGCGGCAGGTACGGCGAGGCGTTCCCGATAACCCCCGACACGCTCTTTCAGGCGGGCTCGGTATCCAAGCCGATGTTCGCGCTGACGCTCCTGCGCTACGCCGACAAGGGCCTCATCGACATCGACGCGGATATCTCCTCCGTCGTGCCGGAATTCGTCAAGAAGGGCCCCCTCACCTTCGCCGCGCTGCTCAGCCACACGGCGGGGTACAACCTGCACGGCTTTCCGGGCTATCCGGCAGCTCACGAGCCGTTCACGCTCGAAGACATACTCAACGGCAAGGGCATAACGCCGAAGCTCCGCCGCATACGCCCCTGCGGGGAGCAGTTCATGTATTCCGGCGGCGGCTTCACGCTCGCCGAGCTCGCCTTCACGCGCCTGACCGGCACGACCCTGCGCGAGGCCTTCCGAAAGGAGGTCGCGGAGCCGCTCGGCCTGAAGCGGACGGGCTATTTCCAGCCGCTCGACGACGACCTCGCCGCGAACGCCGCGTTCGGCGGCCGCCTCGGCATTAAGGAAGACCCCGCCCGCGGCTGGCACTACTACCCCGAGCACGCGGCGGCGGGCCTCTGGACGACGCCGACCGAGCTCGTCGAGATAGGGCGCGCGCTCGCGAGGAGCTGCAGGCGCGGCGGCTTCCTCAAAAAGAAGACCGCGCGGCGCATGATGACGCCGGTCAAGGACTATTACGGGCTCGGCGTCATGCGCATCAACGCCGACACCGTCGGCGAGGAGACGGCCGCGAAGTTCGGCTGCGACGTCGCCTACCACGACGGCGAGAACGAGGGCTTCCTGACGGAATGGATCATCTCGCTCAAGAGCGACGTCTGCGTCGCCATGATGATAAACCGCTCCGACGACGCCGCGTGCTGGGCGCAGTTCGACGTCGCCTGCGAGCTTTTCAGAAAAGCGAAAGAATAAAAGAATAAAGGAGGAATACTCTTATGGATAAGAATTCAATGTTTCAGACCCTCGCGCGCGACGCGAACGAGCGCGGCGCCTTCAACGGCGCGTGGCTCTACGCCGAGGGCGGCGAGATAGTCTCCAAGGGCGCGCTCGGCTTCCGCGACCCGGAGGGCACGCTCCCCGTGACGGAGGACACGGTCTTCCAGCTCGCCTCCGTGAGCAAGACGTTCACGTCGGCGGCGGTCCTGCTGACGGTGCGCCGCGGGCTGCTGAGCCTCGAGGACAAGCTCGGCAAATACTTCCCCGAGCTCCCCGCCTACGCGGACGTGACGATCCGTCAGCTCCTCAGCCACACGGGCGGCGTCCCCGACTATTTTGACGACGACGGCTGGTTCACCGACATATGGGAGAAGGAGCACCGCGTCCCCGGCAACGACGAGATCGTCGACTTCCTGCGCGAGACGAAGCTCGGGCCGCTCTTCGCCCCGGGCGACGCCTTCGAGTACTCGAATACAGGCTACAACCTGCTCGCGCTGCTCGTCGAGCGCCTCAGCGGCGAGCCCTACGAGGAGTTCCTGCAGAAAAATATCTTCGAGCCCGCCGGCATGACGTCGACCCGCTCCGCGCACATACGCCGCGACGGCATACCCTTTGAAAATTTCGCCCGCGCCACGGTCATCGAGGACGGGAAGTACGTCGCCGACGTGGACTCCGAGGAGGACGGCGACGTCGTCGCCTTCGACGGCTTAAACGGCGACGACTACGTCTTTTCGACGGTTTTCGACATGCTCAAATGGGACAGAGCCCTGCGCGAGGGCAAGGTCCTGACCGCGGAGGAGCAGGCACTCGCCTACGCCCCCGCGAAGCTCAATTCCGGCAAGGACAGCGTCTACGACGAGGAGGAGGGCCTCAGCTACGGCCTCGGCTGGGCGACCGGGCGCGACGAAAAGCTCGGCCTCGTCGTCTCCCACAGCGGCGGCATGCCCGGCGTCGCGACATGGTTCGAGCGCTTTATAGACGCCGACCGGACGCTCGTCATCCTCACCAACCGCGACGGGCGCGACTACCGCGCCGTCATGAGCTACTTTGACGGCGTCGAGGCCGTCGCGCGCGACAGGGAGCCCGAGCCCGTCCGCACCGCGGAGGAGCTCGAGCTCAAGGACCCGGACAGGAGCCGCTGGCCGGACTTCTGCGGCGAGTACGAGCTCAATTACGACAGCTTCAAGCTCGAGAGGGTCTGGATGGAGGGCGACAAGCTCTTCGGCAAGGCCTCCAACGAGGACAGGGAGGGCTTCGTCTTCCGCCTCATCCCCGTCGCGGACGACCGCTTCGTCCGCAAGGACGGCATGGTCGAGCTCAAATTCGCCGACGGCTGCGTCATCCTCGACGGAGTCGAGTGCAAAAAGAAGTAAAACGGCTTCCCCTCGTGGGCGCCGCGGCTTTGCCACCTCATCCGGGTTCGCTGCGCTCACCCACCTTCCCCTCAAGGGGAAGGCATTGATACGCATCCCATTGGCTTCCCCTTGAGGGTAGCGAAGCGGCGCCGCGGTAGTGAATGACGTGCCGGGGGCACGTCAGAGCCGCGGCGTGACCGAGCCGCAGCGAGAAGCTGTCGAGCGTTAGCGAGACTGATGAGGTGGATATGGCTTCCCCCCGAGGGGGGAAGGCTTTGGGCGCGTCCCCGTCTCCGCGTAGGGAGCGACGCCCTCGTCGCTCCGTTCCGAAAATAACAAAGCGCCCCTCGCCGTACGGCAGCCCCGCGTCCTTATTATCTCTTAACTTCTGCCCGGGATGCCCACCTCGCAGGGGACGGCGACCATGCACTTGGCGCAGTTGCCCTTGCCGGAGACGGCCATGAGCCCGCGCGGGCGTTGCAGTTGCGCGGCGGCGCGAGGCGTGGTAAAATGTTCCCGTACCGCGTTTTTTGCTGAAAAGGAGGGTCGGCCATGCCGGTCAAGATAACCTCGGACAGCACCTGCGACCTCTCGCGGGAGATACTCGAAAAATACGATATCGAGCTCCTCCCCATCCCCGTCACCCTCGGGGAGCGCACCGGGCTCGACGGCGTCGACGTCTCGCCGGACGACGTGTGCGCCTACGTCGCCGGGTCGGGGATGCTGCCCAAGACCACCGCCGTCAATCCCGCGGGCTACGCGGACTTTTTCCGCCCGTGGGTCGAGAAGGGCTGCGACGTCGTCCATTTCAGCCTCGGCGCGGGCTTCTCCTCCACCTACCGCAACGCCGTCCTCGCCGCGGAGGAGTTTGAAAACGTCTTCGTCGTCGATTCGGCGAACCTCTCGTCGGGTCAGGGGCTTCTCGTCGTGCTCGGCGCGGAGCTCGCCGCGCAGGGCAGGTCCGCCGAGGAGATACAGGCGATCTGCACGCAGACCGCGCCGCGCGTCGAGGCGAGCTTCGTCATAGACACCCTCGATTTTCTCTATAAGGGCGGCCGCTGCAGCGCGCTCGCCGCGTTCGGCGCGAACGTTTTGAAGATAAAGCCCTGCATCGAGGTCAGAGACGGCCTCATGACGCCGGCGAAGAAGTACCGCGGGCGCATCGACAAGGTCACTCTCGAATATGTCGACGACCGCCTCTTAGGGCGGGACGACATAGATAAGAGCCGCATCTTCGTGACGCACACGCAGTGCCCGCGCGAGACCGTGGAGAAGGTCGTCGCGCGCGTAAAGGAGCTCGCTCCGGACGCCGGGGAGATACTCGAGACCGACGCCGGCGCGACAGTCACGACCCACTGCGGCCCGAATACGCTCGGCGTTTTGTTCATACGCAAATGAGCCCATCGACGCTCCCGCTGAGCTTTTCCGCGGGAGCTTTCGCATAAAGCGGCGCGCCGCCGCCTTGCATCGACTGCGCTGCGGTGGTATAATGTTCGCGGGAAGGCTCGAGCTTTCCCGCGAACAGGCGTTCAGGACGCCGTATCATGGAGGTGACGATATGCGTCAGGTCGGGAGCATAGACGTGGTCAGGTGCATGATGTGCCGCACGTGCGTGGCGCTCTGCCCGGGCGAAGCGATAGACTTCGACAAGGTCGGATATTGCTACAAGGTCAACGAGGAAAAGTGCATAGGCTGCGGCAAATGCATCAAGTTCTGCCCCTACGGAGCAACTTCGCTCGAGCAGCGGGAGGACTGACGGACGCGGAGCCGCGGCGATCATAAGTTAAGAAAGGCAGGTTGGCAGACATGGCGTTGAAGGATGAATGGAAAGAGACGGGCAAGGGCCTCGGCGACGCGTTCAAGGGGCTTGCCAAGAACGTCGGGCGCAGCGTCAAGACCGGGCTCGACATAGACAACGACGACGAGTCCAACGTCTTCAGCGACGGAAGCTGGCGCGAGACGGGCAAGGGCCTCGGGCAGGCCTTCAAGGGCCTCGCCAAGAGCATCGTCGACTCCGCCGAGGAGGGCCTCGACAAGCTCGACGGCGACGAAAAGAAAGACGAGAAATAAGACCCCGTATTAAGCCTCCCCTGCGTAAGGGGAGGTGGTTGAGCGAAGCGAAACCGGAAGGGTCGTACCGGCGCATTTGCGGGGTGCAATTCCCGAATTTGCGTTGCGACGACCCTTCAGTCAGCCTCCGGCTGACAGCTCCCCTTACGCAGGGGAGCCAACGCCGGGGGCGCAGTCGTGCGTTTTATCGGGAGCTAATATGACCAAACTCAGACAGATATTCCGCCCCGGGACGAGCTACCGGGCGTTTCTTTTATCCGTGCTGATGATGGGCCTCGCGCTGGGGCTTTATAAGGGCGTGCTCGACAACTACCTCGCGGAGATCGTCTCCATGGGCGAATTCGAGCGCGGCGTATCCGAGTTTTTCCGCGAGCTGCCCGGCCTCGTGCTGGTCTTCCTGCTCGCAGCGCTCTACCTGCTGAGCGCGGAGAGCATATACAAGATAGGCTCGGCCGTCCTGCTCGTCGGCATGGCGATGCACGCCGCCGTCCCGCCCGGGCGCGCGCTCATAACGCTCGCCATATGCGTCTACTCGCTCGGCGAGCACATCCAGCTCGGCCTCAAGAGCACGCTCGCCCTGAGCTACTCAAACGAGGGGCGCGGCGGCGAGGCGCTCGGCACGCAGAGCGCGTTCCAGCAGATAGGCACGCTCGTCGGCTACGCCGCGATAATCGTGCTCTTTCTCTTCGCCCCGCAGGTGCAAAAGACGTACCGCTGCGTCTTCCTCGCCGCGACGGTCGTCACGGCGGTCGGCGGGATCGTCTCCCTGCGCATCAGGGGCCGCAGCAGCACCGACAGCGCGCATCGGCGCTTTTATTTCCACAGGAAATTCACCAAATACTACTTCCTCGAGGTCTTTTACGGCGCGCGCAAGCAGGTCTTTCTGACCTTCGGGCCGTACGTCCTCATCCTCTTTTACGGCGCGGGCCCGGGGACGATAAGCCTGCTCTTCGCCGTCTCGGCGGTCTGCGGCTTTATCGCGTCGCCCATCGTCGGGCGCATCATCGACAAGCTCGGCTACAAGGTCGTCATGGTCGCGGACACGCTCATCCTCGTCGTCGTCTGCTTCTTCTACGGCTTCGCGCACCATCTGTTCCCGAAGAACATCGCGTTTCTCGTCTGCTGCGTCAACTACGTGCTCGATTCGATAATCTCGCTGGCCTCGATGGCCTCGAACGTCTACGTGCAGGACCTCTCGGACTCCAACGAGGAGCTGCAGGCGACGATCTCGACGGGCATCAGCGTAAACCACCTCATAACGATACTCATCGCGCTCTTCGGCGGCTGGATATGGAAGACGCTCGGCATAGAGACGCTCTTCATCCTCTCGGCGATACTCGGCCTGTGCAACAGCGCCTACGCCGCCTCGATAAAGACGAAAAAGAAAGCATGAAC
>JAFZOI010000041.1 GCA_017550645.1 Oscillospiraceae bacterium
CCGAGCGCCGCCTGTGGCGGGAGGAGCGAGGCGCGGGCGGCGCAGCGGTCGAAAAACGCAAGGATAAGCGCAAGCCCGCAGCGTTTTTCGGGTACCGCAAGAGGACAGTCAGAGCCGCGGCGTGACCGAGCCGCAGCGAGAAGCTGGCACGGCGAAGCCGTGACTGATGAGGTGGGCCACTACCGCTAAGCCCGGTCGATGATCTCCACCTCATCCGGCTCGTTGCACTCGCCACCTTCCCCTCAAGGGGAAGGCTTTGGGTCGCGCGTCTTTTGCCCTGCTTGCCCCGACGCGCGCGGCGTGGTAAAATAAGGCGGGAGCGCCGCTCCCAATTCTGACGAAAGACGGAGGGACTTATGGAATATCCCAACCTTTTCAAGCCGATCAAGCTCGGCGGGACGCTTTTCAGGAACCGCATCTTCTCCTCGCCCACGGGGCACCCGGACAACGTCATGGGCCGCTTCACGGACGAATGCGTGGGCTACTTCGAGCGCAAGGCCATGGGCGGCGCGGCCGCCGTCACGCTCGGCGAGGCCTCCGTCGACAGCCGCTACGGCAAGAATTACGCCGCCGAGCTCAGCCTCGACAGCAGACAGCCGATGCGCGGGCTCTCCCTCATGGCCGACCGCATACGCCGCCACGGCGCGATACCTTCCATCGAGCTCCAGCACAAGGGCTTGAAGGCCAAGCCCGGCCTCGAAACGCCGGGCGTCTGCGTCTCGTCGGACAAGGTCTACGCCCCGTCCGCCTGCGTATACCAGGGCAGGCAGGTGCTCGAGATGCCGGAGGACCTCATACTCGAAACGATAGACAAATTCGCCGCCGCCGCGAAGTTCGTCAAGGACTGCGGCTTCGGCATGGTGACGATACACGGCGCGCACGGTTGGCTGATAAACCAATTCATGTGCGAGCGCACGAACAGGCGCGAGGACCGCTGGGGCGGCAGCGTGGAAAACCGCGCGCGCTTCGCCGTCGAGGTCATCGACGCGATACACCGGAGCTGCGGGCGCGATTTCCCGGTCGAGATACGCATCAGCGCCAGCGAGAGCGTCGAGGGCGGCTATGACGCGGACTACGGCGCGCAGTTCTGCAAGCAGCTCGAGGGCCACGCCGACCTCATCCACTGCTCGGCCAGCTTCGGCATCTACCTGCCGGAGGAGTACCGCACGCTGGAGATCATGTGCCCGAGCATGTTCCGCGAGGACGGCTGCAACGTCAAATACGCCGCCGAGGTCAAAAAGCTCGTCACAAAGACCCCGATCGCGACCGTCGGCGCGCTGGACGACCCCGCGCTCATGGAGGAGATAATCGCCTCCGGCAAGGCCGACGTCGTCGAGGTCGCGCGCGGCCTCATCTGCGACCCCGACCTGCCCAACAAGGCGCGCGAGGGCCGCTCGGAAGACATCCTCAGATGCATGCGGTGCTATAGCTGCTTTTCCAGCGGCGTGCAGCGCGGCGCTTTCTGGTGCGCGCTCAATCCGGAGACCAACCGCGAGACCGCGCTCGCCCCGCGAGGGCACGCGGACAAGAAGAAGGTCCTCGTCGCGGGCGGCGGCATAGCCGGCATGGAGGCCGCGCTCACGGCGGCGAAAAACGGCCACGACGTCGTCCTCTGCGAGAGGGAGAGCCGCCTCGGCGGGCATATCCGCTGCGAGGAGAACGTCCCCTTCAAGAAGAACCTCGCCGCCTACATCGCCCGTCAGGAGCGCCTGATCGCCGCCGCGGACAACATCGAGGTCAGGCTCGATACGCCCGTAACCCCCGAGTACGCGAGGGCGCAGGGCGCCGACGTCATCATAGCCGCGCTCGGCGCGCGCGCCGTGACGCCCGCCATCCCCGGCGTCGAGGGGGAAAACGTCCTCCCCGCCGCCGTCGCCTACGCCGAGCCCGAAAAGGTCGGCAGGCGCGCCGTCATCCTCGGCGGCGGTCTCGTCGGCATGGAGCTCGCGATATACCTCGATTCCCTCGGACGCGAGGTCGAGGTCGTCGAGATGGCGGACAGATTCGCCCCCTTCCCCAACGCGCTGCACGGCGACGCCGTCTCCATACAGCTTCGCAGGCGCGGCATAAAGACGCATTTTAAGGAGAAGGCCGTCGCAATAGACGCGGGCGGCGTCCGCACCGAGACGCCGGAGGGCGAGAAGTACCGCGAGGCCGATACGGTCATCATTGCCGTCGGGGAAAAGCCCCTCTCCGAGGAGGCCGCCGCGCTCTACGACTGCGCGCCGCGCTTCCTCCCGATAGGCGACTGCGTCGTCGTCGGCAACATCTCCGACGCGACCCTCGCCGCCCGCACCGTCGCGGGGGATATTGGGAGATAAGCGGCCGCAGGCCGCAATGAATTGCGCCTGACGGCGCGTGGATAAACCGTCTCTCTCGTCCAAACCCATAGCGCAAACCGGCGAAGCGTTTGCACTATGGAGAGGAGGAGCAGCGGAGCGAATGAGCGGCTCCGCAGGACGCCGCGAACGATACGGAGCTTGCGACAACGAGCCGCCGCCCTCGGCGGACCGCCAAAGCCTTCCCCCCCCCCTCGGGGGGAAGGTGGGTGAACGAAGTGAACCCGGATGAGGGGCACGCTCCGTTAACGTCTTGTTTAGACGCCCCTCATCAGTCAGCCTTCGGCTGCCAGCGTTCCTCTTGCGGTGCCCGAAAAACGCTGCGGGCTCACGCTTTTCCTTGCGTTTTTCGACCGCTGCGCCGTCCGCGCCTCGCTTCTCCCGCCCCCGGCGGCGCTCGGCGCGGACGCCTCCGCAGGGGGAAGCCTTTGAAAGGAAAAAGCTCCCGGCGGAGGGGCGGTGTCCGTAAAACAGTAATATGCGAATTTCTTGGAACAGGCATGATTTCGGTCATGCCTGTTCCGCTTTTATCAGTTCATCCACGGGGATGTAGCCAACAAGGTCATATTCGATATGTACCTTCTGTTTGCGC
>JAFZOI010000011.1 GCA_017550645.1 Oscillospiraceae bacterium
CAAGAGGGTGCGTCAGCATCCACGCCGAGCGCCGCCGGGGGCGGGAGGAGCGAGGCGCGGATGGCGCAGCGGTCGAAAAACGCAAGGATAAGCGAAAGCCCGCAGCGTTTTTCGGGCACCGCAAGAGGGTGCGTCAGCATCGCGCCCTCCGCGCTTGATAAACGCGGGAGCAAAGATTATAATCAAAATGCCGGGAAGTCCGGCAAAACTCGAAAAAAGGAATGATCCGCGATGAAAAAAATCGTTGCAGTTGTGCTTGCGGTGTGTCTTCTGGCGGCTCTGGCCGTCGTTCCCGCGGCTGCGGCGGGCACCGTTGCCTCCGGCACCTGCGGACTGAAAGAGGGCATCGACGACCTCAAATGGACGCTCGACAGCGACGGAACGCTGACCGTCAGCGGCAAGGGCCGGATGGCGAGTTTCTGGGACGGTCCGCCGTGGAAGAGCAAAAAGGAGCAGATAAAGACCGTGATCATCAAGGACGGCGTGACAACCATAGGCTCGTACGCCTTTGACGGCTGCAAGAACCTTTCGCGCGTCGAGATCCCGGCCAGCGTCATGAGCATACCCGAGGGCACGTTCACCGGCACGGCAATATACGACAACGAGAGCAATTGGGAAAACGGGGTCCTCTACATAGGTTCGGCGCTTATCGCCTGCAAGGGGAGCTTCGGCGGGGCGTATACCGTCAAGCCGGGCACGACGGTCATCGCGACAAGGGCGTTCTTCTTCTCCGACATGACCGCCTGCACGCTGCCGGCAAGCCTTAAGAGCATCGACGGGAACGCTTTCGAATACTGCACGAAGCTGGCCTCGATAAACCTCCCGAACGGGCTGAAAAACATCGGCAACTTCGCTTTTCAGGACTGCTCCTCGCTCAAGAGCCTGACCATACCCGACAGCGTGGAGCGCATAGGCGACTGCGCTTTCAACAGAAGCGGGCTGTATGACGACGGCAGCAATTGGGAGAACGATATATTCTACATCGGCAACGCCGCCATATCTCTTGAGCCCGACGCTGTCAAGGGGGATTTCTCCATAAGAGCGGGCACAAGGATAATCGCGGACAGGGCTTTCCATCATACGCAGGTCGGCAGCCCGTCTTTCCCCGACAGCGTGAGGTTCCTCGGAGATGAGACTTTCACCGCCTGCGACGTGCGCAAAGCGAACATACCGAGCGGCGTGAAGACCATAGGCGAGCAGCTGTTCGCGTT
The DNA here is from genome assembly GCA_017550645.1 of Oscillospiraceae bacterium. Taxonomy (GTDB): domain Bacteria; phylum Bacillota; class Clostridia; order Oscillospirales; family Oscillospiraceae; genus RGIG7949. The sequence goes on from JAFZOI010000011.1 coordinate 1,212, forward strand.
TAACCGCGGCATGACCCAGGTCGCCATCCCGGCGAGCGTAAAGGTCATTGAGAGCGCCGCGTTCCAGGAGACCGCCCTCACCGACGTATACTTCGGCGGAAGTGCGGCGGAATGGGCGGCAATAGCCGTCGATTGGAGCGGGGGCTTCAACGATAAGCTCAAGACTGCGGCGATACACTATAACGCCTCCGGCTTCGCCCCCGACCCGAACGGGCCGTCTTCTTGGGCGGAGGCCGAGGTGAGAGCCGCGATCGCGGCAGGCCTCGTCCCTGAAGCGCTTCAGAAGGATTATAAGGAGCCGACTACCCGCGGCGCGGTCGCGCAGATGTTCATCGACCTCATCGAGCAGAGCACGGGCAAGAGCATAGAGCAGGTCATGGCCGACAAGGGCGTCGCCGTCGATCCCTCCGTATTCTCGGATACGGGCGACAGAGCCGTGCTGGCCGCGAACGCGCTGGGCATCATCAACGGCATAGGCGGCGGGAAATTCGACCCCGAAGGCAGCCTTACCCGCGGGCAGATCGCCGCGATAATGAACAGGACGGCAAAAGCGCTCGGCATCGACACGGCCGGCTATACCCATTCTTTCACCGACGTCGCGGGTTCGTGGGTCGACGCGGAGCTCGGATGGCCCGTCCATGCGGGTATCATCAAGGGCGTCGGCGACAACAGGTTCGATCCGGACGGGACGCTGTCGGCGGAGCAGGCCATCGTGATAACGTACCGCGCGTACAAGGTCCTCGCGGGCTGAAAAAAGGCATATGATTTTGGGGCAGTCGGCCGCGCGGCCGACTGCCCCGGTTTGTTCAACCCTCTTCACAACTTTCGCATATCGGCGTAAGCTTACAGCGTGAAGCAACGGCATTTCACGGACGATGTCCCGTGCGCCGCTGCTTCTTTTTTTGCCGAAAAAAGGAGGTTATCGCATGGCCGCATTTGACAGAGTTTGCTCCGGCATCCCGGAGATGGACAGGGCGCTCGACAACATACGCATGGGCGACAACGTGGTTTGGCGCGTGTCCTCGCTGGACCAATTCCGGGAGCTGGCCCGCCCCTTCGCCCGGCAGGCGATACGCGACGGCAGGAACCTTATATACGTGCGCTTCGCCGGGCACGAGCCCGTCCTTGAGCCCATGGAGGGGCTGAAGATCGTCCCGATGGAGCTGTCGCACCTGTTCGAGACGTTTACCATCGACATCCACAACCTCATCGAGAGAGAGGGCAGGGACGCCTTCTACGTCTTCGACTGCCTCTCCGATCTGGAGGAGGCCTGGGCGACGGACCTGCTCATGGGCGACTTTTTCCACCTGACCTGCCCCTTCCTCTTCGAGCTGGATACGGTCGCCTACTTCCCCGTCATAAGAGGGCGGCACTCCTTCGAGGCGATAGAGAAGATACGCAATACCACCCAGCTCTTTCTCGACGTATTTCCCTGCGGCGGGGCGGGGCCGGAGGAGCTCTACGTCCGCCCGGTCAAGGTCTGGAACAGGAGCTCGCCGACGATGTTCAGCCCGCATAAGTACAGCCGGGAGACGGGGGAGTTCCGCCCGCTTTCCGAGGGCGTGGAGATCAGCGGCTACTATTCGCGCGTCAACCTCGCGACGGCGGAAAACGCCGATCAGAACATAGACAGTTGGGAGCGGTTTTTCCAGCGCACGAAGATAAAATACGAAAACGGCCTCGACGTCACGGAGGAATGCGGGCGCATCTGCGATATCATGCTCACCCGCACCCCGCGAATGCGCCGGAACGACCCTTCCGCCTCGCTGCGCTCGGCGCCTCCCCTTACGCAGGGGAGGCGTCACGCCGCCCTTGCCTTATCCTCGCGCGCGCGGTATAATCGGAACGGAAGGAACGGGGCGGGAGCCCCATGCATACGGAAGGAAGGATACCATGGATAAACAGCGCTTTACCGCCCTCGCGGCGGACGTCTTCGCGGGCCTGACGGACCTCAACCGCGCGCATCTGCCCGTCGAGGACGTCGACCTGCCGATCCTCGACGCGCCCATCATCGGCTTCGCCGCCTCGGACGACCCCATATTCGACTCGTTCAAGGACCCGCACGTCATCGGGGACAATTTCCTCACGCCGCTCGAGCGCATGCCCGACGCCAAGACCGTCGCCGTCTTCTATTTCTCCTTCACCGAGGAGGTCCGCAGCCGCCACCGCGCCTGCACCGAGGCGCAGAGCGAGGCGTGGAACGAGGGCTACGGCGGCCACGGGAAGGTCGTCGTCGCGTTTGCGAAGACGATGGTCGCCGCGCTCGAGAGCGAGGGCGTCAGGGTCGTCAACCCGACGTGGGACATGGAGCACCCGACGACCACCATCCCCTATAATAACGGCGACGAGGACGACCTCTGGTTCAACGCGCCTTGGTCGACGCGGCACGTCGCCTACGCCGCCGGGCTCGGCACCTTCGGCCTGCACAAGCACATCATCACCGAGAAGGGCTGCTGCGGCGCGATGGTCACGCTCCTCGTCGACTGCGCCATCGAGCCGACGCCGCGCAAATACTCCGACCCCTACGAATACTGCACGCACTGCGGCGTATGCACGACGCGCTGCCCGCTGCACGCCATCACGTTCGAGCACAGCCGCAACCTCAAAAAGTGCGCCGGACGCACGCGCGAGCTCATGGCCGTCTCCGGCAAGGGCAACTGCGCCAAGTGCATGGTCGCCGTCCCCTGCGAGGCGGGGATACCGGGCAGGAGATAAGAGAAAATAAGGACGCGGGGCGGCCGAAAGGCAGCCCCGCGTCTGTGTGTTATGTGTAATACAGGGACGTTACCAAAGCCTTCCCCCTCGGGGGAAGATGGCGCCAAAGGCGCCGGAAGAGGGGCGCTCGACAGCTACCCCCAAGGGGAAGCCTTATTTGCGTTCGTTTATCAGCCGCAGGGGATGACGATCAGAGTATTGAGCATATAGCCGAAGCGGCGGCCGAAGCCCTCAGAGGCCTCGGCTTCGAGGTGCTCCGTCGCGACGCGGCAGCCGTCGGCCGCGGGGACGATGAGGAATATCTGCAGGCGGTCGGGCATCCCGCCGCCGTTTTTGAGCGAGGACGCCTCGATATAAATGCACTCGCCGGCAAGGTCGAGCTCGCGCGGATGCTCGAGCAGCTCGAACTCGCCCGAAAGCGCGTCGCGCACCTCCGCGGCGACCGTCTCGGCGTCCTCCGTGCGGGCCGTCAGCTCAAGGTAGTTGAGGGGGTCGGCGGGCTCGTCCCAGATCGAGACGAATATCTCGCGTTCGCCCTCGGCGCGGCGCTCGAAGCGCTCATAGTCGTAGTCGATCTCGAAGCCGAGCTCGTCGCTGCGGACGTGCTCGTATTTGATGGTCTCCTCCATGCCCTCGAGGATGATGGTCTCCTCGAAGCGCTCGCCGGGCTGCCTGCGGGACGGCGCGGGCGTGGGCTCGGGGGTCGCGGTCGGCTCGGCGGTGGGAGCGGGCTCGGAAGTCGGCTCGGTCGTCGGCGCGGGCTCCGCAGTCGGCGCGGGGGCGGGGGTCTTCGCGCAGGCCGCGAGCGAGAGCACGAGCGCAAGGGCAAGGGCGAGGATAAGGATGATGCGGATGGTATGTTTCATGATGACGGTCTCCTTAAAGAAGATACAGCGGCGGCGGAGCCGCAAAAGGCTTGCAAAGCAAGTCTTTACTGCGCTTATCCCATCCGGTACGTGACGGTCACGTTTGCCTGGATCTCGGTCTCGCCCGGCTGAAGGATCGGCACGGCTTCATCGGCGGCGGCGTTAACTGCGTCCGGAACGTCGACGGAGCGTCCGGCTTTGGCGGAGGTATCCTGCCAGCCCTCCGTCACGGTGACGGCGTCGCCAAGCTTTTTCCCGGCCGCGGCGGCCAGGGCCTCCGCCTTCGCCCTTGCCTCGTCGACCGCCTTCGCGAGCGCCTGACGGTAGGCCTCGTCGTAGCCGCTGCAAAGGAAGACGACGCTGTCGACGCGGTTGGCCCCCGCGTCCACGCAGGCCGCGAGGAGCTTGCCGACGTCCTCGATATCCTGCTCCTGAACGGACATGGACGTCGTTACAACGTATCCGACGATCTTCTGTTCGTTATCCGACCAGTCGTACTGCGGATACATGTTGTAGGAGGTCGTGCGGATGCTCTTTTCCTCAACTCCGCGCCCGGTCAGAACGTCCATGACGTTTTTGACCGCTTCGCTGTTCTTGTTCTGCGCGAGCTCCGGCGTCTGCTCCTGCGTCGTCACGGCGAAGGTGAAGGTCGCCTTGTCCGGCACGAGAGTGACGCTGGCGGACGCCGAAACCGTGATCGTGGGTTCAGCCGGGGTCTCTCCGGCCGGCGCCGCGCCGCATCCCGCCAGACCCGCGAGCAGCATGGCTGCGAGCACGGCGCAGACAACGACGGTAATGATGTTCCTGTTTCTTTTCATGTTGGATCCCTCCTATGTCAGGTGTTGATCGGATAGTTTTTTCCGCTTAACATCATTTGACGTTTCGCACGCAAAAAAAGTTCCCGGGATATGCGGAAAGGGGCGGGCAGGACGCGGGACAAAAAGAACCGTTCCCAAAATGACCCAAATGACACATATGAACAGGAAAAGACCCGGTCGAGATTTATCAGACTGCTTGGTAGGAGTATAAATCCGAAAGCAAATCCTCAATAGAACCAATAAACGGAGGTTCTCTCATGTCATAGCAGATTTCATAATCATCGTGCAAAAGCTTGATAGCACCGCTCTGACCGCCAAGATGGATTCGATATTGTTTGACGGCAAGGGGCAAGCTCTTTTTTACCAGAGCTTTTTTGCTTTTTTCAATGTTTGGCCCATATATGATAGCAACCAACTCGTCACTGTTATATTCGAAAAAGGTCTTATCGGTCTTCGAAACGATTCTCCATTCTTTTTCGCATTCCCAATCTGCATGTTTAAGAAAAAAAGATTCTTGAATGCGTTTTTCTATTTCTGAATCTTTTGTGATTTCATAGTCGTCTTTCGTTTCTGCCGAGTTTATGTAGTTGATAGCTTTTGCATCCCGGAAGCTCCTTTCCGAACAAAAACAAAGACATAGGCCTTTGCCCTCATCAGCATAATGTGCCCACATTAGAGGAGAAAAGCATGTTGAAGATAGAGAAAGTAGTTTGTATTGATTTCGAACGTCTTCCAAAAAAGGGAGTTCTTGATCTGCTGCCAAGAACATACCGCTTCCTGCATATCCCGAAATATGCAAAGGGATGGCCAAGTTCTCAAAAGGGTCGTTTAGCTGCTTCCTGTTGGGAAAGAAAAGCTTGTTATCAGACAAAATATCGAGAACTCTTTGAAGAAGCTCATCAGATGCTGTGCTTTTATACTTGAAGAAGAGTTTAGGGCGGTCAGGAGCGTTCATGAGATTCCCCTTGCTTATGTTTTTAAGTTTTTATTGAATAATGAATACGTCGTTGTTTTGAAGACTTAAGCTTATCAATGAAAAAGACTATAAAGCCAAGAACATCTAATAAAAATATAATAACATGCCATACTATAGTACCGAGACGGTTAGCAAGAATTTCTTTTAGAGATAATCCCAAACGATGGACATTTAGTTTTCCGATTTCTAAAGTTATATCATAGCGCTGTCCATTGTTTCTATAAATAGAGAATTCGTAGGTTCTGTTTGGATAATGAAATAGACCGTCTTCTGCATAGAATACTTCATTATAAAAACAATCTAAAATAACAGCTGTTTCGCTTGAATAACGGCTGTCATACTTGTTGTCAGGCAAATCTAATTTTATGGTTGCAGTCCCACTTGCATAAACAGTTGACGATGACGTCTTTGCTGTATAAGGGACTTCAACAGCATATTGGCCGGCAGGCGCGGAATCATAAATTGTATAGACAATATCTAGAGGAATGAGCAACAAAAGAATTGCACAGGCTAGAAGGAGATATAGAGATAAATCGTAGGGGGGCGGGCCTTGCGTCCCTTTTCTTGGGCTTTGCGCTTGCTGCGATTTGACTGAAAGTAAAAAAAGATATTAAAATTGGAGCGCAGTTAGCAATTAGCTGGAAAAACCCAATAACAACTTTCATTTGTTCTCTCCTTCCTGCCGAGTAAAGCTGAGGGGAAATAGCATAGTTACAAAGCTTTGCTTTTTGTTTGGCTAGACTTATTATAGCAGTGGGTATAGCAAAAATAAAGAGCTCGACTATGACGAAACAGATAAAACAGTCGAAGGAGGGATTCGCTTTTCTGCGGAAAAGCCACGGCGGTTGCAAGGCCCCACCGGGGCCTTGCCAAGAGCCGCCTTTCAAATCCCTCCAAACTGTACTTAGCCAAAGAAAAACCCCGTCCGGATGGACGGGGTTTTCTTTGGCGGAGAAGGAGGGATTCGAACCCTCGAACGGCTTTTGACCGTTACACGATTTCCAATCGTGCGCGCTCGACCAAACTACGCGACTTCTCCACGTGTTTGCCCGGGTGTCTGTTCAAGCCTTGACATTATAATAAATAGCTTCGCTCTTGTCAACAATTTTTATTCGAATAGCGGAAAGGCGGGAAACCCAGAGCGGTTCGCCACCTCATCCGTCATTCGCCTTGCGGGAGACGGCGAATGCCACCTTCCCCTCAAGGGGAAGGCTTTGGGGGGTGCGGGGAAGGCTTTGGGGATCACACGAACGGCTTGTCGATCTTGACGACGGCGTGGCAGGCGGGCCATTCGCGCTCGACGCGGTCGACTATGCGCGCGGCGAGCTCCGCGTCCGGGATGGGGCACTCGCGCGGGGAGACGACGTCGAAAATTATGTTCGTGTGCGTCGGGCCGCGGACGGCGCGGAAGTCGTGCAGCGTGAGCGAGGGGTCGAGCTCGCGTATCTCGCGGAGCATGCGCGCGCGCATGGCGGCGATCTCCTCGTCGTCGTCGGCGACGGGGTCCATGTGGATGACGGCGGCGCAGCCGAGGCGCTCCTCGAGCTCGTTTTCGATGTGGTCGATGGCGTCGTGCATGCCGATAAAGTCGGCCGAGGCGGGGACCTCCGCGTGGAGGCTTATCATGCGGCGGCCGGGGCCGTAGTCGTGGATGATGAGATCGTGCATGCCGATGACGCCCTCGTGGGACATGACGACGGACTCGATCTCGTCGACGAACTCCTTGCTCGGCGGGCTGCCGAGGAGCGGCGCGAGCGTCTCGCGCGCGGTGCCGACGCCGGTCCAGAGGATAAAGAGCGCGACCGCGCAGCCGGCCCAGCCGTCGATGTGCGCGCCGGTGAACTTCGTGATGACTGCGCAGACGAGGACGACCGCCGTCGAGACGCAGTCGGAGAGGCTGTCGCGCGCCGTCGCGAGCATGGCGGGCGCGTCGAGCTTTTTGCCCCAGCGGCGGTTATACGCGAACATATAGAGCTTGACGAGGATCGAGACGCCGAGGATGACGAAGCTCAGCGCGCTGAAATCGACCTCCTCGGGGTGCAGTATGCGGCCTATCGAGGCGCGGCCGAGCTCGAAGCCCATGACGAGGATGAGCACGGCGACGATGAAGCCGGATATGTACTCGAAGCGGCCGTGGCCGAAGGGGTGGTCCTTGTCGGGCTTCTTCTCGGCGAGGCGAAAGCCCGCGAAGGTTATGAGGGAGCTTCCCGCGTCGGAGAGGTTGTTGAGCGCGTCGGCCGTGACGGCGACGGAGCCGGAGAGGGCGCCCGCGACGAGCTTTATCGCGCACAGCACGATGTTCAGCCCCACCCCCGTCAGGGAGCAGAGCGTCCCGTACGCCGAGCGCACGCGCGGCTCGGAGGTATTTTTATGATCGCGTATAAAAATGCGCGCGAGCAGGCCTATCATGCCTTGCCCTCCTTATTTCCAGCGGACGTTTCCCTTTTTGTCGACCGTGACGTGGACGGTCTCAGTCTTTATCTCGCCGCCGGTCTCGGCGTTTATCTGCGTCAGGAGAAATTCCGCCTCGCCGGCGTTCTTCTTCCCGGCCTTGAACTGCCAGATATGCACGCCCTTGTCCTTGACGGACTTCGAGAGCTTGTCGTAGCTCGTGTGCACGTCGCGCGTAGAGACGAACTGCTCGTAGACGAGCTCGAGCGACCCCTCGACCTGCTCGCAGGTCCAGCGGAAGTTCGTCGAGAGGTCCTCGGAGGCGACGATCGTCGCGAAATTGTCCTGCGCGCGGCAGGGCGCGTAGATCGAGATGGTGTCGTATTTATAGTCTATCTTGTCGGGGCCGGAGGCGCAGCCTCCGAGCGCCGCGGCGAGCAGCAGTACCGCCAGCAGGGCGGAGATGAGCTTTTTCATGGCTTTATCCTTTCGTGAGCGTTATGACGACGACCTCGCGCGGATTGAAAAGGCGCGGCCAGTGGAATGCCGATTTATAGAATTTGACGCCCGCGAGCCCGCGCGAGACGACGAGGGAGGAGCGGTTCGCGCCGGAATAGACGCCGCCGTCGAACTTCGGGAGGAACTCGCGGCCCGGGCCGACGAGCCCGCCTATGCCGGGGAGCCTTATGAGCCCGCCGTGGACGTGTCCGGAAACGATGAGGTCCGTCCCGTAATCGGCGAAAAGATCGGGCGCGTAGGGCCTGTGCGAGAGCAGGATGACGAAATCGTCCTTCGTGTTTTCGAGCACCGCCGCCGGGGAGGGGTTGTCGCCGTGCGCGGTCGGGTCGGGAAGGCCGGCTATGACGATGCGCCCGCCGTCCTTTTCGAAATACTCCGCCCTCGCGTCCATGACGTGGACTCCCAGCAGGCTGAGCTTGCCCATGAATTCGCGCGCCGCGTCCGTCGCCCATTCGTGGTTGCCCGAGACGAAGTAGGTCGGCGCGCGGTCGGCGAGGCGGCCCGCGAAGTCGACGGCGTCCTGCAGCTGCGCGGCGTCGTCGATGATGTCCCCGACGAGGAGGATGAGGTCCGGATCCGCGTCGCAGACGCTGTCTATTATCCGATGGTCGAATTTCCCGTGCGTGTCGGCTATGACGGCGATCCGCGTCCCCGAGAAGGCCGAGGGCAGCGAGGGCGAGGCGACGTCGTATTCGCGGAGGATGACCTTGGTATTGCTGTAAACGAAGGCGTAGACAATAAGGGCAAGCACAAGCAGCCAGAAAAACGCGCCTCGACGGCGTCTGCGCATATACGCGGCCTGCGGCCGTACCCCCCTTTCGCGATGGTTTCGCTCATTATAGCATAGCCGCCGCGAGGGTGCAAGAAGGAGCGCCCGACGTATTTCGCGCGAGGAATATAATAGCCTTCCCCTTGAGGGGAAGGTGGGTGAGCGAAGCGAACCCGGATGAGGTGGAATAACCCGCCGCACTTAACCGAGGGACACCTCATCAGTCTCGCATACGCTCGACAGCTTCCCCTCAAGGGGAAGCCGTTGGGGCGCGGCGCTGGACTTATACTTTTCAAAACGCTATAATGACCTCGGGAGTGATGATTATGGTCGTTTTGATAACCGGCGCGTCGCATACGGGCAAGACCGCCCTCGCCGCGCGCCTGACGAGGGAGCGCGGCGTCCCGTTTCTGAGCATCGACCACCTCAAGATGGGTCTGATACGCGCAGGCTACACGGACCTCACGCCGTACGACGACGCGGAGCTGACGGGGTACCTCTGGCCCGTCGTCCGCGAGATGATGAAGACCGCGATAGAGAACGGGCAGGACCTCGCCGTCGAGGGCTGCTACGTGCCGCCGGACTGGCGGCGCGATCTCGGCGCGGAGTATCTGGAGCATATCCGCTTCGTCTGCCTCGCGCTGAGCGAGGGGTATATCGACGCGCATTTTGACGAAATCAAGGCGCATTCGTGCGACGCCGAGGCGCGCCTCGACGACTCCGACTGCACGCCGGAGCGCCTCAAGGAGGATAACCGCCTCTTCGCGGAGAGCTTCGCCGCCGCGGGCGAGCCCGTGGAGACGATAACGGGGGAATATGAAAAGGCGATAGCGGGGATATTGGAAAGCATATTCAGCGGAGGCACAAATGAAGATAAATTGCGTATGGGAACATAACGGCGGCGACAGCATCCTCTATGCCGCAGACTACGTCGGCGCCTATACAAGAGGCGCGTCCAGAGAAGAAGCCGTGCTGAAAATGCCGGAAGAGATCCGGCGCTACCAGCTGTGGCGGGGCGAAACGCCGCCTGACGGCTATGATATCGAGATCGTTCAGGAAAAGAGCTCCGGGCTGCAGATCCAAGACGCCGACAGCGACGTCATTTTCGCGTCGGAGGAAGGGCCTCTGACCGCCGGAGAATATGAGCGGCTCAAGGCTTTGGCGCTGAGATCCGCCGCGGACTTTCTCGCGCTCTATACTTCGTTTCCCGATAAGCACAGGAGCGCCGCCCCTTTCCGCGAAACGTTTTACGGCGCCGTTCCCCGGACTGCGGAGGAAATGTACCGGCACACGAAAAATGTCAACGCATACTATTTCTCCGAAGTCGGCGCAGAGGCCGATAACGAGGGAACGATCCTGTCCTGCAGGGCGAGAGGCTTTGAGGCCCTTGAATCCATCGAGGGGTTTTTGTCGCTCGCGCCAATGACAGGCAGTTACGATGAGCTCTGGTCGGTAAGGAAGGTCTTGAGACGCTTCATCTGGCATGACAGGATACACGCCAAGGCGATGTACAGAATGGGGATACGAACGTTCGGCGCGGACGCGATAGCCGACATATTCGGATTTGCGCGGTAAAACGCGAGCGGTGCGGAGCGCGGCAAAGGCGGGCGAACGCGTCAAGACGATAACGGAGGATTATGAGCGGGAGATAAAGGAGATATTGGCGGGACCGGAATAAAAAAGCCTTCCCCTCGAGGGGAAGGTGGGTGAGCAGCGCGAACCCGGATGAGGTGGCCGAAAAAGCCAAGCTCGGCGGCAGCGGTCCACCTCATCAGTCACGGCTTCGCCGTGCCAGCTGTCTCGCTGCGGCTCGGTCACGCCGCGGCTCTGACGTGTCACCGACACGTCATTCACTACCGCGGCGCCGCTTCGCTACCCTCAAGGGGAAGCCGTTGGGGCGGCGACGAACGATACGGAGCTCGCGACGAAGGCGGCCCCCGTCCAAAAACGAAACCGGAGCCCAGCGAAGCGGGTCCGGTTTCGAGAGGAGGAGCAGCGGAGCGAATGAGCGGTGCGTCAGCGCCGCGAACGATACGGAGCTCGCGACGACGACGCCGGAAGGGACTCGCCCGCCTGCGGGCGGGCCACGCCGGTTGCGACATGCCACCGGCATGTCGCCAAGAGCCGGCTTTCGAGTCCCTTCCTCTATGAATGAAAAATGAGGCAGCCCCCGAATGGGGACTGCCTCATCTTTATGGCACGCCGGAAGGGACTCGAACCCCCAACCCTCAGAACCGGAATCTGATGCTCTATCCATTGAGCCACCGGCGCACGTCATAGCGTATTGTAGCACCCGCGCGGGCGTTTGTAAAGCGCGGCGCGGGCCGCTTTTTGTCGAGCCGGACGCGAAGGACGCGCGCGAGCCTCCGCGGGAAGGAGATAGTTTCCAAATATTTCATAGTTTAGAAATATATGAACGGTACAGTTTATATGGAAAAGGGCGAAAGGAGGCTCGAAAATGAAAACGCTCTATTTGATAACGGGCGCGACGGGGCACATCGGCTCCGTCATAACGGAGAAGCTGCTTCGCCGCGGCGAGAGCGTGCGCGCGCTCGTGCTGCCGTCGGAGCGGGAATTTGCGCCGTCCGGCGCGCAGGTTTGCTTCGGCGACGTGACCGATACGGCGTCGCTGGCGCCGTTTTTCGACAGGTCGGGCTTCGAGCGCGTCTCGCTCATCCATTGCGCGGCGCTCATAACGATCGCGTCAAGGCCCGACCCGCGGGTCTGGGCCGTCAACGTCACGGGGACGAAGAACGTCATGCGTCTCGCGCATGAGACGGGCGTCGACAGGGTCGTGTATCTCAGCACGGTCCACGCCATTCCCGAGCGGACGGGGGAGATAGCCGAGGTCGACTCCTTCTCTCCGGAGCTCGTTTACGGGCAGTACGCCAAGTCCAAGGCCGCCGCGGCGCAGATCGTGCTCGATGCGGCGAAGGAGGGGCTCGACGTCAGCATCGTCCATCCGTCGGGCGTCATCGGCCCGGGCGATAAGCGCGGGAAAAACCACATGATACGGACCATCCGCGCCATGGCCTGCGGGAAGATACGCGTCAGCACGGCGGGAGGCTACGATTTCGTCGACTCGCGCGACGTCGCAGACGGCGTGCTCGCCTGCGAAAGGCTCGGCCGCCGCGGGGAGTGCTATATCCTCAGCGGCCACTATATAACGATACGCGACCTGCTCAACGCGGTGCGCCGCGCGGTCGGGAGAAAGCCGCTGCGCGCGACGATCTCGGCGCGCACGGCGAAGCTGATAGCTCCGCTCGCCGAAAGGCTGGGCCTTTGCTTCGGGGACAAGGCCCCGCTGCTCACGCCCACCTCGGCGTATACGCTGGCCTCCAACGGCCGCTTTCGGCACGAGAAGGCGACGCGCGAGCTGGGATACAGACCGCGCGACATTCTGACCTCGATACGAGATTCGATGCCGCGGCAGCGATTCAGGCGCTTTTTCCCCGTGGAGACGTAAGAAGACCCCCGTTCCGAACTTAGGAACGGGGGGAATTTTATATCATCCGCCGATCCGGCACTCTATACCGCGGCTTTCCGCGAGGGCGCGGAGGGACTCCATGCGGGCGTCGTCGGGGAGCGGGATATCCTCCCCGCGCGGGCGGCCGAGCGCGTCGAGCTTGCCGAGGCCGAGGCGGTGGTAGGGCAGGAGGCAGAGCGGCGCGCCGAGGCTCTTGGCGAAGTCCGCCGCGGCGGCGACGTTCTCCTCCGAGTCGTTGAGGCCGGGGACGGTCGGCATGCGCAGGACTACCGGCACGCCGAGCTCAAAGCGGATATGGCGGATATTATCCAAGATCGTTTCGTTCGGGACGCCAGTCAGGCGCTCGTGCGCGGCGGAGTCCATGTGCTTGACGTCCGTCAGCGCGAGATCGGCGCGCGAAAAGACCGCGTCGACCGCCTCGCGGGAGGCGAAGACGCAGCTCTCGACGGCGGTGTGCAGGCCCGCTTCGCGCGCGGCGTCAAGCAGCGCGGCGCAAAATTCGGGGTGCGTGAGAGGCTCGCCGCCGGAGAGCGTTATCCCGCCGCCGGACTCCTCGTAAAAGAGTCTGTCGCCCTCGACCTTGCGCAGGACCTCGGCGACGGTCATATCGCGGCCCGAGAGGACCCTCGCGCCGGCCTGACACGCCCGCGCGCAGGCCCCGCAGCCCGTGCAGCGCTCGCGGTCGGTCTTCGCGAGGTTCGCCGCGCCCGTCGGGCAGGCGGCGGTGCATATCCCGCAGCCGACGCATTTTTCGGGGTAGACGAAGACCTCCGGCCGCGCGGACTGCGACTCGGGATTGGCGCACCAGAGGCAGCGCAGGGGGCATCCCTTGAGGAAGACGACGCTTCTTATGCCCGGCCCGTCGTGGATGCAGAACGACTGAATTTCGAAGACCGGGGCGGTCAGCGCGCTCATAAGGCCTGAGACGTGCGCTCGATGACCTCGTCCTGAATGGACGCGGGCAGGCGCGTGAAATATGCGCTGTAGCCGGCCACGCGCACGACGAGGTCGGGGTGCTCGGCGGGGCGGACTTTCGCGTCCTCCATCTCGGCGCGGTCGACGACGTTGAACTGCACGTGCTTGCCGCCGTGGGTCAGGTAGGTGCGTATCATGGCGGCGAGCTTTATGAGGTCGGCCTCCGTCTTCATGACGGAGGGGTGGAACTTCATGTTCATCAGCGTCCCCTGATAGGCGTCCTGATCGACGGTCATCGCGCTGCGGAAGACGGCGAGCGGGCCGCTCACGTCCTGCCCGTGGTCGGGCGAGAGCGAGGCGTCGGCGAGTATCTCGCCGCCCTTGCGCCCGTCGGGGGTCGCGCCCGTGAGCGCGCCGCCCGGCTGATGGGCCGAGACGGAGATGGCGTTGGGCTTGAGCGTGTCGCCGTAGACGCAGGGGAGCGAGAGGCAGGTCTCCGCGTGGAGACGGTACACGTCCGCGACCATCTCGTCGACCTCGCGCACGGCGTTGCCGTACTTGGGCTGGGCGCGGAAGTCGCGCCGCATCTCCTCGTAGCCGACCCAGTCCGCGTCGAGCGCGGCCATGAGCTCGGCCAAGGTGTATCTCTTCTCGTCGAAGACGAGCTTTTTGATGGCGTAGAGGCCGTTTCCGGCGTTCACCGCGCCGACCGCTCCGAGCACGGCGCCGTTTTCAAAATCGAAGCGGCGGGAGAACATGTCCTTGCCGGCCCTGACCCCGCCGCGCATGAGCGCCGAGCGGAACACGTCCGGGAAGAGCTCCTTCTCGGCTATCATCTCGACGTTGATGCGCTCGTTGGCCATGCCCATGAGGTAGCGTATCTCGGCGTAGACGGCGTCGCGCACCTCCTCGAAGGAGGTCATCTTCGTCACGTCGCCGACACGCATGCCGACCTGCTCGCCCGTATAGCGGCAGAACCCGTCGTGCAGGGCGATGTCCATCGCGTGCGGGATGATGAAGAAGACGGCGACCTGCGTGCGGGTCTCCCCCTGCACGTTGCCGTCGACGCAGCCCGTCGCGCAGTAGTCGCGCGCCTCCTCGAGGGGGACGCGGTTAGTGTCGCTGCGGGAGGTGAAGAAGTTTATATAGGACTTATCGCCGATGAAGGCGGGCATGCCGAGGCCCGAGCGCACGCATTCGAGCGCCTTGACCATGAGGGCGTCCGGCGTCTTCTCGTGGACGCGGAGCGTCAGCGTGTGGTGCGGCAGGTGCGTGTCCTTGGCTGCCTCGAGCAGCAGGTACGTCAGCTCGTTCGTCGCGTCCGTGCCGTCGGCCTTCACGCCGCCTATCGTCCAGTTATACCACTTGGCCATGCCGGCGTTTTTCGTGCGGTTGGCCTTGCCGGAGACGCGGTTGAGCTTCATGACCTTGACGCGCACCAGCTCCAGCAGCTCAAGGACCTCCGCGTCGGTTATGCGGCCGGCTTCGACGTCCTTTTTATAATACGGATACATGTACTGGTCAAAGCGCCCAGCCGTCGAGGTCGGGGAGGGGCAGACCATCAAAAACGTGAACCAGAAGCTCTGCAGCGCCTCTCGGAACGTCTCCGCGGGGAACTCCGGGACCTTGCGGCAGATGCGCTCCATCTCGCGCAGCTCCGCCGCGCGGGCGGGGCTTTCCTCCTTCGCCGCGAGATCGGCGCAGAGGTCGGCGTAGCGGTGGGCGAAGCGTATCCACGCTTCGAAGACGATGACGACGCCCTCCCAGAAATTGCGCTTTTCTATGGAGTCCGGCGCATCGTAGCGCAGGTCTTCAAGGCACTGCTTGGCCTCGTCTATTATCGAGCGCGCGCCGCGCGAGAGCACCTGCGCGAAGTCCACGCAGACCAGCGAGAGGCCGGGGCCGAGCCCGTAGCCGCTCATGGCGTAGCCGCCGCCGGAGCCGCCCTTTTTGTCCTTCCACGGGGGCAGGACGACGCCCGACTTCATGAAGGGCCAGAGCCGCTCGTTCTCGCCGAGGCTCTTGCCCATCGCCTCGACGAGGGTCTGGTTGGAGTCGTTGCCGGCGAAGCGCTCGTTGAGGCGGTAGAGCTCCTCCTCGTCCTCGGGGCTTATCGTGTATATCTCGCTCTTGAGCGCCTCGACCTCGTCGCGCGTCCATACGCCGTACTCATACTGCATCTCCAGCCCGAAGGGCTTGCTCGCGCCCGAGCCGCAGAGGAGGTCCTCCGGCTCGATGAAGATGGTGATGTTGTCGAGCACGTGGGCGCAGAGCCTGCTCCGGCGAAGGAGCGTCGGCTCGCCGCGCGTAGCGTCGAGCGACTCGTTGGCGAGCCGGAAAAGCTCGACGCAGAGCGGGTATTTGCTGACGCGCAGGCTCTCTATCATGCGCCTTATCCTGTCGGTCATAAGGGCTTCCCCCTCTTCACAAGGTGATATTATATTTTCCCGCGTTTGACGCGCGTTGTCAAGAAAAAGAGCCCCCGCCGATTTCGGCGAGGGCTCGGATCATTGGGTTTCGCGTCAGCTCAGGCGCTCCTGCTTCAGGTTTGCGAAGTAGTCGCGCACGAGCTTGATGACGACCGGGCTCAGCGCGAGGATGGAGATGAGGTTCGGGATGGCCATGAAGCCGTTGAGCGCGTCCGCGAGGTTCCAAGCGTCGGCCAGGGACATCGTCGCGCCGACGATGGCGAAGAGGACGAAGATCACCTGATAGACCTTGCTGGCCTTCGTGCCGAAGAGGAATTCGAAGCAGCGGGTGCCGTAGAGCGACCAGCTGAGTATCGTCGAGAACGCGAACAGGCTCAGGCAGACCGCGACGAGCACGCCGCTCACGCCGCCGGAGATGATGCGCGCCATGCAGGCGGTAACGATGGAGGCGCCGCCGCTGGTGCCCCAGGAGATGCCGACGCCCTCCGCGCCCGCGGCCGCGACGGTCGTCAGGACGACGAGGCTGGTCAGGGTGCAGATGATGATGGTGTCCATGAAGACCTCGAAGATGCCGAAGAAGCCCTGCTTGACGGGGTCCTTCTCGCTGGTCGCGGCGTGGGCCATGGGGGCGGAGCCGAGGCCGGCCTCGTTGGAGAAGCAGCCGCGGGCGATGCCCTTGGTGATGGAGGTCTTTATCGTGATGCCGAAGGCGGCGCCGAGCGCGGCCTCGGCGCTGAAGGCGCCCTGGAAGATCATTCCGAAGGCCCTGCCGATGTGGGTGATGTTGGCGAAGATGATGATGAGGGAGGCGATGATGTAGACGACCGCCATGACGGGGACGACTCTCTCCGTGACGGAGCCGATGCGCTTGATGCCGCCGAAGAGGACGAGCGCGATGAGGATCGCCACGATGACGCCGATGATGAGGCTGGAGAGATTGAACGTCGAGCCGAGGAAGGTCAGCTGCGTGGCGGCGGTATTGCCGCCGAGGGAGTCGATGGCGCCGTTGATGGCGCCCGTTATGGACTGCACCTGCGTCGCGTTGCCTATGCCGAAGGCGGCGAGGGCGCCGAAGATGCAGAAGAGGACGCCGAGCCAGCCCCAGCCCTTTCCGAGGCCGTTCTTTATATAGTACATCGGGCCGCCGACCCAGTCGCCCTTGTCGTTGCGCTCGCGGTAGTGGACGGCGAGAGTGACCTCGCAGAACTTGGTCATCATGCCGACGAGGGCGGATATCCACATCCAGAATACCGCGCCGGGGCCGCCGATGACGATGGCGCCCGTGACGCCCGCGATGTTGCCGGTGCCGACCGTGCCGGCCAGCGCCGTCGTCAGCGCCTGGAGCGGCGTGACCTCGCCGGCCTTGGCCTCCGTCTTCTTGAAGACGCGGCCGAGGGTCATCTTCATCGCGTGGCCGAACTTGCGGAACTGCAGGAAGCGCGTGCATATGCTCAGGACGACGCCGACGCCGACGAGCAGACACAGGACTACGGAGCCCCACGCCACGTCGTCAAGCTTGGTTATGAATTCGCTGAGGGTCATGGTCTATTCCTCCCGATAAAATAATAGGGACTTTTTCGTCTGAAAAAGCCCTCAACAGATAAGTATCCCGAAAACGAGACGACCGGCCCTGTCCTTTTGCCTGAGAGATTCGGCGGGGGACCGCCTTGCACCTTCGGCACTCAAAAATGAGCTTCTCCAGAGTCCCTCCGCTCCCGGTTTCGCCGCGCGATCCCGGCGAGCGTCAAAGGGTATGAACATTTAATGAACGGATTGTAACACACCCATTGGCAAATTACAACACTAAATTGCAGAAAAATGAGTTTTTTTCGAAAAAAGGAAAAAGCCTCCCTCAGGGGGCGTGCAGATCAGGGATACGACAGCCGCAAAAAGGATCTTTTCGCGTCAGACTTCGTTGCCCGTACTCGGAATACAAAAGCCAGTATTCCTGCGCCGTTCGCCTCGTCTGACACAAAAATCTCACTTTTTGCGGTGCAAAGCAGTTTTGCGA
>JAFZOI010000012.1 GCA_017550645.1 Oscillospiraceae bacterium
GTAAATGTCGACTATGGGCTCGAGGTAGCAGGCTCCGACGCAGCCCGTTATGCCGAGCGAGGCGCTCTCCGGCAGGGCGGCTTCCAGCGCGTCGTATACCGCCGCGGCGCCCGCCGCGAGGCCGCAGCTGCCCTCGCCGACTACTATCCTTATCATACCGTCTCGTCCTCCTCCCGAAGTTCGCGCAGCAGCCTGCGGATCTTTTCCGCGGTCAGCAGGCCGTAGACCCTGTCGTTAATCATCATGACGGGCGCAAGCGAGCAGCAGCCGAGGCAGCTGACGACGTTGAGCGAAAAGAGCCCGTCCGGCGTGGTCTCGTTGTTGCCTATGCCGAGCTCCTCCGTGAAGACGTCGATGAGCCGCTCGGAGCCGTTTACGTAGCACGCCGTGCCCTTGCATATCTGTATCTGATACTTTCCGGCAGGCGCGAAGCGAAACTGCGAATAAAACGTCGCCACGCCCATGATCTTCGCCGGAGACTCGCCCGTGCGCGCGGAGATGAGGTATACAGCGTCCTCCGGGACGTAGCTGTATATCTCCTGCGTCTTCTGCAGGATGGAGATGAGGCTCCCCTTGACGCCCGCGTACGCGGCGAGGACGTCCTCCAGGGGAGCGAGGTCGACTCTGTGCTTTACTGCCATTATTATCACCTCAAAAAAGGGAGATGCGCCCGGCTGCGAAGCCTCCGGAGCGAATGCAGGATATTAAAGACAGCATATCATGTCCCGCCTGCTTTTGGCAACAACAAAAAAACGGCATCGCTGCGCAGGGCGCAAAAAAACCCGGCGCGGGAGGCGCCGGGCGAGAGCAAACCGGAAGGGGAGCGGTCAGAGCCGCTTGACGAAAAGGCAGCGTATCGCGTTGAGCACTGCGAGGATCATCACGCCCACGTCCGCCGCCGTCGCGACCCACATGTTCGCGATCCCGAGCGCACCGAGCGCGAGGCAGACGAGCTTGACCGCGAGCGCGAAGACGACGTTTTCGCGGACTATGCGCACGCACCTGCGGGAGATGCGTATCGCCTTGGCGAGCTTGAGCGGGTCATCGTCCATGAGCACGACGTCGGCGGCCTCGACCGCCGCGTCGGAGCCGAGCGCGCCCATGGCTATGCCCACGTCCGCTCGCGCGAGCACGGGCGCGTCGTTTATCCCGTCGCCGACGAAGGCGAGGGCTTCGTTCTTCCCGCATTCGCCGAGAAGCTCCTCCACGAAGGCGACCTTGTCCGCGGGCAGGAGCCCGGCGCGATATTCCTTTATCCCGACCGCTTCCGCGACCTTTTCCGCCGCGGCGGGAGAGTCGCCCGTCAGCATGACGGCGCGCGTCACGCCGGCCTTTTTCAGCTCGGCGACGGCCTCTGCGGAGGTCGGCTTGACCTCGTCGGAGATGACGATATGCCCGCAGTAGGCCCCGTCGAGCGCCATGTGGATTATCGTCCCGACGCTGCGGCAGGGGATGGCCTCCGCGCCGACACGGGCCATGAGCTTTTCGTTGCCGAGCGCGACCGAGCGCCCGTCGACGCGGGCGAGCACGCCCTCGCCGCTTATCTCCTCGACGCCGCCGACGCGCGCGGGGTCGGCGTATTTGCCGAACGCCTCCTTGAGGCTGCGCGAGATGGGGTGGGAGGAATGGCACTCCGCCAGCGCCGCGAATTCGAGCATCTCCGCGTCGCCGAGCGGGGAGTGGTGGACGGCCTCGACGGCGAAGTTGCCCTTGGTCACCGTGCCCGTCTTGTCGAGGGCGACGGCGCGCACGCGGCCGAGCGCCTCAAGATAGTTCGAGCCCTTTATCAGTATGCCCTGGCCGCTCGCCCCGCCGAGCCCGGCGAAAAAGCCGAGCGGGACGCTTATGACGAGCGCGCAGGGGCAGGAGATGACGAGCATCGTGCAGGCGCGGAATATCCACTCGCGCCAGACTTCGGCGCCGCCGTGTCCGGCCAGCGTCGAAATGAGCGGAGGCAGGACGGCGAGCGCGAGCGCCGCGAAGCAGACAACGGGCGTGTAGACCTTCGCAAAGCGCGTTATGAAGCTCTCGCTCCGGCTCTTGCGGGAGGCGGCGTTTTCCACGAGGTCGAGTATCCTGCTCGCGGTCGATTCGCCGAACTCCGTCGTCGTGCGGATGCGCAGCACGCCCGAGAGGCTGACCGTCCCGCTGAGGACCTCGTCCTCCGGCCCGACCTCGCGGGGCCTGCTCTCGCCCGTCAGGGCGGAGACGTTGAGCGCGGAGGAGCCGTCGATCACGACCCCGTCGAGCGGGACCTTCTCGCCCGGGCGGACGATAACGACGCTCCCGACCGCGACCTCCGAGGGGTCGACGCGCCTTTCCCCGTCCTCCGTCTCGAGGCAGGCGAAGTCCGGGCGTATGTCCATCAGCGCGGATATGTTCCGCCGGCTTTTTTCGACGGCGAAGTCCTGAAAAAGCTCGCCTATCTGGAATAGCAGCATGACCGCGACGCCCTCTGCGTACTCCCCGAGGACGATCGCGCCTATCGTGGCGACGGCCATGAGAAAGTCCTCGTCGAAGACCTCGCCGTGTATTATCCCCTCGGCCACCTCGCGGAGCACGTCGAAGCCCGCGACCAGATACGGGACGAGGAAGAGCGCTATGAGCGCGGCCTTCGGCAGGCGCAGGGGGACCAGCCCCTCGCTTATCAGAAAGAGAGGGACCCAGAAAACGGCCGCTATGATTATCCTTGCGAGCAGGGTCTTCTGTTCCTTGTTCATGTCGTTCTCCCGCGGGCCTCGTCCGGCCCGAGGAAAGTATATCCCCGCGCGGAGCAGAATGCAATACTTTTCGGTTAGCTTTTGCTAACTCCGATGAAAAAAGCGGGCCGACGAGGGCGTCGGCCCCTACGCGCATTATCGCGGTGCGGCACTTGCGGGGGAGCGCGTAGGGCGGGGCGCCCTCGCCCCGCCGCGTATCGCCCCTCATCCGGCTCGGTCCCCTCGCCTTATCCCACGAAAGGGGAAGGCATTGCGGGCGGCGCAGCGGTCTAAAAACGCAAGGAAGCGCGCAAGCCCGCAGCGTTTTTCGGCAACCGCAAGAGGACAGCCTCAGCCGCGGCCCGGTCACGCCGCGGCTCTTCGCATAATTATCACAAAAAAAGAGTGCGAAATATACATATTTGGGCGTGATGCCGACTTGCTAACGCCGCCCCGGATATGGTATACTCAAGAGAAATCAATTTTGCACTTAGGCGGCCCATCCCGCGGCCCTGCGTTACCGGGACGGGGAGCTCCGGGCGGGACGCTTACGCAATTCATTGAAGAAGGTGAAAAATTGCAGAACTATACCAAGTACAAGCTCAAATCCGCCGAAGAGCTGGCGCCGTTCCTCGCGGGAGCGGACAAGCCTTTCGTGATAGCTTGTAACAAGTGCTTCAAGGAATTCGCGTCCGTCGACGAGCCGGACTGCGAAGAATTCGTGAAGATGGCGGCCGAACAGGGCAAGCCCGTGACCGGCTCGGCCAAGGTCGATTTCCTCTGCAACAAGACCCAGACCCTGAAGAAGCTCGCGGACATGATCCCCGAGGGGACCAAGAGCGTATTCGTGGTCAGCTGCGGTCTCGGCGTCCAGACGATAGCCGACTCGGTCGATCTGCCCGTCTACGCCGCCGCCAACTCCCTCAATTTCAGAGGACATCACGGCATGGCTCTGACGAAGAAGGCCTGCGACGCCTGCGCCCAGTGCTACCTCAACCTGACCGGCGGCATATGCCCCGTCGTCGACTGCTCCAAGAGCCTGCTAAACGGGCAGTGCGGCGGCGCGAAGGACGGCAAGTGCGAGGTCGATCCGAACAGGGACTGCGCGTGGGAGAAGATCGAGCAGCGCCTGACCAAGCAGGGCCGCCTGAGAGAGTTCCTCGACCAGCCCGTACAGACCCGCGACTACTCCAAGGTCAACTTCAAGACCATCAGCGAGTTCGTCGCCGCCGCGCGCGACTCCCGTCTCGACGGGTATTACGGCGGCGTGCACCCCTCCGAGCGCAAGGAGCTCAGCGAGCACCTGCCCCTCGTCCGGTTCCCGGAGCCCGACGTCGTGGTGATCCCGCTGTCCATGCATTCCGGAGCCCCGGCGACCCCGACCGTTCAGGCCGGCGACGCCGTCAAGGTCGGCACGAAGATAGGCGAAGCCGCCGCATTCATAAGCGGCACCGTCCACTCCAGCGTGAGCGGCACGGTCCTCGCCGTCGAGCCGCGCCTGCATCCGACGAAGGGCGGGAACGTCCTCTCCGTCGTCATCAAGAACGATAAGAAGAATACCGTCGACGAGTCGGTCAAGCCTCGCGGCGATATCGAGACGCTGACTCCCGACGAGATAGTCGACATCGTCAAGGAGAGCGGCATCGTCGGCATGGGCGGCGCGGGCTTCCCCGCCTCCGTCAAGCTCAAGCCCGGCAAGCCCATCGACGCGGTACTGCTCAACGGCTGCGAATGCGAGCCGATGCTGACCGCCGACCACCGCGTCCTCCTCGAATACGCCGACGACGTCATCTACGGCCTGCGCGCCATGATGAAGTGCGTCGCCGCCCCGAAGGGCATCATCGTCATCGAGGACAATAAGCCCGACGCCGTCGAGCTCATGCAGGCGAAGGTCGAGGGCATCGAGGGCGTCGAGGTCGTCGTCGCGAGGACGAAGTACCCGCAGGGCGCCGAGAAGATGCTCATCAAGCGCGTCATGGGCCGCATGGTCCCGAGCGGCGGGCTCCCCGCCGACGTCGGAGCCGTCGTCGGCAACGTAAGCACGGCCAAGGCGATCGCCGACGCCATAAAGACGGGCATGCCGCTCGTCGAGCGCGTCGTGACCGTCACGGGCGAGAGGATCAAGAACCCCGGCAACTACATCGTGAAGATCGGAACCAGCGTCAAGGAGCTCATCGACTACTGCGGCGGCATCACCGGCGACGACGTCACGATCAAGACGGGCGGCCCGATGATGGGCGTCCCCGTCACGGACCCCGACGTCCCCGTCATCAAGGCCACCAACGGCGTCATCGCCTACGACACGGACCACTCCGAGGCCGTCAGCTGCATCAAGTGCGGCCGCTGCGTGGACGTCTGCCCGATGGAGCTCGAACCGCTCTACTTCGCCAGGTTCCATGACGACGGCAACTGGCAGGGCATGGCCGACTACAACGTCCGCGACTGCCTCGAGTGCAGATGCTGCGAATACATCTGCTCCTCCAAGATCCCGCTGGTCACGAAGATAAAGGCCGGAAAATCTGCGATAATGGAGATGAATAAGAAGTAATGCTGGTTACGAAACTTAAATCCAAAGAGACGATCGTATCGCTGATCACTGGAAAAGCGTTTATCATCAACTGCCACGGCTGCAAGGAAGTCGGCTTCCCCGAGAAGGAAGCGGCCGAGCTTCAGAAGGAGCTCTGCGCCGAGGGCAGGGTGACCGGCATATTTACGACGGACTACATCTGCAACCCCGAGAACATGAAGCTGCGCCTCGACCTGCACAAGGCCGAGATCGCCGCGGCGGACACCGTCCTCGTATTCTCCTGCGGCGTCGGCGTGCAGACCGTCTCCGAGTATCTGGAGACCAAGCGCGTCCTCGCGGCCTGCGACACGTACGCTCTCCCCGGCGGGCAGGGCGTCACGCCGCTGGAATATGACTGCAAGCAGTGCGGCGAGTGCTACCTCAACCTGACCGGCGGCATCTGCCCGCTGACGGCCTGCTCGAAGAGCCTCGTCAACGGTCAGTGCGGCGGCTCGAAGGACGGCAAGTGCGAGGTCGACCCGAACATGGAGTGCGGCTGGGAGCGCATCTACCGCCGCCTGAAGATGGTCGGCCGCCTCGACGCGCTCAAGTGCCCCGTTCAGATACGCAACTACGGCAACGAAGTCGATGCAGCCGAATGACGCTGCAAATCTAAAGATTAGGAGTAAGTGATAAATGAAAATAACCGATCGTTTTTCGCGTGGTGAGTTCGTCGTTACCGCGGAGGTCGGCCCTCCGAAGGGATTTCACGTCGAGGAGCACGTTGCCGAGGCCAAGGAGTACCTGAGCAACATCGACGCCGTCAACGTCACCGATAACCAGTCCTCCGTCATGCGCCTGAGCTCTCTGGGCTTCTGCAAGGCGCTCAAGGACGCGGGGCTCAATCCCATCTTCCAGCTGACCTGCCGCGACCGCAACCGCATGGCCCTCGAGTCCGACCTGCTGGCCGCCGCCCTCTTCGGCATAGACAACGTCCTCTGCCTGACCGGCGACCACACCCGCCTCGGCGACCATCCCGGCGCCAAGCCCGTCTTCGACCTCGACTCCGTCTCCCTGCTGCACACCGTCTGCGAGCTCGAGCGCGGCTTCGACCTCGGCGGCAACGAGCTCGTCGGCGAGCCCCCGAAGTTTGCCAAGGGCGCGGTCGTCTCCCCCTGCAGCGATTCCATCGACGCGCAGCTTGCCAAGATGGAGCGCAAGGTCATGGCCGGCGCGCAGTATTTCCAGACGCAGGCCGTGTTCGATTCCGAGAAGTTCATCTCCTTCATGGAGAAGGCCAAGCAGTTCGGCGTGCCCGTTCAGGTCGGCGTCATCATCCCCAAGAACGTCGGCATGGTCCGCTACATGAGCCAGAACGTCGCGGGCGTCTACGTCCCCGACGCGCTCATCGACGAGCTCAAGGCCGACAAGGAGAAGACCAAGGCCGGCATCACCGGCGTCGAGATCGCCGCGCGCATCATCCGCGAGTGCAAGCCCTACTGCCAGGGCGTGCACATCATGGCGCTCGGCTGGGAAGCCAAGGTCCCCGAGATCCTCAAGCTCGCCGGCATCTGAAAGAAATAAGGAAAACGGCACCGAGAGATCGGTGCCGTTTGTCTTTATACAACGAAAAATTCTCGATTATATAAATGTAATATGTTAATATATTCTTATACGTATTTCTTTTGTGCTGACTGACTGATCTGTTAGAGAACAAGCGAATACGCAGGACATTTGAGCCTTATTGGAGGAGACAAGAGCAGAGATGCGGAGAAAAACTAGCACTATTCTTATGTTGGCTTATATACTGTTTATATTCATTGCTGTCTTTACAAGGCCTCTATACGCAAACTCGAAATGGAGTTATATCGTAACCGCAATTACAGTGACAAGCTGGGCTCTTGTCATTGCTGATGCTTTTTCCTCTGTTGCTGACATATTGCAGGATAATGTTAAGACAACAAGGCCAAGGCTTGAGTCATATTTAGTCAGGCTGCAACACCATATTAAAATTAACAATCGGCAAGATATTCATATTAAAGACCAATATGGTGCAGATACTGAAAAAACGATTGGGCAAACGCTAAAAAACTCAGAAAGGTCTGTTGTGAGCTTATTAGAAACTTTAAACAAAGAAGAAAAGCAACAAAAACGGTTTTCCATGACGTCAGAATTGTTTGTCTTAGTCGGATTCATTCTTTTCTTTTGCATTCTCCTTTTTGAGCCCATATTTGTATTTTTCAACAAGCAACTTGATGGATTAACTGCCCTTGCATTTGGTACAATTCTAGCTTCTCAGTTTGCCAGTAATTTTGCTAAAAGCCGCATTCAAAGCATTAGAGATTCTTTGGATACTATGAATGAAGCAATAGACCTTCTCAATCAGTCTTATGAGACGGAAATAATACAAAAACCAGATTCTGATATCTGAGGGAGTTGACCGCTCGAAAAACAGCTTATATAATCAAAATACTAATGAAAAATGCGTTATTCTATTCAGGCAAAACAAACGGAGGAAAAGCAATGTCTACTCGGACTAAAATTGACCCCAGAGTACCTAGGTACTCCTCTCTGCTTACAGCTACTCTATCAGCGCTGCGAAAACTGGGCGGGTCGGGCAGAAACGATGAAATACTGCGTCAAGTCATAATTGACCTTCAGATCTCTGATGAGGTTGCCGATATTCCGCATCTCGGGAACACCAACCAGAGCGAGCTTTCTTATCAATTGGCATGGGCCAGAACTTACTTGGCCAAATACGGTGTAATAGAAAACAGCGCAAGGTCGGTATGGTCTGTAAAGTCCGAGTATATCAACACAGATTCTCTGGATGAAAGACTTATTGTTTCTACCGTCACTGCCATGACCGCTTCATCAAGAAAGAATAAGAGCGGCGCGTCGGACACAAATCCCCCGCAGAATCCGGAAGATGACGACCCGGGCAACGACGAAGTCGAGTATCCCGATGAAGCCAAGCCATGGCGAATTAAACTTGGTGAGATTCTAAAAAACATGGACCCCTTCGGCTTCGAACGACTTGCTCAGCGCGTCTTAAGAGAGTGTGGGTTTACTCAAGTTGAAGTAACCAAAAAATCCGGCGATGGCGGTATTGACGGAACCGGCAAGCTGAAAATCAACGGGATTTTCAGCTTTAACGTGGCGTTCCAATGCAAGCGATACAGTGGAGTTGTTGGAGCTCCGGCTATTCGCGATTTCAGAGGCTCATTAACAACCAACATAGAAAAAGGTGTCCTCATTACCACAGGTACTTTTTCACAAGCCGCCAGAGAAGAAGCCTCCTCCTCCGGAAAACAGCAAATTGACCTTGTTGACGGTGAAGATTTCATCAATATGATTGCTGAATACGGAATTGGTGTGAAAGAAGTCACAACATACGAAATTGACGAAAACTTTTTCAGCAAGATTTAACGGCAAAAGAGCTATCTCAGAATATACCCTCTCTAAGTTAAGAAATGACTGTTCATCCGCCCCCGCGCTCGTTGACAGCGGGGGAGGATGGCTGTATAATTTTGACATAACAGTTTAAGCACGAAACGAAACGAGGGAGGTCATATCATGAACACACTCGACGCCATCAAGGCAAGACACTCGACGCGCGGCTTCTCCGACAGGCAGATAAGCGACGCCGATCTCGACGCGATACTCTTCGCCGGCGGTCAGGCGGCGGTCGGCGGCGGCGCCTTCAAGAGCCTGAAGCTCATCGCCGTGCAGGACGCGGAGCTGCTCAAGGCCATCGACGAGGCCTCCGCGAAGAACCGTCCCGGCAGCCACCCGCTCTACGGCGCGCCCACGCTCGTCGTGCTCGCCTCGACGAAGGGCTTTCTCGAGAACATCGAATGGACCAACGCAGGCTGCGTCATCCAGAACATGATGGTCGCGGCGGCCGATCTGGGGATAGACAGCATCTATCTCTGGATGGCCATGTACGGCATCAACGGCGAGCCCGAGCTCGTCAAGCGCCTCGGCATCCCTGAGGGGATGACCTGCGTGGGGACGGCGGCGTTCGGCTACGCGGCGCAGGAGTTCAAAAAGCCCGGTGCGGACGACCAGCGCATCGAAGTTTCTTACATTAAATAACCCCCGCGAAACGGAAACTCCGGAAATACATGTCGTATTTCCGGAGTTTTTTCGTAGAGAGAGCGGGGCACCAAAGCCTTCCCCCGTTGGAGGTAGCGAAGCGGCGCCGCGGTCGAAAAACGCAAGGTTAAGCGCAAGCCCGCAGCGTTTTTCGGGTACCGCAAGAGGACAGTCAGAGCCGCGGCGTGACCGAGCCGCAGCGAGACAGGCGGCGTCCGCCGTCTCACGCAAGGCGGATGCCGGATGAGGGGCGATAACTGCCGAGCCGAGATCGGCCACCTCATCAGTCAGCCCTTCGGGCTGCCAGCTTCCCCTCAAGGGGAAGCCAATGGGGGGGCGCGTATCAAAAGCCTTCCCCTCGAGGGGAAGCCAATGGGGGCGCGTATCAAAGCCTTCCCCTCGAGGGGAAGGTGGCACGGCGAAGCCGTGACGGATGAGGTGGAGAACCGTGGCGGGGCGTATTCGCCCCTCATCAGTCTCGCGTACGCTCGACAGCTTCCCCCCGTTGGGGGAAGCCTATGGAACGCATATCCCCGCGGCTTATCCGAAAAAAGTTCAATTTTCGTTCAATCCGATTTCACCAATGGGCGCGGCCGGGGTTATATGATATGCCTCGCACCGGACGGAAAACGGCGCGTTTCTCCGTTTTTCCGCCGCCGAAAAAGTCCGCGAGCCGTTGACTACGGCGGATGAATGTGGTATGCTTTAATAAGTCAAAATAGGCGCACAGCGCCCTCTTCGGAGCCCGCCTGCGCCCTTTGGGCATAATACTTTAAGATGAAATTATTTTAAGGAGGATTCACTATGGTTCCGGTCAGCAAAGATTTCGTCAACAACATGTTCTCCATTGAGGGCAAGGTCGCCCTCGTAACGGGCGCCACCGGCGCGCTCGGCTGCGTGCTCGCCAAGGCTTACGGCTATGCCGGCTGCAAGGTCTTCATGACCGCCCGCAACGCCAAGAAGCTCCAGGCTCTCGAGGACGAGTTCAAGGCCGAGGGCATCGACTGCGCGTATTTCGCCGCCGACCCCGCTCAGGAAGAGGACGTCAAGGCCCTCATCAAGGCCGCCGTCGAGAAGTACGGCGAGATCAACATCCTCGCCATCGCCCACGGCTACAACAAGCCCGCCAACGTCCTTGAGCAGTCCGTCGCCGACTGGCAGTACATCATGGACGCCGACTGCAAGAGCGTCTATATAGTCGCCAAGTTCGTCGCCGAGCAGATGGTCGCCCAGGGCAAGGGCGGCAAGATGGTCATCACGACCTCCCAGCGCTCCAAGCGCGGCATGGCCGGCTACACCGGCTACTGCACGTCCAAGGGCGGCGCCGACCTGATGGTCAACTGCCTTGCCTGCGACCTCACCGCGCAGTACGGCATCAACGTCAACTCCATCTGCCCGACCGTCTTCCGCTCCGATCTGACCGAGTGGATGTTCGATCCCGAGTCCGCCGTGTATAAGAACTTCCTCAACCGCGAGCCCATCGGCCGCCTCGGCGAGCCCGCCGATTTCGTCGGCTACGCTCTGTTCCTGAGCTCCGCCGCCTCCGACTTCATCACCGGCGCCAACTGCGACTGCTCCGGCGGCTACCTCGTAGTGTGATCCCCGCATAAAGCGTTAAAGGAGATACGAAATGAACATCAAAAACGTAGTCGTTGTCGGCGCGGGCATGATGGGCAACGCCCTTGCTCAGGTCTTCGCCTCCAACCCCGACCTGCACGTCGTGCTCAAGACCCGCGCTCTCAAGCCCGACCGCTGGGAGCCCATCGAGAACAACCTCGACATCATGATCTCCCGCGGCGCCGCGACCGAAGAGGAGAAGAAGGCCATTCTCAGCCGCATCCACTTCGTCGTCGACGAGGCCGAGGCCTATACCGACGCCGACTTCATCATCGAGTGCGCTCCCGAGGTCATGGAGACCAAGCAGCAGCTTTTCGTCGAGATCGAGAAGTTCTGTTCGGATAAGTGCATCCTCGCGACCAACTCCTCCGTCATGAGCTCGACCGAGATCGGCTCCAAGTGCAAGCACCCCGAGCGCGTCGTGGGCGCCCACTTCTGGAATCCCGGCCACCTCATCCCCCTCGTCGAGGTCATCAAGTCCAACGTGACCGAGGAATGGGTCATCGACGAGACCATGGAGCTCATGACCAGCTGCGGCAAGAAGCCCATCTACTGCAAGAAGGACGTCCCGGGCTTCGTCGCCAACCGCCTCCAGCACGCCCTCTGGCGCGAGGCCTTCTATATGGTCGAAAACGGCATCGCCGACGCCAAGACCGTCGACGACGCCTGCAAGTACGGCCCCGGCCTGCGCTGGCCCATCATGGGGCCCATGGAGAACTCCGACGTCGTCGGCATCGAGCTCTCCAAGAACATCCACGACTATATCCTTCCGCATCTGGCCGATAACCACGAGCCCTCCAAGTGCCTGCAGGAGATGCTCGACCGCGGCGATCTCGGCTTCAAGACCGGCAAGGGCTGGCAGGAATGGACGCCCGAGCAGATGAAGGCCTCCAACACGGGCCTGCGCGAGTACCTCATAGACTACGCCGCCAAGCAGAAGAAGTAAGCTCGGCAGCGCAAAATAAGTAATCTAAAATTTCTTAAAAGGAGTTCTGAAAATGGGAAAAACCGTATTCGTTGACCTCACCCACCCGTTCAGCGCCGAGATACCCCGCTGGCCGTATTTCGACAAGCCCGTCATCGACAACACCCACACCATGGCCAAGGGCGGCGTCCTGACCCAGAAGATCACCTGCACCATGCACACCGGCACCCACTGCGACGCTCCCCGTCACGTCATGGAGTATGAGTTCGACGGCCGCCGCGCCCGCTACACCCACGAGATGCCCATCGACGCCTACACCGGCACCGCCGTCGTTCTGAAGATCGACATCGAGCCGTGGGGCCTCATCACGGACAAGCACCTCGACGCCGCCTGCAAGAAGTACAAGATCAAGCAGAAGGACCTCGAGGGCAAGATCATCTGCCTCAACACCGGCATGCACCGCCTCTTCGACGATACGAAGGCCTATTATCACTATGCCTGCGGCACCGGCATCGACGCCGGCAAGTGGTTCGTCAAGAATAAGGTCAAGTGCGTCGCCATGGACTCTCAGGCTCTCGACCATCCCCTGCACACCGCGATGAGCCTCAACGGCATGACCCGCATGGATCTGCTCGGCGCGACCGGCAAGACCATCATCGACGAGTACAAGGAGCTCTTCGGCGAGGAAGCCTTCGCTGAGTTCGACAAGTTCGAGTATATCCGCATCCACGGCCAGGAGGCCTATGACAAGAAGTTCGGCGAGCTCGAGAACCTCGGCGTCTGGGGCACCTGGGAGCCCTGCCACAAGGAGATGCTCGGCCACGGCATAGTCGGCGTCGAGAACCTCGGCGGCGACCTCGACAAGATCCCGCCCGGAGTCTGGTTCCGCTTCAACTGCTTCCCCCTCCGCTGGTACATGGGCGACGGCTCCATGGCCCGCTGCACGGCCGAGATCGACGAGGACCTCATCGTCAAGGGCGTGCCCGATCGCACCTATGCCTACGGCGGCACCGGCTACGGCTTCCCCGAGGGCAACGGCGACAGCGGCCTCGAGTATATGCAGAGGCTCTTCAACCGCAATAAGAAGAAATAAGGCAGCATAAAATCATACCAAGAAAGAGGTTATCAAAATGGCCGATCTTAAGAACAAGCGCATAATCACCGCCGCCGTCACCGGCGCGTGGCCCAAGAAGGAAAACAACCCCAACGTCCCCCTGACCCCCGCCGAGATCTCCGAGGACGTTTACGCCTGCTGGAAGGCCGGCGCCGCCGTCGCCCATCTTCACATGCGCGACGACAACGGCAACGGCACCATGGACAAGAACAAGTTCGCCGAGACCGTGAAGCTCCTCAGGGCCAATCACCCCGACTGCGACATCGTGCTCAACATGACCACCTCCGGCGACCTCTACGCCACCGACGAGACCCGCCAGATCCACCTCAAGGAGCTCAAGCCCGAGATGGGCTCTTATGACTGCGGCTCCATGAACTGGATGAACTCCGGCCTGTTCATCAACAGCCCCGCCTTCCTTGAGGAGCTCGGCAAGAACATGCAGGAGTGGGGCGTCAAGCCCGAGATCGAGGCCTTTGATCCCGGCATGATCGCCAACGCCGCCTATTATCTGAAGAAGGGCGTCCTGAAGGCCCCCCTGCACTTCCAGTTCTGCATGGGCTGCGCCAACGGCATCACCGGCAGCATGAAGAACCTCGTCTTCATGAAGGAGACCATGGAGTCCCTCTGCCCGGGCAGCACCTGGAGCGCCTTCGGCGTCGGCAAGTCCGCCATGGAGATGCTCTACGGCGCCGTCGCCATGGGCGGCCACGTCCGCGTGGGCATGGAAGACAACGTCGTCTATCAGAAGGGCGTCCTCGCCGACAGCAACGCTCAGTTCGTCGAGCGCGCCGCCCGCGTCATCCGCGAGTTCGGCCTTGAGGTCGCGACTCCGGACGAGGCCAGAGAGATCCTCAGCCTCAAGTAATGAGCTGGGGCCCCTGCTTCATGTACTATCACTGTCCCGAGTGCGGCAAGAAGTTCAAGTCCGCGACGGACATGATCCAGGACCTCGGGCCGAAGTTCGGCATGTGCCCCGTCTGCGGGGCCGAGGGCGTCCTCGACAAGGAGGGCGCGCGTACGCCGGACGACGCCGACTACGAGGAGATCGACTGATCGGTATGTGAAAACAAGTAAAAAGACCGCATCCGATGTTGTTCGGATGCGGTCTTTTTGTATGCAAATAAGCCTCCCCTGCGTAAGGGGAGGTGCCGAGCGCAACGAGGCGGAAGGGTCGTACCGGCGCAGCTGCGGCGAGGCGGCTCCCGATTTTGCGTTGCGACGACCCCTCAGATCGTCGTCGCGAGCTCCGCAGGCGCGCTTTTTCAAACCAAGTATTTCTTGACGACCGGTATCTTCGAGAGCACGAACCATATCCCGCAGCAGATCGCGAGCGTGACGAGCGCAGCGAGCGGGATGGAGACGATGCAGGGCAGGAGCAGGATGCTCCAGCCGAGCCTTGCCGCCTCGGATATGATGAAGATGTGGATGAGATAGACGCAGAAGGAGGCCTTCGCGATGAAGCGCACGAGGCCCGTGCGCCTGAGCTTCACGCCCGAGAGCAGGCCGAAGAGGCCCGCCGCCTTGAGCGCGACGCCGACGCTCATGCCCTCGAGAAAGCCCTCGTAGAACGAGCCGCGGCTCCTGCTCATGATGAGCGTCCCGCCGAAGACCACGGCGAAGCCGGCCGCGAAGAGGACCGCGCCGAGCCACCGCTTCATCGGGTACTTCATCAGGAAATGCCCGAGCAGGGCGTAGCCGAATGAGGCCCACGCCATGTTCATCAGCCACTGCGCGGGGACGCCCTCGAGCAGGCTGAACGGCCAGAAGGGCCGCAGCGTCGGATAGATTATGCCCGTCAGCGCCCAGAGGACGAGCAGGTAGATCATCGTCCCGCGGCTCGCGTGCTTGGTCAGCACGCGCAGGATGGGGAGAAAAGCGTAGAGCAGCAGCGTGATATGCAGATAATAGAGGTGGAATTCGTGCTTGAAGAGCACGAGCTCCTTAAGCGCGAAGAGCAGGGAACTGCCGCTCAGCGCCCCGCCCACGGCGAGATGGTAGAGCTTATACATGGCGGCCCAGAAAAAGAGCGCTATGAGGATGCGCAGATAGTTCTTGCGCAGGAAGGGGACGGCCTTGAATTCGCGCTCGGGGTCGAGCAGCAGCGCGCCCGTGCACATGAGAAAGAGCGGCACGGCCATGCGGAAGAGGCTGCCCCAGAAGACGGAGGCGCAGAAGTTCGCGCCCGTCGTGAAATAGCCCGGAGAGCACGTGTGCGCGAGGACCACGCAGAATATCGCTATCGCTTTTATTAGGTCTATGCCGTCTTTTCGCTTCATGCTCTCACCTCGCTTTCGCGGCCTTTTGACATATTTTATCACACCGCCCGTCTCGCGGCAAGCGCGGAGACGGGCGAGGCTTTTTTGCGATCAAACCAGATAGCTCCTGACGAAGGGTATCTTCGAGAGGACGAACCATACCCCGCAGCTCACGGCGAGCGTGACGAGCGCGGCGAGCGGTATCGAGACGGCGCAGGGCAGGAGCAGGACGCTCCAGCCGAGCTTCGCCGCGGCGTAGACAACGAAGATGTGGACGAGATAGACGCCGAACGACGCGCGCGATACGAAGCCGATGAGCCCCGTCCTGCGCGGCTCCGCGCCGGAGAGCAGGGCGAAGAGGCCCGCCGCCTGCAGCGCGACGCCGACGCTCATGCCCTCGAAAAAGCCCTCGTAGAGCCCGCCGCGGCTCATTATGAGCGTCCCGCCGAAGGTAACGGCGAAGCCGATGGCGAAGAGGATCGCGCCGGGCGCGCGCTTCATCGGATACTTCGTCAGAAAGTGCCCGAGCAGGGCGAAGCCGAGGGAGGCGTACGCCATGTTCATCAGCCATTGCGCGGGAACGCCGATGAGCAGGGTAAACGGCCAGAAGGGCCGCAGAGTCGGATAGATTATGCCCGTCAGCGCCCAGAGCGCGAGCAGCCAGAGCAGCGTCCCGCGCCCCGCGTGCGCGGTCAGCACGCGCAGGACGGGGATAAAGGCGTAGAGCAGGAGCATGATGTGCAGGTAGTAAAGATGCCCCTCGTGCCGGAACAAAACGAGCTCTTTCAGCGCGTTCACGACCCCCGCGGAGCTCAGCTCGCCGCGCATGACGAGGTGGCCGAGCTTATACGCCGCGGCCCAGAAAAAGAGCGCGACGACGAGGCGCAGGAAGTTCTTTTTGAAAAAGCGCGCGAGGCCGAAGTCCCGCTCCGGGTCGAGCCACACCGCGCCGGAGCACATGAAAAAGAGCGGCACGGCCATGCGCGTCACGCTGCCCCAGAAGACGGAGGCGCAGTAGTCCAAGCCCGCGCGCGAATAGCCCGGGGCGGAGACGTGTATGACGATCACGCAGAATATCGCGACCGTTTTTATGAGGTCTATGCCCGCATTCCGCTCTGTCTTATTTTCCATATCTCACACCCGGACGCGGTTGTGCTTCCATCTGCCGCTGAGGATGAACGCCGTGCATATTATGAGCGACGCCGCCGGCGCGAAGGGGTAGGCCCAGCCGACGCCGACGAAGCCCATGCCGAGCGTTATGCCGAAAAGCCGCGCCAGCGAGTATCGCACGACGAACGCGCTCACCATCGCGCACGAGAGCGTCACGAGCGTGTGCCCCGCGCCGGTCAGCAGGCCCATCATGCAGAACATCACGCTCTCCAGCACGAAGCTGAGCGCGACGGCCTTGAGGTAGGGCGCGCCCTCGGCTATGACGGGCGCCTCGCCCGTAAAGAGGCCGAGCATCATCTCGGGCTTCACGAGCGAGAGCACGTAGAAGGCAAGGCTTATGGGGACGGCGTAGAGTATGCCTATGCCCATGCCGCGCAGCGCGCGCGAAGGCTGCCCCGCGCCTATGTTCTGCCCCGTGACGGTGATTATCCCGCCCATCATGGCTTTGCTCGCGAGGACGGCGAAGCTCCCCAGCCGCGCGACCGCGCCCGCGGCCGCCGAGGCGTAGACCCCAAAGAGATTGACTATGCCCGCGATGAGCAGGAAGGAGAGCTCCGTCAGCGTGAACTGCACCGACTGCGGCAGACCTATCTTCACCAGCAGCGCCAGCTTTTCCCTGTCGAAGCTGAACTTCTCGCTCAGGCGCAGAAATCCGTGCCGCCTGCGCGCGACGGGGAAGATGAGCACGCAGCTCAGAAGCTGGGAAAACGCCGTCGCCGCCGCGGCGCCGCCCGCGCCGAGCCTGAACACGCCGACGAGCAGCAGATCGAGCGCGAGGTTGACCGCCGAGGTTATCGCGACGAGCAGCAGGGGAGTGCGCGAATCGCCCACGCCGCGCAGCACGCCGGTCATGAGATTGTACAGGTAGACGAAGACCGTCCCCGTCATGCAGATGCGAAGATAGGAAACGGCCTGCGAATAGGCCTCCGGCGGCGTGTGCAGCGCGGTCAGAAGCGGCCGCGTGAATATCCACGCAAGGCAGGTCAGCAGCAGCGCGACCGCCGCGAAGACGAGCTCCATCGTGCGGTCCATGCGCGGTATCTCGCCCTGCCGCCCGGCTCCGACGAGCTGGGAGGAGAGGACGGACGCGGCGTTGGCTATGCCCATGACGATGCACAGCGCGACCATCGTGACCTGCCCGCCGACGCTGACCGCGGAGAGCCCCGCCGAGCCCGCGAAGCGGCCGACGATGATCATGTCCACGATGTTGTATAGCGCCTGCAGCAGGTTCGAGGCAATGAGAGGGACGGAGAAAACGAGCATGGATCTCCAGAGATCCCCTTTTATAAGGTCCGGACTCCTCTCGTTCATGCTCGCGCCCCCTTTCGTTTTCTCCATGATACCACCCCCGCCCCGGACAGTCAATTTTGACGTTGTACCCGCGGGAGCGCGCTTCCCCTCTGCCTCCCTTTGCGAAAGGGAGGTGCCGAGCGAATGCGAGGCGGAGGGATCGGGTGCCGTACATCGGAGATACCTTGTCGTGCCTCCGGCGGATCGGACACGATCCCCCACCCGCGCCGCGGGAGCCCCCTTTCGCAAAGGGGGCTTTCCGTCTCTCTGCGCTTGCGGGACGCGCAAAAAAACCTCCCCGGAAGGGGCGTGCAGATTAGGGATACGACAGCCGCAAAAAGGATCTTTTCGCGTCAGACTTCGTTGCCCGTACTCGGAATACAAAAGCCAGTATTCCTGCGCCGTTCGCCTCGTCTGACACAAAAATCTCACTTTTTGCGGTGCAAAGCAGTTTTGCGA
>JAFZOI010000013.1 GCA_017550645.1 Oscillospiraceae bacterium
AGAGGATGATAAACCCAAGCTCGCACTGATGCTGGTTTCTCCGTTATTATGGTGTTCTTGTACATATTTCTGTAGTATATCTTTGTCGTTAATTTCAGGAAGTCTATACTTCATTTTTCTCACCTGCAAACTGCGATTTGTTTTGCTTTCTTTCTGTTTCTTCATTATCAGCAAGAAAAATATTAAACATGTATATTCATTCACATTAATTGCTGTCACCTTTTATCTAGGACAGAAACTTGAGAGAAAGGAAGATTTGCAAGAACAGCGGCGCGTTCCGCTTTTCCCGGACCGCTCCCCCGCCCGGTGAACGTAAGAATCCCGCCCCTTGCAAAGAGGGGCGGGGTTCTTGCAGATGTCGGCCGTTCCCCGCCATTCGGCGGCGGGCGCCTGTTCAGCCGTTTTCTATCTCCTCGATCAGCGCCTGATAGACGAGCCGCAGGTTCTCATTCTCCGCCCGCAGGTTGTGAACGAGCGTGAGGGAAACGGACATGAGCAGCTCCAGAGCGATGCTCGGATATTCCCGGCAGAAGCGCCGGAAATCCTCGTAATCCAGCGAAAGCGCAACGCAGTCAGTCTTTGCGCGGACCGTCGCCGAGCGCGTTCCGCGGTCGATCAGCGCCATCTCCCCGAAAGAACAGTGATAGCTGTCGAGCAACGTCGCCGTGACGAATGCCTCGCCGTAGGGCGTCGTTTTCAGAACGTCGACGCTGCCGGAAAGGAGCAGGAAGAGTTCGTCGCCTGCTTCTCCTTCCCGGAGGATCTCCGTGCCGGCGGGAAAGCGTTTTTCCTTCATGACCGCCGCGAGCAGCGCGAGGTCCCCGTGGGAAAATCGGCTGAGCAGCGGGAAGGTCTTGAGTCCCCGGATCGTATCGTCGTTGACCAGCATATCAAATCTCCTCCGTCAGCACGATCACGCCCATGTTCGCGCCGAGCACGTAGTCGTCCGGCGGATTGAGCAGCGGGTGGTTGCGCTCCGCGTCCTTCACGGTCTTCAGCTTCTGCACGATCTCGCCGTAGTTGGGCGACTTCATGGCGTCGGCGAGGATCGCGTGCTTGATCGTCTTCTCCGCGCCCATGTTCTCCAAAACGCCGAGGGTAAGGATGCCCCGTTCCTTATAGTGAGCGGCGAGCTCTGCATAGCGCCGCTCGCGCCAAGCCTCCTCCACGGGGAGGATCTGGATGCTGATGCCGTTGCCGTTGTCGAGCAGGGCGCGCATCACGTTCGCCATGCCGGTATAGCTTGTCACTGTGGAGAGGATGTAGCGGCTGTACTCCTCCGTGTAGATGATCTCGTCGCAGTTCTGCGCTTCCAGATAGTTCCGGTAACGCTCCGTCTGCACGATGGCGCAGACGTGGCAGCGAGGGTTGAGCGTCTTGATCATGAGCGTACAGACGAAGATGCGGGAATCGACGAGCTCCGCGTCCAGATTCTCCTGCGCCTCGCCGAGGACGAGCGCGATGGAAGCCGCTTTGACGTTTGCGCTGAGCAACGTCTGCTCCTCAGTGAAATCGCCGCGGATGTAATTGATGCCCTTCAGATCGGCGTCCATGAGCAGGGGCTGGAGCTTCATATCGCTTACGTTGTTGACAATGACGATGTCCGCGGGCGTCAGATGCTTCGACTTGCGGAGGATGTCGCTGATGAGCGCCCTGATGTCGTTTTTCCAGCCGAAGATGATAACGTGATTGGAAAGCGTTTGCACCTTTTTGATCCTCCTTGCCAGGCTGTTGGTGTAAGCGTTGATCCGGGAAGACACGAAGCCGATGATCGTGGAGAGGAACAGCATGCTGAAGAGGATGAACACCATGAGCATGGCCCGCCCCGGCCATGTCGCTGGAACGTAATCTGTATACCCTCTGCTGAAGATGATGTTGACGTTGTTCCAAAGCAGGATATCCAGATACGTCTTATTGCCGCCCGGGCCGATCTCGACGAGCCAATAGAGATAGCACAGCAGCGCATAGGCGGCGACGATGACGAGGATCGCGAGCACATAAGAGCGCGCCGTCAATCGTTTGAGCTTCGCGAAAAGCCGTTTGATCCTCATGCCGCGCATCCCCTCGCTTTCTCTTTGCGTGCGCGCCGTCCGCGGTGCGCCTCCAGTTTCGACAGTATCATACCATGCTCCGCCGGTAAATGCAATCCGTCGCTTTCTCATCCCACATATCCACTTCCGCGTGCATAAGATGATGACCGACCGAAAAAGACTATGACGCTAAAGCAGAATTGATATTATTGATTGCAAAGCATTTATGACAGTTTATCAGAGTAAGGACTGTTATTATAAAACGATCGGCTATATTACCAAAACAATCGGACACATGTATGCTAACCCTCGCAGTTTAGCAAGATATCTCTACAGATCCTACTTGATAATCTTCTTGTCGGGAGGTATAGTGTATATACAAGGCCAAGCTGTTGTAACTCGAAACTTCCCTCACTTGTCCCAATGGAACTATCTGCACTTGTCCCATTGTTTGCGTGAGCAGGGCTAAATCGAGCAACTTCAACAACTCAACCAAATCTGCAAACCATTGAAAAAGCAGGCCTTGTACGACGTACAAGGCCTGCTTTTGTTATGCGATGGATCGCATTGTGTGAGTTGGTCGAGACAACGCAAGAACGTACAAGTCAGGTAAATCGGGTTGGTCTCGACACAGCAAGCTTACTATTAATAATTTATACGGGAGTATCGATATGAGCGTTCTGCAGTTCCCGCATCTATTTGAGCCTCTGATAATAAGAAATACCGTCTTCAGGAACCGTATCTTCGCCTCGCCGCAGGGCTCGTCTTATCTCGACGTCGACGAGCTGCCGACGCCGGAGGTCACGGTCTACTACGAACGCAAGGCCATCGGCGGCGCGGCGACGGCATGCATGGGCGTGCGCTGCGTCGATCCGGTCTGCGGCCGCAACTGGGGCGACAATCTCGTTAAACTCAGGAGCGCCCGCGGAATATCATGGTTCAGGTACTATACCAACGCCATCAGCCGCCACGGCGCCGTTCCGTCCGTCGAGCTGCAGCACAGCGGCGCGTACTCTCAGCAGTCCGCCGCCGCGGGCAATCAGATATACGGTCCCGTAGAGGGCGTATACGACGGCATCCACGTTCTTCCCATGTCGGAGGAGCAGATAGAGGCGACTATCAAGGCTTATATCGAGCACGCAAAGTGGGCCAAACGCTGCGGCTTCGGCATGGTCACCATCCACGGAGGGCACGGCTGGCTGCTGAACGAGTTCATGAATCCGTTTGAAAACACTCGCACGGATAAATGGGGCGGAAGCGCGGAAAACCGCGCGCGCATCGTACGCGAGATATGCGACGGGATACACAAGCAGGTGCCCGGCCTCGTGGTCGAGCTGCGAATATCCGGCGGCGAAGGGACGGACGACGGCTACGGCGTCGAGACCGGGATCGAGATCGCCAAGTCTATAGACGGCTATCCCGACATCATCCACGTCTCCGTCGGTCACGCGACATTCGACGAGGCGTTTACCGTCATGTGTCCGAGCATGTTCCTGCCTGACGGCGTGAACGTCAAGTACGCGGCGGCGATAAAGCCGCATATAAAGCAGAGCCTTGTCTCCACGGTCGGCGCTCTCTCCGATCCCGAGCTGATGGAAGAGATAATCGCGAGCGGCAAGGCCGATATAGTGAACGTCGCGCGCGGACTCGTCGCCGATCCCGATCTCCCGATAAAGGCCCGGACAGGGCGCGCTTACGACGTAGACAAGTGCCTGCGCTGCAGCTACTGCTTCTCGCACCTCATGGGCACGGGGCAGTACGGCTGCGCCATCAACCCTGAGATAGGGCGCGAGCATGAATACATGACCGAGCCGCTCAAGGTCGCGCACCCGAAGAAAGTGCTCGTCCTCGGAGGAGGCATAGCCGGCATGCAAGCCGCGCTGACGGCCTCGAAACGCGGGCATGACGTTACGCTTGTTGAAAAGAGCGACCGCCTCGGCGGAGTTCTTCTCTGCGAAGAAAATGTCCCCTTCAAGATACATCTCCATGAGTATATCGAAAACCAAATTCGCCGCGTCGGCGAAGCCGGGATAAAAGTCCTTCTGAACACCGCGCTTACCCCCGAGCAGGCAGAAGAGATGAAGCCCGACGTCATAATCGCGGCGATAGGCTCCGATCCCGTGAAGCCGCCGATACCAGGCATAGACGGCGATAACGTCATCTTCGCGCAGTACGCCTACACGCATCCCGAGGAACTCGACGGCAGGACCGTCATTCTCGGAGGCGGCCTCGTCGGGCTCGAGCTCGGCATCTATCTCAAGAATATGGGCAAGGACGTCTGCGTGATAGAGATGGCGGATAAGCTCAACTGCGGCGACAATTCCGTCCACGAGATGGGCGTTCTCGCCGAGATAAAGAGAAATGGCCTCGAGACGCACACTTCGACGAGGGCCGTAAAGATCGATAATGCCGGCGTGACGTGCGATTACTCCGGCGCAGAAGTGTTTTTCCATGCCGACCATGTCGTCGTCGCCGCGGGGATGCGTGCCCGTCAGAAAGATGCCGCCGCGTTCGCGCAGGCCGCTCCCCTCTTTTATCAGGTCGGCGACTGCCTCGCCGCGACTAACGTCGCAGAAGCGAACCGTCTCGCGTTCAACGCTGCCATGGAGATAGGGACTCGCTTTTAACGGTATAGCATAGACTTTTTACTTAAACGAACTAACCTTTTCCGGCGTGACCGGATAATCTGCCGAATGGGATGTGCGCTATGAAAAAGTACAAGGAAATGACGCAAAAGGAACGGGCCGCCGAGCTTGAAAAGCAGACGGAGCTCTATAAGCGCGAGCAGGCGCAGGGCTACAAGCTCGATATGACGCGCGGCAAGCCGGACGCCATGCAGCTCAACCTCAGCATGGATATGCTCGCCCAGAACCCCTACGACCTCATCTATACCCGCAAGGGCACGGACGTGCGCAACTACGGCGAGCTCGCCGGCGTGGACGAGGCGAAGGAGTTTTTTGCGGAGCTGCTCGGTCTTAAGATGGAAAACATCATCATGGGCGGACAGAGCTCTCTTGCGCTCATGTACGACTCGATAATAAAGGCCGTCGTGCTCGGAGTCTACAGGGGAAGCAAGCCTTGGGGACAGCAGGGGCCTCTCAAGTTCCTCTGCCCGTCGCCCGGCTATGACAGGCATTTCCGCATAACGCAGGAATTCGGCATGGAAATGATCACTATTCCGATGACGCCGGACGGCCCGGACATGGATATGGTCAGGAAATATGTCGAGAGCGATCCGAGCGTCAAGGGTATCTGGTGCGTGCCGAAGTACTCCAATCCTCAGGGCTACACCTACTCTCCCGAGACGGTCGAGGCCTTCGCCGCGCTAAAGCCCGCGGCGGACGACTTCCGCATATTCTGGGATAACGCCTACTTCGTCCACGGGTTCCGCGAGAAGGACGACTATCTTGCGAACATATTCGACGCCTGCAAAAAGTACGGCTCCGAGGACATGGTCTACGAGTTCTTTTCCACCAGCAAGGTGACGTTCTCCGGCGCCGGCGTGGCCGTGTTTGCCGCGAGCAAGGGCAATATCGACTTCCTGCTCGCTCAGATGGGCGTGCAGACGATAGGCTACGATAAGATAAACCAGCTCCGGCACGTCAAGTTCTTCAAGACCGTCGACGGCCTTAAAGAGCATATGAAAAAGCACGCGAATTATCTTCGCCCGAAGTTCGACGTGACGCTCGCGGGCCTTGAAAGAGGGCTCGGAGGGCTCGGCATCGGCAATTGGACCAACCCCAACGGCGGCTATTTCATCAGCTACGAGGGTCTTCCCGGGACGGCGAAGCGCTGCGTTCAGCTCTGCGCCGATGCCGGCGTCAAGCTGACGAACGCGGGCAGCGTGTTCCCCTACGGGAAAGACCCCGAGGACAAGAACATCCGCATTGCGCCGAGCTATCCTACGACGGAGCAGCTTTATCAGAGCATCAACGTGTTTTGCATCTGCCAGAAGATAGCCGCGCTCGAGTCGCTCGACAAGGCCGAGTAATAGTTCAGATACAGAAAAGAGCTGTGTGAGAGTTCACACAGCTCTTTCTTTTTGCTTGCTTGAACGTCAGTCGACGGGCACGCCGTTTATGAAGACGGTCTTTATCGCGGCGTCGCTGACCATCGGATCGCCGTCGGCTATGACGAGATCGGCGTCCTTTCCTACCTCGATGGAACCGACCCTTTCCGCTACGCCGATATGCTCGGCGGGGTTAATGGTTATGGCTTTGAGCGCCTCGAACGGGTCCATCCCGGCCTTGACGGCGAGGCCGGCGCAGAGCGGGAGATACTCCTGCGGAATGACGGGAGAATCGGTTATGATGGAGACGTGACAGCCCTTCGCGGCAAGTATGCCGGGCGTTACCCAAGATTTGTTCTGCAGCTCGAACTTTGTCGCGTGCGTCAGCGTGGGACCGACGGCGAGCGGATACGGGCAGTTTTCAAGCTTTTCCGCGATGAGATGTCCTTCGGTAACGTGCTCAATGGTGAGCATGACGTCGAACTCCTTCGCGAGGCGTATCGCGGTCAGGATATCGTTGGCCTGGTGCGCGTGTATCTTGAGCGGTATCTCTTTTTTAAGGACGGGGATCATGGCCTCGCATTTGAAGTCGAACGCCGGCTTTTTGAAGACGTCGTCGCCCGCGGCCTCCTTCTTGGCGAGATACTCCCTCGCCTTGAAGAGCATGTTGCGGATGACGGACGCGGTCGACATGCGGGCGCAGTTGCCCTTGTCCCTGTAGCAGCGCTTGGGATTTTCGCCGAGCGCGCATTTCATCGCGATGGGGTTCTTTATTATCATGTCGTCGACGCAGTCGCCCGTCGTCTTTACGGCAATCCACGTGCCGCCTATGGCGTTCGCGCTCCCCTGCCCTGTCGCGACGGTCGTCACACCGGCTTTCGCCGCGTGTCTGACGGTCGGGTCCTGCGGATTGAAGCTGTCCTCGGAGCGAAGCTGGGGGGTGCAGACGTCGCCGGACTCGTTGTAGTCGGCTCCCTCGAAGCCGATCCCCCATCCGTCGAGACCGAGATGGCAGTGCGCGTCGACGAAGCCGGGATAAACGCGAAGTCCCGCCGCGTCTATCACTGTCTCGCCCTTTTTGGCTTTGAGGCCGGACTTTATCTCTTTTATCTTTCCGTCTTCAACGCGGATATCGGCTTTGTACGGCTCGCGGTTAACGGAGTCGAACACAAGTCCGTTTTTGATTATCATATCTCTTTCCTCCGTGTTGCAGGTATCATTTTCTCGGGAACATCTCTTTGCTCATTTGATCGATATACTTTGACGTTGCCTTGTATACGCCCGGGAATGTGCTCATAGGCAGTCCCTGAGAAGCGCAGGGAATAAACCCTTTGCCGAAGCGGCCGTAATTCTCGCAGGCTTCACGAACGCGCTGCTCGACCACGGACTCGTCCCAACCCGGATAATCGATCGTAGCGCTGTCTATGCCGCCCATAAAGACGATCTGATCGCCGTACTTGGGAATGAGCTCCTCGATGTTATTCGTGCGCATGACGCCCTGCCAGATATCTATACCCATTTCTATCATATACGGCACCAGCGTCTTGGCGTAAGAATCAGAGTGATGCATGATGACCTCGCATCCGTGGCTCTTATAATAGCCGTAGAGCTTTTTGTAGTGCGGCAGATAGAATTCTTCAAACATGTCGGGGGACAGAAATGTGGATATCTGAGAGCCCCAGTCGTCATGGTGGAAAAATGCGTCGGGCTTCATATACTTGCATGCAATCTCGGCATAAGAAAGCTCGAACTCGGTGATGTATTCGATGAGCTCATGCATCTCGTCCGGATATTCATAAAAGGCTATCATGCAGTTTTGCATGTTCATGAGATAGTGGCACTGCTCAAAAAGACCCGGCGCGTAGAACAACGTTGCAAAAGTCTCGTTCCTGTCGACCTTTTCTGCCGCCTGAATGTAAGGGAGCCACTCTTCTTCCGAGAAATCGACGCGAGGCGCCTTGACCTGAGAGCGCCAGTTTTCCATGTCTTTCAGGACAAGATGCTCTTCGTCGTGGATGGGAAACGCGCCCGGAGTCCCGGCAGGCCAATGCTTCGTAACTCCCCACGCGTCCTTTTTCGGCTCGCCGCCGAGAG
The DNA here is from genome assembly GCA_017550645.1 of Oscillospiraceae bacterium. Classification (GTDB taxonomy): domain Bacteria; phylum Bacillota; class Clostridia; order Oscillospirales; family Oscillospiraceae; genus RGIG7949. The sequence goes on from JAFZOI010000013.1 coordinate 8,134, forward strand.
TCGGCATGGGGCTCTGCGCCGTGACGGGAGTCTGGTATATGATAGTGAAGGGTTCGTACTGATTTACGAAACGGTCCGGATGTCCGTTCTCGCCTTTAAGAGTCTCGATGAGATTCTGACGGTTGGTGAGCATGATTATCGCCCTTTCATAATATGATTTCAGGTTTTTGTATTAAAACTGATGGCCTTTTGTCAAGACGACGATAAGGATCAAAGATCGGCTGAAACAGTCTGCCGTTTGATTTTATCACTATCAGTCATATCTTGCAAGGAACAGAAAGTCAGTTTGATCATAAATCCTTTCTTTTGTTCTGATTGAATTTGATATTAAAATCATGTATAAAGAATATAGAAGGATTTATCTATCGGACATGGATGGAGGTAATCGGCATGAGTGACAACATCGTAAAAGCGTTGGACCCGAGGGGACTTTTCAACGACGTTTTGAGAGCGCCTCTCGCTCCGCGTTTAGACACGCTCGACGGCAAGACCGTTTATATCATCAACTCATGGGGCGGGGATACGCACGGCTTCGGCGAAGTTCAGAAGGCTCTCGACGCATATCTCCGCGGGCGTTTTTCAGGCGTCAAGATAGAATACCGAACCCGCAAAATGTACTCCTCCGACGAGCCCGCGCTGTGGGCTGAGATGAAGGAGAACGCGGACTGCTTCGTTTACTTCGGAGCTCCCTCCTGCTCGACAACAGCTTGTGCCGTAACGTGGCCGGCAAGAAAGATAGAACGCGCCGGAATACCCGGTCTTACGGTCCTTTACCGCTATCTTGAAAAGGACGCGCTCATCTCCCGCGAACGCGAGGGCATGCAGATACGTTTTGCGGAAACGGATTTCCCGTGTACCGGCATGAGCGACGGCGAGATGCGGCGGCTTTTAGAGGACATTGTCGACGCTCTCCTGCGTCCGCTTACGCCCGAGGAGCAGATAGGAGGCGTTTATACGCCTACGCAGCCGTCCCGCTTCTGCGCAGAGGGCACGGAAGACGAGCTTCAGGAGTATTTCCAGTCGAACGGGCTTACTGATGGTCTGCCCGTCATTATTCCGACAGAAGAGCGCGTCGCGGAGATGCTTAAAGGCACGTCTCATGCTCCCGATGAGATCGTGGCGACGCAGATGGCGCCGGAGGGGCGCATCGTCACGGTCGAAAAAGCCGCGATAACAGCCGTCATGGCGGGCGCGAAGCCCGAATATTTTCCCGTAATTCTGGCTATGGTCGAGATAATGGGCACGGATCAACGCCATCACCAGACCGCCAAATCGACCAACGCCTTCAGCTTCATGCAGGTCGTAAACGGCCCCATCCGCAAGGAGATAGGCATGAACGACTCCGTCTGCGCGCTCGGTCCCGGCGGCCGCGCCAACGCCGTCATCGGCCGCGCGCACCGTCTGGCTCTCATTAATCTCGGCGGGAGCGAGGTCGGAGTCAACCTGATGGGCGTCATGGGCAACGTCTCGACCTATACCTTTGCTTTTGCCGAAAACGAGGAGAGTAGCCCCTGGGAGCCCTACTCCACGTCGCAGGGCTTCAAAGAGGGCGAGAGCGTTCTCTCGATACTGACCGGAGGCTGGTCTCATATCGGCAACTATATGCTCAATCCCAGTCTCGACGATTTCTATAAGTCCATAAAGACCTTCGAGATGCTGCACGGGATAAGCATATTGATCTCCCCGCTCCGCGCTAAGGAGCTCTTCGAGGAGACCGGCTGCAAAACGAGAAAAGAGATTGAAGATTACTTCTGGAACAAGCTGTTGATAACCGAAGGCGAGCTCAAGGGCAGAAGGATCTATGCCCGCCCGAAGGCCGATCCCTCCGCGGGACCCGTCACGGACGATACGGTCATGCACATCTTCGACCGCTCGCAGATACACGTTATCGTCGTGGGCGACCCGCAGGGCAGCAACGTCGTTCAGGGCTGGTCGCAGTACAGCCCGCAGAGCACGTCCATTGATAAGTGGAGATAATGGATATCCGGATAGGCTGAAAAGCATTTAATTTTCGAGCCCTTCGCCGTGATCACGGCGAAGGGCTCGTTTTTTTATGTTTTGCGCGCAAGTCCGGCGAACAGGAATCATCTCCTGATACGGACCGCAGACGGGCATCCGGATCATTAAGAACGCCTGACGATATCCGAAACGTCCTGAATCGATACGAAGGCCTTTTCGTCTATGTCAGTTACGGTCTTTTTCAGCCTGTTGATCTGAAAGTGATTGACAACAAAATAAATGATCTGCTTTTCGTCCTTGGAGTAGCCTCCGATGGCGTTCACTATAGTACCTCCGGCTCTGAACTGCTCCGACAGAGCTTCGGATATCTCGACCGCTTTCGTAGTCACGATCATGGCACACATGGAACGGTCAAAGCCTTCTACAATATAATCGATAGTTTTCGAGCCGATGAAATAAGTAACTATCGAATACAGCGGAAGAATCCAACTCTTTATAACGATACCGCAGACAATGTACAGAATCGCGTTGAAGATCATGACGAACGATCCGATAGAGATACCGAGCTTTTTTGCAAATATGACGGAAAGGACGTCGATGCCGTCTATGGCTCCGCCGTACCGGATAGTCAGACCGCTGCCGACGCCGGAGATAAGCCCTCCGAAAACCGCACAAAGGAGCAGGTCCGTTCCAGCAAGAGGTGATACGAAATCCACGTCTATTGGCAGCACGTGCATAATGAGGAACGAGACGAGCGCGTATACAACGATCGCGTACAGGGAATAGACCGTAAAAGCCACGCCCTGCTTTTTAAGGCCGAGCAGAAATATCGGAAAGTTCAAAACTATAAGGAAGACGGAAAGAGTCAGCGGCGGCGGTGTGACCTGATCGAGCAGCATGGAAAGACCGGATATGCCGGTGTCGTAAAGCTTAACGGGAAACAGGAACAAAGACACACCGAATGCATTTATGATCCCCGCAAGAGTAAGGATAATAAAATGAACGTATCTGATCTCCTTTATTTCCGACGCCAGGCTCTTGCGGCGTTTGGGTTTTTTATCGTTCATTTGAGGTATTCTCAGTCTTTCTTCGTTATCTCAATATAACCCTCGTCGGCGTTGACCAGGACCATGTCGCCTGTCTCGATGACCTCCATGGGGTCGCGCTCGAAATCCGTCATAGAGGGCACGTGCGAGTGCAGGCAGCAGAGGACGTTGAGCGGGCTGCTTTCCGTGTGGATAAATGCGGCGGGATGATGCGGCCCCCTGCCGTATTTCTGAAAGCCGCCCGAGCCGCGGGCCGACGGGAAAACGAGCACCTTTCCTTCGTACGGCACCATGAAGAGAGGATGGTCGCGCTCGGTCGTGCAGCCGAGGTCTATGTCGACGTTTGTAAAGCCCTGCAGCGGCGCTGTAGAGACGAGCGCTTCGGCCTCGACCCGGCCGGGATATTCGCAGCGGCCTTTTATGCGTATCTTTCTCATTGCGTTACCTCCATTCGCCGCGCCAGCGCCCGGTCAGCGCCGCGTCGATACATTCGTCGGTCGTTCCGTAGCAGACCTGAAGATGTCCGCCCGCCTCGGGGTAGCACCCCGTGACGTAGTTTGCCTGCTTTGCCGTATCGACGGCTATGGAGCGAACGCCCTCGGGTACGGCGCCCATGGCCGCGAAGCATGCCCCGCTCATGAGAGTGACGCCGCAATCGGCGAGAGCCTTGACGTATCCCATCTCAAGCGCCGCAGGATAGACCCAGTGATTGGTCATGACCCACATGGGTATCTTAACGCGCTTGCCTTCCAGTTTCCGGACTGTCTTCATAATATCGACTAGATTTAGATGCGGACAGCCGAGGTAGACCATATCGACCTCGTCGCTGTCGTGATAGTTGAGGTATTCGTAGGCGGCGCGGAGCTCTTTTTCGCCGATGAGCGCCTCGCGGGCCGGTTTCCTCCCGCCGAAAGCATGCTCGAGCGTCGGCGCCTCCGGCGTACTGCCGGGTATGTGATACATGGATACCGCGCCGCCGGTATGTATGGCGGAATTGAGCTTTTGAAACTGCGTGGTCGTCGGCTTAGCCGTGCCGGTCAGGACGGGCACTGCAGTCCGCACCTCGGCGCCGACGGCGTAACCGAAGACGTCCCATTCCAGATCGGTCTGAATAAGGCGGTCGGTCTTTATGAGGACGGTGCCGAGGCGGTTCTCAGTCAAGTGCATGCAGTAATACGGGGCCTTGCCGAGAAAACAAGTCGCAAAGCTGCCGTCAAAGTTCGTGCGTGCGCCGAGCACGGCGTTGCAGTACGGGATCTGCGAGCTCTCGAACCACGAGCAGTGCTGCCCTATCGACGGCAGATAACCCATCGTCAGATAGTTCGCGCAGGAATGCGATGTCATTACGCCGAGTTTTCTCAAAAGCTCGTACGTCTCCTCCTTCATCGCCTTCTTATGATACTCCGGATCGTCAAGCCTGCAGTCGGCTCGCCGCATGTTGCAGACGTTGCACTTTTCCCAGCCGTCTATCGGCGAGTTTTCGGGAAACGGCGACTTGTCGGCAAACGTGGGTATCTTAAAATAGTCTTTATTCTCGACGAGTTCGCGAAGCTCGTCTTCGGTTATCTCGTAAAACGGGCTCAGCGAGAGTCCGGGCGTATGCATGTCGCCCGTGCCGTCGAGATCGATAAGGCGTTCCGCGCCCGCTATCTCCGCCATCTCGACGAGATAGGCCATGCAGGTACGCCGCACGGAGCCGCATTCGCCGTCAAGCATGCGTTTTTCTTCGTCCGTCAGTTTGACCGTCATAGTATTCAGACCTCCTCTGCGATCGTTTCAGAGCTTATCAAAGCACTTCTTCTCTGTGCAGCCGCACTCCGGCTTCGCGCAGCTTCTTCTGCAGGAGTGGAACGTCGGCTTCGTCAAAGGAATCGAAAAGAGCCGCGGCCGTTCCCGCCGCCTGACCCGTTACGGCGCAGGGCGGGATCACGCGCGTGACGTTCCAGACGGGCTCGTCCGCCGATATTATGCGGCCTGCAACAATAAGGTTGCACACGTCGTCTCCGACGAGGCTCGAAAAAGGAATCTCAAATATGGGGCCTTTCCTCGTCCAGTCGCCCGTCATGCCGATGCTGTCGGGCATCGTTCGCGTTTCGTCTCCGGCCGCCATCGTACTGCGTCCGCAGAGACGGCGGCTCATACGTACGAGCGGCACGGAGGACATGCTGACCGGCACGTAGTCCGGCGAGGTCTCACGGCGCTTTAATACGTCGCCGAGAAGCTTCTCGTGCGCCCTCTGTACCGCCTCGCTGAGCTCAGCTCCGTCGACGCCGGAGAATCTGAAGCCGCCTATGGCGTCTGTCTTTGCCGCGCCCGCATAACTCTCTCGCTGCTCGGGGATGACGTCGGCGAGACCGAACATATGCAGGTCGTATCTGCCGCCGTCAAGGGAATAATACCAGTCCGCGAGCGCGTTGCCGCCCGGATGGAGCGTGGTCTTCGCGCCGGCGAGAGCACAGAGATCTGCGTCGCCGCTGCAATCGACGAATGTTCGCGCGCGTATGGCGCTTCGGCCGGATTTATTTTCGATAAAAACGCTCTCCAAGCGTCTGCCTTCTCTCTGCGCCCCGCAGACGACGGTGCCATAGAGTATCTCAACGCCGGACTCACGCAGAAGCTTCTCCGCGCACAGCGCGAAGAGATTTGGATTGAATCTCACGCGGAATCGCTGTCTGCAGCGCTCTTCGAAGCTTCCGCCGTCAAGCCACGAAGACGGATACTCAGCCTCGGCGCCGAAAGAGATCGAGAGCCGCAAAAGCTCCTCCCCTATCCCGAACACGACCTGATGACCAAACCCGTCGCATAGCGGGAGATAGATCGTGATGAGGCCGAGCGTCGCCATGCCTCCGAGCGCGAACTCGCGCTCGACAAGGAGCGTTCTTTTGCCGGCCCTCGCCGCCGCAAGCGCCGCGGCTATGCCGGCAATGCCGCCGCCTGCGACGAGCACGTCCGTCTCGGCGGCGACGGGGATATTTCGCTCTGATTCTCTTACATAATTCATATGTCGGCTCCGTTATCTACCTAGCTTCGAAGCGAAGCTTTCCATGACTTCGGATATTTTGATCTGCTGCGGGCAGGCTTGCTCACAGCTACGGCAATGGAGACATGCATTCGGCCTCTTATTCTCGGGCAAAGCTATGATCGCCATCGGGACGATAAAGCCTCCGGGCGTCATTGTTTTCTCGTTATAAAGCGAGATAAGGCGCGGAATGTCAAGCTCCATCGGACAATGGCTCGTACAATACCTGCAAGCGGTGCACGGGACCATGCCGGCGGAAGACATCTCTTCCGCTATTTCGAGCAAAGCGGCCATTTCTTCGTCGGTCAGAGGTTTCTCCTCGGCAAATGTCGCTATGTTCTTCTCAAGCTGCTCATCATTGGACATGCCCGAAAGGACAATCGTCACAGACGGGATCGACTGCAGAAAGCGAAAAGCCCATGCGGCAGCGTCCTCATCGGGACGCAATCTTTTCAGTACGTCATTATACTGCGGCGGAAGGTTCGCAAGTCGCCCCCCGCGGAGCGGCTCCATGACCCAGACGGGAACTCCGCGCTCTTCGAGAAGCTCAACCTTCTCCTTGCAGCCCTGAAATATCCAGTCGAACCAATTGACCTGAAGCTGGCAGAATTCAAGCTCATCTCCGTAAGCGTCGAGGAAACGCCGCAGTACGTCTATCTCGCCGTGACAGGAAAAGCCCAGATGCCTGATGCGCCCTTTTTCTTTTTGTTCGATGAGATATTTATGGATCCCGAATTTTTCGTCATCAAGATATGCGTCGATGTTCATCTCGCAGACATTGTGGAAAAGATAAAAGTCGAAGTAATCTGCCTGCATCCTCTTCAACTGAGTCTCAAAAATCTCCTCGACCTTATCCCAATTGCCCGGAACGACGCCGGGATACTTGTCCGCTATGTAGTAGCTCTCGCGGGGGTATTCGGTAAGAGCCTTGCCGGCAAATATCTCGGAGTTGCCGCCGTGATAAAACCACGCCGTATCAAAATAGTTGACGCCGGCCTTGATGGCTCTGTTGACCATACGCCGCGCCGCGGCTTCGTCCACATCCGACTCTTTTCCGCCCTCTACACGCGGAAGGCGCATCATACCGAAGCCGAGCGCCGAGAGTTTTCTCCCTTTAAAATCCTTATAAAACATACATTTCACCCTTCCAAGCGATCCAATTCCATAAAAGTACAATAATTGAAGTATATCCGTTTGTCAACAGATGAGGTAATGTTGCACCATTATTCGTTCTGAATTTATCTGATATTTATTGAAATTGACAAATAAGCGTGTTATAATATGCCAATGGAAGGAAAACAAAGGAAGGAGAAAACCTCATGCTCAATCCCAAGATCAATTTTCTCGAGACAGTCAAAGGCCGCGATCCGGACAGATTCTCCAATCAGTACGAGGCCGTCCGTCTTATCATGAACCCTTCGATGTTTCACAGCGCTTATCCCAAGTACGGCGAGGAAAACGTCCGGAACGCCTGGGGCATCTATTACAGCTTCCCCGTCGGGACGCCGGGAGCCTTCCCCGTACATACGCCGGACAAGGTCGTCATCAAGGATATCGAGCATTGGCGCGACTACGTACACGCCCCGGAGCTCAAGTTCGCGCCGCAGGAATGGGAGATCATCAAGGCCGGCATGGCAAAGGGCGGCGATCTGGCCTATAAGGCCGTCTTCGTCGTGCCCGGTCTCTTCGAGCAGTGCCATTGCCTCGGCGAGATAACGAACACGCTCGTAAACCTCGCAATATACGAAGACGAGATGCACGATCTCATCAAGTACCTGACCGATTGGGAGCTCGAGCTCGCCGAGCAGATATGCTCCAACGCGCATCCCGACGCGCTGTTCCATCACGACGACTGGGGCAGCCGAACGAGCACGTTCATGAGCCCGTCCATGTTCGAGGACTTTTTCGTCGAGCCTTATCAGCAAATATACGGCTACTACAAGGCCCACGGCGTCGAGCTCGTCATACATCATTCCGACAGCTACGCCGCGACGCTCGTACCGTCAATGATCGATATGGGCATAGACGTATGGCAGGGCTGTATGAGCTCCAACGATCTACCCGAGCTCGTCGACAAATACTGCGGAAAGATAGCCTTTATGGGCGGCTTCGACGGCGCCGATTACGATTTTGAAGGCTGGACAAAAGAGGATACAAAAGAAAAAGTCTGGAAATACCTCGACCAGTTCTCCTCCCCGAAGGGCTTTATCCCCTGCATCGCTCAGGGCGGCCCCGGCAGCGTCTACGACGGAGTTTATGACGCGATAACGGAGGCTATCGACGATTACAATGTCGAGCACTTCGGCATAAAGCGCGAGGAGATCCAGCGCGCTCCGCTGCAATACGAAAAGACAGGATACGCCTGATATAAAAAAGCGTGGTTTTCATATTATCTTCTTTCGCGGGACGGGTCTCGTGCTTCGGCACGGGACCCGTTCCGTTTTTGCATCTCTCCCCTCTTGAATGCGCGCGTGAAAAAGAATACAATAGGGAAAAAAGCGAACGGAGGTCTGTTATGCTCACTACATGCAAGAGATTTGACGCCGAGGTCGTCGTCTGCGGCGGAGGCTGCTCCGGCTTTACGGCGGCTCTCGCGGCCGCGCGCGCCGGGAAGCGCACCATGCTCCTTGAGATGCGCGAGTCGCTCGGCGGGCTCTTTACCAACGGATACATCACCGGCGCCGCCGGCTGCATCGACGGGCTCGGAAAGGAGCTCTACGACCGCATGGAAAAGGACGGCGACGTCACCGTCAAGGGCCATCAGCCCGTCATCGAGCCAGAAAAGGGCAAGGTCATGATGGAGCAGCTCCTGCTCAAAGCCGGCTGCCGCATCCTCTACGGCGCGCACGCCGTCGACTGCGAGGTCGAGGACAAAAAGATCACGAAGGTCATCTGCTACTGTAAGTCCGGCAAGATCGAGATAACCGGAAAAGTCTTTATCGACGCCACAGGCGACGCGGACCTCGCCTTTGCTGCCGGCGTTCCGACCGAAGTCAGCGATCCGGAATACCTCGGGCTCAATTCCGCCGCGACGATGGGCTTCAGGCTCAGCTACGTAAACGTCGAGGAATACCAGCAGGCCAGCCGCGAGTATACGGTCACGCATCCCGACGGACCGCACAGGAACCTTCTCATAGCCAAGGAATACGAGGCGCTCGCCAACGGCGATATACGTGAGATACTCAGCGGCGGATTTATCATCTTCGAGCTCCCCGTCGGGCGCGACCGCACCTGCACAGACGTCTCGCTCGACGCGACGCATACCTACGACACGCACGGCGACGACGTCGTCGACCTCACGCGTCAGATCGTCGATCAGCACAGTAAGGTACTGGAATTCGTCGCTTTTCTGAAAAAGTACGTACCCGGCTATGAAAACGCCGTGCTCTCCAACTTCGCGCCGATGAACGGCGTGCGCGACTCGCGCAGGATAATCGGCGAGTACATACTCAAGTCCGAGGACCTCGCCGCCGCTCGCAAATTCGACGACGGCATCGCGCAGTTCTGCGAGCCGTTCGACACACACGTCCCGACTCCCGGCACGCAGACGGCCATTCGCCATATCCACGCGAAGGCTCCCATCGAGCCCGCCATCTGCCGCCCGATGCAGGACGCGAAGGACCGCATGCTCCACCCGTTCGTGACGCCCGACCTCGACACGTGGGAGGTCCGCACGAATCCGAAGGAGTACGCCGAGATCCCCTACCGCTCCCTTGTTGCCGCGGGAATAGACAATCTGCTCGCGGTCGGCCGCTGCTACTCGGCGGACTTTCACGCCATCTGCGCGACGCGCATAATCGGCACGAGCATGAGCATGGGTCAGGCCGGCGGCACCGCCGCGGCCATGGCGATAGACGCGGGCTGCGCTCTGCGCGACCTCGACGGCGCCGCGCTCAAGCAGCAGCTCATCAAGGACGGCTGCAATCTTCATCAGCCGCCCGTCGGCTACTGGGCGCAGGTCCGCGAGAGCAAGAACGAGCCGAGGATAGTCGCCGATATGGCCGTCGTCACGCCCTGAAAAACATCGTAAATAGCATAAAGAAGACCCGCCGAAGATCTCGGCGGGTCTTTTCTTGTCCTGATATGCGTTATTGTTCAGTGAGCAGCTTGCGCCTTCGCCAGTGGTTCGAGTAGAAATACGCCATGTCGATGACAACGGGCGCAATGCGCGCGAGGGCGTTGCCGTAGAAATACCCGTACACGCCCATATGGAACACCTGCGCGAGCACGACGCTTATGCCTATCCTGAGCACGACGCCGTCTATGATGCCGATAAGGAAGCTGAGATTCGCATTTCCGTCGCCCGTTATCATGGCGCCGTAGGGACCCATGAAAGCAGACAGGAAGAAAGCCCAGCAGTTTATGCGCATGAAATCGACGCTGTAATCGAGGACCTTTTCGACGACCTCCGGCTGGATGTCTTTATTGATGAAAAACTTGAATATGGTCCGTGGCATCGTCAGTCCGACGGCTATGTTCGCGGCGGCCACGATGAGCGCGACCACGAGAGCCCTGTAAACGATCTTTTTCGCGCGGTCGTACTTTCTCGCGCCGAGGTTCTGCCCTATCATCGCCGCGGCGCCGGTATCGACGCTGACCGTTATGAGGTTCGAAAGACGCAGTATCTTGTTGCCTATGCTGTTCGTCGCAGACTCCGCGAGGCCGAAGGCGTTGATCTGCCTGATGCAGTAGAGCATCGAGATGTTGATGAGGCCGGACTGAAGCGCCTTCGGGATGCCGAGACGGAGAATGACCTTGAGCGGCTCCTTATGCAGCTTGAAGCTCGACAGCTTGAAGTCAAAGCCCATCTGCTCCCTGTGGCGGTACATGTAGACCGCCGAGGCAACAAACGAGAACGCCTGCGCAATGACGGTCGCGAGCGCCGTGCCGAGCGAGGCCATATGGAACCACGCGACGAAAATGACGTCGAGGATGATGTTGCTGATAGCGGCGATGGTCACGAAGAGCAGCGGACGCTTCGACTCTCCCATGCCGCGCAAGACGCTCGTGACGGCGTTGTAGCCGTATACGAACGGGATGCCGAGGCAGGTGACTATCATATAGTTACGCGCCTCGCTCATGGCCTCGGCCGGGGTCTTGAGAAGATTTAGGAACCAGCCCGTAAAGCACGTGCAGACGACGCCCAGCACGACGCTGGCCGCAAGCATTATGGTCATCAGCGTACCTATCGCCTGCTTGGTCCTCTCCTCGTCCTTCGCTCCCGCGAGCTGAGCGACGTAAACCTGCCCAGCGGCGGCAAAGCCGATGCCGAGCATGGAAAGGAAGTTCGCTATCTCGCCGCCAGTCGAAGTGCCGACGGTGCCGACCGCGCCGGCGAAGCGGCCTATGACGATAAGGTCGACCGTATTGTACGCCTGCTGGATAACGTTCGCCAGCAGGAGCGGGATGGAGAACTTAATGAGCGTTATAAAGATATTGCCCTCTGTGAGGTCGGACCCTACCTTGTTTTTCGCCGTGAGACTGCTCATGTGGTATTACTGTCCTTTACATAAGAGCATGCGCGAAAAGCGTTTATCAGAAAATCGTCGTCGGATCGGCGTATTTGCCCACAGCGCCGATGCAGGCGCTGGAGAGATGGCCGTGTCCCGCGCTGTAGAAGCAGCCGACGTCGTGCATCTGGTTGAGATCCATGAGGAACAGCGCCTGCACGCCGCCCTGACGCTCCTCGACGAAGCTGAATACGTAGATATTGTCCCTGATCTTGATATAGTCCGCAGGATTCGACGCCATCCACGCGCCGCCGGCGGTCAGATTTGTGTATGTGTAGAAAAGGTTGCTGTTATAGATATGCTTCTGGAGAATCGAGTCGGGATCGTATGACCATTCTATGGCTTTACCGACCATCTCCGTCGTGAAGCCGTGCAGCTCCCCGCCCTCGAAGTCGCCGTCAAATCTGCCGAAGAAAAACTCGCGGCCTACGTCGATATTCGTGTACTCAGTTCCGACGTGCGCGTCGCATACTGTGCCGCAGCCGGTCTTCGTATCGGCGATGAGCGTCACCTGACGGGACGTCGCGTAGCCCGGAACGAGGAAGTTGACGAGGTATATCTCGCCGTCGAGCGTCTTGACGTTGCAGTAGCAGGTCTTGTCGGGTTCACCGCGCTCGGAGAACCCGAGCTCGTTGAGCGCTTTAAACGAAAAGCCGTAGTCGCGCTCTTCGCAGCGCAGATAAAAGTCTCTGCCGACGAGAGCGTCCGTATCGGCCGGGCAGTAAATGCCCTTCATCGTCCTCGTATGCGCGTACTGCGCGGGATCGAAGCCCGCGGCGACGGTCTTGACTATATCTTCCTTTGTGGTATCCACCTTGAAGTATCTGTAAAATCTCTTGACCTTGTGCTTCATCGACTGCGCTCCTTTCCGAATATCAGTCCGAAACGATCAGAATATCGTGAGGATATCGGCCTTCTTGCCGACCGCGCCGACGCAGGAACTGGAGAGATGGCCGTGCCCGGCTCCGTAGAAGCAGCCGACGTCGTGCATCCTGTCGAGGTCGATTAGGAAGATGGCCTGCACGCCGCCCTGACGCTCCTCGACGAAGCTGAAGAGGAAAAGATTGTCTCTGATCTTCACATAGTCCGCGGGGTTGGTCGCGAGCCATGCGCCCTGAGCGGTCATGGCGCCGTAAGTGTAGTAGAGGTTGCTGTTATAGATATGCTTGATGGCCATGACGTTGGGGCCGTAGCTCCACTCGATGGCGGTGCCGACGAGCTCGTTTGTAAAGCCGTGCAGCTCGCCGCCCTCGTAGTCGCCGTCAAAGCGGCCGAAGAAGAAGTCGCGGCCGACGTCTATCGCCTGATACTCCGTTCCGACGTGGGCATCGACGACGGTGCCGCAGCCGGACTTCGTGTCGGCGATCATGGTTATCTGGCGGGAGGTCGCGTAGCCGGGAACGAGGAAATTTACGAAATAGACCTCGTTGTCGAGGGTCTTGACGTTGCAGTAGCAGGTCTTGTCGGGCTCGCCGAGCTCGGAGAAGACGACCTCGTTTATCCCCTTGAAGGAGAAGCCGTAGTCGCGCTCCTCGCAGCGCAGATAGAGGTCTTTGCCGACGAAGGCGTCGGAGTCGGGCGGAGTATACGCGCCGGAAAACGGCGATTTGCGGTCTCTGACGTGGTCAAAGCCCTCGGCGACGGTCTTTTCGATCTCTTCTCTGGTGGCCTCGGTCTTAAAGTACCTGTACCATCTCTTCTTGTTCTGCATGACGGGACCTCCTTAACGAATGTATGTGAGTTTAATTAAAAACGGTTTAACGGCGCGTCACATGGACTGCTCCGTGCGGGTTATGAAGTCGTCCTGCGTCTTCTTGTCGAGCGAGACGAAGTAGGTCGAGAACCCGGCTATGCGCACGACGAGGTCCTGATACTCGGTCGGCTTGGCCTGCGCCTCATGGAGCTGGTCGGAGGACACGACGTTGAACTGGACCTGCATGCCGCCGAGCATGAAGTAGGTCGCGATGAGCTGGCGGAGCTTCATGGCGCCCTCGTCGCCCTCGACGCTCTTGGGTGAGAAGCGGATATTGAGCTGGTCGCCGTTGGTGAGCGTGCTCTGCGGGAGCTTCGCGGCGCTGCGGATGTACGCGGTCGGGCCGTTCTTATCAAGGCCCTGACGGGAGCTTATCGCATCGGCGAGAGGCTCGCCCGCCTTGCGCCCGTCGGGAGTCGCGGCGGTGGTCGCGCCGGAATAGATGTGGGCGGTCATCGTGAACGTGCCGCCGGAATAGTTGCCGCGCGGGCCGGTCTCCTTGCTCATGATATCGGCGAACTTGCCGAGCGCCCACGAAGCGAGATCGTCGACCTCATCTATGTCGTTGCCGTAGTGCGGGACGGCGTTGATTATCGTCTGGCGGAGGTCCTCGTAGCCCTCCCAGTCGGCCTCGAGCGCGTCGTAGAGCTCACGCAGGGAGACGGTCTTATCGTCGAAGCAGAGCTTCTTTATCGTCATAAGGCTGTCGCCGACGTTCGCCGTGCCGATGGCGGTCAGGCCGCAACGGTTGTGCTTGGCGCCGCCCTCGGTAACGTCCTTGCCGGACTCAAGGCATCCTTCGATCATCGAGGATGCGACGACGCACGGGAAGTAATGCGAGTATACCATCTCGAAGGTATTGGAATAGGAGACGGACCAATCGAGAGCGTTCTGCATCTGCGCCTCGAATGCGGCCTTGAACTCGTCAAAGCTCTCGTATTCGTAGAGCTTCTTGCAGGGCAGTCCGACCTTACCGGAACGCTTGTTCACGCCGCCGTTTATGGTCATGACGACCATATTGACCATGTTCCAGATGGACTCGCGCCCGGTCATGCCGCAGGCGGGCCACTCGTTGCCCGTACCGGCGGGCTCAACACATCCGACGATGCTGTAATCCCTCGCCTCTTCAATGGAAAAGCCGAGCTTGTCGAGCATCATGGGGACGATAAGATCGTCGTTTTGGAACTGAGGGATGCCGCCGCAGCGCTTGCTCGACTCGATGCCGAGGCGCCACACGTCGTCAGGCGTGGTCTTGCAGATGCGCAGGGCGACCGTCGGATCGGGGAAGCCCATCCTGCCGTATGTCTGCAGGAGCTTGCGCGTGGCGGCGTTGGAGCCGTCCGTGCCGTCGGGCTTCATGCCGCCGAGCGTCAGCGCGATGCCGGCGGTCGGCGTGAGGCCGTTATAGATGGAGTTATAAAGGTTCTTGCCGTTGGCCTTGAGGTCGATGACCTTGCTGTTGGAGGCAAAGGACGGGAGCACGATTATATCGCTCAGGCGGAGAATAAAAGCGTCGGAGTATTCCTGCGCCTGCTCGTCGGTTATCTGCCCTGCCGCGAGCTCGGCCTCGAGAAGATAACCGACGTATTGATCGACGCGGCCGATGGACTGGCCGTGCTGCTGAGCGTCGGTCGAGAGCATGAGCTGATAAAGGATGATGGCCTGCAGACCCTCCCAGAACGTTCTGGCGGGCTTATCCATGATCCAGTCAAGAGACTCGGCCATGCGCAGAAGTTCTTCCCGGCGCTCGCCTATCGCGTCCTGAGCCTTATCGCGGCACGCCTCGGCGTATCTCTTGGCAAGAAGTATCGCCGCATCGCATACGCGGAGGATGGCATAGTAGAATATATGCTTCTTTGCGTCGTCGCCGAAGACCTTGCCCTTCATGGCGTCGATCTTTTCAAGGACCTGACGGCGCACCTCGCCGAAGCCGACGTTAACGACCTTGTTGAAGTTGCCTATGTAGTGCCCCTGCGCGATTCCGGAGACGCCCATGGCCATCGCGCCGGTCCTCGTCATGTTGAGGATGCAGCCGTTGCCGGCGGCCTCCCAGAAATCTTCGGTCAGAGCGCCCGTCACCATCTTTGTGAGGGTCTTGTCCTTCCAGTATTCGTACGCGTCGCGCAGTACATCGCGCTGCTCGTCGCTCATGTAGATCGATCCCTCGGTCTGCCACGCCTCCTTGAAGGCCTCCTCGTCGTCGACGACGGACGGGATCCACTTGCAGTCCCATTCTACATAGGGGCTCAGGCAGCGCTGCTCGGGACCGGGCACGCCGACGAAGATATCGTCGTCGAAGACCTTGATCTCGCGCTTTTCGACCCAATTATAGAGGGCGTTAGCGCGCTTGAGCATGGGCCACTCATTCTCATGGGCTTTGTAATAATCGGTATAAAGCTTGGTGCGCTCCGTGTTTATGGTCATGTATTTTCCGGAGGTAAAGGCGTCGCGTCTGGCGCGGATGGCTCTGATCCGGTCGGACATCGGAACGAATTGGAACATGGTCGTGCCTCCTTACTTGATTTCTTATAATAAATCAATCTATTATAACTCAGCTTATATTAAAAGTGCAATACGGTTATTGAAAAAGCGCTCTATATTTTGTATTATATAAGAAAAACGAACGGAGCTTCGCATGGATAAAAAGCTGACCGGAAAAACGTACGATATTCAGGGCTTTTCCGTCCACGACGGGCCCGGCATACGCACGACGGTGTTCCTCAAGGGATGCCCGCTGCGCTGCCCGTGGTGCCACAGCCCGGAGTCGCAGCAATTCAAGACCGAGCTCAACTGGATGAAGATACGCTGTCTCGGGCTGGATAAGTGCGGCAAATGCCTCGGCGTATGTCCGCACGGGTGCGTATCCGAGGGGCCGGAGGACACGGACGCGGCCGGCGCGCCCATACGCTACCCGAAGGTCGACAAGACCCTCTGCGACGAATGCGGGAAGTGCGCCGAAGCGTGTAAGGCAGAAGCTCTCTACATGTGCGGCGACGACAAGAGCATCGACGAGGTCATGTACCGTCTCCTGCGGGACAAGCCCTTCTTCGACACGTCCGGAGGCGGCGTCACGGTATCGGGCGGCGAGTGCCTCTCGCAGCCGGATTTCACGTTCGAGCTCCTACGCCGCTGCAAGGAGGCGGGCATAAGCACCGCCGTCGACACGACCGGCTTCGTCAAATGGGAGGTCATCGACCGCGTCCTTCCCTATACGGACCTTTTCCTCTACGATCTCAAATGCATGGACAGCAAACTGCACGAGCAGGTCATCGGCGTTCCAAACGAGCTCATTCTCGATAACTGCCGCAGGATAGGCGAAAGCGGCGGAAAGCTCCAAATACGCATTCCGACGATACCGCTTTTCAACGACACTGTGGAAAACATGGAGAAGACGGGCGCATTCCTCAACGGATTCCGTGAAGCTGTCGAGCTTATCCAGCTTCTTCCCTACCACACGCTCGGAGTTTCGAAATACGATCGGCTCCTCAGAAATGAGAAGATATTTGTTGCCGAGCCGCCGAGCGACGCAAAGATGGAAAAGCTCCGCGCAGTTCTCGCCCTACAGGGCTATATCGTTATAATCCACTGATCCGAAAGGAGTTCAAGATATGAAAGTTATCATCGTCGGAGGCGTCGCGGGAGGCGCGTCCGCGGCGGCAAGGCTCCGCAGGCTCGACGAAAAAGCCGAGATAACGGTCTATGAGCGCAGCGGCTACGTCTCATACGCAAACTGCGGTCTTCCCTACTATATCGGCGGCGTCATCACGCAAAAGTCGGAACTGACTCTCAAAACTCCGGAGAGCTTAAAAACGCGCTTCGATATCGACATTAAGGTCCGTCACGAGGTCACGGCGATCGACGCTGCGAAGAAGACCGTCACCGTCCGCGACATCGACGGCGGACGCGTATTTGAGGATAAGTATGACAAGCTCGTCCTCTCGCCGGGCGCGAAGGCTTCGCTCCCGCCCTTCCCCGTTCCCGCGAGCGACAGGATATTCACGCTTCGCACGGTCGAGGACTGCTTCGCCATTCGCGGATTTATTGAAGAGAAACAGCCAAAGAGTGCAATTGTAGTCGGCGGCGGCTTCATAGGCCTCGAAATGGCCGAGAACCTCATCGAGGCCGGGATAAAGACGACCGTCGTCGAACTCATGCCGCATCTGCTCAAGACCTTCGATACCGATATGGCCTCCATGATACACGCCTGCTTCCGCAAGAACGGCGTCGAGCTCATCCTCGGAAAAGGCGCGAGCGCAGTCAAAGCTGAAAGAAACTCTATCTCGCTTGAGATCGAAGGGAAAGAGCTCAAGGCCGACATGCTCATGTTCGCGCTCGGCGTCACGCCCGATACCGATCTCGCCAAGAAGGCGGGTCTCGCGCTCGGCGCTAAGGGAAGCATACTCGTAAACGACCGCATGGAGACCTCTGCGAGAGACGTTTACGCCGTCGGCGACGCGGTCGAGGTCAGATACCTCATCGCCGGAAATAAGGCGCTCATCTCTCTGGCCGGTCCCGCAAACAAGCAGGGGCGCATAGCAGCGGACAACATATGCGGCGGATCGAGCCGCTACCCCGGCTCCATGGGTACCTCTGTCGTCAAGATATTCGACATGACCGCCGCCTCCGTCGGTCTTACGCAGGAATATGCGGCTTCGCTCGGCTTCGACAGCGAGGCGATCATCATCTCCGCCGCTGCGCACGCCTCGTATTATCCCGGCGCGAAGAACATGTGGATAAAGGCGATCTTCGAGCGCGGCACGAACAGGATACTCGGAGCGCAGATCGTCGGCTACGACGGTGTGGACAAGCGCATCGACGTCATCGCGACGGCCATGAAGTGCGGCATGACCATGGTAGACCTCAAGGAGCTCGAGCTCGCCTACGCGCCGCCCTACTCCTCCGCGAGGGATCCCGTCAACGTCGTCGGCTTCATTGCCGAAAACGTCGCGACCGGCAAGTTCAAGCAGTTCCATGCCGAAGACGTCGACGCTCTGCCGAGAGACGGGAGCGTGACTTTGCTCGACGCGCGCACGCCGAAGGAATACGGGGCCGGACATATCGAGGGCTTCATAAATCTCCAGCTTGACGAGCTCCGTGAAAGACATGGAGAGCTGCCCGCCGGTAAGCCCTTATATGTCCACTGCCAGAGCGGCCTTCGCAGCTATATTGCCTGCCGCATGCTCGCGCAGTACGGCTTCGAGTGCTATAACCTCGCCGGAGGCTACGGCTTCTACAATTCCGTTAAAACCGAAAAACTCGCCGCGGAGAGCTCATGGCCCTGCGGCATGGAAAAATAAATAAAGGAGGATAAAAAAATGGCTAACAAGTACGCAGGAACTCAGACCGAGAAGAATCTAGAGGCCGCCTTCGCGGGCGAATCTCAGGCCAGAAACAAGTATACGTATTTCGCGAGCACCGCAAAAAAAGAGGGTTTTGAGCAGATATCCGCCATCTTTCAGGCTACCGCCGACAACGAGAAAGAGCACGCCAAGATGTGGTTTAAGGAGCTCGCAGGCATTGGCGACACCGCCGAAAATCTGAAGGCTGCCGCCGACGGCGAGAACTTCGAGTGGACCGACATGTACGTCGGCTTCGCGAAGACCGCCGACGAGGAGGGCTTCCCCGAGCTCGCCGAGAAATTCCGTCTCGTCGCCGCCATCGAAAAGCGCCATGAGGAGCGCTATCGCGCCCTGCTCGCCAACGTTACGAGCGGTCAGGTCTTCGAAAAGAGCACCGTCAAGGTCTGGGAGTGCCGCAACTGCGGGCATATCGTCGTCGGCACGAAGGCGCCGGAGATCTGCCCGACCTGCGCGCATCCGCAGAGCTATTTCGAGATCACTGCCGAGAATTATTGATAGGCCCGTAAGGAGGCTCCCCGATGAAACAGTTTATCGTCGCCAAGGACGTATTTGAAAAGCTGCCCGACTACTGCGTCGGCGTGGTCGTCGCGACCGGCTTTGACAACCGCTCGGAAAACGCCGCCGTCGCGAAGATGCTCGACGACGAGGCCGCCGCTTTCGCCGCCGCGCACGCGGGAGACAACGTACGCGAGCTGCCGAACATCAAGGCCTGCAGAGACGCCTTCCAGACGCTCGGAATGAACCCCAACAAGTTCATGTGTTCCATAGAGGCGCTCACAAAGCGCGTACAAAAGAGCGGAGCGCTCCCGCACATCAATCCCGTCGTCGATCTCGGAAACGCTTTCTCGCTTAGATATCAGCTCCCTATGGGCGCTCACGACATCGATAAGGCGGAGGGCAATATCGAGATACGTTTCTCGACTCCGGAGGATCATTTCCTTCCGATGGGCGAGGCCGAGACGGAGATCATGCCCGAGGGCGAGCTCGTCTACGTCAGCGGTCACACCGTCAAGACGAGGCGCTGGATATGGCGTCAGAGCGACGACGGCAAGATCACCGAGGAAACGAGCCACGTTTTCTTCCCGATAGACGGCTTCGGCGGCGTCGACAAGGACGACGTCCTGAAGGCGCGCGACGAACTTGCCGATCTTCTTGCGCGCGAATTCAACTGCGATATCAAGATAGGCTTCGTCGATATTTCCGCGAATTCGATGGACATCTGAGCTTAAACAAAAACAAAAAAAGCATCCGTTTTCGAACGGGTGCTTTTTTATTTGCCTCTTATGAATTTATCTATCCGTGAACGTTTTGCTTCGGGATTGAGCTCGAGGATGCGCTCTCTGATGAGTTCGTAGCTCTCGTCAGGGTCGAGGTCTTCTAACTCAAGACCTCGCCGCCGCCAAAAGTTCTCGACCGTCGAAAACGAAGTGCTCGACCAGCCGTACGGGATGCCGTATTTATTTATCTTCTGCGCGCGGCCGTCGATGGTGATAAACATCTTCATCTGCAGTTCGGTCAGCGCCTGCTCGAAGTGCGAGTTCTCCTCGCGCGAGACGAAAGCGATGGATTTGATCTCATGGAACGCGAGAGAATCGATATCGCGGATAACGTCGTAAGCTCTCTTCGCCATGCGGCTCACGGCTCCGCGCTCAAATGCTTCGTCAAACGATTCTCCGCCGCGCCTTACGGAAAGAAAACGAGGATACCATTGCCTCGAAATAAAGCCGCTTATATTGAAAAACAGCTTCGAGTAAGCGATATCGTCCCGCTCCTCCAAAACGCGCATACGCCATTCCCACGGGTCTGTCTCCGGGTCGCCGGTATGCCATTTTACGGGCGTATCGAGATAGTCCTGCTGTTCCCATGTATAAGGCACGATAGAGTATATCCCCTTCGCGTTTCCTCCGCCCATGGAAAAGCCGCAGCGTATGACCTCGCCGCAAAAATCGGAAAAGTTTTCTACCATATGCGTCACAGCAAGGAAGCCGTCTCTCGCCGGATCACTCTTTGGAGCTGAGCAGCTTGTTGAGCTCGTCCATGAACGTATTGATGTCCTTGAACTGCCTGTACACGGACGCAAATCGAACGTAAGCGACCTCGTCGAGATTCTTGAGTCTGTCCATGACCATCTCGCCGATCTTGACAGACGAGACCTCTCTTTCGAGAGAATTCTGGAGCTCCTGCTCGATGTCGTCGACTATCGCCTCGAGCTCGGCCATCGGGACCGGACGCTTTTCACATGCGCGTACCATGCCGTTGAGGAGCTTGACGCGGTCAAAGCTCTGACGGCGGCCGTCTTTCTTGACGACCAAAAGCGGAAGGCGCTCCATGATCTCATACGTCGTAAAGCGCTTTCCGCAGGAAAGGCATTCGCGGCGTCTTCTTATCGTCGAGCCCTCTTCGGCGGGGCGCGAATCTATGACCTTGCTTTCGCTGTAACTGCAAAACGGGCATCTCATGGCTAATTCCTCCGTTTTTGTAATCTTTTGGGATTATAGCATGCCGCGTCGAAAAATGCAAATCATGCTCCGCCTGCCGCTTCCTTTGCGAGAAGAAATATCTCATCTCGGGAGTAGATAGCATTCAGAACGTCGAGCAGAGCATTCGTGCTGAGCTTTGCCGGATATCCGAGCTTTTTCTTCAGTCTCTCCCGAGCCTCGGCGCTGGACTTTCCCCCGCTCAGACCGAGCTCAAAAAGTTCCGCTTTTGTCACCGGGGCCTCAAGCCGGGCTTTACCCTCTCCGTCAATGGTTGCCCCGCATTCCCGCAGAGCCTTTATAACTGTCTCTCTGTCCGTTCCCTCGACTCCGAGCAAACCTTCCGCGCCGGGCCGGGCCTTTCTGCGCTCCTTGCCGGGGATCTCGGGAATATATGCGTGGAGCACGCTGCCCTCGGATACGGAGCCTTTTATAAAGTTTCTTATCACAAATCCCGCTCCGTCGCTGTCGGTCAGGACGATCACGCCCGTCTTTTTTGCGAGGATACGAATAAGCTCCGCGGTCTCGGGGCTGTTGAAAATACCGAAGCCGGAAGTCTCGATGATATTGGCGTCAATATACTGCGAAAGGCTGTTCTTATCATACCTTCCCTCGACGACGATCGTCTCGGCTACATGTATCTTTTCCATGCTTCAGCTTATCGCGGCAAGTCCGACGAGCAGGTCGGAGAGCCTGTCCGGATCTGAGGACGAATAGTTTTTCAGGTCGAGATCGGCCTGCGCGCAAAGCTTGATCGCCTGCGAGAGCCGAGCCTGACCGAACCTCTTTGACGATGCCATGAGCTTATTCGCGTAAAAGCTCGACTCTGTCCTGACGAGCGACATGATCTGCTTCATATCCGCTTTGTTCCTTTCCATAACGGAAACGGCAAACATCCGGCGCATATTCGTCCCTATTGCGCCGAGGATGGCCAGGGGCTCGTTCTGCATAGCCAAAAGGTCGCCCAAAACATCCGCCGCTTTAGCGAATTTACGCTCGCACAGAGCGTCCGTGAGGTCAAAAACAGCCGCTTCAAGAACGGGGATGGCAACGGCGTCTATATCGGAGCGAGTGACGGTATCTCCGGAGCACCATGAAGCAATTTTCTCTATTTCGGAATTAAGTCCGCTCATGAGGCTGCCGCAGAGGAAAAGCAGATAGTCGCAGTCGTCTCTGGAAATGCTTTTCCCGTGCGCCTTGAAATGCGAGGATATCCAGCGGATGAGCTCGCTTCTGCCCTGCTCGTTTATCGTCACGGTCACGACGTTTTCCTTGATAGCCGCGGCGAGAGCCTTGCGCCTTCCGTCGCTTTTATACTCTGTCGCGTCATAGACGAAAACGAGGCAGAGCCATTCGGGAAGATCGGAGATGATATCGATAAACTGCGCGGAGTCGTCCTTGTCGAGGTCGAAGATCGGCAGATCGCGCACCTCTACGAGAGTGCGCTCGGCAAAGGTCGGCGCAGCGTCCACGGCGTCGGCAAATTCGTTCAGGTCAAAATCGGAACCGTCGATGAACTTATGGTTAAAATCCTCCATCGGCCCTTCAAGCACGAGAGAACGGAGCCTGTTGAGATAGTGATCCTTCAGATATGTCTCACGACCGGCCAGAATATAGGCGCGCGCTGGAGTTCCGGACTTGATATCCGCCTTAAGGCGCTCAAATCCCCGGTCAGTCTTTTCATTCACTCAGCTTGTCCCCCTTTCTCCGAGTCTGAGGGTGATAGTGCCCATAAGATCGGTCCTGTATATCGCTATGTCCCTCTGCACAAGTCTTTCAAGCGTCTCCGGGGCGGGATGCCCGTAGTAGTTTTCCCCGACGGAGATAAACGCCGTTTCGGGCTTGAGAGCATCGAGAAACGTGCTCGAAGACGAGTATTTTGAGCCGTGATGGCCTACGATCAGAAGCTCTATATCGGGAAGCGTGAAGACGTCGGTGAAGATGCTCTCGGTCACTCCGTTCATGTCGCCGACGGCGAGCATGTCGAAATCGCCGAGCGAAAAGAGAGCGGAAATACCCAGCTCGTTTTCACCCGCCAGGCCAACCGGCGGATAGAGCGTGACCGTAAGGCCCGATTCGCAAAGAAGGACTGTCTCGTCATAAATGAATTCCCATTCGACGGGAATATCCTCCGTCTCGACGAAGACCTCTTCGGAAGCTTCGTCTCCTATGTCCGGCGCGTATACGATCTTCGTGGGGATACGGCGCAGCAGCTCTGGGACTCCGCACGAGTGATCTGAGTGGAAATGCGTCAATATCAGTCCGTCAAGCTCCGTATAACCTCTCGACAGCAGATAATCCGCGGCAAGGTCGCCCTCGTCGTCGAGAACGCTTCCTCCGCAGTCTACGACATATAGGTCTTCTCCGGCGGTAACGATCAGGCATTGTCCCTGCCCTACGTCGAGCGCCGTCACGTCCATGACGGAGAGCTTCGAGTCGGCGGATGAAAATATCATCGCGGCGGCGACGAGAACGACTGCCGACCCTGCGAGGATCGGTATCCGAAGCTTATCAGCCGCTTTGGACATGAGTAAGGCGAGGATAATATAGACGGCAACAAGCATCACGACGAAATAGAAGCTGTCCGTCGTGAGAAATGAAAAGCGTAGGCTCCCGAGCAGACTGACGACGGCGCGCATGTAGCGAAACAGCAGCGTCGGGATCACTGCGACGACCGAGCCGATCGGAGCGTAAATAAACCCGAGCAGGACGGCAACGACGCCCGTACAGAAGCAGAGCGAGACAGCCCATAAAATGAGAAGATTCGTTATCGGCGATACTACCGAGACCGACTTATAGTATAGGGCCGAGAGCGGGAGAACGAAGACCTGCGCGGAAAGAGAGACGGCTATCGTCGAAAGCGCGGCCCGCGCGAGCCAGAGAAGAGCCTTCGCGAGGGGTTTTCTCCCCTTTTTGTTCTTGATCCGGACGTTGAATTTGTCATAGAAGAGCATTATCCCTGCGACGGCGCCGAACGACATCTGCAGGCTTGGATCAAATACCGCGTCCGGGTTCACTGCGAGTATAACGAGCAAAGATATCCCGAGCGAGGTGACCGGATCGTATTCGCGCATCACGAACGGAGAGAGCAGAAGAAGTATCTGCATTATTCCCGCTCTCGTGACGCTCGGGGTAAAACCGACCATCGCCATAAAGAGCACGATGACCGGCGCGGCGAGAAGCGTCAGCTTTCTTCTCTTTCCGAAGAAAAACATCATAAAGCCGACGAGAAACGCCACATGCATGCCCGACACCGCGACGATATGACTGACGCCGGAGTGCGTTAGCATGGAATAGAGATAAGTATCCTTATAAAGCTCAGTTCTGTCTCCCGTCAAAAGAGCGTGCATGAACGGAGAAGCGTCCGCGGGAAAGAGCCGATCTATCTTTTGCCCGATAGCTAGCTTCAGCCTTTGCGGGAAATAGAGGATACTGCCTCTCTCGGGGTGGAAGACCTCGGGGAGCTCATTGCAGTAGAGATAGAGCTTATAGCCCTTTGATGCGGGATTATATCTTATGTCGTTATTGGACGGGACCCTGCAGTCGGCAGTAAAGGACAGCGTATCTCCGGGCTCGGGATCGAACTCCTCGTCCGTTCTGACGTAGAGCCTGCAAAGCATCCCGTCAACGCGGACCTGTATCTGCCGCCCGTATCTGTAATCCCCCGCGCTGTCTACGACGACGGCGGATACCTCTCGCGTATTACCTTCGTAGTATCCGACCGGCGCTGTGACCCACGTAGTGAACACGAAGCACCATGCGAACGCTATCGCCGCCGCGGAAAAGGCGATGAAAGCCGCCGTCTGTCTTTTCCCGGGAAATGCGCCGACGACGAGCGTAAGCGCGAACATACCGAGGAATATCCAGAATGAAGACGAGCGGAACAGAGCCCGTGATAAAAGGACGGCCGCCGAGAACGAGAATGCAAAGACTGCACCTTTTCGCACGGCGACCCTTCCTTTCTTAATATCAATCTATCAGCCCGGAGGCCATGTCATATCGCGTCCGGACAGGACGTGAAAATGCAGATGCTCGACGCTTTGTCCGGCCGATGCTCCGCAGTTGGAGACGACTCTGAATCCGTCCTTGAACCCGAGCTCGGCGGCGAGCTTCGCGATGACCTCGAAGATATGAGCAACGACGGCCGAATTTTCGGCGCTCACCTCGGCGCAGGATCGGATATGCTCTCTCGGGATGACGAGAAAATGCCTCGGCGCCTGCGGGTCTATGTCGTTGAACGCATAGACGAGCTCATCGGAATATACGCAGTCGGATGGTATCTCCCCCGCCGCTATTTTGCAGAAAAGGCAGTCTGACATAACTTACCTCACTTTATCATGGCGCTCACGATCTCATCGACCGCCGCGAGCGCGTCGTCCACCTTCATGACGTCCTTGCCGCCGCCCATGGCGACGTCGGGCTTTCCGCCGCCGGAACCGCCGGCGATCTTCGTGACGTTCTTGATTATCTCGCCGGCCTTGACGCCGCGCTCTACGGCGCCCTTGCCGCAGACGGCGATAAAGCTTATCTTGTCCGCATTCACGGAGGCGAGAACGGCGACTATATCCGCCGACTTGCTCTTCAGGTAATCGCCCGCGGAACGGAGCGCGTCACTGTCGGCTTCCTCGAGGACAGCCGTAATGAGCTTGACGCCCTTGACCTCCTTCGAAGCGAGCAGGAAGCTGTTGCTCTCCTGCTGGATGAGCTTCGTGCGGAGCTTTTCAAGCGCGCGGCGGAGCTCGCGCTGCTCGTTCTGATTCTGGTTGACCTTATTGATGAGCTCTCCGGGAGAAGTCTTGAGTATCTCGGCTATGCTGCGGTTGACGGATACAGTGTCGCGCAGGAACTCGCGGGCCTTCATGCCTACGACGGCGTCTATCCTGCGGACGCCCGCCGCGACGGAATACTCAGCGACGATGCGGAAGAGGCCGACCTTCGCGGTATTGGATAGATGCGTGCCGCCGCAGAACTCCTTGGAGAAGTCGCCCATGCTGACGACGCGGACGATGTCGCCGTACTTCTCGCCGAACAGCGCGACCGCGCCGGACTTTTTGGCTTCTTCAATGGGCATCTCCCGGATATCGACCGCTAGGTCCTCAAGTATCTTTTCATTGACGAGCTCTTCTATCTTTTCGAGCTCTTCGGGAGAAACGGCGGCGAAATGAGTAAAGTCAAATCTGACCGTGTCGGGAGTAACGAGGGAGCCGGCCTGCTCGATATGCGTGCCGAGGACTTCCTTGAGGGCCGCGTCGAGAAGGTGAGTCGCGCTGTGGGCGCGCATGATAGCGCGGCGGCGGTCGGCGTCTATCTCGGCCTTGACTGTGTCGTCGACGCTGAAATTGCCCTTGAGCACCGCGCCGGAATGCATGTACTTGCCGTCCTTGGACTTATGCACGTCGGTCACGCGGAAGAGAGCGCCATCCTTCTCAATGTCGCCTACGTCGGCGCACTGGCCGCCCATCTCGGCATAAAACGGCGTCTTGTCGAGGACTATGATAGCCTCGTCGCCCTCGCGCACCTCGGAGCAGAGCTCGCCGTCGGAGACGATGGCGAGGACCTTCGCGTCGTCGCTGACAAAGTCCTTGTAGCCGGTAAACTCGGTCTCCTCGTTCTTGGGCAGTCCGAGGTCGACGGCGGCCCAGCCGAAATCGCCGAGCGCGGCAGTCGCGGCGCGGGCGCGCTCTCGCTGCTCGTTCATGAGCTTATCGAAGCCCTCTCTGTCGGCATCGAGGCCGTTCTCGGCGAGTATCTCGAGCGTCAGGTCTATCGGGAAGCCGTAGGTGTCGTAGAGCTTGAAGCAGTCGGCGCCGTCGAGGACGGTCTTGCCGGAGGCCTTGCAGTCGTCGATCATCGTATTGAGGATGCGCATGCCTGAATCTATCGTCAAAACGAAGCGCTCCTCCTCGGCCTTGATGACGCGGACGATGTAGTCGCGCTTTTCACGAAGCTCGGGATAGGCACTCTCGCTCTCCTTGATGACGGTGTCCGCCACTTTATAGAGGAAAGGCTCGTTGACGCCGAGGAGCTTGCCGTGACGTGCGGCGCGTCTGAGAAGACGGCGCAGGACATAGCCTCTGCCCTCGTTGGAGGGAAGAACGCCGTCGCCTATGAGCATCGTCGTGGAGCGGATATGGTCCGTTATAACGCGCAGGGAGACGTCGGTCTTCGTGCTCTGGCCGTACTTCGCGCCGGTCAGCTCGGAGACCTTGTGCGTGATGTTCATGACGGTATCGACGTCAAACAGCGAATCGACGCCCTGCATGATGCACGCCATGCGCTCGAGGCCCATACCGGTATCTATGTTCTTCTTGGCAAGGGTCGTATAGTTGCCGTTGCCGTCGTTATTGAACTGCGTGAAAACGAGGTTCCAGAACTCGACGTATCTGTCGCAGTCGCAGCCGACGTGGCAGTCGGGGCTGTGGCAGCCGTGCTCTTCGCCGCGGTCAAAGTATATCTCGGAGCAGGGGCCGCAGGGGCCGGCGCCTATCTCCCAGAAGTTGTCCTCCTTGCCGAGGAAGACCATGTGGTCGGGAGATACGCCGACCTTCTGGGTCCATATGTCATAGGCTTCCTGATCCTGCTCGTAGACGGAGACGTACAGCTTGTCCTCGGGTATCTCAAGGACCTTCGTTATGAACTCCCACGCCCATGCGGTGGCCTCGTTCTTAAAGTAGTCGCCGAACGAGAAGTTGCCGAGCATCTCGAAGAAGGTGCCGTGGCGGCTCGTCTTGCCGACGCGCTCTATATCGGGAGTGCGGATGCACTTCTGGCAGGTCGTAACTCTGTGCCTCGGCGGCTCGGCCTCTCCCGTAAAGTAGGGCTTGAGCGGCGCCATGCCCGCGTTTATGAGCAGCAGGCTGCTGTCGCCCTGCGGGATCAGGGGAAAGCTCGGAAGGCGCAGATGGCCCTTGGATTCAAAGAAAGAAAGGTATTTTTCTCTAATTTCGTTAAGTCCCAGTTTTTCCACTTCGGAGATCCTCCATATCTGTCTGCATATATTACTCAACCGCCGAAATCTTCGCTGCTGACGAAGGCATCGAACGAATAGTAATCTTCAAAGAACGAATGCGCTCCGCTCTTGTTGAGCGCGTAAAAATAGTATTCCGTTTCCGCCGGCTCAAGAGCCGCTTTTATCGACGCGAGGCCCGGGCTGGCTATAGGTCCGGGAGTCAAGCCCTTGTACAAATATGTGTTGTATGGGTCGTCAATGAGCAGGTCGTCATAGGTCAGGCGATCCTTGCGCTCCGGCAGGATATACTGTATCGTCGCGTCTATCTGCAGAAACGGGTAGTCGCTGCTGGACAGTCGGTTGTATATGACGGAGGCGATGTTCGGGCGCTCCTCGTCGTTGGCGGCTTCCATCTCGATAAGCGAGGCGACGATAACGATCTCTCTGACGTCTCTGCCACTCTCCTCGGCCTTTTCGCGCATCTCCTGCGTGAATTTGCTCTGGAAATTATTCAGGAACCTTTCAAGGACGCGGTCGGGGTTGCTGTTTATATAAAACTCGTAGGTATCCGGGAATAGGAAGCCCTCGAGACGGAGCTCGTCGCCCAGCGTATCGGACGAAAGGAACCAATAATCAAAGTCCGTATTCGCCGCCGAATCCCAAAGATCATCCGCCTTGCAGACGCCGGCCTTTTCCAGTATCTCGAAAGTCTGCTTGAGGCTCTTGCCCTCGGGAATGGTGCAGAGCGTCGTTTCATCGGTCGAATATTTGGCCGATTGCTTCATGTGGGAGACGAGCGCTCTGAAATCATATGAGGTCGAAAGCTCATATTCGCCGGGGTCAATCTTTTGGTCTGCGTGAGCAAAACGGGCAAAAAGCTTAAAGAGGACCGGATAGTCGATAAAGCCGCCCTTTTTGAGCTCCTTCGCAACGACGTCGATGTCTGCGGACTGATACGGATTGCCATCTTCATCGATCTTTTCCGTAAAGGCGGATTCCGGGATAACGACCGTCCCCGTGTATTCGGGCTTATTCAAAGCAAGGACGTCGTTCGCGGCGATCCATGCGAGGAAAGCGAGGACTGCGCTCAAGCAGATAACGAACAGAAAATACAGCAGCCCGCCGAGGCATCCGGTCCTGTGTCTTCGGTCGATGTGTATGGCGCGGTAGTTTTTCGCGACGTACTCATCTTCCTCGGGCGGCTGATCAATCTCATCGGACTGATCCGTCTCCGGAATCTCGGGAACAGGCTTGGAGTCATATATTTTGCGTACGTCGTCCGGGATCACATGAGTCTCGCTGCCCGGGAGCGTATCAGTGTTGGCGTGAAGGAACTCATTGAGATCGCTCACCGTCGTGGAATCAAGTCCGGGTTCCGGTTTGTCCTCAGTGGACCCCGAGTATTCCTTCACGATCTCGTCAACGGATTCGACTGCCGGTTCGCCCTGAGTTTCCCCGCCAAGATACTCTATGAGCTCATCGAGTTCCTCGTCGGTTATATCCGAAGCGGTCCCGGAAGAGTCGAGAAGACCGTCAAGATCATTTATTTCATCAAAAAAGCTTTTCCTGTCGTCAGACATAACGGCTCCTTTTGGGTCGAGTTTGCATGCACCCGCATCGGGGCGCCGACATAGTATATCCCGACGGCGGACGAAAGCCGAAAACGCCGCCGGTCGTCCGAGTATCGGACTACTAATAATCGGAGAAAGGGATCAACATGTTTTGCGGAACTAACAACGGCAGCTGCTGGGTATGGATCATCATAATCATACTCGTTCTCATCTTCTTCAACGGCAACTGCGGCACCTGCGGGAACTGCGGCAATAACTGCGGCGGCGACTGCGGATGCGGCTGCGGCTGCTGACAGCCGGGTCGTTAGCGGGGCTCCTTAACGGAGCCTCGCGATCTTCTTTTCCGTAACGAGAACGTTGACCGGAATATCGTAAGCGTCGGTGGGCGTCTTGTCAAGCAGAAGCTCCTCGCGCCCGACTCCGACCGCAAAAAGCTCATGAGAGGCAAGGTATCTGTCGTAGTATCCCCCGCCCTGCCCGAGTCTGAAGCCCTCGTTATCGAATGCAAGCGCGGGAACTATCATAACCGTCCCAGGAGCGGGGTTCAGTTCTCTGCCGTCCTCCGGAACGGGGATGCCGTAAAACCCGTCCTTCGTCATGCGGCCATTGTAGGTATAAAAGCTCATTATCCCCTCAGGCTGACAAATGGGAAGCGCGATCGTCTTCCCGAGAGAATAGAGCTCGTCGATCATAGCTCTTGTATCGACCTCGCGGCCGACGCTGTAGTAAAGCAGCATGACGTCGGCCTCTTTGACCTCGCTCAGCGAAAGGACGTTTTTCAATACGCCCTTGTCGCTCTCGGACAAGTACCCCGCGTCGAGCTCGCTTATTGTTTTTCGGACCGCCTTGCGGAGCTCCTTTTTAACGAATATCATAGGTCATGCCTTCCGCGACTTTTTTCGCGGCGGCGTCTCCCTTCATGAATCTGAGGACTTCGAGGCCGAACGCGATAGCGGCTCCGGGACCGCGCCCGGTCACGATATTGCCGTCTACGCAGCTCAGGCAGGAGTTGTCTATCTTCGCGCCGCCCATTTGATCCTCCATGCCTGGATAGCAGACGGCGTTTTTCCCTTCGAGCGCGCCTATCTTCGCAAGCACGCGGGGACCCGCGCAGATGGCGGCGAGAGGTATCCCGGTATCATTGGCCTTTTTGAGAACGTCCATGCTCTCGCGCGAACGCTCGATGCTCTCAACTCCGCCGAGGCCGCCCGGGACGATAAGCATATCTGCGTCGAACAGGTTAATCTTCTTTACGGTCGTATCTGAGGCGACTTGGATCCCGTGCGCGCCCTCGACCGTCTTGCCGTCGACGGAAGCGAACGCCGCCTTGACGCCGCCGCGGCGCAGGACGTCCATCGTCGCAATGGCTTCGATCTCCTCAAAGCCCTTTCCGAGAATGATATAGACCATGGCGCTCCTTTCAGCTTTTGAGAGCTATGGCGAGTATCTCGGCGGCTATGTCGTCCTCCGTGCGCATCGCTCCGCCGGGAGCGCAGTCTATGCGGACCCAGCCGAGCTTGTCGGCAGCCATAGAGGCGCACTCGGCGCACTTCACGAGATACTCAAAGTCCTTTTCATGTATATCCGCTTCGTTACCGCGTTTTTGTATCTGCCGCACGGAAACCTCTGCGGGCACGTCGCAGAAAAATACGACATCCGGCTTAGGAAGGCCGAATTTGACGTACTCGAAATCGCAGAGCCAGTCAAGGTAAGCCGCTCTGTCCTCCGGCGCGAGCTTGGCCGACTGGTGGATAGCGTTGGAGGTCGTATATCGGTCGGTCACGATAAGACCGCCGTTATTATAATACTCTCCCCAATCCTGACGGAAAGAGGCGAATCTGTCGACGGCGTAAAATGCGCTCGCGGCGTAAGGCCCGACGTCCTCCGGCTTTGAGCCGAACTCTCCGGAGAGATACATGCGGATGAGCGCCGAGGATTCCTTGTCATAGCGCGGGAAAACGATGCTGCGGAAATCTCTGCCCCTTGCATTGAACTCGGCGCAGAGCCTGCGGTACTGGGTCGATTTTCCGGAACCGTCGATACCCTCGAAAACGATGATCTTTCCCATCATTTATTCCCCTTGCAGCGTTCGCGCAGAGCAACGAACAAGAATCCGGGCAGCTTTATATTGCGCTTTAAGCGTGAAGGCTGAGTCACGGTCCTGTAAAGCCACTCGATACCGAGCTTTTGAAAAAGCTTCGGCGCTCTTTTTACGTTGCCGGCATAAACGTCGAGAACGCCGCCGAGGCCTATCATTAGCCCCGCGTCCACGACGCCGCTTCTTGACCCCATCCATTTTTCCTGCTTCGGAGCGCCGAGACACACGAGCAGAAGGTCCGGACGTCGTCTGTTGATATCTTTGATGATCTCGGAATCGTCGGAAAAGTATCCGTCATGAGTGCCGACGACGCTGATACCGGGAAACTCGGCGGCAATCTTCTCGGCCGCCTGCTCGGCGACGCCGGGCTTTGCTCCGAAGAGATATACCGTCCCTCCGCGGGAGGCAAGACGCTCAAACAGAGCCGTCACAAGGCCTATGCCGGTCACTCTGCCAGGAAGCTTTCTTCCGAGAAGCTTCGCGGCGTAGATGATACCGATACCGTCGACGGTCACGAGCCCGGAGCAGTTGACGATCTCCATGAGCTCGGGATCGGAGCGGGCGGCCATGACTATCTCGGGATTCGGCGTAACTACGCGCGAGCCGCGCGGGAGCGACTCGGCGACCGATACGGCCTCGTCAAGCGTCAGGGCGTCAAATTGTACTCCGAGGATATCCACACGGCTCATAGCTGCGAAAATACCTTTCCTATGCTGTCCTTGATGACGAGATCCGCGCGGCTGTCTACTCCTGTCGCGCTCTTATTGACAAGAACGAGCTTATCGCCGTTATAAAAATCGATAAGAGACGCGGCCGGATACACGACGAGCGACGTCCCGCCGATAATGAGCATGTCCGCCTCGGATATGGCTTTGACCGAGCGATTGATGACGTCGCCGTCCAGGCTTTCTTCGTAAAGCACGACGTCCGGCCTGACTATCCCGCCGCATTCGCACGTCGGAACGCCGTCTGAGGCGAGGATATAATCGAGCGGATACTTTTTCCCGCAGGACATGCAGTAATTTCTGTGGACGCTGCCGTGCAGCTCGAGGACGTTCCTGCTCCCGGCGCGCTGATGCAGTCCGTCGATATTCTGAGTTACGACCGCCGTCAGCTTGCCCTGCGCCTCAAGCTCAGCGAGCTTGAGATGGCATGCGTTGGGCTTTGCGTCCGGAAATATCATCTTGTCCTTATAAAACTTGAAAAACTCTTTCGTGTGCGAGATGAAATATCTGTGCGAGATGATCGTCTCGGGCGGAAGATCGTACTTTTGCGAATAGAGCCCGTCCACGCTGCGGAAATCGGGAATGCCGCTCTCCGTGCTGACGCCGGCTCCGCCGAAGAATACGACCTTCTTCGAAGCGTCGAGCATCTCACGGAATCTTTCGATCGCGTCCATGACGATCCTCCTTCCGATCTGTTACTGGATATTCGTGCTGTAGTTCGGGGCTTCCTTCGTAATATAGACGTCGTGCGGGTGGCTCTCGCGGAGCGCCGCGCTCGTTATCTTGATGAACTTCGCTTTGGTGCGCAGATCGTCTATCGTCGGAGTGCCGCAGTAGCCCATGCCGCTGCGAAGACCGCCCATCATCTGGAATATCGTGTCTGTCACGCCGCCCTTATAAGGTACGCGGCCCTCAACGCCTTCGGGGACGAGCTTCTTATTCTTCTCCTGGAAGTATCTGTCCTTGCTGCCGCTTGCCATGGCGGAAAGCGAGCCCATGCCGCGGTAGACCTTGAACTGGCGACCCTGATACACTTCGGTGTCTCCGGGGCTCTCGTCGCAGCCTGCAAACAGCGAGCCTATCATGACAGTGGAAGCTCCGGCTGCGAGCGCCTTGACTATGTCGCCGGAATACTTGATGCCGCCGTCGGCTATGATGGGGATGCCGTATTTCGCGGCGACCTCGGCAGAGTCTGCTATCGCCGTTATCTGCGGAACGCCTATGCCGGCGATGACGCGGGTCGTGCAGATGGAGCCGGGTCCGATGCCTATCTTGACGCAGTCTGCTCCGGCGTCGATTATCGCCTTGGTGCCCTCCGCCGTGGCTACGTTGCCCGCTATGAGAGCTGTGTCGGGGAAATGCGACTTGACGAGCGATATGCTCTCGAGGATGTTCTTGGAATGGCCGTGGGCCGAGTCGAGCACCAGCGCGTCGACCCCCGCCTCGACGAGTGCGCCGGCTCTGTCGAGCACGTCGTACGTCGTGCCGATGGCTGCGGCGACGCGGAGCCTTCCCTTTTCGTCGCGCGCGGAATTGGGATACATCTGCGCCTTTTCTATGTCCTTTATCGTTATAAGGCCTTTAAGCGCGAAGTTGTCGTCAACAATGGGGAGCTTTTCGATCTTATGCCTGCGGAGTATCTCTCTGGCCTCTTCGAGCGTCGTTCCCTCGCGTCCGGTGATGAGGCCCTCGCCCGTCATGACCTCTTTGATGGGGCGGTCCATGTTCTCCTCGAACTTCATGTCGCGGTTGGTAATGATGCCGACGAGCCTGTTGTTCTCGACGACGGGCACGCCCGATATCTTATACTTTGCCATGAGCGCGTCTGCGTCGGCGAGCGTGTCGTCCGGCCCGAGGAAGAACGGATTTGTTATAACGCCGTTTTCAGACCTCTTGACGCGGTCGACCTGCTCGGCTTGAGCCTCGATGGACATGTTCTTATGGATAACGCCTATGCCGCCCTCACGCGCCATAGCTATCGACATCCTGTATTCCGTGACGGTATCCATGGCGGCAGAAATAAGCGGGATGTTCAGCCTGATCTTCTTTGTCAGATTCGTCTCAAGACGGACTTCGGAGGGGATGACCTTGCTCTCAGCGGGAACGAGCAGTACGTCGTCGAAGGTTATGCCCTCGCCGACGATGCGGTTGTAAAAGGCGTTCTTGTCTCCCATTTGACGATACTCCTTTGCACAAATTATAGCCGAAAAAGCTTTGTTTTTATAAATAAGTATTTTACTACAATGAGCGTCTTCTGTCAATGACCGGAGGCGGCGTTTGAAGACCGGATATAGTAATAAATATACTGCTGGGCAAGGCCCGCGGCGTCGCCGAATACGGACGGATCGAAGTCCGGCGGATAATGCTCCTCAACGGCGCGCTTTATCCATACGTCTACGGGGAAAGCGGTCGGTATCCGAAGCCCGTAAAGGACGGCGCAGTTGGCGACTTTTTCGCCGACTCCCTCCAGCCTTCGAAGCTCTTTGATCGCCATGGCGCAATCGAGCCCGGAAAGCGCCTCCAAGTCAGTCTCCCCGCTTGCCACGCTGCGCGCGGCGCTTATTATGTACGGGGCCCTGTACCCGGAGCGGATGGGAGCGAGGTCTTCCGGCTCCATAGAGGCCAGCTTTTCTGCGGATGGGAACGTATAATGATCCTCGCCTCTGAACTCAATTCTGTCTCCGCAGAGGCGGCAGAGCGCCTCGATTATCTTCTTTATGCGCGGGATATTGTTGCACTGAGAGATGATGAAGGAGCAGAGCGCCTCCCACCTGTCCTGCGCGAGGATGCGTATCCCCTTTCCGTATTCGGCCGCCTCGGTCGTATACGGGTCTATCGAGACGCGGGCGCGAATCTCGGAGTAATCGCGGCCGAGATCAAAATAGTCGTACCAGACGTTTTTGAAGTCCTCTTCGCCGCCCGAAATGAAAACCGCCCCGTCTTCGCTTCTGACCGAAGCGGCGATCCCCATCGCCACGCCGATATAGCTCCCGTCAGGCGCGGGATTCCAGCGGAAGCACTGGCCGCTTTCGAATATCTTAACGGGATCGAAATCGGATATCCCGCGAAGCTCTATCTCGTTTTCATGGACTATATATTGCATAATCGGCACCGTTTCTATATAATTGAGTCGATTATATATTAATCGAGGGTCGTTGTCAAAGGAGGCGCGGCATGCCGGAAAAGATATTTACGATACCCATAAACGAGGCCATGGACAAGCATGAAGGCTGTCCTCTCTGTTCTCTGCGCGCCAAGCTCGAAGCGGACAACCTCAAATACTCTCTCGGGGCCGCGATGATGGAGCCGGACGTCAGAATAGAGATGAACAGGCTCGGCTTTTGCTCCAAGCACTTCGACGACATGTTCTCCGCCAAGAACAAGCTCGCGCTCGCTCTGATACTCGAGAGCCATCTCGACGAGGTGGGAGCCCTTTTCCCGGCTCCCGATCCGGAACCTGGCAGGAAAAAGAAAAAGCCCGCTAAGGGCGCGGACGAGGCCGACAGCGTTTCCGAGCTTGCGGAATCCTGCTTCATATGCTCCCGCATCAAAGGGACGGCGCGCCGCTACTATTCCAATTTCGTATATCTCTGGGACAAGGATCCCGCTTTCCGCGTCAAGCTCGCCGGGCAGCCCTTTATCTGCGTCACGGATGCGGCAGGGATACTCCGCGCCGGCAAGGCCGAGCTCAAGCCGTCGTCCTACGCGGAGCTGAAGGACGCGCTCAACGTTCTCGTCGGGAGCTATATCGCCTCGATAAGAGCAGACGTCACAAAATACTGCCAGAGCTTTGACTACAGAAATGCGGACAAGCC
Organism: Oscillospiraceae bacterium; assembly: GCA_017550645.1. GTDB lineage: Bacteria > Bacillota > Clostridia > Oscillospirales > Oscillospiraceae > RGIG7949. The sequence continues at coordinate 44,416 of JAFZOI010000013.1, forward strand.
GCTCGGCGAAGAAAAAAACGCCGTTGAAAAAGCCATAAAGTTCCTTCGTTGATTTCCGATTATTTCAATTATAAAGAAACGCTTTGATGCTCATGCTATCGCCGGGAAGTGATAACATGAGCATCAAACGTTTAGGAAGGCAGACCGTCAGGTTTTCCGCGCCGCCCGTCATCGCGGCCGTAGGCTCCGTAGCCGGGAAAAAAGAGCGCGAAGGCCCGCTCGGCCACTGCTTCGATCATACATCAAACGATTCCTACTTCGGCGAGAAAAGCTGGGAAAAAGCCGAGAGCCTGATGCAGAAAAAAGCTCTCGAAACGGCGTGCGGCAAGATAAAGCTGCAGTCCTGCGCGCTCGATTACATTTTCGCCGGAGACCTTCTCAATCAGTGCTGCGCTTCTTCGTTCGCCATGCGCGGGAGCGACGCCCCGTTCTTTGGCCTATACGGCGCATGTTCGACGTTCTGCGAGGCGCTGTCTCTCGCCGCGATGAGCATAGACGGAGGCTTCGCCGATATTGCCGCAGCCGTCACGAGTTCGCATTTTTGCGGGGCCGAGAGGCAGTTCCGCCTTCCGCTCGAATACGGAGGACAGCGCACTCCGACGGCTCAATGGACGGCGACTGCGGCAGGAGCCGCGATACTGCGCGCGGACGGCGAAGGGCCGCGAATAAATGCGGTCACGACCGGCGTAATACGCGACGCGGGGATACGCGATGCGAACAATATGGGCGCGGCCATGGCTCCGGCGGCTTTCGACACGCTCACGGCCCATTTTTCAGACCTCGGTATCGCCCCGGAAAAATACGATCTTATTGCGACCGGCGACCTCGGGAGGCACGGCAGAGACGTTTTGCTCGAGCTGTTTGCTAAGAACGGAGTCGACATTTCCAATATCCTCAGCGACTGCGGGATGATGCTCTTTTCCGGCGAAAACCAGGACGTGCACTCCGGCGCGTCAGGCTGCGGCTGCTCCGCGTCCGTCTTTTGCGGATATATATACGACGGGATCATCTCCGGTAAGTGGAAAAACGTTCTTCTTGCCTCTACGGGCGCGCTGATGTCTCCGACGACGAGCGGCCAGGGCGAAAGCATTCCGGGCATATGCCATGCCGTCTCAATATCAGCCGAAAAGGAGGCTTTCTGATGCTCGTATCGTTTCTTAAGGCCTTCATCGTCGGAGGACTGTTTTGCGTCATAGGGCAGGTACTCATTGACCTGACACACCTGACGCCCGCCAAGATACTCGTCTCCTACGTCGTCGCGGGCGTCGTCCTCGGAGCGGTCGGAGTATACGGCCCCTTTGCCGAGTGGGCCGGAGCGGGCGCGACAGTCCCGCTCACGGGTTTCGGGAATATCCTTGCGCAGGGAGTCAAAGAGGCAGTCGCAAAAAAAAGTGTTCTCGGCATTTTTACCGGCGGGATGACGGCCGGAGCCGCGGGAGTATCCGCAGCTGTCATTTTCGCGCTGCTCGCAGCTCTCGTTTTCAGGCCTAAAGCAAAAAGCTGAAGAAAAGAGCCTTTGGAAGACCCAAAGGCTCTTTTGCTCTGTTTTCTTGGTCAGGTCGTGACCGAAGCTTTTTCGGGCACCATGACCAGGCATGCTACTGTGATCGCGCCGTCCGTGCAGTCGACCGTAATGGCCTTGTTGGCCGCCGTGTAGTTTTCGATGATCGTATTCGCGACGGGGTCCTCTATCTCCTTCTGGATGAGGCGGCGAAGGTTTCTCGCTCCATATGTGACGGAATAAGACTTCGCTACGAGATAGTCCACGACGGCGTCGGTATACGTCAGAACGAGACCCTTCTCCTTCATGGCGTCAACGAGCTCGCCGAGCATGATGCGCGCGATATCCCTGAAGTTGTCCTCGCTGAGCCTGTTGAAGCACACGATCTCGTCGACGCGGTTGATGAACTCCGGCCTGAGGAAATCGTTGAGGGCCTTCATGGCCTTCTCCCTGCCCTGCTCGCTGAGCGACTGGTTGAAGCCGACGGAGCCGGTCTTGCTGTCGCTCCCGGCATTGGTAGTCATGATGATGACTGTATTTTCGAAGTTTACCGTCCTGCCGTGAGCGTCTGTGATGTGCCCGTCGTCTAATATCTGGAGAAGGATATTCATAACGTCGGGATGCGCCTTCTCGATCTCGTCGAAGAGCACGACCGAATAGGGCTTGCGGCGTATCTTCTCGGTAAGCTGCCCGGCCTCGTCGTAGCCGACATAGCCCGGAGGCGAACCGATTATGCGCGATACGGCGTGCTTTTCCATGAACTCGGACATATCGAGCCTGATGAGCGATTCGGGCGAATCGAAAAGGTCCGCGGCGAGGCGCTTGACGAGCTCTGTCTTGCCGACGCCGGTCGAGCCGACGAAGATGAAGGATACGGGCTTGCGCTTGGCGGAGATGCCGACCCTGTTGCGCTTTATGGCGGCGCATACGGCGTCGACGGCCTCATCCTGCCCGATTATGTGCTTTTTAAGGCGTTCGTCGAGCTTGGAAAGATGCTCGTACTCATCCTCGCGTATGCTGCTGGCGGGTATCTTCGTCCACATCTCGATAATGTGGGCGAGGTTATTGAGCGTGAGCTCGGGCCGTTTTTCGTTTGTAATGCTCTCCTTCTCTCTGGAAAGGCGGAGCTCCTGACTGCGAAGCTCGGCGAGGCGCTCGTAATTGGCGTCCTCGTCCGTCCCGGAGAGAAGCAGCTCGCGCTCCTTGGCAAGATCGTCGAGCTCCTTCTGGATATCGGCGAGACGGGCGAGCGAATCGTTGCGCAGATTGACGTCCGAGCACGCCTCGTCAATAAGGTCTATGGCTTTATCCGGAAGATACCTGTCCGTTATGTATCTTTCGGAGAGAACGACGGCCTGACGGGCCATCTCATCGGAGATGGTCACGCCGTGATAGTCCTCGTAATAGTGCTTGATGCCCCTGATGATCTCGATACTGTCGGATATAGACGGCTCATTGACTATAACGGGCTGGAAACGGCGCTCAAGCGCGCTGTCCTTCTCGATATGCTTTCTGTATTCGGCGAACGTCGTCGCGCCGATGACTTGGATCTCGCCGCGCGAAAGAGCCGGCTTGAGGATATTTGCGGCGTTCATGCTGCCCTCGGCGTCGCCCGCTCCGACAATCGTATGCACTTCGTCGATGACGAGGATGATGTTCCCCTGCTTTTTGACCTCGTCGATCATGCCCTTCATGCGGCTTTCAAACTGTCCGCGGAATTGAGTCCCGGCGACGAGAGCCGTCAGGTCGAGCAGCCAGACTTCCTTGTCGCGGAGCTTGTAGGGAACGTCGCCGCGCTCGATGCGCTGCGCGAGCCCCTCGGCGATGGCGGTCTTGCTGACGCCGGGCTCGCCGATGAGGCAGGGATTGTTTTTCTGGCGTCTGTTGAGTATCTGAATGACGCGCTCGGTCTCCTCCTCGCGGCCTACGACGCGGTCGAGAGCGCCTTCCTTGGCCTTTTTGGAGAGAGAGATGCAGTAGTTTTCAAGGAATTTGCGCTTATTCCCGCGCGAGCTGGCGCGGTCGGGCTCTTTCTGCGAGTCCCGCTCGGGCGGATGCTGCTCTTCGGACTGGTGCGGATTGGAAAAGAGCTTGTTCAAAAACGGGAACGTCGCCGTCTTGCCGTTATCGTCCTCGCCGCCGTCCTCAACGTCGTCAAGATTCTCCGCGCCGCCGAAAGCCGCGAGCATCTCGTTGGAGATGCCGTCGAGTTCCTCGTCGCTGATGCCCATATTCTGCATCATGTCCTGAACGGGCTTTATTCCGAGTTCCTTTGCGCACTTAAGGCAAAGGCCCTCGTTGGTCGGGTTGCCGTTTTCGATCTTTGTGATGAATACGACAGCCACGTTCTTTTTGCATCTTGAGCAAATGACCGGTTTCATTGTAATTCCTCCTTCGCATGCAGAGAGCGAAAAAGATCTCCCCTTATTCGGATTCGCCGTCCTCGGGATCGAGGTCTCCGCTGTTTGCGTTATTTCTGAGAAGTTTGATGAAGACTATCAGATAATTGATAAACGCAACGACGGCTATGGCTAAGGCTATGGATATTATCAGGATCGGCCACGGTTTGGGCAGGTCCTTGAACGCGATAAGTATAACACAGGCAATGAACAAAACAACCGTTGAAGTTTTTCCAAAATAGTTGGAAGGCGGCATAAATGCGCTTTTTTTGTAGATATAGAACCCGCCTATCCCCATGATGATTTCCTTGGCAAGAAGAACGATGACGGCCCAGATGGGTATCCTGCGGTCTATCGTCAGGCAGGTCAGCACCGAGAGCGCCATAAGCTTGTCCCCGAGCGGATCGAGCACCTTGCCGAGATTCGTTATCTTGTTTTGACGCCTCGCTATCATCCCGTCGAGCATATCGGTGACTGTCGCGAGAACGAATACTGCAAGCGCAACATAGTCCGAGCCTTCGATCTTGCTGAAGAAAGCCAGCACGAATATGGGGACCATACAGAGCCTGAGAAGCGAAAGCAGATTCGGAAGATTCATCTGAGGTAACGGTTCCTTTCTGGATTATATATCTGTCAGATGCCGAGGAAACGCGGGAACGGATTTACCTTTATAAGCCAAGAGAGGATGAGCGTCTTGTCGATTGTCTTCTCCGGGATAAGTATACCGAAGAAGCGAACGACCCAAGCGAGCAGGAAGACGATGGCAAGGCCCTTTGCAAGGCCGAAGATAAGACCGAGAAGCTCGTTGAGAAGCTCAAGACCCGGAAGCTTGAAGGCGAGATTTACGATATTAGCAAGCACGACGAAAATGATGATTATCAAGATGAAAGCGACCACGAGCGTCGCCGCATAGGCAAGCTTCTCCGTCAGCTTATCGACGAGCGCGAGCTTGAGATCGTTGCCTATTTTGGTGACCTTCTCGCGGACTTCGCTCGTAATGCGCTGAGCCGCGGATTTGAGGATGCCGAGCTTTCGAAGGCTCTCATAGCTGACTTCGTAGACCTCGTCGTCCTGACCCTCCTCGGGACCGACAAACTCATAGTCGGGCTTTGAGGTCTCGTCTTTGGCGTCGTTTACGGATTTTTCGACGATGCCCTCGACGAAAGGCTTCATGACCTCCTGCACCTTCGGGGAAAACGTATCCGCGAGCAGATTCGCCCCGTAAAGCGCGACAACGATGGCTACGATGCCCGTAATGCCGAGGATAAGGCCCTTGCGGAATCCGTTATAAGCGCAAAACAGCACTATGAGCAGCAAGAGGATATCGATTATAACAGGGACCCATGTTGACAAGAAAGTCACCCCCCTATCGAAAATGCTTCGGTCGTCGTGACGACGACGGCCGTGCCGTCGGATCTGACGTAAAGACTTCTCAGCCCGATCAGTTCGCTTCTTTCGGTCACGACGGCGAGCTTGTCGTTATATACCGTCACGCTGTTATCAGCGAATGCGACGCCGATGTACCCCCCGGCGGAAGTGACGGAAAGCACCTCTTTGTCGAGCTCGACCGAGGCGATCTCGCGCCCGTCCGTTCCGACGGTAACGAGGCGGGCGGCGTTGCCCGATCTGTGTTTTCCGAGCAGCAGCGCGGCAAAGCCGCTGCCTTCAAACGAATAGTTTTTCAGGTATTCTCCCGAAAAGTCATATACTTCCGGCGAGGAAAGGCTGAAAGAAAACACCCGAAGCGATTCTTCGCTCAGCGCGCATAACCTTGAATCCGACAAAAACGCAGTTTCAAGATAAAGAGCCCCGTTTTCGCTGTATTCGCCCTTCGGCGTCTCGTTATCGAGAGAAAAGCTCACGAGCCGCGCGCCCGTATCGGTAAGAGTCGAGACTATCAGGCGCTGACCGTTTTCGGATATCGCCGCGTCAACGAGATAGCCTTCCCCGGAGTACCATTTATATACCGCCATGCCCTCGGCGTCGTATACCGTGGCGGCGGCCTTATATCCGCTGTCCTCGGCGCAGATGACGAACATGCCTTCGGAATTCATCTTAGCGCCGATAATCGGTCCGTCCGCCTTGATCGGAGTTATCGAGTCGAGCTGCGCCAGATACGCCTCCTCGCTGCCGGAGACCCATACGAGCGCAGAGCGCTTGCCGGACGCGATATGGGGCGAGCGAAGCTGGGTGTTATACGTCGCCGTTCTTTCTCCGGAAGAGTTGAAAACGGAGATGCCGGCGTCTGAGGCAACGGCAAGAGAATCGGTCAGCGTAGCGAAGGTGCTCTCAGAATAGACGTCGAAATAGATGCTTTCGTTCCCGGACTTGTTTTTGTGGAAAATATTCTGGATAAACGAGTCGAAGCCGCCGTTGGCTGTGAGATCGCGGTTAGCGATGAGGTAGACCGCACCCGCTATGAGCGCGAGGACGATGATGATCGATATGATCGCTCCGATGAGCTTTTTCCTCTTTTTCATAGTGTATGCCTCTTACCGTCTCATCATTTCTCCCGCGGGACCGTCATAATCGACCCGCGTCATATAAAGGCCCTGCGGCGGCGCTGTGGGCCCCGCAAGAGTCCTGTTGCGCGAAGCAAGTATCTCCGGGATGTCGTCCGCGTCCAGCTTCCCCATGGAAGCGTATACGGCCGTGCCGACCATGGCTCTGACCATGTTGTATAAAAATCCGTCGGCAAATACTTTGAACGAGATCATATCTCCGTCTTTGGAGACCCGGAAATATCTTATCGTGCGAACCGTGCTCTTTGTCTCCGTTCCGACGGAGCGGACCGCCGCGAAATCGTGCGTCCCGACAAAGTGCGAAACGGCGCGCGCAAGGACGTCGACATCCAGCTTGGACGGATAAAACCATGCTCTTTTTTCGAGAAAAGGGTCTCGCACGGCGGAATTTAGTATCCTGTATGTATACTCCTTGCCTTTGCAGGAGAGTATGGCGTTGAAATCGTCGTCGACGTCGACGGCGTCGGAGGCGGATATATCGCCCGGAAGAAGCGCGTTCAGAGCCAGCGGGAGCCTGTCGCACGGGATGGTCGTATCGCTTTTGAAATTGATGCAGTAGCGCTCGGCATGGACTCCTGCGTCCGTACGCCCGCAGCCGACGACGCTCACCGGCTGCTTGACGATCTCGGATACCGCGCCTCGGACTACCTCCTGAACGGTCACGTTGTTCTTCTGGATCTGCCATCCGTGGTATCCCGCGCCGTCATAGGCGATCCTTACGGCGATATTACGCATTCGGCCTCCTAAATCTTATACACGTTCATGACTATCATCCCCGCGAGCAGAAGCGCGCCGAGGAAGAGAGCGATCCAGTCGCGCGGAGCCATATGGAGCGATTTCATCTTCGTTCTGCCCTCTCCGCCGTTGTAGCAGCGGCTCTCCATCGCGACGGCAAGCTCGTCCGCCCGGCGGAACGCGCTTATAAAGAGCGGGATAAGAAGCGGAAGAAGCGCCTTTGCGCGCTGGAATAGGTTGCCCGTCTCAAAATTCGCGCCGCGGGCCTTCTGCGCGCTCATGATCTTGTCGGTCTCCTCTATCAGGGTCGGGATGAAGCGGAGAGCTATGCTCATCATCATCGCAAGCTCGTGCACCGGGAAGCGAAGCTTTTTGAGCGGGCTGAGAAGGCTCTCGAGCCCGTCCGTCAGCGCGACGGGCGAGGTCGTATAGGTCAGCAGGAACGACCCCATAATGAGCATCACGATACGCAGTATCATGAATACCGCGCGCTTGATGCCCTCGACGGTTATCTTTATTATCCAGAACGACAGTATGGGCTCGCCCTTGGTATAAAAGAGGTTCAGCAGTCCCGTGATGATGATGACGATGAGAAGCGGCTTGACCCCGCGCAGGATGACCCTGAGCTTGATCTTCGAGATTATAATGCAGGCCGCGAGGACGACTATCATCACAGCGTAGGAGAAGTAGTCCACCGCGAGGAAAAGCGCAACGATATAAATAAGAGTCAGCGTGAGCTTCGTGCGAGGGTCGAGTCTATGGACTATCGTATCGCCCGGGAAGTACTGACCGAGAGTGACGTCACGGAGCACCGGCGGCACCTCCCCTCACGGCGAGAAGAGCCTTCTTTGCCTGCTCGACAGTGTATACGGAGCGGTCGATCGGAAGGCCGAGCTGACGAAGGCGCTTGGCTACGAGGGAGACCTCCGGGACGGAAAGCCCCACGCTGCGGAGCTCCTCGTCGTGCTCGAAGACCTCGGAGGGGGCGCCGTCCATCATGATATGGCCCTTGTTGAAAACAACGAGCCTGTCCACGCTCCGGGCTATCTCCTCCATGCTGTGGGTCACGAGGATGATGGTGCAGCCCGTGGCGTCGTGGTAGCGCAGAATGTTGGTGATGATGCTGTCGCGTCCCGAGGGATCGAGGCCGGCCGTAGGCTCGTCGAGAATGAGAACGTCAGGCTGCATTGCCATTACGCCGGCGATGGCGACGCGCCGCTTCTGCCCTCCGGAGAGATCGAACGGCGATTTATTGAGGAGCTCTTCGTCGACGCCGACGAATTCGGCTGCGCCGCGGACGCTGATATCTATCTGCTCCTCGGAGAGTTTCATGTTCTTCGGGCCGAAGGCGATGTCCTTATAGACCGTCTCCTCGAAAAGCTGGTATTCCGGATACTGGAACACGAGCCCGACCTTGAACCGGACCTCATGCGTAAAGGTCTTGGAGGAGAAAATGTCTTCGCCGTTAAAGAGGACGCGGCCCGACGAGGGCTTCAAAAGCCCGTTCAGATGCTGGATAAACGTTGATTTCCCGGACCCCGTATGGCCGATGATACCGATGATCTCGCCTTTTTCGGCAGAGAAGTTTATGTCGTCTATCGCCACATGCTCGAAGGGCGTGCCCTCGCTGTAAAGGTGGCGCAGATTTTCCGTTTTTATTATGGGAGCCATGTTTTCATTCCTTTTTCCGCTGCGAACGCGTTGGTGGGCGCCCGGTGTCGGGTCGCCCCCGAAAGGGGCAAAGATGCGAAGGAAACTATTTGCTGAGCTCGGAGTAGATACTCTCCGCGCATTCCTCGACGCTCAGCGCGTCAAGCGGGAGATCGATCCCGGCGTTTTTGAGTTCATATAAAAGCGCCGTCGTCTCGGGGACGGTCAGGCCGAACCTGCGCATGTTCTCGACGTGGGTGAAGACCTCGCGCGGAGCGCCGTCCTCGACGACCTTCCCTCCCGCCATAACGATCAACCGGTCGGCGCCTATGGTCTCGTTCATGTGGTGGGTTATGAGTATGACGGTGATGCCGTATCTCTTGTTCAGGGCGGTTATCGTATTCACGACGTCTTCTCGGCCGACGGGATCGAGCATGGCGGTGGGCTCGTCGAGAACGATGCATCTCGGCCGCATGGCGATTACGCCGGCTATCGCGACTCTCTGCTTCTGTCCGCCGGAGAGAAGATGAGGGGCATGCTCAGCGTATTCGGTCATGCCGACGGCCTCAAGGGCCTCGTCGACCCTCTGCCTTATCTCTTTCGGTTCAATGCCGAGATTTTCCGGACCGAACGCGACGTCGTCCTCGACGACGTTGGCAACGATCTGGTTGTCGGGGTTCTGGAAGACCATACCGACGCAGCGGCGGACGTCCATGATCCTGTCCTCGTCGGAAGTATCTATCCCGTCGACGAGTATCGTCCCGGAGGTCGGCGTCAGTATTCCGTTCAGAAGCCGGGCCAAAGTGGATTTTCCGGACCCGTTATGCCCCAGAACGGCGACGAAGCTCCCCCGCTCGATTTCAAGAGATATCCCGTCGATGGCTCGGGTCACCGTCTCGCCGTTGTCGTATTCAAATATAAGGTCTTTGATAGATATCAAGCTGTCCATTTCAATATACCGTCACACGCTCCAGCGGCAGGTCGCTCCGCAGGGCAGAGCCAGACCCGTCGATTTGACCGGCAGTCCAAGCTCCCTGCTCTCGGAAGAGCCGCCGAAGCGGGGATTCAGGATCGTTTGACACATATAAGTCAGAATAGACGGAGATAGTCCCGTCGTATAGGAATTTATGATCACGAACGAGGGCTCGTCGGAGAGCACTTTCGAGCAGAGAGACACAAAATCGAAAAGGTCGTCCTCCAGCTTCCAAAGCTCGCCGGAAGGGCCCCGCCCGTAACTCGGCGGGTCCATGATGATCGCGTCATACCGCCTGCCGCGCTTTATCTCGCGCTCCACGAACTTCGCGCAGTCGTCGACTATCCAGCGGATGGGCTTGTCTGAAAGCCCGGAAGCCTGCGCATTCTCCCTTGCCCACGCGACCATTCCGCGGGCCGCGTCCACATGGCACACGGAAGCTCCTGCTACGGCGGCCGCAAGAGTCGCGGCGCCGGTATAAGCGAAGAGATTGAGAACGTTCAGCGGCCTGCCGGCCGTCGATACCTTCTCGACGATATAGTCCCAATTGACGGCCTGCTCGGGGAAAATGCCCGTATGCTTGAAATTCATGAGCTTGACGTTGAAGCGGAGCCTTCCGTAGCGTATCTGCCACGAGGCGGGAACGCCGCGGTTTTCCCATCTTCCGCCGCCGGAATTGGACCGGATATACAGCGCGTCGGGAGAAGTCCAGCCCGAGGCCGTCCTTTCCGTCTTCCAGATCGCCTGCGGATCGGGACGGACAAGCACGAAATCTCCCCACCGCTCGAGCTTTTCTCCGCACGAGCAGTCGAGCAGTTCATAATCGATCCACCTATCGCTGAGCCACATGGCGACCTCCAGGAAATAAAATGCACATATTATCATGGTATTATATCACTTATGTAAATCATAGTCAATTGGATTTGCTATTATTTATCCTTCGCGGCTCATAAAAAACAAAGGGCGGTATAGAACCGTCCTTTGTATAAAAATGCTCTTTAAGTATGTTCTATCTGATCTGTCCTGTGCCGCGTATCCTGTATTTGCTGCTCGTAAGCTCCGCGAGCCCCATCGGACCGCGGGCATGAAGCTTCTGAGTGGATATCCCGAGCTCGGCTCCGAGGCCGAATTCTCCCCCGTCGGTAAATCGCGTCGAAGCGTTTACGTACACGGCCGCGGCGTCCACCTCACGGAGAAATCTCTCCGCGACGGACTCGTCCCGCGTGACGACAGCTTCGGAGTGACCCGTCCCGTGCTCGGCTATGAACGCGATGGCTTCGTCCGGTCCGGAAACGACCTTTATCGCAAGGATATAATCGAGAAACTCCGTATCAAAGTCCTCAGGAGCTGCAGGTACGGCGTTCGGAAGGACGGCGCAGGCTTTTTCGTCTCCGAGCAGCTTGACGGAGTATTCGGCCATGGCTTCGGCGGCCATAGGCAGGAATTTTCCGGCTATCTCTTCATCGACGAGCAGGCACTCGGCGGCGTTGCATACGCTCGGGCGCGAGCACTTCGCGTTTTTGATGATATTTGCGGCCATTTCGAGGTCCGCGGTCTTCTCTACGTAGACGTGGCATATGCCGACGCCGGTCTCGATGACGGGGACCTTTGAGTTTTCAACGACGCTCTTTATGAGCCCGGCCCCGCCGCGCGGAATGAGTACGTCGAGCCTGCCTACGAGACCCATCATCTCCTTCGCGCTCTCGCGCGAAGTGTCTTCGACAAAGCAGATGCAGTCTGCCGGAAGGTTCTGTTCCTCGAGCGCATGACGCATGACGCGCGCTATCGCGCCGCTGGAGCGCACGGCTTCCTTGCCGCCGCGCAGGAGCACGGCGTTGCCCGATTTGAAGCAGAGAGCCCCCGCGTCGGCGGTGACGTTGGGGCGCGCTTCATAGATTATCCCTACCACGCCGAGCGGGACGGAGACCTTTTCTATGACGAGTCCGTTCGGCCTGACGGTGCGGCTTAGCAGCTTCCCCGTCGGGTCCGGAAGCGCCGCGACCTGATCCACGCCGTCCGCCATGCTCTCGATGCGATCGGATGTGAGTCTGAGCCTGTCCGCCATAGCGGGAGAAATGCCCGCCTTCTCGGCGGCGGCGATATCTTCGTCGTTAGCTTTAAGGATCACGTCCTTCGACGCGCGCAGATCGGCTGATATCGCATGAAGAGCCTCGTTCTTTTTTTCTTCCGGAAGATTTGCTATCTCGCGGGAGGCTTTTCTCGCTCTGTCGGCAAGAAGCTGCATTTCAGTCATGTTTTTTCCCTCCGGCCGTAAACAGCGTTCCTACGCTCTTCCCGTCCGCGATATCATATATCGCGTCCATATTCGCGCCGGAAATGACGTATGTGTCTATCCCGCGCGCCGTCGCGTATTCGGCCGCCTTTATTTTTGAGGCCATTCCGCCCGTTCCCCATTTGGAGGCTTCGCCGCCCACGTATGAATAGAGCTCGCTCGTAACGTTATCTACGCGCGTTATAAGGCGGCTGGCAGGGTCTTTCGGATTGCCGTCATAAAGCCCGTCGATGTCGGTCATGATGACGAGCCTGTCCGCTCCGCAAAAGCCGGCCACGACGGCGGAGAGAGAATCGTTGTCGCCGAGCGTCTTAAGATGGCCCGTCTCGATCTCGGCCGAGGATACGGAGTCGTTTTCGTTCACTACGGGAATGACTCCGAGCTCGAGCAGAGAATCGAACGTGCGGGCAAGGTTTTCCCTGCCGAGTTCGTTTTCCACATCCTCGTCCGTCAGCAGAATCTGCGCGACCGTCTGACCATACTCGGAAAAGGATTTGTCGTACAGATGCATCAGCTCGCACTGCCCGACGGCCGCAGCCGCCTGCTTATAGCGAAGCTCGGTCGGGCGGGAGGCCATGCCGAGTTTCTTTGTCCCGACGCCTATCGCGCCGGAGCTTACAAGGACTATCTCGTTGCCCGCCGAGCGCATGTCGGAGAGCACTCTCGCGAGCCTGTCGAGAGTGCGCAGATCGGGCAGGCCGCTCTCGCGGATAAGGGTCGAAGTACCGACCTTGAAAACATATCTCATTTCATCACCAGCCGTCAGTTTATCCTTACGGTGAGCTCGTCGGTCAGCCATTCGAGGAAGCCCGTATCCTCAAATCCGGCGCGCAGAGCGGTCTTCGCGTCGGAGGCGAGATCGGCCGCGACGAGCGAGGCTTTCTCCGTCCCGAGAAGGGACGCGAACGTGACGCGGCCCCTTTTCTCATCCGAGCCCACGTCTTTCCCGATGACTTTTTCCTCGCCGATGACGTCGAGGATGTCGTCGCGTATCTGGAAGGCAAGGCCGAGCGCTTCGCCGAATTTGCCCGCGGCCGTCATGCGTTCGTCAAAAGCTCCGGCGGCGGCGCAGCCCATCATGCAGGCGGCGCTTATCAGAGCGGAGGTCTTGAATCTGTTTATCCGCAGCAGAGCGCCGACGTCCTGCTTCTTCCCCTCTCCGGCAATATCGAGGTACTGCCCGGAGCAGATGCCGTTTATCCCGGCCGCGGATGAAAGGATGCGGATCGCCTCCACGCGGCAGGCGTCAGGAAGCTTCGCCTGCGCTATCAGCAAAAACGCCTCTGCCTGAAGCGCGTCGCCGGAGAGAAGAGCCTGCCACTCCCCGAACTTTTTATGATTCGTCGGGATGCCCCTGCGCAGATCGTCGTCGTCCATGCAGGGCAGATCGTCGTGGATGAGCGAATACGTGTGCAGAAGCTCGACCGAGCAGGCGACGTCGAGTGCGTCTGCGCACCCGCAAAGACGCGCGAATTCGAGCGCGAACACGGGTCTGAGCCTTTTGCCGCCGGCAAGAAGGCTGTATCGCATTGAGACGCCGAGAGGGGCTATATCGTCGTCCATATCGGCAAAGAGCTCTCCCAGCCTCTTTTCCGTCAGGGCTCTGTACTCTTCAAGTCTGGCCTTGTATTCATCGGTCTTCATCGAGAAACACCGCCTCTTCCGGTTCTCCGTCGGGGCCCTTGACGAGCTTTACGATGACCTGCTCGGCATTTTCAAGCATATTCTCGCACGTGCGTATGAGCGCGGAGCCTTCTTCAAAGAGCTTCAGCGCCTCCTCGAGAGGCGTGTCGCCGCGCTCGAGCAAGGCGACTATCTCTTCAAGCCTCGCCATTGATTTTTCAAAGGTCGGAGTATCCATATCATGCATCCTTTCTGTCGCTGACCGTGCAGTCGAGCGAACCCTTGGACAGACGTACGCTGAGTCTGTCCCCTATCTCCACGTCAGATGAGCTCGTTATTGTCCTTCCCGTCTCGTCCGTCACGACGCCGTATCCGCGCGCAAGAGTCTTGAGCGGACTGAGCGCGTCGAGCGAGGCGGCCATTTTGAGGAACGAAGCGCGTTTATCGGACAGAAGCGCTCTGCATGAAGCCGCCGCGGCAGTAGTAAGGCCGTCGAGAGCGACGCGCCTGTCGCGGACTATGCTCATGGGGTCTTTGAACGCGCCGGTATTTTTGATCCTGTCGAGCCTGGCCGCGTTTTTTTCGGTCAGTCTGTGCATCGCCTTGCGCATGCGGACCGTATCCGACGCAAGAGAGGTCATTATCTCGGCTCTGTCCGGAACGGCGAGCTCTGCGCCGTTAGAGGGCGTAGCGGCGCGCACGTCGGCGACGTAATCGCAGATGGTGACGTCCGGCTCGTGCCCGACGGCGGAGATGACCGGGATCTCGGAAGCGAAGACGGCGCGGGCCACGCGCTCGTCATTGAAGGCCCAGAGGTCCTCTATCGAGCCGCCTCCCCTGCCCGTGATTATAAGGTCGGCGACCTTATGGACATTGGCGTATCTTATCGCTCCGACGATCTCGGGCGGCGCTTCGACGCCCTGAACGCGCACGGGCATCACTATGACCTTACTCAACGGAAAGCGTTTCCCGAGGATACGTATCATATCATGGACCGCGGCTCCGGAGCCCGACGTTATGAGCGCTATCCTCGCCGGATACTTAGGAATGGGCTTTTTCAGGCTCCTGTCGAAAAGGCCTTCGGCATTGAGCTTCGTCTTCAGCTGCTCGAAGGCGACGTAGAGGTCGCCGACGCCGACAGGAGTAAGGCCGGAGCAGTAGAGCTGATATTTCCCGTCTCTCGGGTATACCGTCACGCGTCCGAACGCGACGACCTTCATCCCGTCTTCCGGTCTGAAACGAAGAGACGACGCATCGCGCCTGAACATGACGCAGCTGATCGCCGCGTCCTTGTCTTTTATCGTAAAATAGTGGTGCCCGGAGCTGTAAACCTTATAATTCGAAAGCTCCCCTCGCACGTATATCCCGGCAAGCGCCGGATCTGAGTCGAGCAGTTGTTTTATATAAGCGTTGAGCTCGGAAACGTCATATATCCTGTCGCTCATTTATCCACCGCCCTGTAAGTCAAAATGGCGATACCAAGCGCGTTGTCGGAGGCAAAACGCGGCTCCGGGAAAATGCCGAAATCGGCTATACTGCGCAAAACGCCGCTGCCGGAGACGCCGCCGGAAAAAAGCACCGGCATATCGCCGAACTGCCGGAGCGCGTTTTCCGTAGCGCGGATAACGGCGCGTGATATCGTATTTAGTGCCGCCGCGGCGACGATAGCAATTCCGGCGCCGGAATCCGAGAGCGCGGCGAGCTTGTTTTCCATTCCGGAAAGAGAGAACTCCATGCCTTCGACCCTGACTCGGAAAGACTCAGAATTATCAGGATCGGCCGCGGCGTCGAGCGCCTTGCCCGCCGGAAAAGCGACGCCGAGGCGCTTGCCCGTCCTGTCGAGAAGCTGGCCGGCGGAAATGTCCTTCGTCCCGCCTATCTTCCCGCAGGTCACGCCCCTCCTGCCGTCGGGTCTGACGAGAAGGAGCTCTGTCGTACCTCCGGAGAGATGCCACGCGAGAAACGGCGCGTCAAGAAGCTCAGGTCTGCCCGCAGACCACGCGGCCGCGGCGACATGGCCCTGCTGATGTGTAAAGAGCAGGCACGGCACGCCGAAAAGCGCCGCGGCGCTCCTTGCGGCAGCCGTTCCGACGAGAAAGCAGGGCATATAGGATCCCTCGGCCTCTCGCGGGCGATCGGACGCCCCGACTGCGCGAGGAGTCATTTTCCCGAGCTGCTCGACAAGTTCCGGCAGGGCGCGGGTATGATGAAAGACCGCGTCGCTCTGGCGCAGTCCGAGTTGCCCCTCGCCGACCGGCAGAAGCCTTGCGCGGTCTGTTTCGTCTATGCCGTCGTAGGCGCAGACGGAGGTAGTATAGTTGCTTGTATCGAATGCCAGACAGGCACGGTCAGTCAACGTTCTTTTCACCCTTGATATACGAGCCGAGGATGCCGTTTACGAACGAAGCGACCTCCTTGTCCTCGTATTTTTTCGTAAGCTCTACCGCCTCGTTGACCGAGGCGGCGTCGGGAATATCGGGCATATAGAGTATCTCATACATGCAGATGCGCATAATGGCTACGGCGACGCGGGATATGCGCCCCATGCGCCAGCCTTTTGAATACTTCTCTATATACGAATCGAGCTCCGGCAGATGCTCGCATACGCCTGTCGTCATCTCGCGGATGTACTCCATCTGCTTTTCGTCGGGGTATTCGGAATACAGTTCGTCCTCCTGCGCGAGCGTCGCATAGTATTCAGGATCGAATACCGTGTCGAGCATCTCCTGCGCGGAAAGGCCGTTCAGGCCCGCCTCAAAGGAAAGGTGGACGGCTATTTCTCTTGCTGCGGTTCTCGTCATATGCGCCTCCGGCCGCGAAGCGGCAATTTCCAGCTATAATAATTCGGCGGGGGAAGAGCTCCCCCGCCTGCGTATCCCGGTCTCAGTTCTCTGCCTTACGGAAAGAGATCGAGCTCACGTGGACGTTGACGGCGCTGACCTTGACGCCGGTCATGGATTCGACCGCTTCGGTCACGGAAGTCTGCACGTTCTCTGCGACGGAATTGACTCCGTATCCGTATGCTACGGAAATATGCGCGGTGATGACTATTCTGTCTTCCGCTATGTCGACCGTAACGCCTCTGGGAGCGTTCTTCTTTCCGAACAGTTCCGCTATATCTTTTCCGAGGGTGTTCGTCAGGGCGGCGACCCCTTCCACCTGGCCTATCGCCTCTGTGGCTATAGTTGCGACGACGTCTTCGGAGATATTGATCGTGCCGCCGTTATCTTCAATGGTTATGTAGTCTTTCGATTCGCTCACTTCGGACACCTCCTTGTTGGTTCCGTGATATTTTAACACATTCTTTCGGAAAAATAAAGCTATTTCACCTCAATTATTTTGATTTGCCCCATGGCGAGATCCGTTTCGGTAAGCGCTATATCGGTTATGCGCGAAACAGACGCGCTGCTCAGCCCCTCCGGCGGCGCGGGGACCGCGACAATGAGAGAATCCTCGCTCAAAAACGCGACGCACTCGGTAAATCCTTTTGCCATGACGAGCGTCTCGATCTCCGCCTCCTTTACGCTTGCCTGCGCGAGAGCGGATATCTCGTCGAGAGTTTTGTCGTTGGCCTCCTGCGATACCGTCTCAAGGTCGAGCGCCTCGCGCAGTACGCTGACGGCGCTGTCTCTCGCCTGCTGTCTGGTGAGCCTCGCGGTGGCAAAATAGTCGTTTATCTGCGCCTGCGTCGGCAGAGACGGCTCTGCGCTGTCGTCAACGTAGAAAAGCCCCGCGTCCTGCGCGGAAGCCTCCGCCTGCGCCTTTACGGCCTCCTCCGCCTTATCCCCCGCTCCGCCATACGTCCAATTGAGGTATACTGCGACGCATACGAACATGATAACGGTCAGGATTATCGCGTTTCTCTTAAAGACCTTTGATTTCATCTTCCATTCTCCTTTATGAAAACTCATTTTCCTTTAACGACTGTTATTTTATCTGCCGAGAGGCCGGTCAGAGACATGACGGCCTGCGTCACGGCGAGCTTAACGGATGCGTCCGCGCTCTCGGTTATCACGAGCGCGCCGAGGTACTCCGGATAATCATACCGCAAGGTGAGCGCCGACTGGTTCCCGGAGCCGCTCTGCAGCTTTACCGACGTTCTTGCCGAGGAGGTCGAAGCGTCGTCTCCGCGGCTCGAATGCTCAAATTTCTCATCTTCCGCCACCTCGCGCCTGACGCCGCTTTTGAGCGTGAGCAGGATGGTCACCTTTCCCGCGCCGTCGATACGGGACAGGGCCTGCGCGATCTTCTCTTCCTCGTCGGCGAGCGAAAACTCCGGGGCATCAAACTCTGTTTTGGCCGCAGGCGCGGACTTCGTGCTCTTCGGAAGAAGCGCAAGCAGAAGTATTCCCGCGGCGAGCCCGATAAGGAGCGCTTTGTTACCCTTTAGCTTTTCGAGCAGGGTCTTTTTAAGTCCTTTCAGATCGGTTGCCATGATCTCCATGTTATCCCCAGTACTGCCGTGAGAGCGGTATGCCGAGATCACGCTCTATAGTCTCGGACAGGACGAATCTCACGGCGCCGCCGCAGTCGGATATGACCCGGCATGAATACGGCGTAAGGTCCTCTTTGAGGGCCACGCTCGCCTCGGCTTCCGCTCCGAGTTCCGCGGCTTTGCTCAATATATATGCCCGGCACTGCTCCTCTATGATAGCGCGGTTCAACTCTTCGTTTTTCTGTTCAAGTACGCCCGCGCGATACGACCCCTGTTCCCTGAAAGCATCGAGGGAAAATGAAGAACCGGCAAGACCGGAGAGCGGCGACAGCAGGACGGCCGCAGCCAGAAACGAACAGCAGAGCGCCACGACGCGCTTCATTTTGGGCGACAGCGTGACGGAGAGAGCTATCGCGCTCAGTACGGAAGCTCCGATCAATTTGAATATCCAGCCGCGCAGAGCGTCGAGCATGGTCATGTCACGACCTTTATAAGAGAAATGAGCGAGATATAGAGCATCACCGCGCAGGAGCCCGTCAGGCCCATGATGAGGCCGAACACATCGGCAAGACCTGCGAGCAGCTTTTCCATTCTGACAGAGCCGAACGAGAGCTTGGATACCGCCTTGAAAACGAGGAAATTCGCGCCGAGGCGAAGGAAAGGAACGGCGCATATCGCCGTCACGGCAAGGATGCCGAAAACTCCGACCGAGGAGCGGAGCGCCGCCGCTCCGGACAAAACGGACGTGGCCGCGTCGGACATTATCCCGCCCACAACGGGCAGCGCAGTCGATATCGCCGTCTTGGCAAGACGAAGCGCGGCAGCGTCGGCGTTGCCCGTGATAAGGCCGGTAAGGCCGATATAGGCTATAAAAGCGAGCACCGTCAGCGTCATCAGGGTCGTGGATATCCATTTGAGAAGACTTGCCGCACCGGAAAAAGCGTTCCCTCCGAAAGCGGCGCCGGCAATGACGGCGGCGCCGTAGGCGCAGATGACCGGCATGATGACGTTGCTCGACAGCGTCATGAGCACGTCGATAAAGAGCGACGCCGCGGCGTACTTCGCCGGGGCCGAGATCGCCGCTCCCGTGGTCGCGGCCAGCGCCGTGATGCTCGGGAGAAGGACTTTTGAGACAGAATCCAGCGCCTCCAGCGTCTCGCGCGCAGTCCCGAGAAATCCTCCCGATCCTCCGAAAACGCAAAGCGAGACCGCCGCCGTCCCCGCGATATCCGCGGGCGCTGACCATTTAGACTCCGCCGTATCGAGCGCTGTCGACGCCACTCCGGAGAGCGCCGAGATGATCAGGACGACAGCGCCCGATCTCAGCGCCGATCTGAGTATATCGGGCAGGAGGCTTCTGACCGACGAGAGCAGGTTTTTGAAAGTCGAAGTCTGGTCGGGCTCGTCCGGCGACGCGCCTCCCAGAATATCGTAAGCTTCCTCGTCAAGGGCCGCCTCAACCTCTCTCACGCCCGCCGCGTCGGCCTGTTCGTCCGTTATCGAAACGGCACGGGCCGACATCGCCAAAGACAGTAGTATCAAGACTGCGATGACAAGCAGCGCAGTCGCAGCGAGCTTTTTCATATAACATCGCGCACCGCGTTCAGCACTGCTCTGAGGAGCGGTATGCTGACGGCTATCCCTGCGGCAGAGCCGGCAAGCTCGATCGCTCCGGCAGCGGAGGACGCTCCGGCGTCCCGGCATATGTCGGACGAGAGCTTGCTTACGATCGCTATGCCCGTGCATTTAAGGACCGGAGCTACAAGCTCGCCCGAAAGGCCGCTTTCGCCGGCAACGTCGTCGGCAAAAGAGATTATCTCGGACGCTGAGACGAACGCTCCCGCAAGAACTGCCGCGCAGGCGGCAACGGCAAGCAGCAGCGCCTGCTCCGGGTTGGTCTTTTTAAGCACTAGACCGACGACAGCCGCCGTTATGCCTACTGCCGCGCCCTTGACGATAGCGTCCATCACAAACCGAAGAGGGATTTTATAAGCGAAAAGAGGTCGCTTATCTCCCTTACGACGATAACGAGGACGGCGACGAGCCCGGCTATCGTTATCATGAGCGCCTGCTCGTCCCTCCCCGAGCGGGACAGAAGGATATTCAGCACCGCAACGACGATGCCTATCGCGGCTATCTTGAATATGAGGTCAACGTCCATCTTCCTGCCCTCAGACAAGTATTATCGCAAGCATCACGCCTGCCGCGACGCCGAGCGCGGCGCACGTACGGCTACGCCCTCCCCGCTCCGTTTCGGCGGCCGAAAGGGCTTTTTCGAGAATGCAGACCGATCTCGTGATCTCGTCTCTCTGCGCTTCGGCGTCGTATCTGCCGATCACTCCCGCGAGGCCGGACACGGCTTCGCGGCACGCTTCATCGATATACGGTATACCGTCCGCGGCGGTCTTCCACGCTTCCGGAATGCCGAGTCCCGCTCTTATCAGCCTGTCGCAGTCGCGCCAGAACCCTTTTGCCGGCGCCGGAGCGGAATGCGAGAGGAGCTCAAACAGCTCCGGTATCGGCGAGAGAAGGTCGCATATCTCGCTGCGGGCGACGGTGAGCGTGCCTATAAGCGCGCGCAGCGTTTTGACTCTCTGCGAGTAGACGCCGGCGCATTTTATCCCTATCAATGAGCAGCAGACGACAACGGTCGCGGCTCCGAAGAGCTTGAGTATCATCTTATCTCCTCGATCTCGTATGACCTTTTTCCGGATTCGTTTTTGACCGTCACGCATCGGGCGAACGCTCCGCTTTCGAGTATCCCGCGCAAAGCGCCGCGCTTAATAAGCTCGTCAAGCGACGGGGCGTGGGCCGTCGCGAAGACCGAAACTCCGCTTCCCACCGCGGCGGCTACCGCTTCCGAGTCCGTCTGAGTGCATATCTCGTCCAGCGCCAGAAGACGCGGCGACATCGAGCGAAGCGCTGACGCAACGGCCTCCGCGCGCGGAGCAAGCTCCAGCACGTCCGTGCACGGGCCGACGTCAAATTGCGGTTCTCCCCGGCTTACGGCGGCTATCTCGCTTCTCTCGTCTATGACGGAAGTCCTGACTCCGCGGCTTGAAAACGCG
The DNA here is from genome assembly GCA_017550645.1 of Oscillospiraceae bacterium. Taxonomy (GTDB): domain Bacteria; phylum Bacillota; class Clostridia; order Oscillospirales; family Oscillospiraceae; genus RGIG7949. The sequence continues at coordinate 65,615 of JAFZOI010000013.1, forward strand.
CGCACGAGGTCGCGCAGAAGAGTCGTCTTCCCGTCTCCCGGAGGTGAGATTATGAGCGTACCGAGCGGCATGCCGCGGCTGTCGCAGAGTTGGTCCAAAAATGGCTCAGATATGCCCGGCAGCTCTCTCGCTATCCGTATGCAGACCGAGGAAACGTTGCGGATGGACTCTATCTTCCCGGAGCGCACGACGGCCGTCCCGCAGATACCCACCCTGTGCCCGCCCGAAGCCGTCACGAATCCGCTTCTGACGCTCTCTCCGACGCTGTGGCGCGACGAAGAGGAAGCCAGCGAGACCGCCTCTTCGAGCGCGGTCTGAGTCACCGTGACCCGGCAAAACGTTCTCTCTCCCTGCGGCAGCAAAACGGTCGGCTGTCTTCCGCAGCGAAGCCTGAATTCCTCTGCGTCCGCCTTTACGTCGTCGGGCAGGAAAAGAGCATCCGCTCTTATCGCCTCGGGAAGTACCGAAGAGGCCTCGTCGAATTTCAAAACACGGTTGTCCATGTCTCATTGTATTAGCGCGTCCGCCCGATTATGAGGGTTTGCTCGATATCGAAAACTATTGATTATTCGGGTGCAAAAGATTATACTGAATAAAACATTTTCCGGAGGGAAAAGCATGGCCGAAGCAAGAAAAAAACGCCGCGGAGACAGAAAGCACGGCCACTGGCTGCGCACCATAGACCCCTACTGCGCTTTCACGCCGTACATCATGAAGGAAAGGGACGACGCGCTGAACTTTTTCTCGGACAAGGTCGAGATCACATCCGCCGAGGCGTTCATCCGCAAGCTCCGCTCCGAAGGATACAAGGGCGTCGGAATGCTCCATATGTTCCTCGCCTGCTATTGCAGGACGATAGCAAAGTACCCCGCGCTCAACAGGTTCGTCGCCGGGCAGCGTATATACGCGCGAAACCGCATCGAGGTCGTCATGACTATCAAAAAGAAGATGACCATCGAGGGCGGCGAAACGGCGATAAAAGTCAGATTCGAGCCCACCGACGGCGTTCTCGAAATATACAATAAGATCGAAGAAGCGGTCACGGAAAACAAAAACGGAGAAGTCAGCGACGGAACGGACAGAGCGGCGGAGATCTTCGCCAAATTCCCGCGCTTCATTCTGAGATTTGCAGTAAGTCTCTTCAAATGGATGGATTACCATGATCTGCTGCCCGAAGCGCTTTTGCAGGTCAGTCCTTTCCACGGGAGCATAGTCGTCACGGATCTCGGCTCTCTCGGCATCCCGCCTGTCTTCCACCACATATACTCCTTCGGCGACATTCCCATCTTCCTCGCCATAGGCGCAAAGCGGACCGAACGCGAGGTCGAGCGCAACGGCTCCGTTACCGAGCGCCGCTACATGGACTACACCGTCACCTCCGACGAACGCATCTGCGACGGATTTGCTTTCTCAGTTGCTTTCAGATATATGAAATACCTCATGCGCAATCCCGAGATGCTTCTCGGAGAGCTCGATCCGAACGACGTTGTCCCCGATATCGACTGAAAATCACTGTTGAAAAATCAATTCCGATGTGTTAATATGCAATAGTCTTCTCCGGATGCAGGGTTAGTACATCGGTAGTACATCGGCTTCCCAAGCCGAGGAGGCGGGTTCGATTCCCGTACCCTGCTCCATAAAAAAAGAACGCAGGCCCGAATAAGGCTTGCGTTCTTTTTTGTTTGTCTGAAAAAAAGGCGGACAGGCCGAAGCCTGCCCGCCTTTTTTAATTTACACGGGGGTCGCTAAACTATATCTTACTTGCCGGCAAGATAGTCGTCATAGCGCTCCTGATAAATAGCGAGGATCTCACTGAGGCCCATGTTGTTGAGCTGATTGATGTAAGCATCCCACTCGCTGAGAGGCTTGTTGCCGACGAGGAACGCGGAGTAGTTCTCGACAATGTAGGTGATGACGTCGCCCTGATACTTGCCGAGCTCTTCGTTCTGCTCAACGGTCAGGCGGGCGCCGGTCGGGAAGTTGCCGGCCTTGTCGTAGTGCGTGCCCATCCAGGAAGTCCAGGACTGGATAGCAGCTTCGGCGCTCTCGCCGGTGGGATTGAGCATTGCAACGTTGTAGGGAGCCATGCCGGCTTCGACGAGGCTGCCCACGGTGTAGACGCTGATGAGGCCGGAGAGAGGAATGCCGTCCGGATTGTTGAGAGCCCAGTCGGTATTCTTCCAGTTGCCGTTAGCGTCCTTCTCGCAGACGATGCCCTCGGGGCCGTACGCGAAGAGGGGCCAGCCCTCGGGGCTGTAGTGATAGTCGACCCACTTCATGCAGAGCTCGAGGTCATGGTTCTTGCAGGAGAAGGAAAGGCTGCCGGCGGAGGTCCTGCCCTCGCTGTTGCCGATGTGGAGGATCTGATCCGCAGTCACGAGGGGCTTCTGGATGGCGACCCAATTGCAGTTCGGATCGGAGGAGTAGGAATCGGCCTCGCCGATGGAGCCGGCGCTCATGGTCTGATAAGCGACCTCGTTGCCGTAGGTGCGGGCGGAGAAGAGCGCGGCGTAGATGTAAGACTGCCAGTCGGGGTTCATGAGGCCCTGCTTGTAGAAGCTGTTGAGCTTCTCGAGGAGGCCCCTGTCGCCCTCGGCGCAGCAGCCCAGCTGGACCTTGCCGTTCTCAACGAAAACGGGAGGCAGGGAGATGGAGACTATCTGAGCCGTGGTGTTAAAAGAGGTGGCGAACTGCCAGTAGCCGGTGGACTCGAGGGTGCCGGCGACCCACATCGGGTAATCGCAGGTGTCGATGCCGGACTTGATGAGCTTGAAGGCTTCCTCAAGATCGTCCCAAGTGACGATGTCGTCAGCCTTCAGACCGAACTTGTCGAGCCAGTCCTGACGGATGCAGTAGCCCATGTTGTACTGGTATCTGTTGGTGGAGAGGAACAGAGCGAACGGAACGAATTCTTCTGTTTGATCGTAGAAGACGGATTCGTAGGTCGCGATGTCGTCGGGATACTGATACTTGGCCTGATACAGGTAGTTGGGCATCAGTTCCTTGTGGTCGGCGATGTTCTCGGCATAGCCGTCCTCATACATGGAGAGGATGGCGCCGGGATAGTACATCGAGCTGTTGCACATCATGTCGCAGAGGTCATCGGCAGCGAGAAGGATGGAGAAGTTCTCGGCGCGGCTCTGAGGCGGGAGAAGGATGTACTCGACGTTGACGCCGGTGCGATTTCTGGCCTCAACGGGAAGCTCGGTCTCGCCGTAGGTCTTGTCGGGGGGGATGTACTGCATGTTGTAGTTCGTGAGCCAGTAGGTCAGAACGGTGTCGCTGTCGGTGGTCAGCGGCAGGGGCCAATCATAGGGCTCAGTCGCGATCCCTTTCTCGTCGACAGCAAACGGAAGCTGAGTATCCGGGGTGTCCGGAGTGTCAGGCGTATCCGGCGTGTCGGGAGTATCGGGCTTGTCCGGGGTGTCGGGAGTGCTGGGGTTCGTCGGGGCGGAAGTCGGCGTGTCGGAAGTGGGAGCGGGACTCGGATTATTACCGCACGCGGCAAACAGCGCCAGCACGAAAACGACCGCAAGGACAATTGCAAGGGTCTTTTTCATAGTGAACTCCTTTCTTTCACAATATAATTGCAATATAATTGTAAAACTTTTTCATTTGTTTCGCAACCACATTCTATTTGGTCTATTTGCCACTTTGGCACACGCATTGCCGTAAATACGCACACCGTGCAGATTGACAACGCAGTCAAGCTCGGGCAGAAAAGCCTCAATTACGGCAAAACCGCTCGCATCGCGAGCGGCTTTATCTTTCATAACATGAATCTGTCATAGTTTTCCAACAAAAGTAAGCCGTCTTTGAAAACACATTCAGCGCTGAAGCCGCCCAGATTCGGCGTCCAAAACTCGAAAAAGTCTTTTTTGGGCTCGGCGAGCACGTCCATCAGGACCATTATAACGGCGCCGTGGATGACGAACACCGCGTCTTCCGTACTGTCACGGACTGCTTTTTCAAACGCGGGTACGGCTCGGGCGGCGACGTCGGGGCGGGATTCTCCGCCCGGCGGGCCCTCCATACCGGCGCATTCGGACCATGCGGCGTAACGCGGATCTTTTTCCATATCAGCGACTTTTCGGCGCTCGAATTCGCCGAAGTCCATCTCCCTCAGATCGGGGATAACGATCTGTTCGGCGTTGGGAAAAAGGATCGACGCCGTCTGTCTCGCGCGGAGCATGGGCGAGACGAAGACTTTTTTGAGCGAAGTATCCTTTTTTGCTTTTTCCGCAGCCTCTATTCCCTCCGGGCTTAGGGGTTCGTCCGTACTGCCGATGAATTCCTCGGCGGCGTTGCCGCGGGTCTGCCCATGGCGTATCAGCAGCGCGCGCATGGGAGCTCACCTTTTATGGCGACTGGTATCCCGGCAACGACGCGGACGACGGCCTCGGCTCTCTTGGCGAGCAGGACGCACAACCTTCCAGTCGCCTCGCGGAAGACTCTGTCCTCTCTGGAATTCGGTATAACGCCGCTTCCTACCTCGCAGCAGAGCACAAGCTCCCTGCGGCAGAGCGGCTCGATAAGGGCCTCATAGCCCTCCGGGTCTGCGCGCACTATCTCCTCGAGCCCGAAAAGCACGGGGGCCTCGGCCTCGATACTGTCGCTCATCTCGAATTCTTTATATCCGAGCGAGCGCGCGAAATCGCGCTTTCCCGCTCCGTATGCGCCTAAAACGAGTATCATGCGATCACTCCCCTGTTTGTATCCGCGTCAGGCGGGAACATCTCCCTTGAGAAGAATAGGTATGCCCGCGACCATCTCGACGACGGCGTCGGCCATAGCGGACAGCCTTGCGTTTATATCGCCGAGCGCACGGACGTACTCCTGCGTGCTCCCCTCGTACTCTATCCCGTCGGAGCCGACGTCGTTCGTTATCACAAAAAGCGTGTCGCACTGCGAGGCGACGTTTTTCACGCCTTCAACGACGCGCTCGCGCGGATCGGTCATATTGCCGTCGTCGTCGAACATCTCATTGGCTGTCAGATTGCAGATGCATTCGAGAAGGACCGTGCCTCTCTCCGGAAGAACGAGCGAACCGTAGTCTCTGTAGCGCTCGATAGTCTCGAAGCCCTTCCCCGCTCTGAGCTTGCGGTGCCGCTCCACACGGAGAGCTCCCTCTTCTCCATAGGGCTGCATTGCCGCAAGATAGAACCTTGGCATCGGCGAGCGAAGGCAAAGGTCCTCGGCATACGAGCTCTTTCCGCTGGCGGAGCCTCCCGTCAGAAGGATCAGCATTTTTTCTCTCCGTCGCCGGCGGGCTTGCGCGAACGCGCACGCGCGGCGCGCTTTTTGATGTCGCCGAAGCGGCTCTTTATGTACTCGGCGGACTCGGGCCTGTGCGGGACGGTGCAGTTGGTGCAGTCCTTGACGCCCTTTTCCGTGTATCTGAAATTGCCGCCGCACTTATCCCCGAGCATGTAGAGCGGGCAATAGCAGAAAAGGCAGTTGAAGCTGTCGGGATCGTCCGTCTTGTGGCACGGGAAGTATTTGCAGGCCTTGTTCGAGAAAAAAGAAGAACTGTTTTCCATGTTATCCGCTCCCTTGAATGATCACTCTCCGCGCTTTTCGTCGAGCACGTATAAAAGCGCATTGACTATGCAGGCGGCGACGTTGCTCCCGCCCTTGCGTCCCCTCGCGACGATGCAGGGGACGTCTGTCTCCATGATGAGCTCCTTGGATACGACGACGTTCACGAAGCCGACCGGGACGCCGATAATGAGCTTCGGGCGGTATCCGCCGTCGATGAGCTCGCGGAGTCTTATAAGCGCAGTCGGGGCGTTGCCGATGGCGAATATGACGTTCTCGCCGAGCCTCGCCGCCTTGTCCATGCTCGTTCTCGCGCGCGTGCAGCCGAGCATTTTCGCCTCGGCGGCGACGTCGGGGTCGGACATGAAGCAGCAGGCCTTCCCGCCGAAACGCTCGAGCGTTTTTTTGCTTATGCCGGCATAGCCCATCTGCGTATCCGTCACGACGGTCGCGCCGCCCCTTATGGCTTGCTTTGCGGCTTTTACTACGTCGGGTGAAAAGTAGAGAGAATCGGCATAAGAGAAGTCGGCCGTCGTATGTATGACGCGCTTGATTATCGGCTCCTGCTCGGGGTCGAGCACGCGGTCGCCGAGCTCGCGCGTGATGATGGCGAAGCTCTCCTTTTCTATGTCGGCGGGAGCTATGTTCTCTATCCGGTTCACAGGCCTTCCCTCCAAATGCGGTATACCGCTTCCATATCCATATGATCGCGTATGGCGTCAGCGAGCATGTCGTACTGTCTCTGCTTGTGCTCTGCGCCGTCGACACGGCCGAGCTCTGCGGGATCGACGCCTTTTTTCACGGCGAGCGCGCGGATAAGCGAGCCCGCTACCTCGTCGCCGTCAAGCACGCCGTGAACGTAGCAGCCGCAGACGTTCCCGCTGCTGCAGCCGTCGCTGCGGGTCTTTCCGGATACGGCGTCCGTCAGCGAAAGGACCGGTGCGGAGCTCTCCGTTATGCCCATGTGTATCTCATAACCTTCGAACGGCTTGCCGGACAGTTCCGCAAAGACGCCCTCGAGGCGGCCGAAGCTGCCTTCGACGCGCGTGCGCGTTTTTTCCCCTGCAAACACAGTCGAAACGGGGAGAAGTCCGACGCCGCGCATCTCTCCCCCCTGCTCGACTCCCTGCGGATCGGAAAGATGCTCTCCGAGCATCTGATAGCCTCCGCAGATGCCGAACACGGCGCCGCCGTCATCGGCGAAATGCTTTATCCGGGCCTCGAGGCCGTTTTGACGCAGCCATGCGAGGTCGCCCATGGTGTTCTTGGTCCCGGGCAGTATTACGAGGTCGGGCGAGCCGAACTCGCGTGTCGAACCGACATAGCGCACGGATACGCCTTCTACCGCTTCCAGCGCACGGAAATCCGTGAAATTGGAAAGGCGAGGCAGGCGTATGACGGCGATGTCGATGAGCTTCGCTGCCTTGTTGGTAAGGCGCTCGGAGAGGCTGTCCTCGTCGTCTATGTCGAGCCGGACATACGGGACAACACCGACTACGGGAATATGTATCAGATCCTCAAGCATCTTGATGCCCGGCTCGAGAATGGTCTCGTCGCCGCGGAACTTATTGATGATAACGCCCTTGACCATGGCGCGCTCCTCTTCCGTCAGCAGCGCGATAGTCCCGTATAACTGGGCGAAGACGCCTCCCCTGTCGATATCTCCGACGAGGAGTACGGGCGACTTGGCCAGCTTCGCCATGTCCATATTGACGAAGCAGTCGTTGTCTTTGAGGTTTATCTCGGCGGGACTTCCCGCCCCTTCGATTATTATAGCATCATTTTGGGCGGAAAGCGAGTCAAATGCGCGCATGACGTCCGGGACGAGCTCATGCTTGACTTTATAATAGTCCACGGCGGACATCTGGCCCCAGACCTCGCCGTTTACGATTATCTGCGAGCCCATGTCCGTCGTCGGCTTAAGAAGGACCGGGTTCATCAGCACGGAGGGCTCGACTCCCGCGGCCTCGGCCTGCACGACCTGCGCGCGGCCCATCTCGAGGCCCTCCTTCGTTATGAACGAATTGAGCGCCATGTTCTGTCCCTTAAAGGGCGCGACCTTGTACCCGTCCTGCTTGAAGACGCGGCAAAGGCCGGCCGCTATGAGGCTCTTGCCCGCGTTGGACATAGTGCCCTGGATCATCAATGCTTTGGCCATGGCTTACTTCCTTTCCGCGCAGCGGCGCAGGAATCGAACTATGAGGTCCGGATCGGATTCATAGAAAAGATGCGGGAATCCCGCGACGAGGTTTCCCTCGGCGTGGATGCACTTCCAGCTCCTCGTCCCGGTCGGCTTGACGGCGAGGAGATCCTCTCCGCAGTCGCCGCTCTCGAAATAGTGAAATTCGTGGGCCTTGATCTTCTCGCCCTTGTTGAAAAGGCCGCCGTCCGTCAGCGCGGTGAGCTCGACATAGCCGAAGCGGCCGAGCTTACTTGTGCGCCACGCCTTCGCGTCTATGACGCCGCACATCGGGTGGAAAACGCCCTCCATGTCCTCAAGCTCGCGGTGGAGGTACATGAAGCCGCCGCACTCGGCGAGGCAGGGCATGCCGCCCTTTATCGCGGCGGCGACGGACTCGCGCATGCAGGCGTTTTCCGCGAGCTCGCTGGCGTAGAGTTCGGGGTATCCGCCCGGAAGGACGATCCCCTGAACGCCTTCGGGCAGACTCTTGTCGCGTATCGGAGAAAACCAGACCAGCTCCGCGCCGAGGCTCTCGAACAGGCGCAGATTGTCCTTATAGTAAAAGCAGAAGGCCTCGTCCTTCGCCGCGGCTATGCGCGTCTTCGGAAGCTTCGGGAATTTCGGCTCGGGCGGAGCTTCAAGCGGACCTGCGCTTCGCGCGAGGGCGAGGATCGCGTCGATATCGACCGTCTCGGAGAGCTTCGCGGCTAGCGCGTGGAGCCTCTCGGAGAGGTCGGTTATCTCGTTCGGCGTGACAAGGCCGAGATGGCGGCTCTCGACGACCATGCCGTCGTCCTTCGGAACGAAGCCGAGCGCGGCGACGCCGAGTTTCTCTATCTCGGGCTTCAGCTGGGAAAAGACGTTCTGCGTGGTGCGATTAAGTATGACGCCTTTGATGCGGCTGTCGGCGCGGAAGTTCAAAAAGCCCTCGAGCGTCGCGAGAGCCGAGAGGCTCTGTCCCCTCGCGTCGATGATGAGGACGACCGGCGCCTCGAGCGCCGCGGCGACCTTATACGTCGAGGCCTCGTCGGTAGCTACGCCGTTGCCGTCGTAATAGCCCATTACGCCCTCGACGACGGAGACGTCCGCGCCGGAGGCGTCTCTTATAAAGAGGCGGCGCATCGTCGCGGCGTCGGAGAAAAAGAGGTCGAGATTGCCGGAGCGGACGCCTATTACGCGCTCCTGGAACATCGGGTCTATATAGTCCGGGCCGCATTTGAACGACGCCACATGCAGTCCGCGCTCCTTGAAAGCTTGCAGGAGCCCGCAGGTTATCATCGTCTTCCCGCTCCCGCTCGACGGCGCGGCGAAGACCACTCTCGCCTCAGACATCGGCGCGGCCTCCCTCGCAGGTAATGATCCAGACGGGATTCATTGCCGTCATGAGGTGGTACCTCCCGGCTTTCCTGCCGCGCGCGGCGCTGACCTGCACTATGTCGCCGCCGTGCACGGGAAGCTTCTCGAGAGCGGTCATCGCCTCAGCGAAGGTCTCGGCCGTGACGGCGTTTATGACTATCCTCGCGGCGGGATTTTTGGAAATCGCGGCCTCCATGATGGAAAGAAGGTTGCCGCTCGAGCCGCCTATAAAGACGTGGGTCGGGGCCGGCAGGTCCGCCAGCGCGTCGGGCGCCTTGCCGCAGACGACGGTCACGTTCGTGACGGCGAGGCGGCGCTTATTGACCTCGATGAGCTCGCAGGCGTTTTCCTTCTGCTCGACGGCGTAGACCTCGCCGTCTACGGCGCACTCGGCCATCTCGAGCGAGACCGAGCCCGTCCCCGCTCCGACGTCCCAGCAGACGGCGCTTTTCGTCAGGGCGAGCTTCGCGAGCGTAACGGCGCGCACCTCCTGCTTGGACATGGGGACCTCCGTCCGCGCAAAATCCGCGTCGTCGCGCCCGTGCGTCACGGGGGCGTTCTCCGCGGCGGGGTTCTTGATGAGCATAACGGCGAGCGAGTCGAAATCGCGCCCCGCGAGCTCGGCGGCCGTTCCGGACGATATGCGTTCGTTATCGTAAGAAAGGTTTTCGCCTACGGTCACACGGACGTCTCCGAGGCCGTTTTCGCAAAGGGTCTCAATGACCTTCGGGGCCTTCTGGTCTCCGCCCGTGAGCATGATGAGCTTGGAGTTGGTCTTGACTTTCGCAACGTAGTTGCAGGCGCGGCCGTGGGCGCTCGCGAGGACGGCGTCGTCCCACGATTCGCCGGTGCGGCTGCAGAAATACTGTATCGACGATATGCCGGGCAGCACGGCCGGCGCATAGTCCGCAAGCGCGGGGAGCAGGTTTTTCGTCCCGCTGTAAAACCCGCTGTCGCCCGACATGGCGACGACGATGTTCCCGCAGGAGCTCTCGTCGATGATGGAGCGTATCTCCGCAGGCATTATTGCGGCGCGCGAGGGCTTATGGAAGCGCGAAAGCGACTCTATGAGGCGCTTGGCCCCGATTATTAGGTCGGCTCCGGCGCAGGCGCGCTCAGCGTCGGCCGTCATGGAGCCGGGGCTTCCCGCTCCGACGCCGAGTATAGTAACGTTCTTTTCGGCGGCGAAGCCGAATCTGCGCGCGAGTATGGAAAGACACTCGGATACGCTCACGCCATCCTCGGCGAGAGGTCTGCGGACTACGACGGGCGTCGCGCCGCGGGACTTCGCCGCGCGTATCTTCTCCGGGAAGCCGCCCGCCGTCCCCGTGTCTTTCGTGACGAGATATCGCGCACCCGTCATGTCGAGCATGGCGGCGTTTATCTCCTCGCTGAAGGGGCCCTGCATGGCGATAAGGTGCGAGCCGACGAAGCCGAGCTTGACGGCCTGCTCCATGGCCTCGGGAAGCGAAAGAATGCGCGCGTAAATGCGCTCTCTCGCGTTTATAACTTCCGCGTAGCGCGGGAGTTCCTTGCTCCCGACCGTCAGGAAGATATTTCCCTCGGTCGAGTTGAGATAGGCTATCGCTTCGTCGGTATCGGCGACGAAAACGCAGCCCTCGTCGTTTTCTCTCTCCTCCCCGCGCAGGACGCGCATATACTCCGTCCCCGTCTCGGCGCAGACTCTCTGCAGGGTCTGAGTGACGTGGTCGGCGTAGGGGTGGGTCGCGTCGATGACGAGGGACGCCCCCGTCTCGGCTATAAGCGAGGCTATCTGCGCGGCGTCCTTGCGCCCATGCATGACGCGGACGTTGTCGGAGGCGTCAATGAGCGTCTCGCCGTACTCCGTCGCGACGCTGACGTGCACCGTGACGTCCTTGCCGCGGAGCGCCTCGGTGATGCGCCGTCCCTCCGTCGTCCCGGCGAACAGGATAACGTCATTCATGAGTATACCCTCTGGGGGTCACCATTTTGCCGTTTATGACGCGGGTCTGGGAATTTCCGATGAAGACCGTCGAGAACATGTCGACCTTAGTGTCGCGCAGTTCCCCCAGCGTCAGCACAGTCCCGCTCTCGCCCTCGCGGCCTATTTTTTTTGCTATGCCGCAGACCGTATCGGGAGAAGCGTGCTTGAGAACAATGTCGCAGGCCTTCTGAAGATAGTCGCTGCGCTTGTGGCTGGAGGGATTATAAAGGCAGATGACGAAATCAGCCTCGGCGGCGCGGTCGAGGCGCTTGGCTATCTTCTCCCACGGCGTCATGAGGTCGCTCAGGCTGATGACGGCGAAGTCATGCATCAGCGCCGCGCCGAGAAGGGCGGCTCCGCTCAGCATAGCGGATACGCCGGGGACGGTCTCTATCTCGACGCCGGGATATTTGACGGCCATCTCCTCGGCAAGACCGCTCATGCCGTAGACGCCCGCGTCGCCGCTGCACACGATGGCGACGGTCTTGCCGCCGGCGGCGATTTCCAGCGCCTGCGCGACGCGGTCGGTCTCCTTGCGCATGCCGGTCGTGAAGAACTCTTTGTCGGCGAAATGGTCCTTGACGAGATCGACGTACACGGTGTAGCCGACGATGACGTCGCTCGCGGCGAGAGCCTGCTGAGCGCGGACCGTCATGTTCTCATAGCTGCCGGGGCCTATCCCGACTACGTATAACTTACTCAAAATGAAGCGCCTCCTCATATTTTGCAAGAGCGAACGTCATGCCGTCCTCCGCTGTTTTCTTTTTGACAAGCTTTCCGCCCGAGGCGACGACCGCGGCGCGCTCGCACACGGAATCAACGCCCGTTTGGGACCTGACGAACTCGGATACGCTGAACTCGCCCGGCGCGCTCATGAGCTTCTCCGCCGTGTATGTCACGAACGGCGTCCCGAGCTCGTCCGCGAGGGCGATGAGCCCCGGCTCGTCCTTTTTGATGTCTATGCTGGCAACGCAGCGAAGCTCGCGCGGCGATACGCCGCACCCGGCGAGCTGCGCCGAAACGAAGGCTCTCAGCTCTTCGAGGCTCTTGCCTCGACGGCAGCCTACTCCCGCGGCGAAGCGCCTCGGGATAAGGCGAAGCGTTTTTTCAAAAGGCTCCGCGCCGTCTTTTGCGGAGACGTACACGCCGATCTCCTGCGGCTCAGCCGTCAAGCCGGTCGGGAGATTGCCCTCCCACGGAATATCCGAGCGGAATGCGACCTTCTTTCCGCCGACGAGCGCCGCGGAGACCTCCTTGGCGAGCTTCATGTCCGTTATGAAAAGACCGTTTTTCTCCGCGAAAACGTCTACGGCAAAGAGGCCGTTTACGTCCGTAGCGGTCGTGACGACCGGCGTACCGCCCGTTATGCGCGCTATCTCGACGGCAAGCTCGTTGGCGCCGCCTATGTGACCGGAGAGGACGGGGACGACGAAAAGCCCCTTCTCGTCCGTCACTACGACGGCGGGGTCGGTCGTCTTGTCCTTCACCCACGGGGCTATGGCGCGCACGGCTATGCCCGCCGCGCAGCAGAAAACGAGCGCGTCGGCGTCGGTAAAGGCCTCGCCCGCCCACTCGGAGCAGCTCACGGTCAGCGGCTCGTCGCCCTCGGAAAGGTACTTCGGCAGAGCGAAGCGCCTGCACTCGTGCCCCTCGGCGGCGAGCGCCGCGGCTATATCCCGGGCGGTATCGCGCCCTCTTTGGGAATAGGATATGAGCCTTATCTTCATTTCTCGGTCTTCGCCTGGCGGAACTCCGTCGTGAAGTTGGGATTATACAGGTCGGATCGCCTGTACCCGCTCTGGGAGACGGCGTCGCCGACGATGATGAGCGCGGTCTTGGTGACGTTGTTTGTCTTGGCGCACTCGGCGAGCGTTCCGACCGTGCAGATATAAGACCTCTCGTCGGGCCAGCTGGCCTTGTAGACTATGGCGGCGGGAGTGTCTTCCATATATCCGCCCGCGATGAGCTCGCGCGTCACGGCCTCGAGAAGGCCGGACGAGAGAAACAGCACCATCGTCGCGCCGTGAGCCGCGAAGGAGCGTATGCTCTCGCGCTCGGGGACGGGCGTCCTTCCCGCCATGCGGGTTATGACGACGCTCTGGGAGATATCCGGGAGCGTATATTCCATCTTCAGAGCCGCGGCGGCGCCGCTGAAAGCGCTGACGCCCGGGCAATAATCGTACTCTATCCCCTTCTCGTCGAGCACGTCCATCTGCTCGCGTATCGCGCCGTAGAGACAGGGGTCGCCCGTATGCAGACGGACGGTCGTGAGGCCCTTCGCCTCGGCGTCGAACATGACTTCGAGGACTTCCTCGAGCGTCATCTTGGCGCTGTCGTAGACGACGCAGCCGTCTTTCTTATAGGAGAGCAGCTCTGGATTGACGAGAGAGCCCGCGTAGATGATGACGTCGGCCTCCTCGAGGAGCTTCTTCCCTCGGACCGTGATGAGATCGGCCGCTCCGCAGCCGGCTCCGACAAAATGTATCATTTCTTTTCCTCCTTTGCGATAACGACGGTATAGTATCCGGCGTCGGCGGGTATCTCGCCCGCGCGGCGGTAGAGCCTTTCGTTCTCCGTGCCGCAGTTTTCGGCGCCGCAGAGCCTTTGCCCCGCGCCGTCTGCGGCGGCGAGGAGCGCGGGCAGATTTCCCTTCATAAAGACCTTGCTGCCCGGGTAGGCGAGCGTCTTTTCCGCGTTGTCCGCGCCGCCCGGGATGATATGCAGCTCCTCGACGTCCTCGCAGAGCGGGACGCCGAGAGCGGCCGCCGACGCGCAGAACGACGTAACGCCCGGAACGAGCCTCGCGTCGTATCCGAGTTCGGCGAGGCGTGCATGGAGATAGCCATAGGTCGAATAGACCGTCGGATCGCCCAAAGTCAGGAATACGACCGTCTTCCCCTCGTCGAGCGCGGCGGCCAGCTTCGCGGCCCCCGCTTCATAGGCGCGTTCGCGGACGGCCATGTCGCGCGTCATGGGCATGTCTATCTCAAGAATGGGTTTTTCATCTATCTCAGGCACGGCCCCGGAGGCTATGCGCAGAGCAAAGCATTTATCCTTTTCCTTATGCGGCACGGCTATCTCGTCGCACTCTCTGATGAGCCTTGCCGCCTTGAGCGTCAGAAGCTCCGGGTCTCCGGGCCCGACGCCCACGCCGTATAAAACGCCTTTCATTCGGTCTTTTCTCTCTTTCTCATTTCCTCGAGCCACGCCCGGGCGGGGCCGGTCGTGCAGAGCGTCCCGTAGTCCTCGGAAAAGACTATCGCGCCGATGACGCACTTGTCGCGGACGCGGTTTTTCAGATAGAAGTCTATCTTCTCCTCCACAGCGGCCATCGTTTTTTCGAGCAGGCCGGCTTCATTTATAACGCGGAGCATCTCGTCGGTCGTGACGCATTCGAGTATCTGCCTGGCAAGCGCCGCATCGGCTCCGGCGCGGATGGCGGCGACTGCCATGAGCTCGGCGCGGCAATCGGCCTCGCGCGAATGAGTGTTCATGACGCCTCCCGATACCTTTATGAGCTTGCCTATATGCCCGATCAGGAGGACCTCTTCAAAGCCCTCGTTGGCCGCCATATCGACGACCTTGCCGACGAAATTGGAGCATTTGACGAGATCGCTCTCGGGAATGGCACAGACGGCGTTGGCAAAATCCGCGCCGTAGTTGCCCGGAGTGATTATCACGCGCTTCGTCCCGAGAGCGCGTTTCTGCCTGACCTCGAGCTCGATGCTGGCAAGGAGCGCCTCCTCGCTCATGGGCTCGACGATCCCGCTCGTACCGAGGACGGAGATGCCGCCCACGATGCCGAGGCGCGGATTGAACGTTTTTTGCGCGAGCTCCACGCCTGCGGGAATGGAGATCGTTATGTCTATGCCGACGGTAGCGCCGCAGTCGTCCATGGCCTCCTCGGCCGCGCGGCGTATCATCTCCATTGGGACGGGGTTTATCGCAGCAGCGCCTATGGGCTGCTTGAGCCCCGGCTTCGTCACGCGGCCTACGCCGACTCCGCCGTCGACTCCGACGCCGGGCTCTGCTCTCAGCTTCGCCTCGGCAAAGACGAGCACGCCGTCGGTCACGTCGGGGTCGTCGCCGCTGAACTTTCTGATGGCGCAGGACGCCGCGCCGTCCTTATATTCCGGTTCGAGCACCTCAAGGTCGAGCTCGATGCCCTTGGGCGTCATGAGCTTGACGGACTCGGGAGTCTTCCCCGTTAGGAGCATCATCGTCGCCGCCTTGGCGGCCGCCGAGGCGCAAGTCCCCGTCGTGTAGCCGAAGCGGAGCTTCTTGCCGTCTTTCATGACGTAATATGGCTCTATTCCCGTTTCATGCATTTTTGATCTCCCCGATCGCTCTGATGAGCGCCTCGTTCTCGCGGCGCGTGCGCACCGCTATCCTCAGATCGCCGTCCGTCAGGCCGCGGTAATTGGCGCAGCTGCGGACGAGTATGCCCTTTTCCGCAAGAGCGGCGGCGAGACCGGGCTCGCCGGAGAGCATGAGATAATTCGCGTCGCCCGGCAGGACCGAAACGCCGAGGCGCGCAAGTTCGCCGATGAGATAGGGCTTTTCCGTTTTGAAAAGCTCGCGCGCCATTTCCGGCCACTCGGGGCAGTCGAGCGCAGCGAGACCCGCCGCCTGCGCGAGGGACGAGACGTTCCACGGCTGCGAGACGGCGCATATCGCGTCGAGCATGGCGGCGTTGCGGCACACGGCGTAACCGAGGCGCGCGCCGGCCATGCCGTAGGCCTTCGTAAAGGCGCGAAGCAGGAAAACTCGGTCGTTTTCGCGCAGATACGGCGTCAGCGAAAATGCCTTGTCCGAGTCCGTAAGCTCAAGGAAGCACTCGTCAAGGAAAAGCCATGTTCCCGTCTCGCGGCAGCGTGCGAGGATATCGAGCAGGAGCGCCCGCTCTATGCAGCGGCCTGTCGGATTGTTCGGGCTGCAGAGCATGACGAGGTCCGTGTCCGAGTCTATTTTGCTTATAATATCGCCCGTGACTTCAAAGCCGTTTTCGCGGCGGAGCTCATAGTGCTCCGCGCGGCGGCCCGCAGCGGTCAGCGCGCTCTCATAGTCGGAAAAGGACGGCACGGGAAGCAGGGTCTTTTGCGGAGCGAGGGCGAGGGCGAACTGATAGATGAGCTCGGCCGCGCCGTTGCCGCAGACGAGATCGCGCGGCCCGACGCCCAGCATTCCGGCGAGCTTTTCCCGGAGCGGGGCGCAGTACGGGTCGGGATACGCGGCGAGATCGGCGGCCGCCGCATATATGGCGGAGACGACCTTTTCCGGCGTGCCGAAGGGATTGACGTTGGCGGAAAAATCGAGCGAGACCTCGCGCGAATAGACGTCCCCGCCGTGGGTGTATTTTCCGTTTACCACCATGGCATGCCTCCGAAAAATGCGCCGAGCAGGCCTATCACCTCGAAAACTATCAGGGCGATGACGCTCGCGCCGTACATGAGCCGCGACGCGTTCCTCACGTCGCCGCGGACGACCTCGCGGTCGGGATCGCCCTGCGTCGGCTTATGATGCAGCTTGCCGAAATAGCTGGCGTCCCCGCCGAGTCTTACGTGCAGAGCGCCCGCGCATACGGCTTCCGTCTGCGCGGAGTTGGGGCTGGGAGAATTTCTCCCGTCGCGCCGCCATATTCGGGCGGCGTTCTTGGCGTCATAGCCGAGTATACCCGCCGCGGCCGTCATGAAAAGGGCGGCTATGCGCGCGGGGATGAAGTTCACGACGTCGTCGAACTTCGCGGCAAATCTGCCGAAATACATATACTTGTCGTTCTTGTAGCCGACCATGGAGTCCATGGTGTTGACGGCCTTATACATGAAGCCGCCTACAGGGCCGCCGAGCAGCATCCAGAAAAGAGGGGCCACGACGCCGTCCGTCGTATTCTCCGCGACGGTCTCCACCGCCGCCTTGACGACCTCTTCCTCCGAGAGCTCGTCCGTATCCCTGCCGACCAGCATGCCGACCTGACGGCGCGCCGCGGGAAGCCCCTCCCGCTCGAGCGCGTCGACGACCTTTTTCGCCTCGTCGCGCAGGCAGCGCGCGGCGAGTATCTGCCAGCACATGACGCAGCAGACGCCGAAATACAGCCAGATGCTGACGACGCGGCACGCAAACAGTATTCCGAAAACGACCGCGCCGGTGAGCACGACGACGATGTACGTCATGACGAGCCCGGCGGCGAATTCGCCGCGGTCCGTTTTCGGAAACGCCTTGCGCAGGAGCGTTTCAAGGAGGGATATGAGCCTGCCTATAAACGTGACCGGATGCGGAATGAACGCGGGATCGCCGACGAAGCAGTCGATGATGAATCCCGCGGCTATGGCCGCAAGCGTCAGCTTGTACGTCACGATCAAGTCTCTCCTTTCATATGTGTTTCCGAATACAAGGATTCGGCGGCGCGGTCTCGTCGTCATACGGGGCCGCGCCGCCGGATAAACCTATCTCGTCATGTATCAGTCAGCAGGCAAAGAAACGCTGACTTTATGATCATACCATTTGCCCTTCGTCCCAACGAGCGCGAGATCGAATTCCTCATCAAGATACGGAACGGGGATGTCGAAGGCGTGTACATCGTCGGTGTAACCGTCGTCGTACGTCACCTTTTCGACCGTAGCCTCAAGAAGCTCTGCGCCGTCCTTCTGCGCGTCCTCGGCAAGGCCGCAGAAGAGGTTGACGATGCCGTCGGAGGCAAGCGTGACGTGTATGGTCATTTTCC
Organism: Oscillospiraceae bacterium; assembly: GCA_017550645.1. GTDB lineage: Bacteria > Bacillota > Clostridia > Oscillospirales > Oscillospiraceae > RGIG7949. The sequence continues at coordinate 83,378 of JAFZOI010000013.1, forward strand.
CGTCCTTGACGGTCAGATCGCCGAGGTCGTTATAGACTTCGTTGACGTGGAACATGCTGCTGTCTGTCTTGAATATCGCCTTGTACTCTCCGTCTTCCAGCGGGCATTCCGGAGCGGGCTCGCCGGAGGGCTCGGCAGACGGCTGCTCAGAGGGGACTGCCGAAGGCTCGACGGTGGGTTCGGCAGCGGGTTCGGCGGAGGATATGTCGGCCGGCCCGGCAGAAGGCTTGGCGGCGCACCCGGCCGCAAATGCGGCAAACAGAACGACAGCTAGCAGCAGTGCAATGGTTTTCTTCATGATTTTAACTTCCTTTATTACTTAATGACAGCTTTTGCGTGAGCGACGTATATCTCCTGAACTGCGGGAATGCGGCCGAGGCCGGAGATCTGGCACTGCACGCCGGCGAAAAGGCCGGAATCTTCAAACTGGCATTTCCAGGAGTCTTCCTCGTCACCGGCCATGTCGTTATTGGCGTGGTCGCCCGCAACTACCATGAGGGGACGGAGGATGACCTTGTCGTAACCGGCGGCATGGACCGCCTCGATGACGGCCTCGCAGGCGGTCTCTTCGGGCTCGCCCTCGACCGTGCCGATGAACACGTTCTTATAGCCGAGGTTATTCATCTGGGTCTGCATCTGGCTGTAGGTGACGGCAGCCCTGTGGGAGGTGCCGTGGCCCATGAGCACAAAGGCGACTCCGGCCGCCTCGGCATTCTCGAGGCTGTCGAAACCGGCTTCGGCGACGGCAGCGGCAACGACCGCCTTGGCGACGGTCTCCTTGTCGGCGTTGACCTCGGAGGCGTCGGCTCCGACTTCGCCGAGAAGAGGCTCTGAGATAACGAGAGATTCAAACTTGTCGGCATAGGCGTCGGCGGCAGCCTTGAGCTCGTCGTATTCGGCGCCGTGCATCAGGTGGGTCGGCTGGATGACGAGGTTCTTGACGCCGTTGGCGACGGCGCGTTCAAGAGCCTGATCCATGTTGTCTATAAACTCGCCGTCGCGGGCCTGAACGTGGTTGATGATGATCTGCGCGGTGAAGGCGCGGCGCACGGACCAGTCGGGGAAGGCTTCCTGAAGGGCTTTCTCGATGCCGCCGATATCCTCGGCGCGGCTTCCGTTGAAGGAGGTGCCGAAGCTCACGACGAGAAGCTCGTTCTCGCCGATCTCGTCGGCGTTGAGGGGATCGTCGAGCGAGGCGTCGCCGGTATCTCTGCCGAAGTAATCGGGATCGGCGAACTCACCCTCGACGAGCTCCTTCTGAGCGTCGGTCAGGGCGTCCCACGCGGCCTTCGCGGCGGCGCACTGGGCGTCGGTGTCTTCAGTCCTCTGCTGGACATAGATCGCGTCTATAAGAGCGGCGACGGCGTCGGCGGCCTCCTGATCGGGATCGCCGAGGACCGCGGCGGTGTGCTCAACGTAGAGCGCCTGGACGTCCTTGATGCGGCCGAGGCCGGAGATCTGGCAGTCAACGCTGGTGAAAGCGCCGCTGGCAACGAACATGCTCTTCCAGGAATCCTCGTCGTCGCCGGCCATGTCGTTGTTGGCGTGGTCGCCCGCGACGACCATAAGGGGACGAAGGATGACCTTGTCATAGCCCGCTGCCTTGACGGCCTCAATGACGGCCTCGCATGCAGTCTCCTCGGGCTCGCCCTCGACCGTGCCGATGAACACGTTCTTATAGCCGAGGTTATTCATCTGGGTCTGCATCTGGCTGTAGGTGACGGCGGCCTTGTGAGAGGTGCCGTGGCCCATCAGCACGAACGCTACGCCGTCGTCGGCGGCGGCTACAAGGCTGTCGTAGCCGGCCTTCGCGACGGCTTCCGCCACTACGGCCTTCGCAACGCGCTCCTTGTCGGCGTTGACCTCGGAAGCGTTCGCTCCGACTTCACCGAGAAGAGGCTCGGAGATGATGATGCTCTCAAACTTGTCGGCATAGGCGTCGGCGGCGGCCTTGAGCTCGTCGTACTCGGCTCCGTGCATAAGATGCGTCGGCTGGATGACGAGGTTCTTGACGCCGTTGGCGACGGCGCGCTCAAGAGCCTGATCCATATTGTCTATAAACTCGCCGTCACGGGCCTGGACGTGGTTGATGATGATCTGCGCGGTGAAGGCGCGGCGCACTGCCCAATCGGGGAACGCGGCCTGCAGAGCCTTCTCTATGCCGCCGATGTCCTCGGCGCGGCTGTCGTTGAACGAGGTTCCGAAGCTCACGACGAGAAGCTCGTTCTCACCGATGCCGTCGGCGTTGAGGGGATCGTCCTTCGAGGCGTCGCCGGTGTCTCTGCCGAAGTAATCGGGATCGGCGAATTCACCCTCGACGAGCTCCTTCTGAGCGTCGGTCAGGGCGTCCCACGCGGCCTTCGCGGCGGCGCACTGTGCGTCGGTGTCTTCAGTCCTCTGCTGGACGTAGATGCCGTCGATAAGAGCGGCGACGGCGTCGGCGGCTTCCTGATCGTTGTTGCCGGCAGGCTCGGGCTCGACAGTCGGCTCTGCAGTGGGAGTCACTGTCGGCTTCGCGGCGCATCCCGCGAGGCAGAGAGCCACGAGAGCAACGATCAGTGCAATTGCGAGCAGTTTCTTCATTTTTTTGTTTTCCTCCTTGTTTTTGGACGGGGTCCATCTGACGTATGTAAAAATTTACATCAGGCATCATCAAACGGCACGAAAAAAAATCTCCTTACCGATCGGTAAAGAGGTTGATGATACGACTCCGCCGCAAAATGCGAACGGGCCCGCTCAGGACCCAGTGCGGAGAACGGCATGATCAAGTCCTCGTGATCCCGGGAGATAATTCCCGCGCCGGCTGACGGCAGGTTTCCTGGCTCGCGACTTGACCGCTGCGCCGCCTTCCCGATTTCTCAGTGGCCGTGTTTCCACATGGCGAAGCGTTATCGCATACAGTGACGAGATCGCACAGGCCTTTTACCTGTTTCCCTTTTACCCGCTTAGCCCCAAACGGAGCGAAGCGGCACCGACAGCAATACTCTATTAATTTTGTCCTATTATATAGCTTCCCGTCTCGTAATGTCAATAAGTTTCGCTATTATAAATTGAAGCGCTAACGGCTCGGCAAGTTCATATCGGACGTAGAAAAAAAGGCGCGCCGGAGCCCTTTTTTTGCGGAGCTCCGGCGCGAATATGCGCTATATTCAGAATCTGTTCTTTTCGAGCGTGGCTTCGGCGATGAGGGCTACCACGGGGGACGGCGCCGCCTCGGCGCAGGCGCTTCCGGAGTCGTCGAAGAACATCCTGTTGGGCTTGTCGACCGTCAGCGGGAGCCAAGTCGGCTGAGGCTCGCCGTCGTTGTCGGCGCAGTTCGGGTCGCCGCTGCGAATAAACGACGAGAGATAATTGCACATCTGACGCGAGAGGTCGAAATGATATCCCTTGAAGGCGCGCCAGCACTTGGCGAGCGTCTCGAACCAGAACCAGAGGTCGCTGGAATGGAAGGAACCGGGATTGTCCCAGCCGGGGATCGAGGGATCGAATACGCCGTAATAGAGAGGCTCGGCTATCCCCTTCTCGCCCCTGCAGAGCGCGAACGCGCGAAGCGCCGTCTCCCACGTGCTGACTCGCGAAGCGGCGTTTGCGTCGGCCACGTCGGGAGTTTTGCCGTCTTCAAACCCGCAGAGGGCGAGCATCTTGTCCGCGCGGGGTCCGAAATACTGCTTGACGAGCTCGCGGAACTCCTCCGAGCTCTTGGCGCCGACGCCGTTAAAGAACTCGGTCGCGGTGTGGGTCATGATGAGCGGCATGCGGTGGTATCTGCCGTTGAGCATGTTCTGCATGGAACTGCCCTTCTGGAAGACGCCGTCGTCGCTCGTGCCGAACATGCCGGGGAACTCGTTGCACTTGTCGCGGATATACACAGCGTCGAGAGCGCGCGCCTCGGCGAGCGTCTTGACTCCGAGAAATTCGAAGAACTTCTTTCCGCGCTCCTCGACGTCGGCGAAGGTACTGTTCCCGCCGATGCGATTGGGATACACTCCCGCGGCGAAGCCGGAGAAGATGACCGCCTTTCGGAAAAGGCCCTCGGTCATGGGGCTGGTGAGCTGGGCGCAGACGCTGCCGCCGCCGGCGGACTGGCCGCCTATCGTTATGTTGTCGGGATCGCCGCCGAAGGCCGCGATGTTCTTCTTCGCCCAGAGGATACCGGCGCGCTGATCGAGATGGCCGAAGTTGGACGGCGCGTCCGGCTGAGAAGCCGTGAGCTCGGGATGCGCAAGGAAGCCGAAGACGTTGAGACGGTAGTTGACGGTCACGACCACTATGCCGCGGCGCGCGATGCGCTCGCCGTCGAACTCCATCTCGGCCGTGTTGCCCTCCTTGAGACCGCCGCCGAAGAACCAGACGAATACCGGCAGACGTTCCTCGGGCGTCTTCGCGGGAGTCCAGACGTTCAGATAGAGGCAGTCCTCGCTCATGGGTATCTCTGGATCGACGTTCCACTCGCGGGAATAGATGTTATTTTTGTCAAGGCCGGGGATATGCTGCATGGAGATAGGCGCGAAGGTGAAGCATTCGCGCTCGCCCTCCCAGGGGATAACGGGCTGCGGAGCCCTCCATCTGTTCTCGCCGACGGGCGGCGCGGCGAACGGGATGCCCTTGAAGGCAGTTATGCGCGGGTCTGCGGCGGGGATGCCGACTATGCGGCCTCCCTCGACGGTCGCTTTTCTGATCATGATCTGCACGCTCCCTTTCTTTAATTTATCTGCTTATATGATACTCCTTCTTTGCGGATTTGCAAAGTCTTTCTGACGCTTTACAAGCGCCGCCGCGCAAAATATTCCACTTCGCCTTTGTATATTTTGGGGCGCTTTCCAAACAATAAACCCGTTCCAATTCGTCAGATAAAGGAGTCAGGAAAAATGAAAGCAACCGGAATCGTGCGGCGCATCGACGACCTCGGGAGAGTCGTTATCCCGAAGGAGATAAGACGCACCCTCCGCATACGCGACGGCGACCCGCTGGAGATATATACCGAAAAGGACGGAGAAGTCATCTTCAAAAAGTATTCTCCCATGGGCGGGCTTTCCGAATATGCCTCGCAGATATGCGACTCTATGAGCAAGACGACCAACTGCCCCGCCGCAATAACCGACAGAGACAGCGTCATCTCCGTCTGCGGAGCGCCGAGGCGCGAGCTGGCCGAAAAGCGCATCAGCGGAGAACTCGAGCAGCTCATGGAGTGCAGGCAGCTCTACCGCCGCAAGCCGGCCGAACGCGCCGTACCCGTCATCGACGGGGAAAACAGCTACAGCATTGCCGTAGCGTGCCCGATAATCTCCGAAGGAGACGTCATGGGATGCGTCGTCTTCCTCGATTCTGATGGCGCCAATCCTCCCGGAGATACCGAGTGCAAGCTCGCGACGATGGCTTCAAAATACCTCGGCAAGCAGATGGAGAGCTGATTTTCCAAAAGGCGATAGTCGGAAAACTATCGCCTTTTGTCGTTTATGCGCTTATTTCGCGGGTTTCTATATAAACTATTTAAGTTTTTTAGTCAATTTATCAAAAATTCTTCTTGAATTTCTGTGCCGTTTATGCTAAACTACATTGCGTAAAAGCTTATCGTAAAGCTATATCTGTAACTTTTTACCGGTTTGGAGGATATTCAGTTATGGCAGAAAAAAGAGAAAAAGCTCTGAAGATGATAAAGATTCTTCGGATCACGATGATCGTCCTCATGCTCCTGACGCTGGCGACATGGCTTCTTCCGTACTTCACCTATCCCTGGGCAAACTACATAAAGAAGGGTGTCAAGGATACTACCTCTCTCTTTGGTTATCTGCTGATGCCGACGAACTACCTTCAGATGGAAAAAGTCTATGACGCCAAGTTCCTCAACATGGCCGATATCCGCGTCCTTCTCATCATGTTCTTCTCCGCCGTTTTCGGCATCCTTGTCTGTTGGAAGAAAAAGAGCATTTGGATCAATCTCTTCCCGCTGATCTTCTGCGTATACGGGCTCATCGGATACTATACCAACAAGTTCATGCTCCTCGGCAATCATCCCCTGCCCCGTATCCTCGCGACGATCTTCATGATCCTTCTGTTCATCGTCGTCATCGTTACCATAGTCTATAATATCATCGAGATAAAGAACCGCGACGAAGAATACTATCTGCCGCAATCCGAATTCTAAACCGTTTGACGAGACTGCACCCGGGCCGATCAGGTCCGGGTGCTTTTTTGTTCGCCGCGCGCATAAAAACGGCTCTGCCGTCGATAATAACCGCGAGGTGATTATAATGACGCTCACTCAGAAAGAACAGGATCTTTTGAAGGATCTCGAGGAACAGGAAAAACTCTGCATCGACAAATACGGCAAAAGCGCCGAGAAGGCCATCGACCCGCAGCTCAAAGGGCTCTTCACCCAGATCGCGCAGACGGAGCAGAAGCATCTGAACTGCCTTAACGGCATCAGAAACGGGAACGCTCCGGCCTGCTCCGGCGGGGAAAGCGCGCACCCGACCTTCTCCTCCTTTCATTCCGTCGCCGATACTCCGGACAAAAAGAACGACTGCTATCTCTGTTCGGACAATCTGTCGGGCGAAAAGCACGTCTCGCATCTCTACGATACGTGTATATTCGAATTCAAGGACGAGCAGACACGCAAGGCGCTCGGCGATATCCAGAAGGACGAGCAGGGCCACGGTAAAATGATCTACGACTATATGCAGGCCAACGGAATGTACTGCTGAGCGGCAAAATTGGCATGACCCTAAGGGCGCTCTCACATAAGGATGCGGCAGCGCAAAAAGGATATTTTTCGCGCCGTACGGCGTTGAAAAAGCTCGCGATCCGGCAGTAAGGACCCCTGCGCTTTTCGCCTTGCCCGGCGGGAAAGATCTCTCTTTTTGCGTGCAGGGCAGTTTTGAGCGTGCTGTTTTTCGTTCAGGCAAAATAAAAACCCGGGAATGCTTGACTGCATTTCCGGGCTTTTTCTATGAAGCATGGGCGGAAAAGAGCCGCTCAAAACCTGTCGTCTCCTTGTGCGAGAGCGCCCAAAGTCATGCCATTTCATTTTTAGCGAATTTTCGGCGCGCGTCAGCTCTCGTCCTGCCAGTTTTTGCAGACGTCGACCCAAGACGCGAAGCCTGAATACTTCTCAAGCTCTGGGATAGTCAGTTCGATCGCGCTGTTTCCGCTGCCGCAGGCCGGGAAGACTGTCTCAAAGCGTTTCAACGAAACGTCGAGATATACGGTCACGCCTTCATTGATCGCAAACGGACAGACCCCGCCTACGGCATGGCCGACAAGAGTCTCAGCTTCGTCCGGCGCGAGCATCTTGGCCTTCGTTCCGAACCGCGCCTTATACTTCGGATTGTCTATCTTTGCGTCTCCGGCCGTAACGATAAGTATCGCGCGGCCGTCGACCGAAAAAGAGAGCGTTTTTGCTATGCGGCAGGGCTCGCACCCCACGGCCTGAGCAGCAAGATCAACGGTGGCGCTCGAAACGTCGAATTCCAGTATTCTTTCCGCCATACCTAATCTCGAGAAATACTCTTTTACCTTTTCAATTGCCATATCGTTCCTCCCCTGTGGAGTGTTATGCGACCATCGTCAGTATCTTCGCGACCTGACCGCGCGTCAGCGGGCCTGAGGGATCGAGCCTGCCGTCGTCGTAGCCGGCGATAACTCCGCGCGACACGAGCTGGACGACGTACGCCTTCGACCATTCCTGTATATCGTCGACGTCGGTGAAGCTCAGCGGCGCCTCGTCGTAGCCCATGCCCTGAATGCGGCCTATGACAGTCATTGCCTGCGCGCGGGTCAGTCCGTCGTTCGGGAGGAAGTAGATGACTCCCCCGACGTCGGCGCCCTTTAGTATGCCGAGCGCGTAGGCCGCGCGGACGTACGGAAGGCACGCGGCAGATATCTCTCCGAGGTCGGCGAAGGAGAGCTCCGTCGAGGCGTAGGCCTCGGTATCGACGCCCATCCAAACGCAGACGGCGCGGGCGAAAAGCTCCCTTGTCATTATCTCGCCCGGAGCGAAGCGCCCGTCGGGCAAAGGCTCTATCATGCCGGCGCCGACTGCCCAGGCCGCGTAGTCGCGCGACCAGTCGCTGTCGGCGGAGACGGGGTCGGCGTATCCGGTCAAAGCGCCCCATTCGGAGACGTTGCCGGAGACGTCGGTCGCGCGGAGCGTCAGCTTGTGGAGCCCGCCGGCAGGGACCGAGGCGGATAGGACTCCGCCGGAATACGAATACTTCAAGGGTTTGCCGTCGAGAGTCAGCGCGAGGGATATCCTCTCGCCGTCGCAGGCGTCGGAGACCCTCGCGAAGAAGGAATCCCCGTCGAGAGACACGTCCGAGATGACGGGCGCCGCTTCGTCCGGCTCGGCATACGAGGACGTTACGAGGCTGTCCACGCATATATCGGTCTTTCCTGAGCCGCTGACGCCTATTCCGAACATTGACGCGCACGGGACGGAGAAGCGGCGCAGACCGACGAAATCGAGCGTACAGACGGTGTGGCGGTCGCCCTTGGGATCGAGCAGGAACAGCGTATTGCCGGATCCGTCTCCGTAGACGGAGATATGCATATACTCGGCAAATTCCGTCTGGCTGTGAACGGACTTCCATATAAAGCTGCCGCCGGAGCCGAGGTCGCACCTGAGTCTGGCCGCGCCGCGGCCGGAGTCGGCGTGGAAAACTTCGGCGTTCGGCGCTCCGAGCGTATTCGTCTCAAAGTCGTCTAGCATCTTCGATATTTCATGGACCGAGACGGAAATTGTTTTCGTAAGGCCGCCCGCGGTCACGGATATCTCGCCCTCGGCCTCTTCATAGCCTGAGAAAAACACTCCGTCGGCGGTCACGCTCCCGACAGTGGTCTTCCATGTGTAATTATCGTCCTGCGAGACAAGCTCCAGCCCCATCCATGAGGATTTTGCGGACAGATCGAGAGTCCTGTCCGGCGGGATGACGAGCTTTTCCCTTCTGGTATTGCCGGAATAAAGCATGATGGCGTCGGGCGTCTCGACGACCTGCACGGACGCAGTTCCCTCCACCGAGCCGAAGCGGGCTTTTATCTCGGCCGTACCGGCCTGAGTGCAGCGCGCAAGTCCGTCGCCGGTTATCGACGCGCCGGAGGCCGTAACGTCCGCATAGGTCAGCTCCGCCGGTCTTCCCGTCTCGTCGGCCGCCGCGACCGTGAACGCGATCTCCGCGCCCTTCAGGGCCGCAAGAGTCTCTGGCCTTACGCCTATGCATTTGACGCTCCCGCTCCCCTCGCCGAAAGCGGTCAGCATGATATACGTGCTGACCGAACGCTCGCTGCCGGCCGACGGCTTCCCCACTATCTCGGTGTCTTCGCCGCCTATGTAGAGCGCGGAGAGCGCGGTAGACCCGCCGCCGTCCATTATGCAGGCCTCGACGCAGCCTATCTGCGAAAGCCTTTCCGCGAGGTCCGCTATCGAATATCCTTTGCTGTAGCCGGTCTGCCGTCCGTCGACCGTATAGAGGACTACCGTCCCGTCGGAGCGGATGCCGACGGCCGTTCTCGGCGCGATCTCACCGCGTTCGAGATCGGGCTCGGGCACGCCGTCCGTTACGAGCTTCATGAGCGAGCCGACGGCGTATTCCGCTTCATTCCACAATTCGTCGGCGCTGATGCTGATGCGCACGGTATCGCCCGGAGACGTATGCTCTATCCCGTAGCGCCGCCACCAGTCCGTATCGTCCGAGACGCTGAGCACGAGCTTGCCCTCAGGGATCGCAAGCTCCCCCGCTGACTCGATCACGGAGTCGACCGTCGCCGTGAACTCGCAGTTAGGCCTCAGCTTGGCGCCATCTTCCGGGGTAAGTATGACGTCCCAGCCGGGAGAAGAGTTTTTCGTCGTAGCGGCGAAGTCCTCTGTAAACAGATGATAGCCCGTCCCGCTCCGGACCTTGTTAATTCCCGCTATGCCGTAGTTTTCTCCGGCAAGATAGACATGCATATCGAGCGCGGGCTTTCCTATGAACGCAGTCCCGTCCGAGCGGAAGCCGACGGCCCAGAGACCTGCGTCGGAGCTGTTTATCTCTCCTTCCGTGATGACGAGCCCTAGGGGCTGACCGTTCGCGAGGACATAATAATCGCCGTTAATGCCGCCTATGACGTTCATGCCGCTCTCTTCGAGCAGAGCCGCCATCTCGGAAAAAGAGCCGCGGCTGCAGACCTTCTGGCCGTAGACAACGACGGGCCGCACGGTCTCGTTGGGCTCGTATTCGAGGCGGTATTCCGCCTGCCTTGCGTCGCCCGAATAGTAAACTCCGCTCGCGAGCTTCGTCTTTCCCGCGAGCTCAGTCACGCTTTCAAACGCGCCGGCAAAGGGCATGGAAACGCAAAGGAGCGCAGCGCATGTTAAAAGCGCCAGCGCTCCCTTTATCGTCTTTTTCAGGTTTCTTGACAGCATTTATCGGACCTCCGAGCTGTCCTGCACAGTCAGCTCGACATAGTAGACCGTCCCCGCGCGATAAACGGCAAGAACCGCCGTATCGCCGACTTGAAGCGAATTCTTGATGCGATTGAACTCATTTACTCCGCTTATCTCGGAGCCGTTGACGGCAATGACGACGTCTCCTCGCGACAGACCTTTGGAATAAGCCTCGCTGTTTTCATTGACGGAAGCTATCATCGCGCCGCGCGGGATGCCGAGATAGGCGCTCATGGCGGCGGGAACGTCCGAAAGTTCGAGGCCGAAGGCGGGTCTGCCTTCCACATATCCCTTCTCGATGAGCTCGTCGATGACGGGCTTTGCCATTTTTACGGGGATAGCGCAGCAGAGCTGATCCTCACCGTATATGGAAGAGAGCTCGACATCGACTATGCCGACGACTTTTCCCGCGCTGTTGACGAGCACGCCGCCCGTATTCCAGCTCCGCACGGAGGCGTTTGTAAGGATGAGCGGAGCTGACACGCCGTTAAAGTATACGTTACCGTCTATCGCGGAGATGAGGCAGTCCGTCATGAAGCAGGTCCCGGTCGGCAGGCAGCTGAAAACATACGTTCTGTCGCCCACCTCGGCAAGGTCGGAATCGCCGAATTCTGCGGATTTCAGCTCCGCGCCCTCGACGGAGAGGACGGCTATATCCGTCGCCTCGTCCATGCCGACGATGCGTGCGGGATACTGCGACCCGTCCGCGAGGAATACTGTAATCTCGCCGTTTTCCACGGCGTGACAGCAGGTTATGACATATCCCCTGTCGCTCATGATAACGCCGGAAGCATAGGAGACTGCCCCGCCGCTGCAGACCGCGACAGAGACTATGCTCCTGCTCACTTTCGCACTTATCTCGTTGTCGCTCAGCTCATTTCCGAACGGGTCGCCCGTTATGCGGAGCGTCGCCGAACCGGACGGAGCGGGAGCGAGCTGATCGGCCGGCGGAGTCTCTCTGGGGATAGGATCGGCATTGGGGCTGAACAAGTCCTCCGGATCGTTCCCGCCCCTCTCGACGCGGGCGATACGGATGTTTACATTTCCTTCGTTTCCCGTCACAACGACGTCGAACGACCAGATGAGGTAGATCGCAGCCAAAACGGCGCAGAGAGCCACAGCGACGGCAAGAATGACAAGCGCGCACTTGCCGGCGCTCATATGACGGGTCTTTTCCTTCTCCCTGTCCTTTTTTCGGGCAGGCTCCGCGACGGAGTCGAAGTAACCCTCCAGATAATAGTTTTCATTATCGCGGTCTGCCATTTATTCCTCCGGATAACGTGTACGTATCATTTCAGCGTAAGAGTAAAGACGAATTCGGTCCAGCCGTCCTTGCTGGTGACCTTGATATCCTCGCCGTAACCGGTAAGGATCGCTTTGACTATGTAGAGCCCGAGTCCCACTCCGTCTCTGTCGAGGCTGCGGGAGCGGTCGCTCTTATGGAATCTGTCGAATATCATGGGAAGGTCGTCCTCGGGGATCGTCTCGCCCGTGTCGCCTATGGCGACGTTTGCCTTCTGATCCTGCTTCCATATCCTCAGCTTGACCGTCCCGCCCTCATGGGCGAACTTGACGGCGTTGTCGAGGATATTGTATATGACCTGCATGATCGTATCCGATTCGCCGCGGACGAGGACCTCCTCCTCGGGGAGCTCAACGACGACGTCGAGCTTCTTATCGTCCATTTTGGGTCCGAGCGCGAGCACGGCGTTGCGCGCGACCTCGGTCACATCGAATGAGGAATTGAGCAGCTTAGACGTGTCGACACTCTGCATGCGAGAAAGGTCGAGCATGCGCCTCACGAGCCTTGAAAGCCGCCTCGTCTCTTCGGCGATGATGGCGATGTATTTCTGCGAATCCTCCTGCGGTATCGTTCCGTCGAGAAGACCGTCCGCAAAGCCGGAGATGGTCGTCATCGGGGTCTTGAGCTCATGGGAGACGTTCGCGACGAATTCGCGTCTGTTGTTCTCGGCGGTCTCCATGGATCCCGCCATCATATTGAAGGCGTCGGCGAGTTCCTCGATCTCCTCTATGTTGCCGCCTTTGACGCGGACGTCGAACTGCCCCTTGGCGAGCTTGCCGGCAGCCTGCGCCATCTCGTGCAGCGGCGTCATCTGCCGCCTCGTGACGATCAAAGACGCCATGAGAGCGATAAGCAGGACGACCGAACCGACGAGCACGAACAGCGAGACTATAGGCCGCCAGAGCAATGTCATCGAGTCGGTGGAAACGGCGACGAATACGTAGCCTATGGCCCCGTCGCCCTGCGGCGCGGGGATCTGCACGCCGACGTAGTACATGCTGCCGTCATAATATCCGCCAAGCGTCCCCCGGGCCTCATAAAGCCCCTCTTCGGACACTTTCTCCAAAACGCCTTCCGGCAGTACGCAGCCGATATGGCGGCAGAAAAGGTCGCTGTCGGAGCAGGTCAGGACGTTCCCGTCCGTCCCTGCGAGCGAAATATGCACGTCCGACGACTTCGACACGGACAGGATGAGCATGCGTATATCCCAGTCGTCGAGCGATACCTCGGTGCTCTTGGCGGAGGTCGTGTCGGCGAGGACGTACGCCGTCGCGCGGAGCGTCTTTTTGTTCTCGTTGACGGTGTAGTTGAAGCTCAGCCACGAAAACAGCACTACGTCGAGCAAAATGCTCAGCAGAACGATGCCGGCCGTCAGCGAGAAATTGCGCCAGTAAATGCTCTTCATTACTGCTGGTCGGTCGTCTCGAATTTATATCCGACGCCCCAAACGGTCTTGAGGCACCATTTGTCGCTCACGCCCTCGAGCTTTTCGCGAAGGCGCTTTATATGTACGTCGACGGTCCTCGAGTCTCCGAAATAGTCGAAGCCCCAGACCTCGTCGAGGAGCTGATTTCTCGTATATACGCGGTTGGGCGATGACGCCAGATGGTAAAGCAGCTCAAGCTCCTTGGGAGGCGTGTCGACCTTCTTCCCGTCCACGATCAGCTCATAGGAATCGAGATTAACGACGAGCTTGTCGTAGGTCAGCTTCTTCTGCCCGGCCTCGGCGGGAGCGTATCTGCGCATCACGGCGTGTATCCTCGCGAGCAGCTCCTTGACCTCGAATGGCTTGACTATGTAGTCGTCGGCGCCCATCTCAAGGCCGGAGACCTTGTCGAATGTCTCGCCCTTGGCCGTAAGCATGATGATGGGAACGGTCGAGGTCTGGCGTATGGCGCGGCACACGGCCCACCCGTCCATGACCGGAAGCATGATATCCAGCAAAATAAGATCAGGCTGGAACACCTTGGCCTCGGCAACGCCCGTGCCTCCGTCCGCCGCGCAGCGGACAGTAAAGCCGTCCTTTTCAAGGTAGAGCCTCAAAAGCTCGGCGATATTGGATTCGTCTTCGATGACAAGGACCTTTTTCGTATCCATATTTCATACCTCCGGACTAGTTTAGACTATCTAAACTATATAATAGATGAGTTGAAGCGTCAATAGTGAACAGTTTTCGCCCCTTTGGTAAATTTAGTGTTAACAAGCGGCGGAGCTGCGGTCTTTTCGGCGCGGCACTTGAAAAACGGCGCCGGGTGATAGTATACTGGATACGGCGTCCGGCGCGGCCGACACAGACAAATCCCGCCCGCCGGAGCGGAGGCAGAAGCATGGCAACGTATATCCTTTCGATCGATCAGGGCACGACGAGCAGCCGCGCCATCATCTTCGACCGCGATCAGAACATAGTCGCGACCGCGCAGAAGGAATTTACGCAGATATATCCCAAAGCGGGCTGGGTCGAGCACGACCCGATGGAGATTTACAGCGGGGTCGTCTCCGTGCTCTCCGAGGTCCTCGCCCGCTCCGAAATAGACATCAACGAGCTCGCGGCTATAGGCGTCACGAATCAGCGCGAGACGACCGTCGTCTGGGATAAGGAGACGGGGCTTCCCGTTTATAACGCCATAGTCTGGCAGTGCCGCAGGACGAGCGGGATATGCGACGAACTCAAGTCGCTCGGGCTCGAGGACTATATCAAGAAGACGACAGGCCTCGTCATCGACGCCTACTTTTCGGGCACGAAGATAAAATGGATACTAGACAATGTAGACGGCGCGAGAAAGCTTGCCGACGAGGGCAGGCTCCTCTTCGGAACGATAGACACATGGCTCGTCTGGAAGCTCACCAAGGGGCAGGCGCACGTCACGGACTACACCAACGCCTCGCGCACGATGATCTTTGACATACATAACCTCAGATGGGACAGAAAGCTCCTCGACGTGCTCGGCATTCCCGAGAGCATGCTCCCGCGCGTCTGCGACTCCTCCGAGGTCTACGGCACCTGCCGCCTGCTCGACAGGGACGTCCCGATAGCTGGCATAGCCGGCGATCAGCAGGCGGCTCTCTTCGGGCAGGGCTGCTTTAATCCCGGCGACGCGAAAAATACCTACGGGACCGGCTGCTTCCTGCTTATGAACACGGGCTCCGAGCCCGTCGAATCCAAACACGGCCTGCTCACTACGATAGCGATAGGCCTTAACGGCAAGGTGCAGTACGCGCTCGAGGGTTCCGTCTTTGTCGGCGGCGCGGTCGTACAGTGGCTTCGCGACGAACTTCACTTCATCGAGACGGCTCCGGAGGCCGAGACGATGGCGAAAAAAGTCCCCGATACGGGCGGAGTGTATTTCGTTCCCGCCTTCACGGGGCTCGGCGCGCCGTATTGGGACATGTACGCCCGCGGCGCGATAGTCGGAATCACGCGCGGGACGAAGCCCGAGCACATAATCCGCGCGGCGCAGGAGGCCATAGCCTATCAGTCGATGGACCTCGTCAACGCCATGGAAAAGGACTGCGGAAGGACGCTCGCCGAGCTCAAGGTCGACGGCGGCGCGTGCAGGGACAGCTTTCTGATGCAGTTTCAGGCGGACATACTCGGCAAGACCGTCAAGAGGCCCGTCATACGCGAGACGACGGCGCTCGGCGCGGCGTACCTCGCTGGTCTCGCGGTCGGCGTCTGGCAAAGCACGGACGAGATAAGCAAAATATGGAGCTGCGACAGAGTCTTTGACAGCTTCATGGACTCCGCCGAGAGGGCAAAGCTCAGGCGCGGCTGGTCCCGCGCGGTCGGACGCAGCCTCGACTGGGAGGAGCACGACTAAAAATCAAAAAACCGCAGGGAGTTCTCCCTGCGGTTTTTCTTTAAGTCGATACTTACTTGAGTTCGACCTTGGCGCCGACGGCCTCGAGCTTGGACTTGAGTTCCTCGGCCTCTTCCTTGGAAGCGCCTTCCTTGATCTTGGCGGGGATGCCCTCGACGAGAGCCTTCGCCTCGGCAAGGCCGAGACCGGTGATCCCGCGGACTTCCTTGATGACCTTGATCTTCTCAGCGCCGAAGTCGGTCATGACGACGTCGAACTCGGTCTTCTCTTCAACGGCGGCGGCGGCCACGGGGGCGGCGGCCACGGCGGCGGCAGCGGCGGAAACGCCGAAGGTCTCCTCAAGAGCGTGGACCAGCTCGGAGAGCTCGAGAACGCTGAGAGCCTTAACTTCTTCGATCATAGCATTGACTTTTTCGCTAGCCATTTTGATTTTCCTCCTAAAATTCTTGTTGTCGTTGCAGCGTTACTCGGCTGCGGGGGCTTCGGCGGCGGGGGCCGCGCCGTTCTTTTCCGCGATCTGATTGAGCACTACGGCGAGGCTCGTGATCGGAGCGAGCAGAGTCCCGAAGACCTGGGAGTAAAGGGCGTCCTTGGAAGGAAGCGCGGATATCTCCTTGATCTCGGCGTCGCTGAGGATCTTGCCGTCCATGAAGGCGGCCTTGATGTTGAAAACATCGTTGAGCTTGTCGGAGTAGTCGCTGATGATACGGAAGGGAGCGATGGGGTCGCCGGTGCTGGTCGCGAGAGCCGTTGTGCCATGCAGGACCGGATCGAGATCCTTCATGCCGCAGTCGTCGAGAGCGAAGCGAGTGAGAGTATTCTTGATGACGGAATACTCGACATCATTCTTGCGGAGTTCCGCGCGCAGCTCGGTGTCCTGGGCGACGTTGATGCCCTTGTAGTCCACGAGCACGCCGGAGCCGGCATTCTTGATGCGCTCGACAAGCGCAGCAACGACAGCCTGCTTCTCGCTGAGAACTTTTGCGTTCGGCATGTTTACACCTCCGGGTATTCTTTCGCGCCCAAAAAGAAAATCCTTATGCCCGGAAAGACATAAGGACAGAAAGCGATCAATGAAAAGATTGACGCCGTCCTCGGCGGGACTTACGGCTTTCGCCACCCGCTGTCTTTGGAGCGCTTGGTTATATTATCAGTAATATCCTGCGTTGTCAACTCTTTTTTAAGATTTCTATAAAAAGATCTCATTTCTTGAATCTTGGCGAGCGATGGAGTATAATCCGTTCATCTTCTGTCCCATACGGAGGCAAATCATGATCAAGCAGCGCGCAAAAGCATCCGACGTCCTCGGGGCAAGGCCTTTGGCTTCAACCGTCGTATTGGCCCTTGTGCTGTCTCTTATCCTCGAGGTTTTGAACCAGCGCTCGTTCGGAGGCCTGTTCCGAATGCTCGCCGGCTCCCCTGCCGTCTTTGCCTCAAACTTTCTTATCGTCCTTTTTACGTTTTCTCTTACGCTGCTTTTCAGAAGAAGAGTATTTGCCGTCACGCTTGTCGGCGTCGTCTGGCTGTTTCTCGGAATAACGGATTTCTTCACTCTGACGCTGCGAGGCACCCCCTTTTCCGCGCGCGATCTCATGCTGCTCGCCTCTTTCTTCGAGGTCGCGGGCGTGTACTTCAAGGTCTGGCACATGATCCTGATGGCGGTGTTTGTCGCAGGTATCGTCGTGCTTTTTGTTTTCATCTTCCGCAGAGCGGGAAAGAGCGCGCTCCTGTCTCCCCTGCGCAGGGTCCTTACCGTCTGCTCGGCCGCTCTTCTCGCGGCTGCCGCCTGCGTTTACATGGGGCTCACATATGACCTGAACGGAGATTTTCTTTTCATAAACGACGCTTACGAGACCTGCGGTTTCCCCTACTGTTTTTCATGCAGTATATTCCAGAACGGAATCGCAAGACCCCGCGGCTATTCCGGCGACGAGGTAAGTCAGATAGTCTGCGATATCGATCCGGAGCCGGACGGCGTCCTTCCGAACGTCATCTTCGTGCAGCTTGAATCCTTCATCGATCCTTCAGAGATAAAGGGCATGACCTTCGACGAGGATCCCGTACCCAATTTCACGAAGCTGAAAGCGGAATGCCCTTCGGGATATCTGTCCGTCCCCACTATAGGCGGAGGGACCGTAAACACGGAATTCGAAGTGCTGACGGGGATGAACATCGACTATTTCGGTATCGGCGAGTACCCGTACGAATCCGTTTTGAAGGACACCCCCTGCGAATCGCTGGCTTATATTCTCTCCGATCTAACGCCGCACGCGATACACGATCACAGCGGCAGCTTCTATGACAGGAACGTCGTTTACTCAAATCTCGGCTTTGAGACGTTTACTTCGCTGGAATACATGTTGGGAGTGACCGTCAACGAAGCCGGATGGGCCGAGGACCGCATACTGACGAAGTATATCCGCGAGGCGCTCGATTCGACCGAGGGCCGGGACTTCATATTCGCAGTCTCCGTCCAGGCGCACGGGAAATACCCCGAAGACGAGGACGAGCCCGATGACGGCGACGATTACAGGGGAATGGATTACTACGTCAGCCAGCTCTCCGGCACCGACGGGTTCATAGGCGAATTGACGGATTATCTCAGGACGCGCCGCGAGCCCACCGTCGTCGTATTCTATGGCGACCACCTGCCGTCGTTGGGGCTCTCGGACGAGGATCTCGCCTCCGGAACGCTGTATAAGACCGAATACGTGGTCTGGCACAACATGCGCGCTCTGAGCGGCGCGGACGAAGATATCGAAGCCTACAGGCTCGGAGCAAGGGCGTTCGAGCTCATAGGCTTCAGCGGAGGCATCTTACCGGAATATCACAGGGCAAATTACGGCGCCGATGAATACTGCGACGGTCTTGAAATGCTTCAGTACGATCTGCTTTACGGCGACAGGCACGCATATCGCGGCGAGGAGCCCGAACCGACCGACCTTCGTATGGGGCTCGACGAGATAAAAATAACTTCCGCAGAGACACGCTCTGGGAAGTCATTCATATACGGGGAAAACTTTACGCCGTTCAGCGTAGTAACGATAAACGGGAACAGGCGTGCGACCGAGTTTATCTCACCGTCCTGCCTTGCCGTCTCAGTTTCGC
Organism: Oscillospiraceae bacterium; assembly: GCA_017550645.1. Lineage (GTDB taxonomy): Bacteria > Bacillota > Clostridia > Oscillospirales > Oscillospiraceae > RGIG7949. The sequence goes on from JAFZOI010000013.1 coordinate 102,027, forward strand.
CGGCTCCGGGCGATGAGATCGCCGTAGTCCAGCTGGCGACCGACAGAGTCGAGCTGAGCAAAACGGCCGTCTACGTATTCAAATAGCATCAGCCGAGGTTCCCCGTCAGAAGCATGACGGAGGAGACGGCTATGGCCGGCGCAGTCTCGCAGCGGAGTATACGTGCCCCGAGCGTCGCCGTAATAAAACGCATATCGGCGGCGCGGGCAGCCTCCGAAGGCTCGAAGCCTCCCTCGGGGCCCGTTATGACGGATACGGAGGCGGGCTTAGCTGCGATGACGTCGCGCAGAGACTCTCCTCCCTCTTCATAGAAGAAAAGGGCGAGTTCGTTTCTTGACGCTTCAAGGAGCATGTCGTCATAAGACGAGACAAAGCGGACTTCGGGTATGATCCCCCTTCCGCACTGCTTGGCGGCCTCCTCGGCTATGCGCGCGAGGCGGGCGCATTTTTTCGAGGCGGATATATCGTCCGGGCGGCTCACGCAGCGCTCGGAGGGATAGAAGACTATGCTCTTCGCGCCGAGCTCGACCGTCTTCTGGACTATCGTCTCGGTCTTGTCGCCCTTGGGCCACGCGGCGTATACGGTAACGTCGACGTCCGGCTCCCCCGCGCTCGGCGCCTTGCCGATTATCTCGGCCTCGACCGTCCCGGGAGACGAGCTTTTGACGCGGCAGGAATAATCCGTGCCCTTCCCGTCGCACACGACGACTATCTCTCCCTTGCGGAGGCGCAGGACCTTGGCATGCTCCGCGTCTTTGCCGTTTATATAGGCTATGCCGCCGAAAATGTTGCTCGCGGCTACGAAAAATCTGGCCATTCGTCTCCGACCTTTCGCGCCCCGCGCACGGTGCGGCGCGCGGAGCATAGGATGTACGGGTGATAAACTTGAAGTCTGAAAATGAAATATTCGATTCCGTCTGGGAACGCGTCTCCGGCTCCCCCGCTCCGAAAGCATACGACGAGCGCGGCGAGACCGAGGCGTTTATACGGGACGAGCTCGCCGACGCGGCGAAATACGCCTATTTGGCGCGGATGTGCGGGAATACTTTCGCCTCGCGGACGCTGCGGCGTATCTCGGCCGACGAAGCATCGCACGTCAGAAAACTGAGGACTGCGTACTATCTCGCTTACGGCGAGAGCCCGTCCGTAAAGCCCGGGCCCGTCGAGAAGCCCGCAAACCTGCTCGGAACTCTGCGGCGCGCCTACTGGGAGGAGACCGAGGGAGAAAAGAGATACCGTGAAGCGGCGAAGCGCACGGGAAAAGAGCTTTATTCCGAGCTCGCCTCGGACGAAGCCGCGCACGCATCGGAGCTGTCGCGGATCATCTCCATACTGCTCGGGGGTCAGCCCTCGTAGGCCTCGAATGGGTGCGGGAGGAGCTGGCTGAGGCGGTAGCTCGTATAGCGGCCGTCCCCCCTCGCGCTGAGTATCTCGATATCCGAGCTGAACTCGGAGATAAACTGCCTGCACATGCCGCAGGGCATGCAGTAGGTCTCGCTGTCGGCGGCTACGGCGAGCATGACGAAGCCCTTGCGGCGGCCGTCGCTTATCGCCTTGGAAAAGGCGACGCGCTCAGCGCATATCGTCGCGCCGAAGGAGGCGTTTTCGACGTTGCAGCCGGTATATACCGTCCCGTCCGAGCAGAGCAGCGCGGCGCCGACCTTGAAGCCGGAATAGGGCGCCCACGCGTTCTCCGAGGCGGCGAACGCGGCATTGATGAGTTCTCTGTCAGTCATTTTCATCCTCCCCTTCCGTAGACTCCGGTTCTCCGGGGACGTTCTCCTCAAGCGGAGTCGCCTCCGTCGAAGCGGGGTCTTTGTCTTTTCTGAAAACGAAGAATCTGTAACCGAGGAAATTGATAAGCGTGACGACGATCTGAGCAAGTATCTTCGCAATATACTCGTTCAGTCCGGCTCCGGTCAGCAGGTGCAGGACCAGCGTGCTCGATCCGAGCGAGAGAAGGTTTACGATCAGGAACTTAAAGACCTGCATAAATACGTTGGCCGAGTTCTCTTTTCGGAATGTGATGTTGCGGTTGAGCACGAATCCGGAGATAAAACCGGCTACATAGCCGAGGACATGCGATATTTCCGGAGAGAGATGAAGCAGCTCATGCGCTCCGGTAAAGACAAGAAAGTCCAGCAGAGTGTTGAAGCAGCCTATAATGGCATACAGAATGAACGATCTGAACTTATGCCATATTTTCAGGATAAAAGCTTTCAACGCTTTCTCTCTCCCCTTTATGCCCTGCGATTTACAGATAATAGGACACTCCGCCCTCGAAGATGGGCTGATAGAGCTCGCCGACGATATTGCGGGCGACGAGATCTCCGCGGCGCTCGGTGTGCGCCATCTTGCCGAGGACGCGTCCGTCCGCGCTCATTATACCCTCAATGGCCATGAGCGAACCGTTCGGGTTGACGGAGGTGTCCATAGAGGGCTCGCCGTTCTCGTCGCAGTACTGCGTGGCGACCTGTCCGTTTGCTATCAGCTCGGCGAGCAGGGGCTCGGGAGCGATGAAGCGGCCCTCGCCGTGCGACACGGGGACGGTATGCAATTCGCCGACGCTGCACCTAGACAGCCACGGCGAGGCGACGGAGCATATGCGCGTCGTCACGTAGCGCGACTGGTGGCGCCCGATAAGGTTGAACGTCAGCGTGGGGCTTCCCGGCTCGAGCGTCCTTATCTCGCCGTAGGGCACGAGACCGAGCTTGATGAGCGCCTGAAAGCCGTTGCATATGCCGAGCATGAGCCCGTCGCGCGTTTTCAGCAGCTCGGTAACGGCGTCGGTCAGCCTCGCGTCGCGGAAAAACGACGTAATGAACTTGCCGGAGCCCTCGGGCTCGTCGCCTCCGGAGAAGCCGCCCGGCAGGATTATCATGTTGCTCCGCTTTATGGCGCGGACGAATTCGGAAGCCGATTCGCTCAGGGAAGAAGGCGTGATGTTCTTAAGCACGAGTATCTCGGCCTCGCCGCCCGCTCTTTCGACGGCGGCGGCAGTGTCATACTCGCAGTTGGTGCCCGGGAAAACGGGGATGAGCGCGCGCGGCTTCAGCTTGAGCAGAGCGTGCGCGGAAACGGGCTTTTTGTCGCTGGATATCTTCTCGACGCGGCCCGTGTCGTGAGTTCTCGTCGGGAAGACGGACTCAAGCGCCGCTTCCCACTTGGTTATGAGGCCGGAGAGCTCCATGATCTTCGCGCCAATCGCTATGACGGGCTCCCCGGTCGTCTCGCCGAGGAGCTTCGCTCCCTCGACGGGACCCGCGCACTCGGCGACGATCGCGCCGGGCGTCACGCACATGAGGTCGGCTCCGTCAGCGGCCTTGAAGCCGATCATATTGCCGACGGCCATATCGAATATCGCGCCGACAGCCGCGCCGTAGTCTACAGCGCGGGCGGAGAGGACCGCCCCGTTGAGCACGAGGGCGCGTACGCGCTCCCAGCAGGCCTTAACGGAATCATAGTCGTTTCCGGGCTCGAAGAGATAGACCCTGCTGCCCGCTTTCTTGAATTCGGGCGAGACGACGTTCGCCGCGTCCTCCGGCGCGATGGCGAAGGAGACGAGCGTCGGCGGGACGTCCATGTCGTTAAAGGAGCCCGACATGCTGTCCTTGCCGCCTATCGCGGCCGCGCCGAGGCCGAGTTGGGCGTCGAGCGCGCCGAGCAGGGCCGAGAGCGGCTTGCCCCAGCGGAGCGGCTCTTTGCGGAGCTTTTCAAAATACTCCTGGAAGGTCAGATAGACTTTCTTATAGTCGCATCCGGAGGCCACGAGCTTTGCCACGGAAACGATAACTGCGCGGCGCGCGGCCTGCATCGGGTTCTTCTCGGAAAGGAACGGATCGAAGCCCCAGCTCATGACGGAGCAGGTCTCGGTATTGCCGCCGCGGACCGGCAGCAGCGCCGCCATCGCCTGCGCGGGAGAGAGCTGCGTCTTCCCGCCGAAGGGCATGAGCACGCTTCCCGCTCCGATGGAGCCGTCGAAACGCTCTCCGAGGCCTCTCTGCGAGGCGAAATTGAGGTCCGATATGAGCTTTTCAAGATACTCGGCGGGGTCCTCGCCGCACTCGCGGACTATATCGGGAAGCGCGGGTATCTCGGCCTCGGAATGCTTTTCCGCGCCGTTTGACTGCAGGAAATCGGCGGAGATGTCGACTATGACGCGGCCGCCGAGCTTTATGACCATGCGCCTTTCGTCGGTCACTCGGGCGACCTCCGTCGCCTCAAGGTTCTCCTCGTAAGCGAGCTCTGCGAAGCGCTTTGCGTCCTCCGCGGCGACTACGACGGCCATGCGCTCCTGAGATTCGGATATGGCGAGCTCGGTCCCGTCAAGGCCCTCGTACTTTTTCTTGACCCTGTCGAGCTCGATCTCAAGGCCTTCGGCCAGTTCGCCTATGGCGACGGATACGCCGCCGGCGCCGAAGTCGTTGCAGCGCTTTATGAGCCGCGCGGCCTCGGGATTTCTGAAAAGCCTCTGGAGCTTGCGCTCCTCCGGCGCGTTGCCCTTCTGGACTTCGGCCGCGCACTCCGTGAGCGACTCGAGGTTGTGCGTCTTGGACGAGCCCGTCGCACCGCCGCAGCCGTCGCGCCCCGTCCGGCCGCCGAGCAGGATGATGACGTCGCCGGGCGCGGGCGTCTCGCGCACGACGTTAGAATACGGCACGGCCCCGACGACGGCGCCTATCTCGAGGCGCTTGGCTACGTAGCCGGGATGATAGAGCTCGTGGACGAGCCCCGTGGCGAGGCCGATCTGGTTTCCGTAGGAGCTGTAGCCCGCGGCGGCGGAGGTCGTCAGCTTGCGCTGCGGGAGCTTGCCCTTTATCGTCTCCGACACGGGGACGGTCGGGTCCGCCGCGCCTGTTATGCGCATGGCCTGATATACATAGGAGCGGCCGGAGAGCGGGTCGCGGATGGCGCCGCCTATGCAGGTCGCCGCGCCGCCGAAGGGCTCTATCTCGGTCGGATGGTTGTGGGTCTCGTTTTTGAACATGAGGAGCCAGTCCTCGGTCCTGCCGTCTATCTTCGCGTCGACGTGGATGCTGCAGGCGTTGATCTCGTCCGAGACGTCGAGCTCCTTGAGAAGACCGCGCTTTTTCAGCGCCTTCGCGCCTATCGTGGCGACGTCCATGAGCGTCACGGGACGGGTCTCGGCCTTTTCTCCGTAGACCTCGCGGCGGGCGGCGAGATACTTTTCAAACGCGGCCTTCGTCTCCGCGTCCTCGATGCGGACGTCGTCGAGATGGGTGGAAAAAGTCGTATGGCGGCAGTGGTCGGACCAGTAGGTATCGATGACCTTGAGCTCGGTCACTGTCGGCTCGCGGTGAACTTCGTCTATATAATGGCGCTGCATGAAGCGCAGATCGTCCATATCCATGGCGAGGCCGAAAGAATCGAGTATCTCGCCGAGCTTTTTGTCGTCAGCTGCAAGGAATCCCTCGACGTTAGCGACCGGAGGCGCGGAGGGATATCTGCGGATTATGGTATCGGGCTTTTCCGCGGAGGCGACGCGGGAATCGACGGGGTTGATGAGCCAGGCGGTCACGCGCTCGAATTCCTCGTCGCTTATACTGCCCGTAAAAACGAACACCTTCGCGTAGGCCACGGCGGGCCTCTCGGCGCAGGTCATCAGCTGGAGGCACTGCGCGCAGGAATCGGCGCGCTGGTCGTACTGCCCGGGAAGCGCCTCGCTTATGAGCACTCTCGCGCCCACGGGCGGAGCGGGCATCGTCTCGGCATAGCAGTCGTCGCAGGGCGGCTCGGAAAACACGGAATCCATCCCGCGCCGGAAGACCTCCTCGTCCACGCCCTCGACGTCGTATCTGTTATAAATGCGAACGCTCTCGAGCCCGGTCAGGCCGAGATTGTCCTTCAGATCACGAAGCAGGCTCATCGCCTCGACGTCAAATCCTTTTTTCTTCGTAGCAAAGCATCTGAAAACCATACAAACCTCCGGTGTGCGTCGCCGCACGGCTTTATCTTTATCCGGCGCTGGCCGGGAACGTTACCTTCCAATCGGCTATATTGGCGAATATGTTGTGCGCGTTGGGATACATGTTCGAGACGGCTCCGCGCTTGGTGTAGACGGACGTGCGCTCGAAAAAGAGCGGAGCGATATAACAGTTGTCGGATTGATAGACGAGCAGATCAGTCATCGTCTGCTCCTTCTCCTCCTGAAGGGCGAAGTTGAAGGCGTATACGTAGTTTTGCAGATCGGGATCGTAGAACCCGTAGCAGCCGTCGCCCCCGTAGCAGAACAGCGGCGAGAGGTCGAAGTTCGCGCCGTACTGGAGCTCGCCGTAGTAGATGTCGTACTCGCCGATGTTGAGGAGCGTCCGGAACGTGTTCCAGTCGACCTCCTTGAGCTTGACGTCGAAGCCCATCTCGATGAGCTTCTGGGATATCTTGCGCGCGGCGGCGACCTTCTGCATATTGTCGTTATTGACGATGAACTCGAGCGCGAAATCCCAGACTGTGTTATCCTCAATGTACTCGAGGAAGCCGTCCTGATCGTAGTCCTCTACGAACGTGCGTATCATCATCTGCTCGAGGAGCTCCGGCTTGACGAGAGCGTTATCCGCAACGGAGTCTATGTACCAGCGGCTTCCCGGCGTAACCGGCAGAGAGGTCGGGACCGTCCCTGCCACGACAGTGCCGGAAATGTCCTCTCTGTCCACGGCGGACGAGAGGATAAGCCTCCTGAGGGGCTGCGAGCAGTAGCCCCGGCGGGTGTTGAAGCCGAGGTAATGGATGACCGTCGACGGGCAGAAATGGACCTCGCAGTCGCCCGCGTAGTCGACGTAGCTTATATTGCTCTGCTGGGACACGGTCAGGTCGATATCCGCCCGTTCGAAGGCCGACATCATCTCGGACCTCTCGTACTGAGCGAGATAGATCGCGGGGAGAGGCAGAGTATCATACGTTCTGTATCCCTCGAACGCGACGAAGCGCTCCGTCCCCGGATCGAATTTATAAGGCCCGCTGCCGACGGGGACTCTGTCGTACCCGGTGCCGTCCTTGACGATGGGGATGTCGAGCAGGGCGCAGAAATCCGTATTGGGCGTATCGAGAGTGATATAGACGCGCCCGTTTAGAAAGCCGACGCTGTCCACGTTTTTGAAGCGGACCTTGTATCTCTCGGACTCCTTTGCCAGACGCACGGAGTAAATGACGTCGAAAATGCTCATCTCGGAGCCGTCGTGCATCTTTATCCCGGGCTTGATGTCGATGAGATAGGAGTATCCCCTGTCCGTCGTCTCCCAGCCGTCGCAGAGGACGGGCGAGTACGAGTAATCCTCATTGAGCGTAAAAAGGCTCTCGTAGCTCAGGCCGGTCAGCCAGAAGTTCGTCGCGCTCTCGACGGAATAGGGATTCAGGCTCGCGTTCGGATTGTACGCGAGAGAGAATTTGTCGTCCGGCGAGGCGGTCGGGCGCGGGGTCGGCGTCGGCGCAGGCGACGTTTCGTCCTCGTGCACGGAGGGCTCCTCGACGCCCTGCGGCAGCTCATAAAGGCCGCACGAGCCGGCGGCTGCGAGCAAAACGCAGACGAGCAGTATTGACGTTATCTTTTTTAAAAGCTTCATATCCAGTCCTACTTAAGCGCTATGATACAGGCCTGAGCGCCGCGGCGCCCGTTGGTCATCCTGTGCGACCAGTATTTGTCGGGGAGGCACATCGTGCAGTCGGGCGAGGCGTAAATCTCTCTCACTCCGGCGCGTCTGAGAAGAGCGGAGTTTATGCCCTTGATGTCGATCTTCGCATGGCCGTTTTCCGTCGGGACGATGTAAGCTTCCGCGTCTATCGGGAGCTTTCTCACGGCCTCGACGACCTCCGGCCCGACCTCGTAGCAGCAGACGCTCGCACACGGCGCGAGGGCCGCGACCATATCGGAAGGCTCGCACCCGTATTCCCTTTTCATCGCGGCTACGGCTTTGCCCGCAATATCCGCGACGGTGCCGCGCCATCCGGCGTGGACGGCGGCTATCGCCTCTGGCTTTCTGCAATAGAGCAGTATACCCTCGCAGTCGGCTATGTGGATGATGAGAGACACGCCGCGCTCTTTCGTCATGAGCCCGTCGGCCTCATAAGGGACGGTATCGAAGAGGTCCTTCTTGATATCGGCGGAGGTAACGGGGCGGACCGCGTCTTCGTGGACCTGCCTCGAAAACGCAAGCGAGGCCGGGCTTATGCCGAGAGCGCCGCAGATGATGGCATAGTTTTGGCGGACCTTTTCTCTGTCGTCGCCGCGGGAAACGGCGAGGTTAAGGCTCTCGAACTCGCCGCCGCTTACGCCGCCGAGGCGCGTCGTAAAGGCGTTCACGAGCCCCGCTTCGTCGAGAGCGCGGCAGGTCAGAAAGCGCAGAGCGCCTTTTTCTCTTTCAATAAAATCCATAGCCTTACGCGTCTCTGCCGTGGCAGTGCTTATATTTCTTTCCGCTGCCGCAGGGGCAGGGATCGTTGCGGCCTATCTTCTGGACCTTGACCGGCTTCTTTTTCGCAGGAGCGTCGCCGCCCACGTTTTCCACGGAGCCCTTCGCGACGCTCTTGCGCTCAAGCGTCGACTCCTTGCGTATCTCGACCGTAAAGAGACGGCGCACGACCTCGTCCTTGATGGAGTTGACCATGGCTTCGAACATATCGAAGCTCTCGCGCTTATATTCGTCGAGCGGGTTGACGTTGCCGTAGGCGCGTATGCCTATGCCGCGGCGCAGCTCGTGCATGGCGTCGATGTGGTCCATCCAGTTCTCGTCGACGACGCGCAGGAGAATGACGCGCTCGAGCTCGCGCATGATAGGCTGATCCGTTCCGGGCATGGTACCGAATTTGGCCTCCCGCTCGGCGTAGACCGCGTCGGCAGCCTCCGTGAGGTAGCCAATGAGCTTTTCGCTGTCCCAGTCGGAGAGATCGTCGCGCGTGACCTCCGGGCGCTTGCCCATAAGAAACAGCTTATCGAACGGAGCGAGCACCTCGGTAAGCTGCTCCTCGCTCTCGATAAACCCGTCCTTTCCGATGACGGCGCATACGCCGGACTCTATCACGTCATGGATCATGGAGCGGACGGAAGCGCTCACATCCTCTCCGTCGAGCACCTGCCGGCGCTGGCCGTAGATTATCTCGCGCTGCTGGTTCATGACGTCGTCGTATTCCAGCACGCTCTTGCGGGACTGGAAGTTACGCGATTCGACGCGCTTTTGCGCGTTTTCGATGGCGTTAGAAAGTATTTTCTGATCTATGGGCATGTCCTCGTCGATATTGAGGGTGTCCATCATGGACTGGATGCGCTCCGAGCCGAACAGACGCATGATATCGTCCTGCATGGAGATGAAGAACCTCGTCTCGCCCGGATCGCCCTGACGGCCGGCGCGGCCGCGGAGCTGGTTGTCTATACGGCGGGACTCATGGCGCTCCGTGCCGAGGATAAACAGGCCGCCCGCCTCGCGCACCTGGATCGCTTCCTTTTCGACTTCCGCCTTATGGACGGCGAGGGCTTCGGCAAACTGCCTGCGGGCCGCGAGTATCTCCTCGTTGTCCGTCTCGGCGTAGCCCGTGGCCTCGTTTATGAGCTCCTCGCTCAATCCGGCCTTGCGCAGGTCGTTCTTCGCAAGATACTCCGCGTTGCCGCCGAGCTTTATATCCGTGCCTCGGCCGGCCATGTTAGTCGCTATCGTGACGGCGCCGAACTTGCCCGCCTGCGCGATTATCTCCGCCTCTTTTTCATGTTGCTTGGCGTTCAGGACGCTGTGCTTGATGCCGGTCTTCTTCAGGAGATTGGAGATGTGCTCGCTCTTTTCGATCGAGACCGTGCCTACGAGCACGGGCTGACCTTTGGCGTGGCATTCCTCTATCTGGCGGATGATGGCGCGGTCCTTGCCGGCCTCGTTTTTATATACGACGTCGGGATCGTCTATTCTGGCTATGGGTCTGTTGGTCGGTATCTCGATGATGTCCAGATTATAAATGGCGTTGAATTCCTCTTCCTCTGTCAGAGCCGTACCGGTCATGCCGGAGAGCTTGCTGTACATGCGGAAATAGTTCTGGAAGGTTATCGTCGCGAGCGTCTTGCTCTCGGCCGCGACCTTCACGCCCTCCTTGGCCTCGATGGCCTGATGCAGGCCCTCGTTGTAACGGCGGCCGAACATGAGTCGCCCGGTGAACTCGTCGACGATGACGACTTCCCCGTCCTTTATGACGTAGTCGATATCGCGGTGCATGATGCCGTGGGCCTTGATTGCCTGATTTATGTGATGCGACAGCGTCGAGTTTTCGATGTCGGAGAGGTTTTCAAGGCCGAATTCCTTTTCCGCCTTGGCGATGCCGCGCAGGGTGAGCGTCGCGCTCTTGGCCTTCTCGTCGACGACGTAATCCGCATCGATGTCGTCGGATTCCTCGGCCTTCTCGTCCGTCGAGGCGTAAACTACCTTCTTGAGACGGCGCACGAAGGCGTCTACCTTCTGATACAGGTCGCTCGAATCGTCCCCCATGCCGGAGATTATAAGAGGCGTGCGCGCCTCGTCGATGAGGATGGAGTCGACCTCGTCGACGATGGCGAAGGCATGGCCGCGCTGGACCATGTTCTGCTTATAGATGGCCATGTTGTCGCGCAGGTAGTCGAAGCCCATCTCGTTGTTGGTGCCGTAGGTGATGTCGGCCGCGTAGGCCTCGCGGCGCTCGTCGCTCGAAAGGCCGTGGACTATGAGCCCGACCTTGAGCCCGAGGAAGCGGTAGACCTTCCCCATCCAATCGCTGTCGCGCTTGGCGAGGTAGTCGTTGACGGTGACTACGTGCACGCCCTTGCCCGCAAGAGCGTTGAGGTAGGACGGAAGCGTCGCGACGAGGGTCTTGCCTTCGCCGGTCTTCATCTCGGCAATGCGGCCCTGATGCAGGATTATCCCGCCGATGAGCTGGACTTTATAGTGTCTCTCGCCGAGGACGCGGTCGGCCGCCTCGCGCACCGCCGCGAACGCCTCGGGGAGGATGTCGTCAAGCGTCTCGCCCTTGGCGAGTCTATCGCGGAATTCGACGGTCTTATGCTGGAGCTGCGGGTCCGAAAGGGCGCGGTATTCGTTTTCCAGCGCGTCGATCTTCTCGACGAGCGGCATTATCCTTTTTATCTCCCGCTCGCTTCGAGTTCCGAAAAGCTTCGTAACTAAACTCATGGGTATCTCCTTGATATGGAATTAGCTCCCGCTTGCCCGGAGGAGCTCAACATGATCATATACTTACCTAAGTTATCATTCTATCACATAATAATGAACAATAAAAGAGAAATAACGAAAATGATGACGAAAAACCCGCCCTCCGCGGCGATGCGGAGAGCGGGTCATGACTATCTGAGTTTTATCAGCCGATTATGCGCTTGGCGCCGTACCAGCGGCGGGTGTAGTTGTCGCTGTTGAGGTCGGAGATGATGACGCCGACCGTCGAGGTGGAGGCGTGGACGAATTTGCCGTCGCCTATGTAGATGCCGACGTGGCCGATGCTGTTGCCGCCGTAATACTCCTTGAAGAACACGAGATCGCCGGGCTGCAGCTCGCTCTTTTCGACGACGCGGCCGTTATTGTTGTACTGCGTGGTCGCCGTGCGGCACATGTTGTAGCCGAAGTGGGTATATACGTACCAGACGAGGCCGGAGCAGTCAAAGCCGGTGGACGGGCTCTCTTCGCCGTAGATATAGGGATAGCCGACGAACTGGAGAGCGAAATCAGCGATCTGACGTCCGAGCGCGGTGCCGCCGGTGGAGTAGTAGCCGCTGCCCTGCGTCGAGCCGGACTCCGTGTCGAAGCTGCCGGTGATCTGCATGAGGTCGGAGCGTATGTAGCCGGTGCGGCCGAGGTACTTGACCTTGTACCAGCCGTTATTGATGCCGATGACTTCCATGTCGGTCCCCTTGCCGTAGGCGCCGATTATCTCGGAGGTCAGGTCGGGGCGGGTCCTCATTCTGGCCCAGTCGCAGGTGATCTCGGCGGTCGCGCTGAAATTCTCGGCCTTGAGGACGTTCGTGATGTAATCGGAGGAGACGTAGCCCTCCACGCCGTTATACATGACGTGGTACCAGTCGCCGTCGGGCTCGTCGACGAGGACGACGATGCCGTCCTTCGAGACCGTCCCCACGACATCGTCCATGACGGACGGACCGGAGCGGATATTCAGCACCGTCGCCGATACCGTGCCCGCGCCGTAGGAGATGGTCGCGGCGCCCGCTCCCGTCACCGCGAAGGCGCAGACGAGGGAGAAAGCGAGGACCGCTATGATTAACTTTTTAAGTCGATTCTTGCTCATGACAGTGGTTCCTTCCGGTGTTTTGTATCCGAATTGTAACACTTTTTCACCCTTATGTCAACAGCTTTTCTCGTTTTTTGTAAAATTAGTTTCCATAACGTCTGATTTTCTGTTTTACCGTCCCAAATGCTTCAATGGCGTTCGGCAGTTTTGTAACTTATTCAGACGCTCTTCGTATCCTCCAGAAAGCGCAGAAGGCCGTCCGGGAGGTATTCCTCCACGTCCAGTCCCGTCTCGCCCGGAGAAATGGGCTTGTTTTTTCCGTGATAATCGCTGCCCGCGGTGACGTACAGGCTGTTTTTCTCCGCTATGGATAGCACCTGAGCGCGCTGATCCGCGGAGAAGTCGGAATAGTACGCCTCGAGCCCCTGCAGTCCGAAGCCGATAAGTCTGTCGACGCGCCGCTCGAGCTCGGCTCCGAGAATGAGATCGTTCCCGTCTCCGAAGCACGGGTGGGCGAGCACGGGGATGCCTCCCGCTCCGAGAACGCCGCGGATGGCTTCCTCCGGGCGCACGAATAGGGTGTTTTTAACGTGCAGGCTGTCTATATATTCCCCTATCGCCTCATTGCGCGTCCGCGCGAAACCGTGCCGGATCATCATGTTGGCGAGATGCGGCTTGCCGGGATTCGGGAGGGCGAAGAGCTCTTCTATCTCCTCTTCGGGGAAGACGAAGCCGAATTCTCTGCGCAGATGATCGAGGCGCACGTTCATCTTTTTTACGCGGTAGCCGTGTCCCAGCTCGACCACGGCGCGGATAGACGGCGAATCGGGATCGTATCCGTAACCGAGGATATGGTACTTCCCTTCCTCGTCCCTGCAGGAAAACTCCACGCCGGTCAGAAACGTCGAATCGCCCGGAGCTAGCAGTCCCCGTATCTCGGCGCAGCCGGCGACGCCGTCGTGGTCTGTAAGGGAAAAGATATCTATCCCGGCGCCTGCGACTATTTCGATCAGCTGCGCGGGAGAATCGGTCCCGTCGGATACCGTGCTGTGCATATGAAGATCGAGCTTAAGGCGCTTTTCCGTCATGAGCAGACCCCTTATCGACATTATTCGTTTTATTTTAACATACGCGGCCGCCGCCGCGCAAGAAATCGCCTCCGTTTTCCCGAGGATGCGTTGAAAAGTTGACTTTTCAGACAAGATATATTAGGATTTATAGGTTAAGTCGGATTTTTCCGAATAACGATCACATTTAGGAGGCTTTTTCCATGAGCAAGGGAACGTACTACATCACGACCCCCATCTACTACCCGTCCGATAAGCTGCACATCGGCCACACCTACTGCACGGTGGCGACCGACGCGCTGGCGCGGTACAGGCGAATGCAGGGCTATGATGTCATGTTCCTGACCGGCACCGACGAGCACGGCCAGAAGATCGAGGACAAGGCCGCCGAGGCCGGCGTCACTCCGAAGGAGTTCGTCGACCATATCGTCGAGGGCGAGCGCGGCGTGAAGGATCTCTGGAAGCTTATGAACATCTCCAACGACCGCTTCATCCGCACGACCGACGACTACCACGTCGAGGCCATACAGAAAATATTCCGCGCGCTCTACGATAACGGCGACATATACAAAGGCACGTATAAGGGCAAATACTGCAAGCCCTGCGAGTCCTTCTGGACAGAGAGCCAGCTCGTCGACGGCAAGTGCCCCGACTGCGGGCGCGAGGTGCAGGACGCGGAGGAGGAGGCATACTTCTTCCGCCTCTCCAAATATGCCGACAAGGTCCGCGATCTTCTTGAGAACACGGATTTCCTCGAGCCGCGCTCCCGCGTCAACGAAATGGTCAACAACTTCATAAAGCCCGGTCTGGAGGACCTCTGCGTCTCGAGGACGACCTTCACGTGGGGCATTCCCGTCGACTTCGATCCGGGCCACGTCGTATACGTCTGGGTGGACGCTCTCTCAAACTATATCACCGCGCTCGGCTACGGCAACGATAAATATCATGACTACGACAAGTTCTGGCCGGCGGACGTGCACATCGTCGGCAAGGAGATAGTCAGGTTCCATTCTATAATCTGGCCCGCCATGCTGATGAGCCTCGGTCTTCCCCTTCCCAAAAAGGTATTCGGCCACGGCTGGCTCATGCTCGACGGCGGGAAGATGTCCAAGTCCAAGGGCAACGTCGTCGATCCCTACATCCTCGCAGAGAAGTACGGCGTCGACGCGCTGAGATTTTTCCTCATGCGCACCTTCCCCTTCGGCTCGGACGGCAACTTCTCCAACGAGCTGCTCATCCAGACGATAAACACGGACCTTGCCAACGACCTCGGCAATCTTGTCTCCCGCACGGTCTCGATGGTCATCAAGTACTTCGGCGGCACGCTGCCGGCCGAGCGCGAGGAGGTCCCGGCGGAGGACGCAGAGCTCGTCGGGCTCGCCTCCGGGCTCCGCGCCGTCTATGAGGACGCGATGGACCGCTTCATGCCGCAAAACGCGCTCGCCGAGGCCTTCAAGGTAATCTCTCGCGCGAACAAGTATATAGACGAGACGGCCCCGTGGGCGCTTGCCAAGGACGAGAGCAAAAAGGCGAGGCTCGCCTCCGTGCTCTACAACCTGCTCGAATCTGTCCGCATCGCCGCTTCCCTGCTCGTTCCCTTCATGCCGGAAAGCTGCGAGAAGATACGCTCGCAGATAGGCGCGAAGGCCGAGGAGTTCGGCTGGGAAGCCGCGGGCCGCTACGGCGTGCTTCCCGCGGACGTCACGGTCGTCAAGGGCGAGATAATCTTCCCGCGCCTCGACCTCAAGAAAGAGCTGGAGGCTCTTGAAAACCTTTGAAAAGCTACGAATACCTCTTCTTCGACCTTGACGGGACGCTTACCGATCCCGCCGAGGGCATAACAAAAAGCGTCGCCTACGCGCTCGATAAATTCGGGATACACGTCGCCGACAGGAGCGAGCTTTACTGCTTCATCGGCCCGACGCTATATGACTCTTTCCGCAGATACTACGGGCTTTCCGACGAAGACGCGAATCGCGCCGTCGAGTACTACCGCGAATACTTCCGCATAGACGGCATATTCGACAACAAGGTCTACGACGGCATCCCCGAGCTTCTGGCTGAGCTCAGGAAGGCCGGAAAGAAGCTCGTGCTCGCGACGTCGAAGCCGGAGGAATTCGCGCGGCGTATCATGGATAAATTCGGGCTCGCGCAATACTTTGAGCACATCGCCGGGGCGACCTTCGACGGGAGCATAAGCAAAAAGAGCGAGGTCATAGAATACGCCATAAAGGGCGCTGGCGTCACGGACAGGTCATCCGTATTGATGATAGGCGACCGGGAAAACGACATTCTCGGCGCGAAAAAGGCCGGAGTCGATTCGATGGGCGTGCTCTTCGGCTACGGAAGCAGGCAGGAGCTCGAAGAGGCCGGGCCGACGTATATAGCCGAGAGCATCGAGGATATAGGCAAAATGCTCATATGAGCGGACAGCGGGCGGAAGAAGGCTCTTCCTCCCGTTTTTTGCCCCGTGCGCTATTGTAAATACTCGTAAGAAATTGTATGATAAAGGAAAAAGGAAGAAAGAGGGCTTTGAAATGGATCTTGGAAAGTTCATCTCCGAGGGCAAGAAATCTATCGCCCAGTACCGTCCCCCGCTGAGCTACGAGCTCGTCGGGAGACGCTATAATTTCCTCATGGACGACGGCTATGACTATCAGCTCAATTTCATCGATGAAAAGACGCTGGAATGGGGCTGGAAGGGCGAGACCGGAAAGGCCGAGTACCTCTGCGCAAAGGGCGACGAAACGACCTTCCTGCTCACCTACGCGCTTGAGGGGCGCGAGCTGCGGGAAAACCATACGTGGGTCATCGACCTCGAACAGTGGCTCGTCACGCGCATCGTCTCGATAGTCGGCGAGAATCCGCGCTATCCCTTCGTCATCAAGCCCAAGTATGAGTTCGGCATGATAGAGCGCGAGGGCGTTCCCTATTCCGTTTATCCGCGCCACGGCTTCACCTCCGACATGGTCGGCAACGTCGTGCAGTGGAATTACGGCATGATGGAGACAGTCCACATCTATTACTGCACGGACTTCTACCGCATCACCTATCCGCCTGAGAACGAGGCCACGCGCACGATAAACGAGGCGGTCGAGTCTCTTCCCTCCTCCGACGAGCCGACGGCTTATATCAAGATCAAGGACGGAATCTATCTCTTCAGCCTGACAAAATCAAACTCCGAGAAGCTCCTCGGCGACCGCATGCAGCTGCGAAGCAACACGATGTGCATGCTCCAGAACTACCGCCGCGTCTATCAGGTCGGCCGCACCTTCGGCACAGACACGCGCAGCGGCGAGGTCAAGAGCCTGCACCTCATGTTCGGCGCGTTCGGCAGGATAAGGACGGGCGAAGAGAAGTTTGAGAAGTTCCTCAGCGACCCAAACCCCTTCCTGGTGTGACGGGCGGGGCCGGCTCCGGGCCGTCCGGCGAGCCCGGATAGTCCGTCACACCGTCGATATACCGCCGGAAGCGCATCTGTCTATTGCCCGCCCGCGGTTTTTATAGTATAATGATCGGATGGTAAGGCTTTTTTAATTCCTTCGAAAGGAAGTATGACATGTATACTTTCAGAAACATCAACCCGCGCATAGAGTCCTTGCGCGTCAAGGTACGCGACAGGCTCATCGTCGCGGACGCGGAAAAGGAGACCATCAAGCTCGAGGCCTCCCAGAAATACTATAACTATCCCCCGATGCTCCAGAAGCCCTACATCTCCCTCTATATCATCGAAAGGATGCCCATAAACATCCTCGACGAGGACTACTTCGTCGGAGACATGGGCAACAGGGGCTGGGGCGCGGCCGAGGGCATGAAGTTCCTCCCCGCCGATGTGGAAAACACGTGGCCCATCGAGGCCGACGGTCTGCATCACGCGCCGGACGACGATCCCCTCTACTCGCATCAGAAGATGGCCATTTCGCCCGAGGACCTTAAGCGTCTGCGCGAGATAGCGAAAAAGCAGCTCGAGCCCTACGGAAAGTTCGGCAAGACGGAGTGGCTCCCTCAGGGCGCTCAGGAGTTCTTCGCGCTGCAGGCCTCCGACTACGGCAAGGTCGGCGGCTTCCCGCTCATGCTCCCGCCCGGACATCTGACGCCCGGCTTCCAGAACATCCTCAAAAAGGGCTACGGCGCGATCAAAAAGCAGGCGCAGGAATTCCTCGACGCGCACGAGGGCAACTGCATGGGCGACTCCATGGGCAAGTACATGTTCTACGAGGCCTGCGTCGTCGCCTGCGACGGCGCGATAACGCTGACCCGCCGCTACGCCGACCTCTGCCGCGAGAAGGCGAAGACCGCCTCCCCCGAGCGCGCACAGGAGCTCACGAACATGGCCGAGGGCCTCGACCACATCGCCGAAAAGCCCGCGCGCACGTTCTGGGAAGCTCTCCAGCAGGTCATGCTCTACAACGTCTTTCTGAAAATTGACAACGACCCCGGCATCACGAGCCTCGGTCGCTTCGACCAGTACACGTATCCGTACCTCAAGAAGGAGCTCGACGAGGGCACCATCACGCTCGACCGCGCGCAGGAGCTCGTCGACGCTTTCTTCCTCAAGATAAACACGTTCTACGGCGGCGGCTTCGGCAAGTTCAAGCAGACAGCCGGCATAGGCCACCTCGGCCAGCACACGACAATAGGCGGCGTCATCCCCGAGACCGGCGAGGACGCGACCAACCCCGTCTCCTTCATGGTCCTCGAGGCCATGAGCAGACTGCAGCTGCATGAGCCCACCGTTTCGCTGCGCACGAGCAGAAATACGCCCAAAGAGATCTGGGACTGCGCCATGGCGACCTCGATGAAGGTCGGCGGACTGCCGCTTCTCCAGAACGACGAAGTTATCATTCCCGCCCTCATGCGCGAGCTCGGCTTCAGCCTCGAGGACGCGAGGAACTTCGCGTTCATCGGATGCCAGGAGATAACCGGCTCCGGCAACGACTACCCCGCCCCGAACGGCTCGGCCATGAGCCACAACGGCATCTACTGGGCGATAGCCCTTCTCATGGCGATAAACAACGGCGTCAATCCCATAAACGGCGCGGCCGTCCCCGAACGTCTGCGCTCCGGTTATCTGACCGACATGAACTCCATGGAGGAGGTCAAGGCCGCGTTTGAGAAGATAGCGACGTGGATGATGACGTGGTCGGCGACGCTGAATAACTACACCGAGCACGAGTACCCGCGTCTGTATCCGTTCCCGAACCTCTCGATCTCGACTGAGGGCTGCATGGAAAGCGGCAAAGACGTCTCCGAGGGCGGCGCGAAGTACAACTCCTTCGGCGGCACGGCGACCGGCCTCGCGACTACGGCGGACAGCCTCACGGCGCTCAAGTACATGATCTTCGACAAGAAGCTCGTCTCCAAGCAGGAATACCTCGACGCCATCCTCGCCAACTGGGAGGGCCACGAGGTACTTCGCCAGCAGATACTCAATCAGGTCCCGCACTACGGTAACGCCGATCCTTACGCGGACGAGGAAATGAAGTACGTCATTGACCTCTATTACCGCATCACGCGCCCGTTCAACAATCCGCGCTGCAAGGTCTATAAGTGCGGCACGTTCGGAGCATCCGACCACGTCGTGCAGGGCGAGATCACCTGGGCCACGCCCGACGGACGCAAGACCGGCGAGCCCATAGCCGACGCCTCCAGCCCGTGCCAGGGCAGAGACGTCTGCGGCCCGACCTCCGTCTTCGCTTCCTCGACGAGCTTCGACCACTCGCATTTCATGGACGGCATGGCGCTGAACATCAAGATCCATCCGGCCTCCATGAAGGGCAACGACGATATCGCCAAGCTCGAAAACGCGACGAAGACGTATTTCAGCAGCGGCGGCATGGAGGTCCAGTACAACGTCGTCGACGGCGAGACGCTCCGCAAGGCGCAGGCGCACCCGGAGGATTACCACAACCTTGTCGTACGCATCGCCGGCTTCTCGGCCTACTTCGTCGACATGACCCCCGCAATGCAGGACGACATCATCTCCAGAGCGGAGCATTCGATATAAAAAGGCAAAACAAAACGGGCGGGAGAGCTTCGGCTCCCCCGCCCGTTTTTCGAGTAAATACATCGCGCATACGACCCGTTTGAATTGGAACTTTTTATTATATTGATCCGTCATAATGACGGGTCGAGATCAAGCAATTAAAACCGACATCCGTCGAAAGCGCCGCATTGAAGGCTTGACTGCCCTAAAAGCGGCGCGTTTTGCTATTTTTTGCTTTAAAGACCTAAAAAGAAAATTGACGAATCAGAGGGGGCGATGCTATAATGTATTTGTTTAGGCAGAAACAGATCCTGTCTTGCCTATCGTGTGAACATTAAATAGCTCCGGCATGATCATATATTCGAATATGCCGGTCATTTTTGCTTATTTCTCATAACTGCTCCGCGTGAGAGCGCGGACGATCCTCTTATAATAACCAACGATCCTTTTCCCGTCTTGAACGGGACGTTCTTATGAGCGATGGAGGTGTTTTTCTTGAAACGAAAATTGCAGGTCATCGCGCTGCTTTTGGCGCTGTGCCTCCTGCTTGCAGGCTGCGGTGCGTCCGTGCCTGTTATAGAAGATCTGGACGATCAGGCTGTGCCGCTTTCCCAGAGCCCCGTGTCGCGCTCAGGCGGGCTCGGCGCCTATGTTGCTCCGCCTTTTGCCTCGTCTCAATACCACGCGGACAAGGCGCAGGGCAGCTCGGGAGCATTTATCGACACTTTCGCCGTCAGCGAGGGCTATGTTGCCGTTTCTGCGACTTCGGATCACCGTCTCAAATTTCAGGTAAAAAGAGACGATTGTACTTACAACTATGACATTTCCTCCGATGGTAAGCCGGCCATTTTCCCCCTGCAGAGCGGGAACGGCTCTTATACCTTCCGCGTTATGGAAAACGTATCCGATAACAAGTATGCGCAGGTCTACAGCACGAGCTGCAACGTGACCATGGTCGATCAGTTCCAGCCTTTCCTGCGTCCGAGCAACTATTCCAACTACAGCGAGGCCTCCGAATGCGTGCGCAAGGCCTCTCAGCTCGTCTCGGGCTGCTCCACCGAGCTCGACGTCGTTTCGGCGATATATGACTACGTCTGCGGCGCGATCAAATACGACACCGTAAAAGCGACCTCCGTTTCGTCCGGTTATCTCCCCGACCCCGACGAGACCCTCCGGACGGGCAAGGGCATCTGCTTCGATTACGCCGCTCTCGCCGCTGCCATGCTGCGCAGTCAGGGCATCCCGACCAAGATCATCTTCGGCTATGTCGCGCCGGATAATCTGTATCACGCATGGAACATGTTTTACACCGAAGAAAGCGGCTGGGTGACGGTCAGTTTCGAGGTGTCTGCGGATACATGGGCGCGTATCGACCTCACGTTCTCCGCCGGCGGCGCGTCCGATCAGTTCATCGGCGACGGGAGCCATTACACAGACGTTTATTCCTACTGACTTTATTCCCAATGACAGGAGGAGCGATATGAGAAATAAGCAATTGGATGAACTCGGCGTCAGCGCATTTTGCGAAAGCATGGCGATGATGGTCCGGTCCGGCATCCAGACGGACGAGGCGATCGCGCTGTTGCAGAGCGAGAACCGCGACGGAGGGATCCTGACGCAGAGCCTCGGGGAAATGAAAACCCTGGTCGAACAGGGCAGCTCTCTGGCCGACTCTATGAAGAGTACCGGGATCTTCCCGGATTTCGCCGTACAGATGATCGAGGCGGGCGAAAGCTCCGGACGTCTTGAGAACGTGCTGTTCCGCCTCTCCCGCTACTATGCCGGGCAGAAAACGCTTTCCGAGAAGCTGCGCGGTGCGGTGACCTATCCGGCGGCCATGCTGCTTCTGATCATCGTGGTACTGGCCGTCATGCTGGCCATAGTCCTGCCTGCCTTCCGTGCCGTGTACGACCGGCTGACAGGCTCTCTTGCCGCCTCCTCTTACGCCTATATCCGCTGGGCGACCGTGTTCTGCACGGTGGCGCTCATCGTGATGGCCGTGCTCTTCTGCCTGCTGGTTATCGGCATGCTGCTTTGGAAGAGCGGCAAGCGCGGCGCCGTGCTTAAGGTGCTGGAGAAGATCCCGCGCTGCAACGCTATCATAAATAACAATGCGCTTTATCGCTTCACCTCTGCCCTCGGCACCTTCCTCGCGAGCGGCGAGATGCAGGACGAGGCGGTCCTCGCGAGCATCCCGATGGCGGGCTCGGAAAAGCTGGAAGAGAAGCTTCTCAGCCTTGCCAAGCGAATGGAAGAAGGCCACAGCATCTCCCAGGCCGCCTACGACGAAGAGCTCTTTGAGCCTGTCTACGGCCGTATGCTGCTCGCTGGCGAGCGGAGCGGCTCGCTCGAGACCGTGCTCGAACGTCTGACGCAGCTTCTGGAGGAGGACGGCGCGCAGCAGGTCGACCGTCTCGTTGAGATAGTCGGTCCCGCGCTTTCCGGCGTGCTTATGGTGACCATAGGCCTGACGCTCATCAGCGTCATGCTGCCGCTTATCGGCATGATGAACGCCATCGGCTGAGGAGGACGTCATGTATTCAGACCGAGCGAAAAAAAAGACCGGCCTTATCGTGCTCATCCTCATATTGCTGCTCATCGCGCTTCTTGCCGTTCTGTGCTTCGGACATTCCGGACGCGACGTCAGCGAGGAGGGCGCGGAAGCCATACGCGAGACCGTGCGCCGCAGCGCGCTGCAGTGCTACGTGGTCGAGGGCGTATATCCGCCCGACCTGGAGTATCTCGAAAACAACTACGGCCTGCAGATCAACACGGAGGATTATTACGTGGTCTATGACTGCTTTGCCTCCAATCTGCCCCCGACGATCCGCGTGATCGCCAGGAACGCCTGATCGGGAGAGGAGGAACAGCGCTTGTTGAAGCAACGTGAAAAAAATCCTATCCTGATCCTGTCCATCGGCGTCGTCGCCCTTTTTCTGATCGGCTTTCTCCTGCTGGTCGTTTTCGGCGCTAAAAGCTACCGGGCCGATGTTGACAGTCAGTACGACAGCATGGATTCACGAGGCCTGACGGCATATATCGTCGCGAGCGTGAAGGCCAACGACAGACGAGGCGCTGTCAGCGTGGAAAACTCCGACTACGGTCAGGTGCTCGTCGTTTCCGACGACGAAACGGGATACTCGCTGCGCTATTACCGTTATGACGGACAGCTCGTCGAGGATTTCGCCCGCACGGGAACGCCTCTTGCTCCCGAGGACGCGGAA
Source organism: Oscillospiraceae bacterium (assembly GCA_017550645.1). GTDB lineage: Bacteria > Bacillota > Clostridia > Oscillospirales > Oscillospiraceae > RGIG7949. Next base: position 124,520 of record JAFZOI010000013.1, read on the forward strand.
CCCATCGCGCCGACGGAGATCTTTTCCGTCGAACGCGAAAAGAACGATGTGCTCTATGTGACTACCGACGCCGGTCGAACGTTGCTGCATATCCGCTGCGGAGAGGAGGCGACGCCGTGAAGAGGCATCAACTGACCTCCTTTTATCTGGAGGCTCTTCTGCTCGTCGTGATATTCGTCGCCATGATCCTCGTTCTGACGGGGGTCTTCGGAGCGGCGCGCGTCGAGAGCACTCAGGCGCGTCATCTCACGCAGGCGGTCACTCTCGCATCCAACGCGGCCGAGGCCGTCTCCTCCTCGAAAGATCTCTCTCAGACTGCCGAACTGCTGGACGAGGGCGGCAACGTCCGCACTTCCGACGGGCGGCTCGAAGCATATTATCAGGCCGACTGCAGCCCCTGCACCGACGGACGCGGCGATCTGGTCCTGACCGTCAGCTGGGAGCCCTCGCCTGAAGACCCCTCCCTCGTGACGAGCCGCATCGAGGTATTTTCCTCAAATGAAAATAAGCCCGTCTATACTCTTGAGACGGCGAGATGGCTGAAGGAGGCGACGCCATGAAACAGACGCCGATCCGCCTCGGGCCTCTGGCTCTGCTGCTGACAGTTATCAGCATATGCCTCACGATCCTTGCGATCCTGACTTTTACTACCGCGCGGGCCGACCTTCGTCTGGCCGAAAAATTCGCCGATACGGTACAGGCCCGCTATGAACTCGAGCGCGAGGGGCAGGAATACCTTGCCCGACTTGACGCCGGTCAGGAGACCCCTCCGGAGCCTGATGAGACCGGCGTGCGCCGCGTCGAGCTTGAACACGAAGGCTATAAGCTCCATATAGGCCTGACCGAAGACGGGAATGGCGGCTGGGAGCTCGTCACGTGGCTTCAGGAAAAGACCTGGGAACAGGATAATACGATTGATAATCTTTGGAGCGGAAGCTTCGGAAAGGAAGGCTGACACATGAATTTTATGGAGATCCTGCAGAAAGCTGTCTCGATGGGAGCGGCTGACGTGTTCCTCGTCTCCGGCCTTTCGGTGACTTTCAAATGCGGCGGCCATCAGCAGAGGTCTGACGGCGGTATGCTGATGCCGGACGATATCCGAGCGATCGTAGATGAGATCTATACTCTCGGCAACCGCAGCAAAGCCAATCTGGACCGCGGCGCGGACGACGATTTCTCCTTTGCCGTGCCCAATCTCGGGCGCTTTCGCGTCAACGTCTTCCGTCAGCGCGGTTCGCTCGCCGTCGTTATCCGTGTGATCCGTTTCGGTCTTCCGGATCCCGCCAAGCTCGGTATTCCGGAAAGCGTCCTCTCTCTTGCCGAGAACAAGAAGGGTCTTGTGCTCATCACGGGCTCGGCCGGAACGGGCAAATCCACGACTTTGGCCTGCATGATAGACCGTATCAACCGCACCCGCGACTGTCATATAATAACGATGGAGGACCCCATCGAGTATATCCACCGTCACGACAAGGCGATCGTCTCCCAGCGAGAGATCTCCATCGACACGCCGGGTTATCTCGACTCGCTCAGATCGGCGCTTCGCGAGAGCCCCGACGTTATCCTGCTCGGCGAGATGCGCGACTACGACACCATATCCGCTGCCCTCACCGCGGCGGAAACCGGCGTCCTCCTGCTGAGCACACTTCACACGAGCTCGGCGGCCAACACCATCAACCGTATCCTCGACGTCTTCCCCGCCAACCAGCAAAAGCAGGTCAAGATCCAGCTGGCGCAGATACTCAAGGGCGTCGTTTGCCAGCAGCTCGTGCCCTCGGTCGACGGCGGACAGATACCCGTCTTTGAGATCATGAAGACCACGACGGCTATCCAGAACATGATCCGCGAGGATAAGCTGCATCAGCTTGAATCGGCCATGCAGGCCGGCGCGGCGGACGGCATGTGCACGATGGACGGCAGCCTGCTCAAGCTGTATAACGCCGGACAGATCACCCGCGATACCGCTCTGCTGAGCTGCGTAAACTACGAGACGATGTCCAAGCGCCTCGGAATGTAAGGCTCGTCAGCAAAAAGTAATCCCCTTTCGGCTGTCGGATAAGCATGTACATCCATATTCTTCCGGACTCTCGCGCGGCGCAATAAAAGGAGAAAACTCCGAGTATTAATATGGGGCCGTTTCTGCGGCCCCTCGTATCATTTGGCGAGGTAACGACATGAACGACAACCCCGAAAAGAAAAGCAATGAACGAGACGGCATCCGCCTGAGCAGATTTCACCTGATCACGGCGGTGCTTTTCGTCATACTTGCGGTACTGCTGTTGCTTTCGACCTACTTCACCAAGCGCGGTTATTCTCTCATGCAAGAGGCTACCGAGCGGTATATCACGGCGCAGCAGGCCGCGGCGAACATTCAGGCGGCTTCCGACTATCTGACGTCACAGGCGCGCGCATTTATTGCCACCGGAGACGTGAAGCGATGTGAGCTTTTTTTTGAGGAGACGGACGTCACGCGAAGGCGCGATCATGCTCTGGAGGAAATTGAGAAATTTATCGACGGTCCCTCGATATTCGACTATCTGAGCGCGGCTATGAACTATTCCAACGAGCTGCTGGAGATAGAACGATATGCGATGCGTCTCGGCGCCGAAAGCTACGGCTATGCCCTCTCCGAATGCCCCGAACAGCTCTCCACAGCGCAGTTGGAGCAGAGCGATCTTCTTCTGTCCCCGGAAGAGCAGCGCGACAAAGCCCTGACCATGGTCTTTGACGACACCTATCAGGGATATAAGGATAATATCCGCGAAAATATCGCTCTCAGCACAGAGGCGCTAATCAGCGAGACCCGCGAGCAGCAGACCGAGAGCTCTGCGAAGCTGCTTCGTCTGCTCCGCCAACAGGATGTCCTGATCATTGTGATGCTTCTGCTGGCGCTGCTTCTCGTCGTGATGACTTTCCTGCTCATCTCCAGACCTCTGCAAAAATACATCCGTCGTATACGTCAGGACGAAACGCTTCCCGAAGAAGGCGCGCTTGAGCTACGCTTTTTTGCGCGTACATATAATCAGGTCCGGGAACAGAACCGCCGCCACCGCGACCAGCTGAACTACGACGCTACCCACGACGCGCTGACCGGCGTTTTCAACCGCAGCGTATTCGAAAAGCTGCGTTCGCGCTTTGAGGGACGCGACAACGCGCTTCTCATCATCGACGTCGACAAGTTCAAGTCCATAAACGACCTGAACGGCCATGACGTCGGAGACAAGGCCCTTTGCCTTGTGGCGTCGCTGCTGCAGGAAAACTTCCGCGCAGAGGACTATATCTGCCGCATCGGCGGAGATGAATTCGCCGTCATCATGGTACGCGCCAATTCCTCCATGCGCGAGCTCGTGGATGAAAAATTCCGTCAGATAAACGAGATACTTCGGACTCCGCAGGATGGACTGCCGTCCTTCTCTCTGAGCGTCGGCGTCGCTTTCGGAGACCGTGAAAACTCAACGGGCGACATCTTCAAGGACGCCGATACGGCGCTTTACCGCACCAAGAGCGTACGTCAAGGCGGCTGCGAATTCTATTGACAGCGCATGATCTCTTATCGGGCCGTATGAGGCGGCCCTTTGCGAAAAGCAAGTTTTTTGAAAGGATATAAATATCGAACGACAAGAGGAGAGCCGCTTTGAAAGAAAGCGCTCTCCCCTTTCCTTTTCGGGCATCACGGGCGGCCGCCGGACATATACTGTATCAGTCTTATTCGGGATGTGGTATATGTGACGATAGGCATAGAGGACAGAGCCGTCCGGCTCGCGGAATATATAATCGAGAACGAGGCGACCGTCCGCGCGGCGGCCAAGCGCTTCGGCGTGAGTAAATCCACAGTGCACAAGGACGTCACGGAGAGGCTGAGGCACGTCAACCCGTGGCTCTGCGCCGAGGTCAGGCGCGTGCTCGAGGTCAACAAGGCGACGCGCCATATAAGGGGCGGCGAAGCCACGCGCAGGAAATACTGCGAAAAGTAAAGCCGGTCGGGAGTTTCCCGATCGGCTTTCATGTTATACGACGGGTCTGCCGTCGCGCAGGGCGAAAACGAGGTATCCCCTGCCGTTCAGTCTCGTCCAAGTCCCGAGGCTGAATACGGACAGCGGCAGAAAAGGCTTGCCGAACTCCAGCGGAACGGCGAGGCGCGTCACGCCGCCCTCGGCCTCGCTCACGAGCGCGCCGGAGACGCCCCGGCAGCTCTCGGCCGTATCCGGGTCGGAAAAGAGAGCGGACGGGTCCTCACAGAGCCGCCATTTTCCAGCAGCCTCCCGCTCCGCATCCGGGTCCGCCGCAAATACGGCGTCTATCCTCTCTATCCCCGCCTCGGCAAGCGTCTTCGCGCTCAATCTTTTTTTCATTCTGCCTGCGAGGATACTGCCCGCCTTCATCCTTCTTCCGCCGCACTCGACGTAAAGCGCGGCCGGCTCGCAGCCGGGCTCCATCTCCGCCTCAAAAACATAAAACATGCCCTCGCGCGTAACGGTGAGCTTTCCCTCCGTTCCCGACGCGCCGGATACGGCGTACTCGCCGCAGATATCATTCAATTTTCTCACCCCAACAAAAAAGTCTCCGCCCATTATATTCGGGCGGAGACGCGTATATCCCGGGGTTCAGGAGATAGTATACTTGCCGCGGACGATAACGAGAGTGTGCCCCGTCGAAACGACGGAGCGGCCGTCGATGGTCACCATGTAGAGGTGGTTTTTGACGAGCTGTTCCCCGTTTTCGAGTATACCGCCAGTCGTCGTATCGATAAGCCCGGGTGAGGCCGGAGCGGAGACCTTCGCCGATCCAACGCGGAGCATTATCTCGGTCCCGACGGCGCCGGTCAGCTTCTGGCCGTTTTCGATGGTCACGACGGAATAAGTGCTCATCGTGCCGCCCGCGGAGGAATTGGCGTATTTCTCCTCGAGCTCCTTGACGGCGGCGTCGAGCTCGTCCTTGAGCTCGTCCGACTTCTCGTCCAGCATGGAATCGAATTTGGCGTCGAGCTCCGGACGCAGCACGTCGTTAAGGTAGCTCAGCGTTACGAGCGGATCGTCTGCGGTCCCGTAATTGGTCGCGGCGAGCGCCGTGACGCCGACTATCAGCGTCAGCGCCGCTATCACGGCGACGGTTATCGTCAAAGCTTTTTTCATATCTGTCTCCCCTATGGCTTATCCAAGTCCTACGCTGACCGCGAGAGCGCTGTCGACCTTCGTCATCTGATAGTCGTCGAGCTTGCCCATGCGCTCCTTGAGCCTCTGTTTGTCTATCGTCCTGATCTGCTCGAGAAGCACGACGGAGTCCCTCGAAAGCCCGCACAGCCTGCCTCCGAGCTCGATATGAGTCGGGAGCTTGGCCTTGTTGACCTGCGATGTTATGGCGGCGGCTATGACGGTCGGGCTGTGCTTGTTGCCCGTGTCGTTCTGCACGATCAGAACGGGGCGCAGTCCGCCCTGCTCGCTGCCGACGACCGGACTCAAGTCCGCGTAGAAGATGTCTCCTCTTCTCACGTTGGCAGAGTTCATTTTTGTCCTCCTTCGGAAGTATTCCGGCCGCATGCATATGTAACCGGTATCTTGATTCTTCCTCGGAAGGCTGTCTTTTATACAAATTCGGGTCTCAGTAAATGCGCGGAACGCGCTCGGAAACGGCGCAAAGCAGCTCGTAGGTTATCGTCCCGGCAGAACGCGCGAGATCGTCCAGCGAACCCGCGAACCCTTCGCCGAAGAACGTGACTTCGTCGTCCGGAGCGCAGTCCGGTATCTGCGTGACGTCGGCCATGACCATATCCATGCAGATGTTCCCGACGAGAGGCGCGCGCTTTCCGCGTATCATGACGTCCGCCTTGCCGGAAGCGGCGCGCGGCAGGCCGTCGGCGTAGCCCGCGGACAAAACGGCGACTTTCGAGTCGCGCGGCGCGGTCCAGTTGCGCCCGTAGCTCACGCTCTCGCCCTTTTTCATATCCTTGACCTGCACGACGCGGGCCTTCAGGCTCATGCAGGGGCGAACGTCTATCGCGCCCTTTTCGGGGCAGGGATAATAGCCGTAGAGCAAAATGCCGGGGCGCACCATGTCGCAGTACGTCCACGGATATTTTATCATCGCGCCGCTGTTGGTACAATGCTTAATTTTTAGCAGTTTCCCGCTCGCGCGCTCAACGGACGCCGCGGCGGACTGAAAGCGCTCGAACTGGGCGCGCGTATATTCCTCGTCGTCCTCGTCGGAGACTGCAAAATGCGTGAAAGCGCCCTCAATATCGAGCCCCATGAGCGAGGCGGCCTCGGCGAGCTTGTCCTCGTCTCGCACGGCGGAAAATCCGAGCCTTCCCATGCCGGTATCGAGCTTGAGGTGGCAGAGCATGGGCTTGCCCTCTTCGAGGGCGGCGCGGGAATACTCCTTTGCCGTTTCGAGGTCGGTCACGGCCTGCGTCAGACCGTACTCGACGACGTCGGGCGCGTATCGCGGGTCCGTTCGCCCGAGGATGAGGATCGGTAGCTTTATGCCGGCCTCGCGAAGCTCGATGGCTTCCTCCAGATATGCCACGGCGAGATAATCTGCGCCGGCTTTTTCAAGCCTCTGCGAGACCTTGACCGCGCCGTGCCCGTAGGCGTTGGCCTTCACCACGCCGAGAAAGCGACAGCCCTCGTTCAGGCGCGCCTTCATGTTGCGGCAGTTATGCTCGAAATTATCAAGCGATATCTCGGCCCAGCATCGCATTTTTCTTCTGTCCATAGCTTTCCTCTCACTCAAAAGTGCATCGAAGGACGGATACTCCGTCGGAAAACAGCTCGGCCGCGGCGGGCTCGAGCGTATCTTCATAAAACCATGTGCGGACGAGCCTCTCCTCGTCGGAGCCGGAGCAAATGTCCAGCACGACGCAGCTGCGTCCCGCGACGGTCTCGGAGTATGCAGCCGATATCCAGCCTCGTCGCCATGCGTCGATGAGCATGGGGAACGCCTTGGCCGGAGAAGCGCCGTCCGCCCAGAGCGGACCTGTATCGAGCATCGCCCCGGCATACATGAGGCGCGGCCCGTCGTCTTCATAGACGACGGATATGCCCTCGACCTCGAGCGGCTTTTCAATGTCGAGCACGCCCGTCTCCCCGTCGCCCGTATAAGCTACGACGTAGTCGTATACCCTGTCGCCGTAGTCCGCGGTCATCTCCGCTCTGAGCGAGAAGTCCGCACAGTCGAGATACTTCGATCTTATTTCGATCGCCTTGTCCTCCGCGCCGCCCTTGCCCGAGCATCCGCAGAGGAGGGTCAAACTTATCATCAGCATGAGCGCCAAAAACTTTTTCAACGCTATGCTCCTTTTTCCTTTACCTGTAAGTCTCCCTGAACGCGCCGGATAAACAGTCTATGATATCCGTCGGCTTCATGAAGTCCTCCCCGAGTTCATCGGCGGCGAGATCGCCCGCTCTCCCGTGCAGCCACACGGCGGACGGCACGGCCTTCTTGAGATCGAATCTCGCTCCGAGGGCAGCGATCATGCCAGCGAGCACGTCTCCGCTTCCGCCGCACGCCATGCCCGCGTTGCCGGTCGTGTTGACGAAAACGTCGCCGTCCGGGAAAGACGTCACGCTCCTGTGCCCCTTGAGCACGACAGCCGCACCCGTCTTTTCGGCGAGCGCGAGGGCCCCGGCGATCCTGCCGTCGGCAAGCGAGCCGCCGAGCCTTGCGAATTCGCCGGCGTGAGGCGTCAGCACGACGTTCGAAGCGGACTTCAAGACATCTATATTCCCCGAGACGGCGTTTATGCCGTCAGCGTCGAGAACGACGGGGATACGAGCTTTTTCGAGTATCGCGGAAACGACGGCGCGCGTCGCCTCCGTATTCTGCAGGCCGGGCCCTGCGAGGCAGCAGTCGACCTTTTCGAGCCTTTCGAGTATCGCGGGGATCGCGGCTTTCGCGACGGCTCCGTCCTCCCCGCACGGGAGCGGGAAAGGCATGATCTCGGCGCAGGATGCGGCGACCGGGGGATAAACGCATTCGGGTACTCCGAGCCAGACGAGCCCCGCGCCGGATCGAACGGCAGCGGAGGCCGCGAGCACGGGCGCGCCGGTATATCCTCTGCTCCCGGCTATTATCAGCACCTTGCCGAAGTTCCCCTTATGGGCGAGCTGGTCTCTCTCGGGCATCCGTATCTCAGTTACGGCGCTGACGCGGCTGTCATCGGGAACGTCTATTCCGATATCCGCCGTTATCACTTTTCCGGAATACGCGCAGCCGGGCTCGAGGAACTGACCTGTCTTCGGGGCGGCGAACGTCACTGTGACGTCGGCCTTGACGGCGGCGCCGGGGACGAGCCCCGTATCTGAATCGACGCCGCTGGCTATGTCGGCGGATACGATCTTCGCCCCGCATTCAGCCATGAGCGCGGCGGCCTTGGCATAGTCGCCCTCCATGGGGCGCCTCAGCCCCGTCCCGAGCATGGCGTCGATGACGACGCCGCAGGTCCTGAGCCAGTCTTTGACTTTGCCGCTATCGGAAAAAGGCTCGGCGTCGGCACGCAGCTCGCGAAGCCGCCGGAGCATCTCCGCGGAGTCCTCGCTCAGCCTGTCCGAAAGCAAAAAGACGCGCACCTCCCAGCCGAGAAGCACGAGCCTTCGCGCGGCGCCGATCCCGTCGCCGCCGTTATTGCCGCCGCCGCAAAATACCGCGGCTCGCTTATTAGACGATACCAGAGCCGCCTCCCGCGCAAGAGCGCGTGAAGCCCGCTCCATCAAAAGCGTCGAGGGGACGCCGAGGTCCTCGATCGCGTGTCTGTCAGCCTCGCGCTGCATCACTCCGGTCGTAAGCTTCATTCTTCCTCCGTCTGTGTCGCGACGTAATCCATCCTTCTGCCGAGGTAAAGCTTAAATGCGTTGAGAAGTCGTTCGCTCGGCGAAAAATAGACGAGCATGCTCGTTCCGTCCGCGCGCTCGACCGTAAAGTACCAGCGGCCCGGGCAGCCTTTGCCCTCGGAGTAGTCGAACGTCTGAGCGAAATTGCCGGACACCTCCGTTCCTTTCTCACAGGGAGCCATGGAGGTAATCTCGCGGCAGTTTACCGAGAGGATGTTCTTCCTTCTGCGCTTGCCGTCGATGCGGTCTATATCCACGTCGCCGTTGATGAACGAATACTCGAATTCCTTGACCGTGTATTTGAATGCGAAAAAGAGCAGGATGAGGATCACGGCGAAGAAAAACGGGAAAAACGAGCCCAAAAACCAGAACGCGAGCGCGATAAGGATGAGCGCGAGGACGACGAAGCCTATCTTCACCAATAGCTCGGCCCCGCCGCGCTTACGGCGGACTATATGCTCGACGAAGGTGTCGTTATATGTGTTCATTTGGCCACCCGCTTTGCTTGGTATTTTGCGATTTACACGATAGATTATAAATCACCGCCCGCGTTTAGTCAATTTTTAATGCGAGGACACGCGCGGAAAGCCGTTTCACGTCGTTTTTTTGTTGCAATAAAGGCATGAGCGTGGTATTGTTAGTAGATACTGAAGCTTATTAAACAGCAATAAACTACGGAGGATGATCATTCCGATGAGAGCAACTCTTGAGGAGATACGCCGCGCCTCGCTCGAGGCCATTGAGAGCGTCATCGACACGGAAGCGCTTGAGGCGCTGCGCGTCAAATACCTCGGCAAAAAGGGAGAGCTTACCGCCGTCCTGAAGAGCATGGGCGGGCTCGATCCCGCCGAGCGCCCCGTCATGGGCCAGCTCGCCAACGAGGTCAGAGCGAAGATCGAGGACGCGATCTCGTCCAAGGCCGCCGATCTCAAGCGCAAGCTGATGGAGCAGAAGCTCGCGCTCGAGGCCGTCGACGTCACGATACCCGGCACGAAGGATGATTTCGGCAAAAAGCACCCGCTCACGATAGTGTGGGACGAGGCCGTCGATATATTTACCGGCATGGGCTTTACCGTCGCCGAGGGGCCCGAGGTCGAGCTCTCGGAATATAACTTCACCAAGCTCAACACTCCCGACGGGCATCCCGCGCGCGAGAGGTCCGACACCTTCTATCTGACGGACGACGACAGCGTCTGCCTGCGCACGCAGACCTCCCCGGTGCAGGTCCACGTCATGGAGACGACACGCCCGCCCATCCGCATCATCTCTCCGGGCGGCGTCTACCGCAAGGACGAGGTCGACGCGACGCACTCCCCCATCTTCCATCAGATGGAGGGTCTCGTCGTCGACAAGGGGATCACGATGGGCGACCTCAAGGGCACTCTCAACACCCTCGTCAAGCGCCTCTACGGGCCCGAGGCCGTGACCCGCTTCCGTCCGCACCACTTCCCGTTCACCGAGCCCTCCTGCGAGGTCGATATCCAGTGCTTCGAGTGCCACGGCGAGGGCTGCCGCGTCTGCAAGGGCGAAGGCTGGATAGAGCTTCTCGGCGCGGGCATGGTGCATCCCCGCGTCCTCGCCGGATGCGGCATAGACCCGGACGTCTACTCCGGCTTTGCCTTCGGCGTCGGCCTTGAGCGCATGGCGATGCGCAGGTTCAATATCAGCGACCTGCGCCTGCTCTACGAAAACGACGTGCGTTTCCTCGGCCAGTTCTGAGAGGGGGAAAAGAAAATGAAGCTTTCAAGAAAATGGCTCAATGAGTTCACGGTCATAGACGCGCCCGACCGCGAGTTCTGCGAGAGGATGACCCTCTCCGGCTCCAAGGTAGAGGGATACGAGATACCCGGCGGCGAGATAGACAACGTCGTAGTCGGCCGCGTCGACGCCATAGAGCGCCACCCCGATTCCGACCATCTCTGGGTATGCCAAATAGACTGCGGCCCGCGCGGAAAGTTCCAGATCGTGACCGGCGCGCAGAACGTCAGGCAAGGCGATCTCGTCCCCGCCGCGCTCGACGGCTCCACCCTTGCCGGCGGCGTGAAGATCAATAACGGCAAGCTCCGCGGCGTCGAGTCGCAGGGCATGCTCTGCTCGCTCGGTGAGCTCGGCCTCACCGTCAACGACTACCCCTACGCCATCGCCGACGGCATCTTTATCCTGCAGGAGGACTGCGTCCCCGGCGACGACATCAAAAAGGTCCTAGGCCTCGACGACACCGTCGTCGAATTCGAGATAACCAACAACAGGCCCGACTGTCTCTCCGTCCGCGGTCTCGCGCTCGAGGCGGCCGTCACCTTCGGCACCCCGCTCAAGCTGCACGAGCCCGTCGTAAAGGGCAGCGGCGGCCGCGTTGAGGACTATCTCAGCGTCGAGGTGCGCGATCCCGCACTCTGCCCGCGCTACACGGCGCGAGTTGTCAGAAACATCAAGATCGAGCCCTCCCCCGCTTGGCTGCGCGAGCGCCTTCGCGCCTCGGGAGTGCGCCCGATAAACAACATCGTCGACATCACCAACTACGTCATGCTCGAGTACGGCCAGCCTATGCACGCATTCGATCGAGCCTGCGTCACGGGCGACAAGATCATCGTCCGCAGAGCGAACGAGGGCGAGAAGATGGAGACGCTCGACGGCGGCGCGCGCGACCTCACGACCGACATGATAGTCATAGCCGACGAGCAGCGCGCCATCGGCCTCGCGGGCGTCATGGGCGGTCTCAACAGCGAGATAACCGAGAATACGAAGGAGCTCGTCTTCGAGTCGGCCAACTTCAACGGCGTGTCCGTCCGCAAGACGGCGCTCGCGCTCGGCATGCGCACGGAGGCCTCCTCCCGCTTTGAAAAGAGCCTCGACATCCTTGCGACCGTCCCGGCCGTGAACAGGGCCTGCGAGCTCGTCGAGATGCTCGGCGCGGGCGAGGTCGTCGACGGGACGATAGACGTCTTCCCCGTTCCCTACGAGCCCACGAAGCTTCCTCTCGAGGTCGAGCACGTCAACAGGCTCCTCGGAACGGAGCTCTGCCGCGAGGATATGGTAAAGATACTTGAGGACCTCGGCTTTACTTTCGAGGGCGACGTGATGACCGTTCCCTCTTGGCGCGCCGACGTCGTGCATTACTCCGACGTAGCCGAGGAGATAGCCCGCTTCTACGGCTTTGACAAGATCGAGCCCACCCTGCCAAGAGGCGACGTAGCCGAGGGCGGCCTCACCCCGAAGCAGGCAGCCGAGCGCCGCGTCGGGACCCTCATGCGCGGCATGGGCTATTCCGAGATGCTGACCTTCGCGTTCATCAGCCCGACCGCCTGCGACAAGATACGCATGGCAGCCGACGATCCGCGCAGGAACATGCTCCTCATTCAGAATCCGCTCGGCGAGGACACCTCCGTCATGCGCACGACGATGCTCCCCTCGCTGATGGAATGCCTCAAGACCAATTACAGCTTCCGCAACAAAAACGTCCGCCTCTACGAGCTCAAGAAGATATATATCCCGACCGGGAACGTGCTTCCGGACGAGGTCAAGACGCTTGTCTTCGGCGGATATGACGACAAGCTCGATTTCTTCTCCTTCAAGGGAGACGTCGAGCTCCTGCTCGATTCGCTCCGCGTGCGCGGCGTGATGTTCGAGGCGGTCAAGGACGATCCCTCGTGGCATCCCGGACGCTGCGCGAAGATACTCTGCGAAGGCAAAACGCTCGGCATCTTCGGTCAGGTGCACCCCGAGGTCGCCGCCAACTACGACGTCGGTCAGGAAGTCTGGGCGGCCGAGCTGAACTTCGAGGTCATGTTCGACTGCCGCGCCGGCGAGCCCTCCTACGAGCCGCTTCCGCGCTTCCCGGCCGTGTTCCGCGATCTCGCCGTCGTCTGCTCCGACGACGTCACGGTCGCCTCGCTCGGAAGCTGCATCGCCGAGGCGGGCGGAAAGCTTCTCAAGCTCGTCGAGTTCTTCAACGTCTACAAGGGCGTGCCGATACCCGCCGGAAGCAAGAGCGTCGCCTTCTCGCTGGAGTTCCGCGACGACGCGCGCAGCCTTACCGACGCGGATATAGACCCCGTCCTCGCGAATATCCTCGAGAAGCTCGAAGCCAAACTCGGGGCGAAGATCCGCTGATGTAACACAATTGTCACTTTACACCCCACTCCCCCGGTTATATAATTTAAGTGCAGAAAGTATATTAATTAGGCCAAGCCGATGAGATGGGAGGTATCATGATGGATGAATTGACGCGGAAATTCAAGGTCGTCGACTCCGGTCTTCAGATAAAGGAGATACTTACGACTGTTTATAACGCCCTTCTCATCAAGGGCTACAACCCCATCAATCAGCTCGTAGGTTATATCGTGACGGAGGATCCGACCTATATCACAAATTACAACAACGCGCGCACGCTTATCTGTAAGCTCGACAGAGATGAGCTGCTGCAGGAACTCGTGATTAGTTACCTGAACAAATGATCCGACGGCTCCGGAGCGACGAAAACGCTCCGGAGCTTTTTTATGTGTCTAAGCTCTTGTTTTTCGGTCGATCATGGAGTAAAATAAGAGTTCAGCAATGGTTGACAGAATAACTGCAATGTGTTACAATTTGGTAACATCCTGATATGGAGGAACAAAATGGCTGCAGCAAAAAAGGAAGTTCTCGAATACAAGGGCATCCCCCTCATGCGCAAGGACAATCTCATATACTATGGACGCATGTCCGACAAATACATCATCATGCTTCAGATCCTTGACAGCGAGCCCGTCAAGGACATAACGCTCGCCAAGAAGGTAAGCGTTCAGCTCCAGCTCACGGACCCCGACATCAAATCGCGCGACCGCGTCGTCAAGAAGACCGAGAAGGACGGCCTGTATAACGCGATGGACGTCGCCGAGGTCTGGCTCGCGCGCGCCCTTTCGGGCCGCTAATCAAGGTCAGGCCGCGTGACCTGAACGCGGCGGCCGCTTCGTGCGGTCCGGAGGCGATATGAAAAAAAGATCCATTATCATAGTCATGCTCACGATAGCGATTCTGATCGCGCTCGCAGTTTCTGCAGCAGCGAGCACGGGCGTCGTTACGGCCTCGTGGATAAACTTCCGCGAAGCTCCCTCCCTGAACGCGACCGTCATCAACGTATATAAACGCGGTACGCAGGTCGAGGTGCTCTCCGAGCAGGCTGACGGCTGGTATCAGGTCAAGGTCGGCGACAAGGTCGGCTATATGTTCGCAAAGTACATAGACCTCCCCGCCGCGCTCAACTTCAAGCCCGGCAAGGCCAACATCACCGGCGACGGCGTGCGTCTTCGCAGCGGCGCTTCCCTCTCCAGCGGCGTGATCACGTATCTCTACAAGACCGATTCCGTTCAGGCTCTCGCGCTCGAGGGCGAATGGTATAAGGTCGATTATAACGGCAGGGTCGGATATGTCTTCGGCAAGTACGTAAAGCTGCTCCCGCAGGAGGCCCAGCCCGCGCCCTCGACTGAGCCTGCGCCTTCCACGACGCCGGAGCCCGAACCCTCCACGACGCCGGAACCCGAGCCCTCCACTACGCCCGAGCCTTCCACTACGCCCGAGCCCGAACCCGGCGCCACTCCGGAGCCCGAGCCCTCCGCTACTCCGGAACCCGATCCTTCCACGACTCCGGAACCCGGCGAGGCCGAGACCGGAATGACCGTAGGCGAGAAGATCGTCGAGGACGCGCTTACGTATCTCGGCTACCCGTACAAGTACGCCGGCTCTGATGAGAACGGATTTGACTGCTCCGGCTTCACCTACTTCATGTTCTATAAGAAGTACGGTTTTGAAAACTTCAACAGGACCGCGTCCTCGCAGTGGAAAAACGGGACGCAGGTCGCCAAGAGCGATCTGAAGCTGGGCGATCTGGTCTTCTTCTCCTCCAACTACAGTTCTTCGATAGAGCACGTCGGCATTTATGTCGGCAACGATCAGTTCATCCACTCCTCCAGCGCCAAGGGCTCCGTCATCATCAGCAACATGAACGACTGGTATTATTCGACGTATTACTACGGCGCGATCCGCGTCCCCGGGACTGAGCTCCCCTATGCTCCGACGCCCGCGGCCGAGCAGACACAGCCTTAACGAAAAAGAAAGCGGAATGCATGCGCGCTCCGCTTTCTTTTTTATTAAAAATCGCTTAATTTCGCTTGATATATTAGTAAACGTTTGCTAAAATATAACCAATAAAACAAATTAAACTGGAAAGGAAGAATCTCATGAACGAAAAGTACATCGAAACTTCGAATGAACTGCCCGTATACGGTTCCTGCGACATACTCGTCGTAGGCGGCGGCGCGGCAGGTCACTCCGCCGCTGTTGCGGCTGCCCGTGCCAACCCCGATGCGAAGGTCTTCATCATGGAGCGCTACGGCTACTTCGGCGGCGACGTCACCGGGGGCTACGTCCTGATGATCCCCTCCCTCAACTGGCGCAAGTACTCCATCATCCGCGGCATTCAGGAAGAGTGGTTCACCCGTCTTGACAGAAATGCTCCGGACGCCTACATGAGCCCGACCCTCGAAGAGGCCGGCTCCAACAACCCGATCTACGTCAACAAGTGGAAGGGCGTCTTCTCCTGCGTCAAGGGACGCGGCGAGAACGCGACCGTTTCCCGTTCCCCGAACTTCGATCCGCAGCAGCTCAAGCTCGAGATGGACGCCATGATCGAGGAGTGCCCGAACATCACGATGATGCTCGACTGCTGGGGCACCAAGCCCATCGTTGAGAACGACGTCATCAAGGGCGTTATCTTCGAGTCCAAGGCCGGCCGTAAGGTCGTCTGGGCGAAGATCGTCATCGACTGCACCGGCGACCTCGACATCGTTGCTCAGACCGGCGCTCCCTGGTTCGGCAAGGGCGGCATAATCTCCGAGGGCCAGCGCGACAACCAGACCGCTCTTGTCTGGCGCGTCACCGACGTCGACTACGAAGCCTACATGAAGTGGGCCGACGAGAACCCCGATCTCGTCAACGCCTTCAATCAGGAGCTCTTCAAGGTCGCGGGCTACAGGACCCTGTTCTTCCCCTGCGCCAACTTCAAGACCGTATGGTTCAATAACTGGCTCAACGGCATGAACTGCACCGACCTCGACGATATCCGCAACACCCAGCTCATCGTCCGCGACTCCATCCGCCGCGTCCTCGCGTTCTGCAAGAGGAATCTTCCGTTCGCGTTCAAGGACGCCTACCTCATGGACATCGCTCCGCAGCTCGGCACCCGCTGCTCCCGCAGACTGAACGGCGAGCTCGTCATGACGAAGAAGAACTTCATCGAGAACCCGGTCTACGAAGACGTCGTCGCCTGGTCCTCCACCGGCTACTGCGACGCCCCGATCGAGATCCCGTATCGCGCTCTGCTCGCTCAGAAGATCGACAACCTCCTCGCCGCCGGACGTCACATCTCCGCTGACCCGCTCGCCATCGGCGCCGTTCAGCTCATCCCGCAGTGCGTCCAGACCGGTCAGGCCACCGGCGTCGCCGCCGCCGTCGCCGTCAAGGACGGCGCGACCGCGCACAACGTCGATATCAAGAAGGTCCAGTACATCCTCTCCCATGAGCAGGATTGCGTCCTTCCGCGTCAGGACAACACCGATCCCGAGCTCGTCAAGGAACTCGAGGACAACAACTACGGCCGCAACGGCCAGCTTCCGCCCTGGCTCCAGTAATCGCCCGGGACGCGCAAGCAAGACCCAATACGGAAAAAGGAGCATGCAGCGATGCATGCTCCTTTTTTGCGCTGTAAAAGACTCATGCGGGAAGTCCGCGTAGTTATATCCCGTCTGCGCCGCGCCGACGGAGTTTGTCGCGGGGGCGTTTACTTGGCTGTCTTGCGGGCCAATATTGCCTTCTCGATTTGCTCCTTGTTCGCCTCGTACGTTCTCTTCGCGAACTCTATCCGCGCTCCCTCGTTCTCCTCCTGCATCAGCAGTTCCTTGGCGTGCTGTGTCAGCTTGAGCCCGTGTATCGAGTAGTCGGGTATCGTCTCCTGTGCGCCAAATGAGGCGGGGCTCCTCGTTTCGTTGGACATCGTTATTCCTCCATTGAGCATAGTCAGCCATCAATAAAAAGCAGAGCGCGGAATTATCATTCCGCGCTCTGCTTTTTTATGAAAGCGAGTCGTCGTTTTCGATCCACTCGGAGACGGGGGTCACGGTGTAGGCGTCGTCGCCGGTCCTGCAGACGACGCTCTCGATGCCGGCGTTTATTATCATGCGGCGGCACATCGAGCACGGCGTCGTCGTATCGAGCAGCGCGCCCGTGTTTGCGTCGCGCCCGGCGAGGTACAGCGTCCCCCCTATCATGGCGGAGCGCTGGGCCGAGATTATGGCGTTGGCCTCGGCGTGGACGCTGCGGCAGAGCTCGTAGCGCTGGCCGCTGGGTATCTTGAGCTCCTCGCGGGTGCAGCGGCCGAGCTCGCTGCAGTTCTTGCGGCCGCGCGGCGCGCCGTTATAGCCCGTGGAAACGATCTCGTCGTTCTTGACGATTATCGCGCCGTACTGCCGCCTCAGGCAGGTGCTGCGGCTGCGGACCGCGTCGGCTATGTCGAGATAGTAATTCGTCTTATCCTTGCGCATCTTTCTCTCTCCCCGCGTCAGATATCGAAAAGCAGCTTGCCGTAGGTCGGATATGGCCAGTAGGTCTTCCCTGTCAGCGTCTCGAGCGCGTCGGCGGATTCGCGCAGCTCGTCCATACAGGGAAGTATCTCGTCCTTGCAGAAGAGCGCGCGCTCGCGCGGATCGTTCTTCTCCGCTATCTGCGGGGCGAGGGCCTGAAGGCGTGAAACGGCGGTCTCCGTCTTTCCCGTCAGCTCGGACAGGCGGTTGAGCTCCGTAAGCTCCGGCCCCGCCGCGACGGAGAGCTCCCGCTTGCTCATGATGAGACCCGAGAGGTCCTTCATATAGCGGAACACGGCGGGCATTATCTCGCGGCGGACCATCTCTATCATGGTCAGCGCCTCGATGTTCGTTTTCTTGCAGTATTCGGTCAGCTTTATGTAGCAGCGCGACTCTATCTCCAGGCGGGTGAAGACGCCGTGGCGCTCAAAGAGCTCGACGTTCTTGTCCATGAGATAGCAGGGCACGGCGTCGGCCGTCGTCGGGAGGTTGACGAGCCCGCGCGCGGCGGCCTCCTTGAGCCAATCGGTGGAATAGCTGTTGCCGTTGAAGATGACGCGCTTATGGCGCTTTATCGTATCGCGGATGAGGTCGTTGAGCGCGGCCTCGAAGTTATCCGCGCCGGAGAGCTCGTCGGCAAAGCAGCGCAGCGACTCGGCCACGGTCGTATTGAGGATGATGTTCGGCCCCGCGGTCGAGACGGGCGCGCCCGGCATGCGGAATTCGAGCTTGTTTCCCGTGAAAGCGAGGGGCGAGGTGCGGTTGCGGTCGGTCGTGTCCTTCGGGAAGGTCGGGAGCACGTCGACGCCTATACGCATCGTCTCGGCCTCGCCGCTGTGGTACGTTCTCCCCTCCTCGATGGCCTCGAGAATGGCGGTCAGCTCGTCGCCGAGGAAGACGGAGATGACGGCGGGCGGAGCCTCGTAGCCGCCGAGGCGCTGGTCGTTGCCCGCAGTCGCGACGGAGAGCCGATATAGCTCGGGATAGTCATCGACTGCCTTGATGACGGCGCAGAGGAAGATGAGAAACTGCGCGTTCTCCTCCGGCGAGGTGCCGGGCTCGAGCAGGTTCAGCCCCTTGTCCGTCGCCATGGACCAGTTATTGTGCTTGCCGGAGCCGTTAACTCCGCGGAAGGGCTTTTCGTGCAGCAGGCAGACCAGCCCGTGCCGCTCGGCGACAGAGGCGAGAAGTTCCATCGTCAGCTGGTTGTGATCTGTCGCTATGTTCGCGTCGGCATAGAGGAGCGCCAGCTCGTGCTGCGCCGGGGCGGCCTCGTTGTGCTCGGTCTTGGCGGGGATGCCGAGCTCCCAGAGCTCGCGGTCGAGGTCCTTCATGAACTCGCGTATGCGCGGCTTTATCGCGCCGTAGTAGTGGTCGCCGAGCTCCTGTCCGCGCGGCGGCTGGGCTCCGAAGAGCGTCCTGCCGGTGAAGACGAGGTCGCGGCGGCGCTCGAAGTTCTTTTTGTCAACGAGGAAATATTCCTGCTCCGCGCCGACCGTCGGCGTGACGCGGCGCGCGTCGTTGCCGAAGAGCTTGAGCACGCGCAGGGCTTGCGTATTGAGCGCGGCTATCGAGCGCATGAGCGGAGTCTTCTTATCGAGCGTCACGCCGCTGTAGGAATAAAACGCGCAAGGGATATAGAGCGTCTCATCCTTGACGAAGGCGCGGGAGGTCGGGTCCCATGCGGTGTAGCCGCGGGCCTCGAATGTCGCGCGAAGACCGCCGGACGGGAAGCTCGAGGCGTCGGACTCGCCCTTGACGAGCTCGCTGCCGGAAAACTCCATTATCGCGGTGCCGTCGCGCTTCATGGCAATAAAGCTGTCGTGCTTTTCCGCGGTCACGTTGGTCATCGGCTGGAACCAGTGGGTAAAGTGCGTGGCCCCGAGCTCGACGGCCCAATCCTTCATCGCGCCCGCGATGACGTCCGCGTCCGCGCGGGGGATCGGCGTTCCCAGCTCGACGGCGGAGCGTACGGACTCATAGACCTCCGCGGGAAGACGCTCGCGCATGACGGCGTCATTGAATACCTTGCTGCCGAAAGTCTCGGACAGATCGTTCATCTCTATCTAACCTCCATGGCCGGAGAGAGCGCTCCCCTGCCGCTTGTCTGTCTGCCCCCCGTCAGATCTCCATGATGACGGGAAGTATCATCGGGCTGCGCTTTGTCGCCTTGCTGACGTAGGACGAGAGCGCGGTCTTTATCGACGTCTTGATCGTCGCCCAGTCTGTGATGTCGTTTATCTCGCAGGCGTCCAAAGTCTCGACGACGATGGATTTCATGTCGTTTATGAGGTCGCCGGACTCCTTGACGTAGACAAAGCCGCGCGTTATGATGTCGGGTCCGGAAAGCAGGCTGTTATCCTCGCTGTTGAGGCTGATGACGACGGCTATCATGCCGTCCTGCGCGAGGTGCTGTCTGTCGCGGAGCACGACGCTCCCGACGTCGCCCATGCCGGTCCCGTCGACGAGGACGCGGCCGGAGGGTATCGTCTGCCCGAACTTAATGCTCTTCTTTGTGACCTCGACGGTCCTGCCTATCTCGGTAACGAGCGTGTTTGCGGGCGGGATTCCTACCTCTGCCGCCAACGCCGCGTGGGCGCGAAGATGGCGCTGCTCGCCGTGTATCGGCAGGAAGAACTTCGGCTTGACGAGCGCAAGGAGCATCTTCATCTCCTCCTGGCAGGCGTGGCCGGAGACGTGCAGGTCGCTGTCTATGCTCCGGTAGAGCACCTCGGCTCCGCGGCGGAGCAGCTCGTTTATGAGCCTGCTGACGGTCTTCTCGTTGCCGGGAACGGCGGAGGCCGAGATTATGACGCGGTCTCCCGATCCGATGTCGATATACTTGTGTCCGGAAAAAGCCATGCGGTAGAGAGCGGACATGCTCTCGCCCTGACTTCCGGTCGTGATGACGCATACCTTGTCCGGCGGCAGATTTTTAAGCTGCCCGAGGTCGGCCAGCGTGCCCTGCGGGACGTTTATATATCCCAGCTCCAGCGCGACCTTGAGCATGTTCTCCATGCTGCGCCCCGTCACGGCTACCTTCCTGCCGCAGGCGGCGGCCGACTCGATTATCTGCTGTATCCTCGGCACGTTGGAGGCGAACGTCGTCACGACGACGCGCTTGTCGCAGCCCTCGAACAGACTGCGCAGCCTGCGCCCGACCGTCCTCTCCGAGGGAGAGAAGCCCGGATGCTCGGCGTTGGTGGAGTCCGAGAGCATGAGCAGGACGCCCTTTTTCCCGAGCTCGCCGAAGCGGGTCAGGTCCGTCATGTCGGAATTGACGGGGGTCGTATCTATCTTGAAGTCGCCCGTGTGCACGACCGTGCCGACGGGCGTTCCTATCGCGAGCGCTACCGCGCCCGAGATGCTGTGGTTTACGTGGATGGGCTCTATCGTGAAAAGTCCGGCCTTGAAGCTCGTACCGGGCTCCATTATCCTGATATCGGCTATGTCGAGAAGCTTGTGCTCCTCGAGCTTGAGCTTTACGAGACCTGCCGTCATGGCGGTCGCGTATATGGGCGCGTTTATATCCTGCAGAACGTAAGGGAGGGCGCCGATATGGTCCTCGTGTCCGTGCGTGAGGACGATGGCGCGCAGCTTGTCCCTGTTGCGGGAGATATACGCCGTGTTGGGAATGACGACGTCGACGCCGTACATCTCGCCGTCCGGGAAGCCCAGACCGCAGTCCACGACGATCATGTCGCCCTTGTATTCATATACCGTCAGGTTTTTACCGACCTCATCGAGCCCGCCCAGAGACGTGATTCTCAATTTTTCGGCCATTTTATTCTCCTTTTTTCGTTTACATTTCTGTTCTGCCCTCGATCGCGTGCAGGAGCGTCGCGTCGTCGGCAAATTCGAGATTGCTGCCCACGGGGATACCGTAGGCTATTCTTGTCACTTTTATCCCGAGCGGCTTTATAAGGCGGGATATGTACATCGCCGTCGCCTCGCCCTCGGTGTCCGTATTCGTCGCCATGATGACTTCTTTGACCTTCCCGTCCGAGAGCCGCGCGAGCAGCTGCTTGACGGTGATGTCGTCGGGCCCTATGCGGTTCATCGGCGAGAGCACGCCGTGAAGCACGTGGTAAAGACCGTTATACTCCCTGCCGCGCTCCATGGCGACGACGTCCTTCGGGTCCGTCACGACGCAGATGACGGTATCGTCCCTGCGCGCGCCGGAGCATATCGGGCAGACCTCGGAATCGGTCAGATTCTGGCAGACGGAGCAGCGCCGGACTGTGCGCTTTGCTTCGCGTATGGCGTCGACAAAGGCCTCGGCTTCCGCGTCGGGAAGCCCGAGCACATAAAAAGCCATCCTCTGCGCGGATTTTCTGCCTACGCCGGGCAGAGCGGCAAATTTCTCGACGAGAACGTCGAGCGGTCTCGGAAAAACGTTCATTTCTGCTTTACGCCGCCTCGCGCGGCCTCCTCCGCATTCTTTCTGAGCAGAGCTATCCTCGCTCCCCTGTCGGCGGCCTTGAAGACGTCGCTGCCCGCGACGAGGACGTTCGCCCCCGCCTCGGCGGCGAGCTTGGCCGTATAGGGATTTATCCCGCCGTCGACCTCGAGCTCGCAGGCGAGCCCGCGCGAATCTATCCACGAGCGGATCTTCATTATCTTGTCGAGCATGTCGTACATGAAGGACTGCCCGCCGAAGCCGGGCTCGACCGTCATTAAAAGAACGAGCGAGACGTCGTCGAGATACGGCAGGACGGCCTCGGCCGGAGTCTTGGGCTTGAGCGTGACCGCGGCGCGCTTTCCGAGTTCAAGAGTCCTGTCCACGGCGGCCCTTATGTTCTCCGGGGAATCGGATTCGACGTGGACGTTTATGATGTCCGCGCCGTTTTTGGAGAAAGCGTCAATATAGCGGACGGGACGGTCTATCATCAGATGCACGTCGAGTATCATGTCCGTCGCCCTGCGGACGGAATTCAGGACCGGAACGCCTATCGAAATATTCGGGACGAACTCGCCGTCCATAACGTCGAAATGAAGGTAGTCGGCGCCGCCGCGCCTGACGTCCTCTATGTCCTCTCCGAGCCTCGCGAAATCCGCGGAGAGTATCGACGGAGCTATCTTGATCATGTCTCTTTCCCCCTGCCTGCGTCGGCGTGCCCGTGTCGGGTCCGCCTCGAAGGGCATATAATGGCTTGCTGCCGCCCGGCGCCGGAACTGCGGCAGCTTCCGGACGGAGCGCGCACTCCGTCTTTTCAATAGGGGCCGCAGCAGCCGGCTGCGGCCCCGCCGTGCTTGCGGGACCATACACTCTGCCAGCTTACAAATATACATATATATTGTATACCACGGCGGGAATATGTCAAGATTTATTATTTTCGGGGGAAAACTGCAATTAGCCGCGCGCTCCGCCGAAGAGCTCTTCCGCAAGCTCCGAAGGGTCTGTGCCGCAGCTTTTCAGAAGCCCTGCCGCCGAGCAGCCGCGTTCGCCGAGCACCCCCGCGAGGATATGCTCGGCTGCAACGCTCGCCCTTCCGCTCTTTGCAGCTTCGAGCGCGGCTCTGGCGATTATCCGCCGCCCGCTTTCGCTAAATCCCAGTACCGGCGTCTGTCCGGAAGTTCCGTTCGCGGCATAGGCAGTTATAGGCTCGGACAGGCTCTGCTCCGTAAAGCCGTACTCCGCCAGCAGCTTCGCCGCCGGGATTCCCTCATCCGCCGCGACGGCAAGCAGAAGGTGGCTGCCGTCCACGAACGGGGCGCCGAGCTCCGCGGCTATATCGAACGCGTCGCAGAGCATTTTGCGAGCCGGAGCGGTCAGTTTCTCCGCTTTTTTCAAGCCTCCGCCTCCTCTCATTCGATCCGCTTTCGTGCGCTGTTTTTTGTTTCAACTTTCAGTATAGGGCCGCAAGGGCGAGAAACGACGAGAAAAAAGGCGAGAATTTACACTTAGCAAATAATATTTCATTTGCAATTTGCAAAATGTATGTTATCATTTATCTGCAAATAAACTTACGGAGGTTTTCAAAAGTGGCTTACAAGATCGATATTGAGAAGTGCGTACAGTGCGGAGCCTGCCAGGCCAACTGCCCCGTTGACTGCATCGCCGAGGAAAACGGCAATTACGTCATCGACGCCGACGCTTGCGTCGAGTGCGGGACCTGCGAGGCCAACTGCCCCGTCGGAGCTGCTTCCGCCGAATAAGCTACATAAGCAAGGATAAAAGTTCGGAGCTCTTCCGAACTTTTATCTTTATTTCCCGGAAAAACTCCGGGTAAGACCGATCGGAGGCGCGCTTTGGCCGAGGAGATATATAAGGGCGGCCCGCTCTATCAGCACGCGGAGGGCGTATTCAAGCCGGGAGCCGATTCCATGCTGCCGGCCGGATTCGTGCGCCTCGGCAGGATCAGGCGGTTTTGCGACGTCGGCTGCGGCGGGGGCGTCATAACCCTCATGCTGCTTGCGCGCGCGCCGGGAGCCGAGGCCGTCGCGATCGACATCTCCGGGCCGGCGGCCAAGCTCTGCCGGGAAAACCTCGCGCTAAACTCCATGCAAGCGAACGTCATCTGCGCCGACGTCCGACGATACAAGAGCATTTTCGAGGCCGGCTCCTTTGATCTGGTCGTCTCCAATCCCCCGTATTTCGTTCCCGGGCGCGGCAGGCCCTCGAAGGAGACTTTTGAAAACGCCGCAAGGGCCGAGACCTCTCTGTCTCTGCGCGAGCTCTGCGAGGCGGCGGCGTACATGCTGCGAAACGGCGGCAGATTCTGCGTGGTATACAGGCCCGAAAGGCTGAGCGAGCTTTTCTGCGCCATGACGGAGCGCGGCATAGAGCCGAAGCGGCTTCAGATGTGCGCGGCCTCGTACGACGCCGCCCCCTCCCTCGTTCTCGTCGAGGGAGTGCGCGGCGGAGCTCCGGGGCTGAAGACGGAAAAGCCCCTGATCATAAAATGACCCTACGGAGGAAATAATGGCAGGAACTCTTTACCTCGTGCCGACCCCGCTCGGCAACCTCGGAGACATAAGCAAAAGGCAGGCCGAGACTCTCGCCTCGGTCGATTTCATCGCGGCCGAGGATACCAGAGTCAGCATAAAGCTCCTCAATCATCTGAATATAAAAAAGCCGATGCTGAGCTATCACGAGCACAACAAGGCGGGCGGCGGCGTCCGCATACTCGACAGGCTCCTCGCGGGAGAAAGCTGCGCTCTCGTGACCGACGCCGGGACCCCCGCGATAAGCGATCCAGGCGAGGACCTCGTGCGCCTCGCCGCTGAAAGCGGCGTCACGGTCGTCTCCATTCCCGGCCCCTGCGCGGCGATTACCGCGCTGGCAGCCTCCGGCATGCCGACGGGGCGCTTTACGTTCGAGGGGTTTCTCTCCGTGGCAGGCAAGAGCCGCCGCGAAAGGCTCGAGGAGCTCAAAGACGAGCGCCGCACGATGGTCTTCTATGAAGCTCCGCACAAGCTTGTAGGCACGCTCGAGGACATGCTCGCGGCGTGGGGAGACCGCGCGCTTTGCATTGCGCGCGAAATGACGAAGCTCAACGAGGAGATCGTCCGCACCACTCTGTCCGGAGCGCTCGCGGTTTATAAAGAGACTGCTCCGAGGGGCGAATTCGTCCTGATAATAGCGGGAGCCGAGCCTGAGACGCCGAAGGCGACCATGGATCAGGCGCTTGCGCGTGTCGAAGCGCTCCGCGCGGAAGGCATGCGTCTTAAGGAAGCCTCCAGAGCCGCCGCCGCGGAGACCGGCCTATCCAGAAACGAAATATACAATGCCGCCCTCCGGGAGACCGGGGACGGCATCGAATAGACCCTGTTATCTTTTCGGTGCGGCTCAGCCGCCCAGATGATTGCGCAGGTAGTCGGCCCAACGGTTGTAGCCGGAGGTATTCAGATGCACGCCGTCCCAGCCTTTGTAAGTCAAAGGCAGATACCCCTCGGCGTCCGCGAGGCATTCGTAGACATTGACGAACATGCAGTTTTTATCCCGCGCAAGCTGAGCGAGCGCGGCGTTTTTTGTCTGTATGGTATATATGCTGAAGCCCTCCGCCGACTTTTGCTTCGTGACGGGCAGGATGGACTGGATGCATATCTCGATATCCGGGCGCACGGCGCGTATGGCGTCGATGAGCGCGGAGTAATTGGCGATATAGGTCTCTGTGGAAAAGCCGAGCTCGTTTATGCCGAGCAGGATTATGACGCGCTCCCAGTTTCGGGACGTGAGCGCCGCGTTGAACGTGCGCGATACTCCGTCGTTCAGGCATTTGAGCGTCTTTGAACGAATATTCCAGCAGCCGCAGCCGTCGTAATAGAAATACGTCGGGGTCTTGAGATCGCTGTAGCCTCCGAGGCCGCAGGTCAGCGAGTCGCCGAGGAACATCGTATTTGCAAACCACTCGTCGTCGAGCGGAGTGAGGACGGGCTGCTCGGGCTCGGGCTCCGGCTCCGGCTGGTGAGGCGACTTGCCGTCTATGAGCCTTTCCTCGGTCAGGAGCATGCGCATGACGATAGTCGCCGCCTGAGCGCGCGTGAGCTCGAGGTCTCCCTTATAGGAGCCTTTTTCGTCGCAGCCGCCTATAACGCCGGCGGAATAGACCGTCTTGACGGCGGCCACATATTCCTCCGGTATCGCGTCAAAGTCGCCTATGCGCGCGGAGACCTCGTCGGGAACGGCGATATCCTCGCCCATGATGTTTATCATGACGGCGCTTATTATAGCGGCGACCTTATACCTGCTGATCTTGTCATACATTTCGTCCGCGGAAACGAGCTCCTCGGTCACGACGCCGTGGTCAAGGGCGGCGGCATAGAATCTCGCGCCCCAGCTCTCGTCTTCCCCCTGAGGGGCTATCTCTTCGGGATAGAACGTCATGCCGAGTATCTTGAGGAGCTGAGCCGCCTCAAGCGTGTCGTCGGGGCCGAACGTCCCGTCGCCGTAGCCGTCGATGGTCCCCATCTCGGAGAGCATCTCGACGGGCTGAGCGTACCATGCGTTCTCGGGAACGTCGGAAAAAGATGCGAAGGCCTGTATTGATAGCGCCAACGCTATGACTGCGGCGCAAACGATCTTGAGAGCAGACTTCATAATATATCGACCTTTTCGATCGGCGCGGCCTCGCGGCCTGCCGGAGAATTTGTTGAGAAATCGGTTTTTTTAGTATATAATAAACATATTCGAATATCAACCTTCATTGTGGAGTTATTTTCCACAAAGATCGGAGCGTTTTCATGTCTTTCGTCCATCTTCATGTACACAGCGAATATTCGCTGCTCGACGGCGCGTGCCGCATCGAGCGGCTGGTCTCGCGCGCCAAGGAGCTCGGGCAGACCGCCGTCGCGGTGACGGATCACGGCGTCATGTACGGGGCGATAGACTTCTATAAAGAGGCGAAGAAGCAGGGCGTCAAGCCCATCATCGGCTGCGAGATATACGTCGCGCCGCGCCGCGCCGCCGACAAGGAGCGCGGCATAGACAACAAGTATTATCACCTTATCCTGCTGTGCAAAAACATGACCGGGTACAAAAACCTCTGCTACATGGTCAGCACGGGCTTTACCGAGGGCTTCTACGTCAAGCCGAGAGTCGACAAGGAGCTCTTCAAGACGCATCACGAGGGCCTTATCGCCCTCTCGGCCTGCCTTTCCGGCGAGATACCGAAGCTCATCGCCTCGGGCGAATACGACGCGGCAAAGGCGCGCGCGCTCGAGATGCGCGAGATATTCGGCGAGGACAGCTTCTATCTCGAGCTGCAGGACCATACCGCCGGCACGAACGAGACCTCCGAGGACGCGGAGCGCCTGCGCGACGAGCAGCACGCCGTCAACACCGCGCTGATGCGCATATCCGCGGAAACGGGCATCCCTCTCGTCGTCACCAACGACGCGCATTATATAGCGCGGGAGGACGCTTATGCGCAGGACGTTCTGATGTGCATTCAGACGCAGAAGACTCTCGACGATACGGACCGGATGAAGTATCCGACAAATGAATTCTACGTCAAGTCCGAGGAAGAAATGCGCGCGCTCTTCCCGAATTACCCGGAGGCAGCGGACAATACCGTCAGGATAGCGGACATGTGCGAGCTCGAATTCGAGTTCAACAACTATCACCTTCCGGAATTCGCCCTCCCCGAAGGCGAGACGAGCAGCGGATACCTGCGCAAGCTCTGCTTCAAGGGCCTCGCGGAGAGATTCGACGCCGCCCGCGCAAAGGAGCTCGAGCCGAGGCTCGAATACGAGCTCGGGGTCATCGACAAAATGGGCTTCAGCGAATACTTCCTCATCGTCTCAGACTTCATAGGCTTTGCCAAAAGCTCGGGCATCCCCGTCGGGCCCGGGCGCGGCAGCGCGGCGGCCAGTCTCGTCGCCTACTGCCTGAACATAACCGACGTCGATCCCATCAAATATGCGCTCTATTTCGAGCGATTCCTGAATCCCGAGCGCGTCAGCATGCCGGATATAGACATCGATTTCTGCGTCAACCGTCGCGGCGAGGTCATAGATTATGTCAACCGAAAGTACGGGTCGGACCACGTCGCGCAGATAGTCACCTTCGGCACGATGGCCGCGCGCGGCGCCATACGCGACGTGGCGCGCGTCATGGGCATGACCTACGCCGAGGCGGACAACGCCGCAAAGCTCGTTCCCGCGACGCTGAACATAACTCTGGACAAGGCTCTCGAGCTCTCCAAGCCGCTGCGCGACCTATATGAGAGCGACGCGCGCATGAAAACCATGCTCGATACGGCGAGGGCCATAGAGGGCATGCCGAGGCACGCTTCGACGCACGCCGCCGGCGTCGTCATAACGCGAAGGCCGGTCTACGAGTACGTGCCGCTCGCCAAGAACGAGGACGTCACCGTCACGCAGTACTCGATGACGACGCTCGAGGAGCTCGGTCTGCTGAAGATGGACTTTCTCGGTCTGCGCAACCTTACAGTTCTTTACGAGGCGGTCGAGCTCGTCAAAAAGAGCGTCCCCGACTTTGACCTGAAGAAGATCCCCGACGACGATCAAGCCGTATTCGATATGCTCTCGGCCGGCAAGACGACGGGCGTCTTCCAGATGGAGAGCACCGGCATGACGGGCGTCTGCGTCGGGCTCAAGCCCGGAAGTCTGGAGGACATCTCGGCCATCATCGCGCTTTACAGGCCCGGTCCGATGGATTCCATCCCCCGCTTCATAGACAGGCGCAACCATCCCGAACACATAACCTACAGACACGAGATGCTCCGCGATATCCTCGACGTCACGTACGGGTGCATCGTCTATCAGGAGCAGGTCATACAGATATTCCGCAAGCTCGGCGGCTTCTCGGCCGGGCAGGCGGACATGATACGCCGCGCCATCTCCAAGAAGAAGGAGGCGCAGATCCTCAAGGAGCGCGAATCCTTCATTCACGGCGATCCCGAGCGCGGCATTCCCGGCGCGGTGGCAAACGGCATCCCGGAGAAGACGGCAAACGAGATCTACGACGAGATCGTCGACTTCGCGAGCTATGCCTTCAATAAGGCGCACAGCGTCTGCTACGCCGTCATCGCCTACCAGACGGCGTACCTCAAGTGCCACTATCCGAAAGAATACATGGCCGCCCTGCTCTCCTCCGTGCTCGGAGTGACGAACAAGACCGCAGAATACATCTCCGACTGCCGCGCCAACGGCATCCCCGTCCTGCCGCCGAACGTCAACGCCTCCGGCGAGGGCTTTACCGTCACGGAGGGCGGGATACGCTTCGGCCTCGCGGCCGTCAAGAGCATAGGCAAGGGCTTTATAAAGAACCTCGTCGCCGAGCGGGAGGCCAACGGCCCCTACACCTCGCTGGCAGACTTCTGCGAGCGCATGTACGGCACGGAGCTCAATAAGCGGAGCGTGGAAAACCTCATCAAATCCGGCGCGTTCGATTCTCTCGGCGCGACGCGCAGTTCCATGCTTCAGGGCTTCGAATCCGTCATGGACGGCGTTGGCTCCGACCGTCGCAGGAACATCGAGGGGCAGTTCGACCTCTTCGGGGGCGGCAGCGAGGAGAGCTTTTCGGCAGTCCTCCCCGACATCCCCGAGCTCCCGCCGAGAAAGCTTCTCGAGCTCGAGAAGGATGCGACGGGGCTCTACCTCTCCGGCCATCCGATGGATGAATACAGAGCCGCCGCGAACAAGGGCGGCGCCGTCCCCATATCGCGCATCGTCGCCTCCTTCGGCGAGGACGCGACGGGCGAATACTCCGACGACGACTTTGTCACCATCGCGGGCATCGTCAGCTCCGTCAAGACCAAGACGACGAAAAACAACTCTCTCATGGCCTACGTCACGCTCGAGGACGACACGGGCGCAACGGAGCTGCTCGTATTCCAGCAGCTGCTGAACCAGCGCGGGTCGCTGCTGAGCGGTGATAAGGCGATATTCGTGACGGGCCGCATCTCCGTACGCGACGAGAAGGAGCCGCAGATCATGGCGGAGTCCATCCGCGGGATAGACGAGGCTCCCGGCGGCGACTTCCGCGCTCCGGCCCCGAAACGGTCCCCCGCTCCGGCGGCCGAACCAGTCCCGGAAAAGCCGTCGCAGCGCACGCTGTGGCTGAAGTTCGGCACGGAGAGTTCAAAGGATTACGAGTATCTCAAAAAAGTCCTCGTCATGTTCCCCGGTACCGAGCGCGTCGTCTGCTACTTCGCGGATTCCGGCAAAAAGCTCGCCTCGGCGTGCCTCGTGCACGAGGCTCTCGTCGACGAGATGCGCGGGAGGCTCGGCGAAGCGAACGTCGTCGTCAAATAAGCAAAAAAAGAACGCGCCGCAGGTCTTCAGACTTGCGGCGCGTGTTTTTGTCCGTCAATCCGTAACGTACGGAAGAAGGGCGATCTGGCGGGCTCTCTTGATAGCCTCGGTGAGCTGGCGCTGATGCATCGCGCAGGTACCGGTGGTCCTGCGGGGAAGGATCTTGCTGCGCTCGGAGAGGTAGCGGCGGAGCTTCGCCGTGTCTTTATAGTCGATATGCGTGGCCTTATCTACGCAGAACTGGCAGACCTTCCTGCGCTTGTGGCCGCCGCGGTTGACCTTGTTGTCACGCTCTTGTGCCATTAGTCTGACCTCCTGTCAAATTTAGATCAAAACGGAAGTTCCCCGTCGTCCTCGAGCGCGGTGAAGCCCTGCTCGATCGGGGGGACGCTGTAAGCTTCTGAATAGTCGCTGTCGGGCGCGCTGTCACGGTTCCTCTTGCCCTCGGCAAAGTAGACGTTTTCAGCCACGACCTCGGCGCTGCGGCGCTTTCCGCCGTCTCTGTCAGTCCAATCGCGGATCTGCAGGCGGCCGGAAACGGCGACGAGCTGACCCTTGGTGAAGTAGCGCGAGACGAAATCGGCCGTCGAGCGCCATGCGACTATGTCAATGTAATCCGTCTGCTTCTGACCGCCGTCCTTGGAGGAATAATCCCTCTCGACGGCGAGCGAGAAGCTCGCGACGGAAGTCCCCTGCTGCGTGTGGCGCAGTTCGGGGTCTCTTGTAAGACGACCCATGAGAACGATGTGATTAAGCATTTATTCGCCCTCCTCAGTCTTCAACGACGGTGATCAGAGAACGCATGACGTTCTCGGTGATACCGAGCACGCGCTCGAGCTCCGCGGGGAAATCGGGCGCAGAGGTGAACTTCGCGAGAACGTAGTAGCCTTCGGGCATATCGTCGATAAGATACGCCAGACGCTGCTTGCCGATCTCCTGAAGCTCGTTGAGCGTTCCGTTCGCCTCGATAAGAGACTTGAACTTCTCAACAATCGCGGCCGTATCCTCCTCGGAAATGGTCGCGTTGATGATGAACATCACCTCATAGTTATCCGTGATCTTAGCCATTTCTTTGCACCTCCTTCTGGACTGATGGCCCGTCCTTGGCATTACGGCGGGCAAGAAGTTGTATATTCGCCCATAATGGGCTTAATTATTATACACGTTTTCGAAGCGTTGTCAACGTTTATTTTCAATCCTGCTGAGGCCGCGCTTTCCGCCGAGGTTCTCGACCATTTTGCGAAATACGTTCACGCGCGGCAGAAGGTACATAAGCGGCAGGCCGATTATGAAGAGCACGGCCGCCTCTCCCGCGAACACCTCCAGCGCGAACAGCGGGAAGGACGCCGCGAAAGCGTCCGGCGTCAGCACCTTCGCGAGAACGGCGCCGACGATAAGCCCGTTGGCGACGGCGGGCGGCAGACAGGCGAGCGGCTTATTCGGGATCAGCGAGGTCGCGACGCCGGCGATGAGCGTCGCGAGAGAGCCGAATACGACGTCGAGCATGCCGTTGCCGCCTATGAGATTGGCGACTACGCACCCGACGACGAGGCCCCACGTCGAGCTTGGGATGAAAAACGGCAGTATGCAGAGCACCTCGGAAATGCGAAACTGCACGGGCCCGTAGCTTATGGGGGCGAGCACGAGCGTCAGCGCGGCGTAGAGCGCAGCAACGACGGCGGCGAACGTCATTCGCCTCAGGTGTACGTTTACGTTGGAATTAGCGTTCATGGTTCGTTCCTTTCGTCGCCGGGAGCGAGCCTGCAGCCGCACCAGCTTTGTCTGTATATCCCGTATTCGCGGCACAGCTCGATGCTGCGCAGATAGCCGCCGCGCTTTTTGAAGTCGCAGGGCAGCCAGCGGACGGAGCGCGAGGCGGCCTCCCTTTCCCCTATCTCATTGATGAGCTCGGCGTTTTTATGCGGGCTTATGGTCAGCGTCGTAGTGAAATAGTCGTACCCGCCCTCAAGGCAGAGCTCTGCGGCCTTGCCGAGCCGCAGGGAAAAGCATATCGGGCAGCGCGCGCCGCCCTCGGGCTCGCCTTCCCTGCCGCGGACGGCCTCGAGGAATACCTCTTCCTCCCGCGGACCTTCGATGAGCTTCACGCCCGAGGCGCATGGCATGACGGCAAGGAGCTTATGCAGAGCCTCGAGCCGGCGGTCATACTCCCAGGCGGGCATGATGTTGGGGTTATAGAAAAAGAGGTCTATATCGAAATAAGCCGTCAGATATTCGAGAACGTAGCTCGAGCATGGCGCGCAGCAGGCGTGCAGGAGCAGCCTCGGACGTTTCTCCCCGAGGCCCTCGATGATCTTATCAAGTTCGAGCTGATAGTTCATTCCCGTTTCCTCCGCACGTATCATATCATAATATTTCTTAATTGCAACAGTTTACAGTATATACTTGAATTGGATATTGCCGAGTAGTAAAATTAAAAGGTCTACACGCGGGCGCTTCGGCGTTCCGCGCATTACCCGTTTCCGGGACTGGAGGACGATTTGAAAGCTCTCTCATCGGCGCTTAAAACAAGCCCCGTCTTCACGGAGCTGCTCAACAGGATAGACGGCGGAGGCTGCCCCATCGTGCTCTCCGGCGTGGAGGCCGTGCATGCGGCGCACCTCGCCGCGGCCGTGCGCGTATGCGCGGGGGTCCCCGTGGTCGTCGTCTGCCCGGACGAGCTCTCATGCGAGAGAATGAGCGCGAACCTCGCCTCTCTCGCCGAGGAAGAGGCCGTCAGGCTCATGGCGCGCGAATTCACGTTTTATAACGCGGAGAGCGTCTCCCGTCAGCTCGAGCACGAGCGTTTGAGCGCTCTCGCCTCGCTCGCCCTCGGCAAAGCCCCGCTCTGCGTCGCCACTCCGGACGCGCTCATGCAGCGCACCGCCCCGAAGCAGGTCCTGCTCGACCGCGTCGCTGAGCTCAGATCGGGCGAAGAACTCTCCCCCGACGCGCTCTGCGAGCTTCTCGTCTCGGCGGGTTACAAGCGCGCCGAGCAGGTTGAGGGCGCGGGACAGTTCGCACGGCGCGGCGGCATCGTCGACTTCTATTCGCCCGCCGAGCCGAACCCGGTAAGGTGCGAGTTCTTTGGGGACGAAATTGACCTCATGGGATATTTCGACGTTACGAGCCAGCGCCGCATCGAAAACATGCAGTCGGCGCTCATCCTTCCCGCGGCCGAGACGCTCCCGCAGCTATGCTACGGCGGCGAGGAGGGCCTTGCCTCTAAGCTGACGGCTCTTTCTTCCCGTCTCAGGCGCAGAAAGAACCCGCCCGAGGAGCTCATCTCGAATATAGAATCTGACGCGGAGAGGCTGAGAGATCGGCTGAGCTTTTCTTGCTCCGACAGATACCTAAATCTGCTTTTTGACGGCGTCAGCAGCGCCGTGGAATACATCCCCGAGGACGCGGTCGTTATCCTCTACGAGCCCTCCCGCCTCGCGGAGCGGGCGAAAAACTACGTCTGGCGCATCTCGCAGGACATCGAGACCCTGCTTGAATCCAACACTCTCGCGGACTCGCAGACGGATCTATTCGTCGGGTGGGACGAGTGCTGCGAGCTTCTCGCGGAGCATCCCGTCGTCATGGCGGACAGCTTCCGGGGAGGGACTTACCCGCTCGCTCCGCGGTCCCTGCTCTCCGTCACGGCAAAGCAGCTCCCATCCTACGGCGGCAGCCTCCAGACAGCCGCGGGAGACATCGTCCACTACATGAAGGAGGGCTACCGCGTCGTCGTGACGTGCACGGACGAACGCAAATGCGGCATCCTGCGCGACTATCTCGACAGCCTCGGCGTTCCCTCCTCCGTCGATACGTCGCTCGCGTCCCTGCCGCGCGGTGGGGCCTGCTCCGTCACGGTCGGCGAGCTCGGCTCCGGCATGGAGTATCCGTCGATAAAGCTCGCCGTCATCACCGAGGGGCAGTTTGCCGCGCAGAAGCCGAAAAAGGCCTCCCGCTCAAAAACGCTCGCGAAGGACCGCAGGCGGCTCCAGAGCTTTTCCGATCTCTCCGTCGGCGACGCGGTCGTGCACGAGCAGCACGGCATAGGGCGCTTCCTGGGCGTCGTGAAGATGCCGGTCGACGGGGTCGAGAAGGATTATATAAAGATAGCCTACGCAGGCACGGACGTGCTCTACGTCCCCGCGACGCAGCTGGACATGGTCTCGAAGTACATCGGCGGCGGCGAGGATCAGTCCGTCAGGCTCAACAAGCTCGGCGGCGCCGAGTGGGCGCGCTCCAAATCCCGCGCAAAGGCCTCCGCCAAGGAGATGGCAAACGAGCTCATCAAGCTCTATGCCGAGCGCATGCGCCGCCCCGGCCACGCTTTTTCCCCCGACAGCATGTGGCAGCAGGAATTCGAGGAGGCCTTCGACTACACGGAGACGGACGATCAGCTCCGCGCCGCGGCCGACATCAAGGCCGACATGGAGCGCGAGGCGCCCATGGACAGACTTCTCTGCGGCGACGTCGGCTTCGGCAAGACCGAGGTCGCGCTCCGCGCCGTCATGAAATGCGTCATGGACGGCTATCAGGCGGCGATACTCGTCCCGACGACGGTCCTTGCCAACCAGCACTACGTAACGGTGATGCGCCGCTTTGCGGGCTATCCCGTGTCCGTCGAGCTGCTGAGCCGCTTCAGGACGGCCTCGGAGATAAAAAAAGCGCTCAAAAGCATAGAAAACGGCACGGCCGACATCGTCATCGGCACGCACCGTCTCATACAAAAGGACGTCAAATTCTTTAAGCTCGGCCTTCTCGTCGTCGACGAGGAGCAGCGCTTCGGCGTATCGCACAAGGAAAAGCTCAAGGAGCTCGCCGGCAACGTCGACGTGCTCTCCCTCTCGGCGACGCCGATACCGAGGACGCTGAATATGGCGCTCTCGGGACTGCGCGACATGAGCACGATCTCCGAGCCGCCGAGCGGGCGGCACCCCGTCCAGACCTACGTGCTCGAGCACGACTGGTCCGTCATATGCGACGCGATCAGGCGCGAGGTCGCGCGCGGAGGGCAGGTCTACTATCTGCACAACCGCGTCGAGACCATACAGCGCACCGCGGCCCGGCTATCCCAGATGCTCGAGGGCGTCACCGTTGCTTACGCGCACGGGAAGATGAGCGAGGATCAGCTCTCAGAGGTCATGGAGCAGGTCTCCTCAGGCGAAGTGCAGGTCCTCGTCTGCACGACGATAATAGAGACCGGCATCGACATTCCCAACGTCAACACGCTCATCATAGAGGACGCCGACAGGCTCGGGCTCGCGCAGCTGCACCAGATACGCGGGCGCGTCGGGCGCTCATCCCGCCACGCCTTCGCCTACTTTACGTTCAGGCGCGGCAAGGTGCTCAGCGAGGACGCTGCCAAGCGCCTCGCGACGATACGCGAATTTGCGGAATTCAACAGCGGCTTCCATATAGCCATGCGCGATCTCGAGATACGCGGCGCGGGCAATCTGCTCGGCGCGGAGCAGTCCGGGCACATGATGAGCGTCGGCTTCGACATGTACCTGAAGCTGCTCGAGGAGGCCGTCCTCGAGGAAAAGGGCGAAAAGCCGAAAAAGCGCGCGGAGTGCTCGGCGGACCTCACGGTCTCGGCCTCCATACCGGACAGCTACGTATCTTCTCCGGAGCAACGCATGGATCTCTACAGGCGCATAGCTCTCATCGAGGACGAGGACGACGCCGACGATATGACCGACGAGCTCATCGACCGATACGGCGACCCGCCGAAGAGCGTCAACACGCTCATTCAGGTCGCTCTGCTGCGCGGAGAGGCCGCCGCGGCCGGCATCTGCGAGATAGCTCAAAAAGGCGGAAGGCTGTTTTTCAAGCTGACGGACTTCGACATGGGGCGCATAAGCCTTCTCTATAACGAGAGCGAGTTCCGCGGGCGCATCAAGGTCGAGGCCGGAACGAGCCCCGCAGTCAGCATCAAGCTCACGAAAAAAGACGTTATCCAAGAGGCGTCTCAATTTATAAAAGCTTACAAGGCCACGGCAAGCGGCCTTGAGAAAGGACCCGAAATATGAAGACCGTTTCAAGAATTTTAGCAGCCCTGCTCTCGCTGAGCCTGCTTTTTGCGGCTGGCTGCTCCGATCAGAAGCCGACTGCCCCGTCAGAGGAGCCGTCCTCCACGCCTTCCGGCACGGTCGATCCGGCCGGCGCTTCGACCGATCCCGCCGACGTGCAGGCGGAGGCGCTCGGCCTGAAAGCGGACGCCGTCGCAGCGAAGATAAACGGCGAGCCCGTCACCGTGCGCGAATTTCTCTATTGGGCCAACGCGACCTATGTGAGCTGGGGCTTTACGGATATAGACTGGGATATGGATCTCGACGGCATGACGGTCGAGGAAGTGCTCAAGGACAACGTCATCAACTCCGTCAAGCTCTATCGCGCCGTTGAAAACAAATGCGCCGAGCTCAACATCACGCTCCCGGAATCCGACGAGGAGGAGCTCGCGAGCGCCAAGGACAACCTCATCGCCCAGTACGGCAGCGAAGAGGCGTACCGTCAGGCTCTCGCCGAATCGCTTCTGACCGAGGATCTTTATAATTACATGCTCCGCGTCTCGTACCTCTATTCATACCTCTTTGAAGAGGTCTGCGGCGTCAACGGCTCGAAATGCTCCGACGAAGAGGCCGTTATGTACGGAAACGAGAACGGATATCTGCGCGCCAAGCATATCCTTCTCTCCAAGACCGACGACGACGGCAACCTGCTGTCCGACGAGGAGTATCAGAAGAGATATGAAAAGCTCGAGGAGCTCATCGCCATACTCGACGCTTCCGACGACCCCGTCGCGAAATTCGACGAGCTCATGCACGAATACACGGAGGACCCCGGCGTCGCCTCCTACCCCGACGGCTATCAGTGGACCGAGGGCGCGATGGTCCCCTCCTTCGAGGAGGCGACTAAGGCTCTCGACGACTACGGATACAGCGGCGTGGTCGAGATGGCGGAATACGGCTACACTATCGTGATGCGCCTGCCTCTCGATCCCGACGCATACGCGATAAACGACAAATACGGCTATTCGCTCCGCATGAACGCCGCCATGGCCAATTTCGATACCATTCTCAGCGTATGGACGGACGAGCTCTCTGTCGAATTTATGCCCGAATATTCCAAGCTCGATTACAAGACCGCGCTCACCGCTGATCTCGCCGTTAAATAATCCGAAAGGAGCTATCATAATGCAGGTATTCAAATTCGATCTCAATGAGGCGAAGACCTCGCGCCTCATAGTCACGGTCGCGAACGAAAAGCCCTTCTATACCAAAACGCCCGCGCTCATCCACGTTCCCGGCGGCGGCTTCATGTTCTGCAGCGAGTGGGACACCAACGCGCTCGGCGGGCGCCTGCTCGGCAAGGGCGTCGGCGTCATCTGCACGTACCTCTACCCCGTTGCGAAGGATTACCGCTTCCCGCAGGTCGTTATCGACCTCATGCGCTGCATCAAGATACTCCGCGAGCATGCTGACGATTGGGGCATCGATCCGGCCAAAATAGTCATCTCCGGCAACTCCGCAGGCGCTTTCATATGCATGACGACGGGCAACCTCTGGAACAGGCCCGACCTCATGGATGCGGCCGGATGCAGCGGAGAGGAAGGCCGTCCGAACGCGATGGTGCTCGGCTTCGGGCCCATGTTCTGCGGTCAGCAGACCGACGGCGACATCGTGTACGTTCCCAACGGCGAGCTCGTCGGTCCGCAGACGCCCCCGGCGTTTTTCCATCACGCGAGGCTCGACACGCTCGTCAGCGTCGCGCAGAGCATAGCCATGATCGAGGCCTTTGAAAAAGCCGGCAGGCCCTTCGGATGCTACATCTCCTCCACGGGCGGGCACGGAGCGACCGGCTCGACGACGAGGCTCTTCGGGGAAAACGGCACGGTCGGCCCCTGCATCGACGACTGGTTCGATAACTGCTGGCGCTTCCTCTGCAATCAGCTCGGAATGGATCAGCTCCCGCAGGACATGCTGCCGATGATGCGCGCAATGATGGCCGGCAACAGCGGCGAAGGCGGGGCTCCCGCCAGACCGAGCTTCGCGCCTCCCATCGTCCCGCCGGAGGGCAGCGTCCCCGTTACGCCGTCGGACATGCCTCTGGGGCAGTTCAATGCCATACACATGCCCTTTAACGCGAGCTACTTCGACAAGGACTTCACGACCTATAAATAACCTGCTCAGTACGGGGCAGACTACGCTATGAAACGGAGGTGAGCCCGTGTTCTATTATCTTCTGCCCGCGCTCGCTTCGTATAATATCTTCCTCGTGATCGCGGCCGTCATCCCTGCGCTTTTTCTGATGATAAGGGCGTACAAGTCCGACCGACTCGAGAAGGAGCCGCCCGCCCTGCTATGGCGGCTCGCGATAGCGGGCGTTCTGGCCTCGCTGATAGCGCTCGTCGTCGAGCGCGTGCTCGGGTACGTTCTCAACGCCGCCGTCGCGCAGGATTCGAAGCTTTACGACGTGCTGCTCTATTTCGTCGTCGTCGCGTTCGGCGAGGAGGGCGCCAAGTATTTCATGCTGCGCAGGCGCACATGGCGCTCGCCGGAGTTCAACTGCCAATACGACGGCGTCGTCTACGCGCTCTTCGTCTCGCTCGGCTTCGGCCTTTGGGAGAACATCAGCTACGTGATGACATACGGCCTCTCAACGGCCATAATACGCGCGATAACGGCTATTCCGGGGCACGCCTGCTTCGGCGTCTTCATGGGCGCGTTTTACGGCATGGCCAAGCGTCGCTACAACGAGGGCGATCCCGGCTCGTCGAAGGCGCTCCGCATCCTCGCGGTGCTCCTCCCCGCCCTGCTGCACGGGGCTTACGACTACATCGCGAGCACGGACGGCAGCATATGGGGATTCATAGCCTATATCGTCGTGCTGTTCATCGTGTCGTTCGTCTTGATCGGCAGGATGGCGAAAAACGACAAGTATATCTGATATGCATTACAGCGAACGCCGGGACCGAAGCGGTCCCGGCGTTATCATTTGGTGACCCGGCGCGTTGACAGGCCTTCTTGAACGCTTTCCTTCAATTCAGGGCAAACCTGCTTAGTGCCGCTAAATGATTCAGCACGATAGTCACGACCGAAGTCACAAGAGTGCTGCAACTTCTTCCCACAACTCCGCTGCGGCGTTGGTTTCACCGCTCACGGCGAACTGTAATAGCCGGCGTACCATTCCGCAAAGGCTCTCAGGCCCTCGCGGATGCCGATCTTAGGTGTGAAGCCGAAGTCGCGTTCCAACGCCTCGGAGTCGGCATACGTCACGGGCACGTCCCCGGCCTGCATGCCGACCAGCTCCCGATGGCCTTCAAAGTCGTAATCCGCCGGCAGCACGCCGGCGCGGACCAACTCCTCCTGAAGCGTTCTTATGAAGTCCAGCAGATTCTCCGGCCGGCCGCCGCCGATGTTGTACACGGCGTAAGGCGGGATCGGCAGGCCGTCCTCGCCGTTTCTCTTCTCAGGCGCGCCCTGCATCACCCGGTACACGCCTTCTACTATATCATCAATGAATGTGAAATCCCGGCGCATGTCGCCGTAGTTGAAGATCTGGATGGTCTTCCCTGCCGCCAGCTTCTGCGTGACGGAGTAGTAAAACATGTCCGGCCGTCCGGCAGGACCGTATACCGTGAAAAACCGGAGTCCTGTGGACGGGATATTATAGAGCTTACTGTATGCGTGAGCGAGCAGCTCATCGCTCTTTTTCGTTGCGGCGTAGAGACTGACCGGGTTATCCGCCTTGTCATCGGTGCTGAAAGGCACTTTTTTGTTCCCGCCATAGACGCTGCTGCTTGACGCATATATCAGGTGCTCCACCGGATTATAACGGCAAGCCTCCAGCAGATTATAAAAGCCGATGATGTTGCTCTCGATATATACATCCGGATGGTCGATGGAATAGCGTACGCCCGCCTGAGCGGCCATATTGACTACGATATCGAAACGGTGATCAGCAAACAGCTTGTCTACCAGCCTTTTATCTCCGATGGAGCCGCGTACAAAAATGTGTTTTACAGGGGAGCTTTCCGCCGCCTTCTCCACAAGGCTCAGGCGATACTCTTTCAGCGCCGGATCGTAATAGTCGTTCATGTTATCAAGGCTGACAACGGTCCCGCCGTTCAGCTCTTTCAACAAACGAATGACGAGGTTCGCACCGATGAAGCCCGGACATCCGGTCACCAGAATAGTCTTGTTATTGAGGTCGATATGCTGCATGGATCAATCCCTCCCGAACAGGTCGCGAGTGTAGACCTTTTCAGCTACGTCGCCCAACACGTCCGCGTCAAACCGATTCGCCAGGATCACGTCGCTCTGCGCCTTGAACCGCTCCGGATCGTTCACCACACGACTGCGGAAAAACTCGCTGCCGTCTTCAAGAGTCGGCTCATAGATGATGATGGGAATGCCCTTGGCTTTGATGCGCTTCATGACGCCCTGAATGGCGGAGGCGCGGAAGTTATCGCTTTTGTTTTTCATCGTCAGACGATACACGCCCACGATCTTCGGGTCCATCGCTATGATCTGGTCGGCAATGAAGTCCTTCCGGACTGTATTGGACTTCACCACCGCCTCGATCATGGTCTGCGGCACGTCCTTGTAGTTGGCGAGGAGCTGCTTGGTGTCTTTGGGCAGGCAATAACCTCCGTAGCCGAAGGACGGATTGTTGTAGTGTCCGCCGATGCGCGGGTCCATGCATACGCCGTCAATGATCATCCTGGTATTCAGCCCCTTGCTCTGGGCATAGGTATCGAGCTCGTTGAAGAAGCTGACGCGGAGGGCAAGGTATGTGTTGGCGAAAAGCTTGATCGCCTCCGCCTCCGTGGGATGGGCGATCAGAACGGGAATGCTCTGCTCCGGCGCGCCGGCTCTGTGCTCCTCCGTCCGCGCGCCTTCCAGCAGGAGATCGGCAAACATCTCCGCATCGGCTCTGCGATCGTCATAAGCTCCCACAATGATGCGGCTCGGATGGAGGTTGTCATACAGCGCCATGGACTCACGCAGGAATTCCGGGCTGAAGATGATGTTGTCCACCCCGTACTTTTTCAGGACGGAATCGGTGTAGCCCACGGGGATGGTGGACTTGATGACCATTAGGACGTCGGGGTTGACCTTCAGCGTCCACTCGATGGCGTCCTCCACGGCGGAGGTATCGAAGAACTGCTGTACGTCGTCATAGTTCGTAGGGACAGCGATAATGACAAGCTCGGCGGATCCATAGGCTGCCGCTTTATCCGTGGTGGTGTGTAAGGCGAGCTTTCTGCTCCCTTTCCGTGCTTCCTTGAAAAACCGCTCTATCTCATCGTCCTGAATGGGGCTGATGAAGCGGTTGAGCTTTTCGGCCTTTTCCTCGGTCGTGGTTATGGCTGTGACTTCATGGTTCTGGGCAAGCAGAACGGCCAGACTCAGCCCGACATATCCTACTCCGGCAACTGTGATCTTCATGTTCTCATGCTACTCCTTTATCTGCTGGATTAACGTCTGTACCGCACAAGATCATCCCGTCCGGGGATCTGAGCGAAAGTTACATGGCCCCTCTGCGAGTGATCACAACGCAAATGGTCTTTAACAAGATATGAATGTCTTGTTTGAGGGACCAATTTTCTATGTATTCCCGATCCAAACGCACCACAGTGTCAAAATCACGGATCTTACTGCGTCCGCTGACTTGCCAGAGGCCTGTGATGCCCGGCCGTGTAGACATTCTGGATCTATGGGCGGGCTCGTATCGCTGCCATTCGTCCAAAGTTGGCGGACGTGTTCCGACCAGAGACATATCTCCCTTCAGAACGTTGAAAAACTGGGGAAG
The DNA here is from genome assembly GCA_017550645.1 of Oscillospiraceae bacterium. GTDB lineage: Bacteria > Bacillota > Clostridia > Oscillospirales > Oscillospiraceae > RGIG7949. The sequence continues at coordinate 166,485 of JAFZOI010000013.1, forward strand.
CTCATCCAGAGACAGGTCTCGGATCCATCCGCCGATTCCTTTTTTCCATTTTCCGTTCGGCAGCTGCTTCTGCCCGATAATACGCGGGTCATGTTCCAGCTTGAACATCAGCTGGTCCTTCTGGCCGCTTGTCTGTGCTAACTGCTCCTTGCGCGCTTCCGCGTCCATATACATACTGCGGAACTTGTACATTTGGAATTTTTTACCGTTTTCGCCGATACGGGTCTGCATGAAAAAGATGGGGCCGGGATCTGACAGCCAGATGGCAAGGCCCAAAAAAGGAGTGAGGAGCACGGTGATCAGGGAGCCGATCAGGCCTCCAACAATATCCATGATACGTTTCAGAAATACATCACGGCCCGTGATATAGCCAAGTGACGTCGTAATAGTCAAGTGACCGCAGATCCATTCCACGTTTTTGTGTCTGGATTCAATATCGTCCAGATTCGTGAGGGCGGTATGTATGGTGATGCCCATGCGCATGAGGCTGTTGATCAGACTCACCGGCAGATCGGCCTTAGGCGAAACGTCCAGATACACCTCATCCACCCAGTTGTTGGTCAAGTATTGCTCTAATGTATCGGCCGTTGCGACTATGGGGATCGTTTCGACCTCCGGATACTGATCCCAAAGGGGACGAAGAGCATTCCGCGCCTCCTCTTCGGAAGGATCTGTTCCCATGATAGCAAGGCCGGAGAAGCGATAGGTCCCGTAATTGGAACGGAGAATACGCGGGATGACAGTGGGTATCTGGGAAGCTTCCAGCGCGATCAGGAGAGAATAGCGGTTGAGTATGTGGTGTTTTTTCTTAAGGAAGCTTTTATATGCCTGACGCATGATATAACAGGTCAGAACGTACAAAGGAAGGGCAAAGAGCGTGATCCTCAGCAGATCGGTCTCGGGCGCCTGACTCAGCAGTCTGAATACCAGAAGAATGAGGACAACATACCCCGTCTGGGCAAGAAGCCGGACCATCTCATCCCATGGCGTATGATGCAGTACGCTGTGATAGGTATCCATGACGATCATCACGATCTGATTGACCAGAATGCTTTCCAAAACCAGCCTCCAGAAGAATCTGGAACCCAATACCCCTTCTTTTTCAATAATCAAGAATCCTATCAGGAGGCTGATAAAAATACAAATGTTGTCCAGAAGCATAAAATCAATATGCTGGGACCAGCCGCGTACTTTTCGTTTATACATTCTTCAACCCACTTCCCATTGTTCAGGTGTTCCTGTAATTATCTGTTTTTAGCCGACAGAGAACATAATTGCCGTGAAAACGGAATACGGAGGCCGATGCGCGGACGGCGTTCGCCTTGAAGGCCGCAGTAGCGCCGCACAGACCATATCCGGAAAACCGCGGGAAATCACCCCGATTGTTTTCCTTGCATTTTCTGCTGTCTGACCCGGGCTGCGCAGAGAAGCATAGCCGGATAATACATGTGCAGCTTAAGCAGAAGAATAACGGCCCCCACCTTTCGGGGCAAGCCGTTCACGGATACGAACGACAGCATATCCGATTCACGGAGCTCCTCTTTCAAATGCCGCGCGGCATCTCGCAGGGCGGGTTCCGTCTCGGCGCGCCACTTGCCGGTACGAATGATCAGCATGGCCGCGTATTCATTGAGCTGGCGGTCTGTATCCGGTCCCAGTCCGTTCAGATGCTCCCGCAAATACGAAACCAGATAAAAGAAACTCTTTGTAAGAAGATTCTCCCTGCTCTTGGCGCGGATGGAATCTTCGTTCGTTTTATTGTACATATACAAACGCTCGTTGCATATGTATACATTCCGGCAGTGCAGAAGACATTCGTATGTCATGGGCACATCGGTAAAGACGCGGATCCTTTCTTCACGGGTATAATGCTCGAGCAACAATTCCCGCTTAAACGCCTTATCCCACGTGTGGGCTTGTATCACGCCGCCTTGAAGTCCGTTCCGCCTATCCGTGATCAAAAACGGGAACACTTCTTTTTCCAGCCGTTCCCTGTCGTAATAGCCCTCCGGAACATTGTTTACGGTTTCTTCCAGATGGTCCTCGTATACGTTGTGCGCCGCAAAAAGCACCATATCGAGCGGCTCAGGCGACCGTGCGGCCGTTTCGTGGATGAATTGCAGCATGTTTTCGAGTGCCCAGTCGTCACCGTCCAAAATGCAGACATAGTCTCCTCTGGCAGCGCGGATCCCCTCGTTACGGGCGGAGATCAGCCCGCCGTTGGGTTTATGTATCACCTGCACGCGGGTGTCGCGGGCGGCATAATCGTCGCAGATCTGCGGGCACCCGTCCGGCGAACCGTCGTCGATCAGAAGCAGTTCAAAATCGGTATAGGTTTGAGCAAGGATGCTGTCCACACAGTGTCTCAGGTATTTCTCCACATTGTAGACAGGCACGACCACACTGATCATTCTTCCGTTCCCCTTTCAGTATCCTGCGTCGTTCTGCCTCTGGACAAGAGGCTCTGTTTCAATTGCGAAACGCTCTCCCTGAACACAGGATTCCGTCCGTAAGCAACATAGTAGAAAAGATTCGGCACCAGAAAGCTCACTGCGGCGTTAAGAATGAGAGTTGGCCAAACATTCAGCGAAAACAGGCTGCAGATCAACCACGACGCCCCGCAGGAGATCAAAGCCACCGCCGTCAGCCCGCAGAATAACCGTATATACTTTCCCATAAACTGACGGGGAAACACCTCTCGAAACAGGTTGTGGAACAGCCATGGGATCTGAATGATGACGATGGAAAAAACCGAGGAAAGCAGGACTCCATACAGCCCCAGCCATCGGACGGTCGCCAGATTAAGACCAAGATTGACAAGAGCCGCCGTCATAGGCCTCCAGCGATCGATCCGCCAGATGCCTGCAGCATCCTTGAACATATTGGTCAATTTGTTTGCACCCATGGAGTAGTAATAGACGACGAAGCACAGTGACAACCCTACGGAGAGCATATTCTTCTCGCCCATCCATATCTGTATAAACGGCTGATACATACACAGCAGCATGGAGCTGCTTATTCCAAGCACCCAGATGTACAGAATGCTGATCTTCTCGAGATCCCGGTAATTCGTCTCTTTGCTCTCCATGACCAGCTTATTGCCGACCCCGGCCATGCAGGCGTTGAGAAGCACGACCAGCATCATGCGAAGCGCCGTAATGATGAAATAATAATTCTGATATAGCGCCAGCACGGTCAGACCCATGAAGGCGGATATGACCAGAGTATCCGCGGCGTCGAAGACCGTAGCGGAAAGCTTGGAGGTGAACAAGTCCCGCACCCTGCGGAAGATATCGAGCGTTTTTTCCTTCGGCAGCTTCCCTGCGGGCACATACCGGGGATACATTTTCGCTGCGCATACGGCAGTCATCAGGTTAATGGCGAGCTGACACAGCAGCTGTATAGCCAGATAAAGATAATAGTTTCGTGTAAAAACAAGAATCAGGATCTTCAGGGTATATTCTGCCACCCGCACGATCAGGCTGACCTTGCTGATCACGTCCCGTCGCTGGTGCGCCTGAAGCAGACTGCTCTTATATGCAAGCAGCCAATACGTCAGCACCGTATTTCCCAGATTCATCAGGAACAGGACGTACAGGTTCATTCCGGCGGGGACATCGCCCTTGATGAGATTCCGGAGAAAAGGCATCAAAAGCAGTCCCACTGCCGCTATTATCAGGCCGATGATCCTGTAGAGGGTGCGATACAGGCGCAGCAAAGCGCAGATGGTATCGGTATCCTCCTCGGCGATCGGCCTGTACATGCTGAACACCATGGCGCTGCCTACGCCGAGCTCTGCCAGATTCAAAAACGTCAGGATCGACTTGAACAGGCCGTTCAGTCCCAGATATTCGGTCCCCAGAAAGTGCAGCATGACAGAGCGAATGACGAAAGGAAACAGCAGATTGACTATTTCCAACGTTCCGTCAAACACAACGTTTCTTGCGGCATTCCTTGTGCGTTCAAGCTTCATGACGTGTGCGGTGATCCTTTCTCAAACGGATTGCAGGGAATTTCCGGATCCCTTCTGCCATGCGCAGGCTCAGCCATCCAGCAGACTTCTGTACAATTCGTCGGTTTGTGCCGTGATATCCAGCCAAGTGTATTTGGATGAAATTTTCCCCCGGGCTTCGCCGCGATGCGCCTCCGCCTTTTCGGGATGGTCGCATAGATCCTGCAGCGTTTCCCGCAAGGCTTCCACATTCCCGCGCGGGAAGGTGACGCCGCAGCCGTCCAGCACATCCGCGCATTCACCGATATCCGAGGTCACGCAGCAGCATCCGTAATTCATGGCTTCCAGAAGAGAAAGCGGCATTCCCTCCAGATCGCTTGGCAGCACATACATGTATGCGTTGCTGTATAATTCCTCCGCGACAAGTCCCTGCTGAAAACCGGTGAAGATGATGGAGTCGGCGTCCCCGGCCATGTCGTACAGGTGCTGCACATAATCATTCGTATCCGATGCGCCCCCGACGATCACCAGTTTTTTATCCGTCCGGAGCATCTGATATGCTTTGATGAGGTAATGGATCCCTTTCTCCGGCACCAGACGGCCAAGAAACAGGATATATTCCCGTGGAGCGAGGCCGAACTGCTTGGTGATCTCACAGGCCGGCCGGATTTCGGCAGGGTCGATCCCGTTGGGGATCAGTACGGTCTCACGTCCGTATCTCTCGCGAAAATACGTCCGCACTCCCTCGCTGAGCACAATGATGCTGTGCGCGTGGCGGACGGCCGCTTTCTCGCCCCACATGATGTACGCAGAAGCAAGCTTCCCCCATTTTTGACGCATATGGTCAAGCCCGTGGACCGTGACCACGACCTTTTTGCCGAGCAGCCTCGGCAGCCAGCAGAGGACGCACGGCCCCTCCGTATGAAAGTGTACCAGATCAAAGCGACGGAAAGAGGACATCACCGTCGCGATCACCGAAGAAGACATGGCTGCCAGTCCGCGGCGATCCACGGTCGGCGTCCAGATCAGATGAACGCCCCGGTATTCCCGCGTCAGCTTCCCGTCTTTTCTCTGTTTTTTGAGTTGTTTATTCGTCCTGTTATAACAGGTAACATCATATCCGATCTCTGCAAGGTGCGGCGCAAGGTTGCTGACGACGACCTCCACCCCTCCGTCTCTGGACGGGATATATTTATGTCCGATCATTGCGATCCGTTTTTGCGCTTTCTGCATGTTTTTCATTCCGTCCCTTCAAAACAGACGACCGCAGTTTATCCGGCTCCTGTCCGTGTCGCCTGCGGCCGTGTTCAGAGATTTGCGCAGCGTGCCGCCATCTCCAGATAGATCTTCTGCAGTCTCCGCGCTTCTTCATGAATATCATATCCCGCCCGACGGACAATGTCCATTCCCGGGACCCGATCTGTCTTCGCCTGCCCTGCTGCCACGATCTCTCCGGCCCATTCCGCATCGTCAGCCTGAAGGGAGATCCTGCGCGTCTCCGGAGAGAGCAGGACCTCGTCGGTGACCCGATCGGAGAAAACGCACGGCAATCCTGCCGCCTGCGCCTCGATGCCGACCACGGGAAGCCCCTCGAACAGCGAAGGCAGCACAAAGCAGTCCATCGCCTGATACCATCCGCTGACGTCAGCCATTTGGCCAAGAAAGAGCACCTTGTCCCGGATCCCCATGGCCCGGGCCTTTTCTTCTACGGACTGCTCCAGCTCTCCCGTGCCGATCAGCGCGAGACGAGCATCGGGAACAGCCTTTGCGGCCTCCGCAAAAATATCCAGCAGACGAGTGTGGTTTTTCTGAACGTTGAATCTTCCCACATGGCCGATCACGAAGCATTTTTCCAAGCCATGCAGCTGCCTCAGACGCGCACGTTCTTCCTGACGGAAGGCAAATTTCGACACGTCTATCGCGTTGCGCATGATGAATCCGGACTCGTTCCACCGCTTTTCTCCGTAATAGTATATCCCCGCGTCCCTTCCGCAACTCCAATAATCCGTTGCCGCGCCGGGAAGGAGCTGCTTGCAGACGAGCTTCAGCGGATACTTGTAATCCCGTATGATCTGCGTGTTATGCGCATGCGCGATCCGGACCTTGAGCCCGGCGTCTTTGGCGCTTTGAAGGGCGTAATACCCCATGGCTTCGTTGTGAGCGTGGACGATCTTGATATCGGGATCGCTGTGCAGAAGCTCCGCCACAAACCGCTTGTATCGTGGAAAATGCAGGGGGTTAAGGCCCGGGCTGACGAAAACCCGCCCGCCCATGCAGCGTATCTCCTCGTCATATTCCCCCGGAACCGGTTTGTTCGCCAGAAAGTCAAACTGGATCTGACTGCGGTCGATCTCCCGGTAATAGTTCATCAGCATGGTTTCGATACCGGCGCGCGCCATATTGCTGACGGAATGCAGCACACGAAGCATTTTCCCGTTCCTCCCGTTACTTTTGGATCACGGCGCGCGCTCAGCCTCCGCCGTTCATGCGGTGAAGGATCTGATACGTCCGCTCGCAGTTCATCTCGTCCCGAACCGAGTAAAAAGCCTCCAGACGGTCCAGATAATCTTTCTGCATACGGAAATCATTTCCGGCGCATTCCATTACGGCGTTGATCAGCGCTTCCTCCGTTGTGACGACGGGGCCGAAACCGTGCTTGACATATGAGAAATACCCTTCTTGATAATGGTATTTCCGGAAATCCTCCATATCGAACTGGTAGTAGATCACCGGCTTTTCCAAATAACCTGCGTCGAAAAAAACACTGGAATAATCCGTGATCAGCAGGCTGCAGCGCATGAGCAGCGTCTGGACGTCGTAATCCCGCCAATCGGCAAGTACGATCCGCTTCGATGGCGATTTGAACTTATCCAGCTCTTTCTGCAGCTCGATGTGAGGATAAAAAATCAGCTTGAGATCGCGCTCCTCAAGGAGATCGAGCAGGCGCGGGTTTTCCAGCAGGGACTGAAACCGCCGGTAAAAAGCCGTCTCATAAAAACGCTCCCCCTGAGGATAATCCGAGCCACGCCATGTCGGCATCACAAGGATCTCATCGGAAGGATCGCATCCCCGGACAAGATTGTCGAAGCGGCACAGCCCGGTATACTGAACGACCCCCTCCGGGAAACCGAATTCGGAAACGAGATAATCATACTCCAGCTTTCCGCCGCTGGCGAAGAAATCGACCTTCATTGCAGGATATCGCATCCACTTCATCTCGGCCATGATGATCCCATGCTGTAGAAAGATCTGCTTTCCTCTCGGACGTATCCCGACCTGACGCAGATGATAATACGCCATCAGATCCGGAGATGCGGGCTGCACATGGGTACCGATCAACATGTCGGCCGCAAGATACGTCAGATAGTGCCGAATAGACTTCCATGCGACGGTCCTGCCAAGCTGAGAGACCTTGCCGAAGTCCGGACTGGCCGTGTCTATCACATAGCATGCGTTAATCTGCGGCTGCCGCTCCCGCAAATAGCGAAAAAACCAGTATGCGTTATCCCTTGCGTCGAACCCGCGTTCCATCACCAGCCAGAGGTGACGGTATGCCTCGTTCGTTCTGCGCAGCAGCGCGGCAACGGGCCAAAGCACGATAAGGAGAAACACGTTTTTCAGATAAACCGGCAATCGCTTTAGTTTATTCCGCATGTTCGCCTTTTCCTTCCATTTCGATAAGCCAGATCTCATTGGCCGCTTCTTCCGGCGTCGGCGCGTTCCATTGCGGTCGAGCTTTTCTCTCCGCGATCCGGTAGCTGTAGCTCATGGGGATCAGCCTCAAGCCGATGCAGCTCCAGAAATAGAACGCGGTGTTATCTGTCAGATAAGTCACCGTCATATAGCACAAAAGCGCCATATACAGCATACCGGTTTCCATGTTATGCTTCTTCATCCAGTAAGAGGGATACAGGATATAATGGATGCCCGCCCACAGGGTGAAGCCCAGTGCGCCAAGTTCAATAAAGACTCTTAAGATATCATTGTGCAGCGGGTACGCCCGGTTGATGAGGCCTTCCTCATACCATTGGTTCACCAGATCGGTGACGCCTTCAAAGCCCAGCCCCTTCCAGAAAGGAGAAAGCTCATAGTATTCGTTGGGCAGGCTCCACAGCACGTCGCGGCCCATCGTGTCGATCCCGAGCGACTCCAAAAACGTCACCAGGATTCCGGACCGCGTCAGATAGAGATAGACATAGAAAAACAGGACCAGAGCGATCCCTGCCGTAAGGATCAGCTTCCCCGGTTTTCTGACTTTGCGGAGCAATATCACATACAAGCACACGAGAAGTATCGCCGGCAGAATGCTGCGCTTCAACCCCAGCAGAATGAAAAAGAGGGAGAGGATCACACCACAGCGCCGCATTCGTTTTTCCGATAGCGTACTTTTCGGCGCGAACATCATATAATAGATGAAGAATTGTCCGAACAGAAAGGTTATGTCATGGATCTCCAATGCGCGGACAAACCCTTCCGCACTTCCAAAGGTGACGATGCAGGTCACAACGGATGAAATGCTCTCTTTCAAGCCGTACTTTGGCAATTCCAGCAGTATAATGGCCGTATTGGTGACGCACATGCTGAGAAAAAGAAAATTGATCGCTCTGTCCTCCAGCAGATAACACATGAATACGGCATAGATGATGGTGATCGTTTGGAACAGGATCTTCTGCTCTGCCCTGCTGATGGAAGCCGCCTGTGAAAGATCCGTGATCCATATGTACATGCTGATCAGTGTATAAACGGCAATCGGAATCAGAAATATCGGGAAATAGCCCAACGCTTTTTTCAGCTTTACTATATCAGCGGCTATGAGAAAATTCAGGAAAGCGCAAATGATCGTCCCCAACACGGCCGCCTTAGGCAGCGCCCCGTACGCATCGTTGAGGACCTTCCAGTCTCCGAGGCCGGCGAGAACGGTGCATAAAACAGCAAGAAATACGACAACGAGCGGACATTCCTTCCTCGATCTGTGCAGTCTCTCGCTGTTATCTCCGTTAAGCAGGCTTTTACTGTGCGTCACTGTCTTTCTCCGTGACCCTCGTTTCTGCATGACCCTTCATATCCTCCGCTTCGTTTTTCCCGAAGGCTGAAATGGTGGCGGGCTGCCCTGAATGCATTCTTTGCAGGGCAAGCCGGAGCAGATCTCTGATTTCAAAGACGCTGTCTGCGCTTGAAACAGCTTTGCCGCAGGTATAAGAAATCTTGTATTCCTGATTCAGATTGTTGTATTTCGCGACCTGACGTCCGATCGCCTCCAAGATCACATCCAGCTTGTCGGACGAGCAATCCGGGAAGAAAGCGTAGAAAATGCCGTTGCCGTTATGCCCGACAAATCCGTACAGGTCGCCGAAGCTCTTCAGGATCATGGCAAAATCCTTCAGCACTTCATCGCCGGTTTCTCGCCCGAACTCACTTGACAGATCGCTCAGTGAATCCATCTTCAACGCCATGCATGCGAAATTCTCATTAAGGGCCTTGTCCGACCATTCGTCGATATACGCGTCACACTTGGCTCTGTTGGGCAGTTGAACCGTTTTGTCCACATAGCGGAAATAGTCGATAAAGTCGAGAGCTCTCCCCAGCAATATGGCTCCGACGACTCCAACCAACGCAAACAATACGATTGCGATCACAACGTACAATTTGAGATTCACAGCCGACTGGACGCTGATGCTGCTGATCATCGCCAGATAATTCGCGCTCAGTTGGCGGTTCAGCTCATGCCCCGATTCTTCCACATACTGATAGTATTCCGTTGCCAGATTCGCACAGTGATCGATCTTTTGACGGATCTCTTCGGGGGTGAAGGTTTTCCGCGTTTCCGTGCGAAGAGCGGTCCTAAATACGGACAGCAGGTATTCTTCGTGCTCCTTCTCGATCGTTTTTTGACGGATAATGATGTTGAGATCCACATATTCCCGGATCAGCCCGTCATACGTCGTTTCTTTATCGCCGCTTTCTTTATCGCGCTCCACATCCTTCAGGATGTACTCTGTACCGACGTCTCCGCCGCTTGAGCTGTGGTAATGGTAATCCATCAATTCCTTGTTGCGCTCACTGTAATTCTCGATCAGATAGTTCAGGGAATCGGCACGTTCCTGACAGTTTTCGATATACAGCTGGAGATCTTCGCATTTTTCCGTCAGCCGGTTTATCAGCAAATCGATATCGTTTGTCTCCACATCGGTCAGGATATCGGCATATAAGCTCGGGATCTCATTATTATATAAAAAGTCGTAGATACGGTACAGATCATTGTACGAATATCCCGTTTCCACCGAGCGGAAATATGGATGTGAGGCTCTTTTGTCCAACAAATAATCCAGCACCTCAGAAACGGAATCCTCCAGTACCTGCGCGCTTTCTATATAGTCGTAATCTCCTTCCGCGAGCACGGAAACGCCATTATTCGGCATCTGTTCCTCAACATATTTTTCGGCATAAAACTCGTAGTAGTTTTTTATGATCGCATCCAACACGTTTCGGGCATATTCCTCGCCGGTCTCGTCGTCACCTATGTAATACACCCGGTACGTATCTGCGATGTAGGATGGTTCCTCACCCTTTTTCAGCAGCGCTTCATTCAGCGTCTGCTGCGCTTCCGAAATCACCTCTTCAACATAGCATTTGGAGCGGATGGCATCGATATTGGCTTGATATCCAAGATCCGTCAGGGCGGCGTCAATGACGGTCGAAGAGTATATTTCCTCAACATTCAAAGGACTTCCGTCCGGCGTATAGCCCTCTTTGGCCCCGTTGTTGGTGTACTGAATGACTGTTGATGCAATGTAGCGCTGCTGAGACTTTCCATAGAAAAGGATAGCTATAGCGCCGATGACGGACACGAGAAAGATCAGCAGACTGAATTGCTTCAGATAACGAAGCACACTGAATTTTCTCATACCTCTTTCCCCTTGTCAGAAACAAATTTGTATAGGAACACAACAATAAATGCAGCGAAAACGATCATTATTGCATACAGGAGCGAGGGAAGGAGTCCGGTTTGCTCCGCAAAATCCGCGTTAACGTCGCTGAAGCCGATATAGTTGCGGGATTTTGAGCTCGAATACGCGCTGTCCACCGCCTGAATATCCGAAGCGAGCGCCTCCAGCGACGCCTCCATCTCAAGGATCATTGCGTCGGCCTTTTCCGTCTTCGTCCGATTGGAGGAGCCTGCCTTCAGCTTTTCCGTCAGATAGCGGTTATACTCGATCTGTTTCAAGCGCTCCGCTGCGCCCGTAAGCTGTGCTTCTGCGTGCAATGCCATTTTGTCCATCCCTGTTTTGGTCTTGGACATATAATACTGGGTAGTCTCATCTTGGGTCGGGATCATGACTACAGCGCTCATGGCGGTATCATACATCTGAATCCCCTTAATGTCTTCTTCGTATGCGGCCATCATTTTGCTGTGCATCAGGCTATCCATGCGTATCTTGTAATCCAACATGCTGATAAGCCCTGTCTTGTCGTTCGCAATGCCGTTTTCAATAATATAGGAACGCAGTCTGGCAAGATCATATGAATAAAAGGTGCTCACACGTTGTTCCAGAGCGGAAAAGGTGATCCCGGTATTCGGATCCTGAAAGTTTTTGCTTTCCCGCTCGCGAAGCTGCACGTAGTTTTCCATTTGACTGCACTTCAGCGCTAACAGGTCGACCTTCATCAGATACTCATCATTGAATTTCAGATCGTCGACGTCGAAAGACAAGATGGAGTGGTTGAAGCCATAGTGCTCCACGAAGTATTCGCGGTAAGCCCTGCATAGGAGCGAAAGCATGTCTTCCGCGGTGATCCCGCCAAATGAACCGTTGTCGGTCACTCTGACAATATATGAGGTGCTGATATAATTGACGCTGCCGCTGATGCTTTTGTCATGCGTTGCCTGTACACTGACGCATTTGCTCAGTTCCTCCGGGGTCGTTTTGCCTTCTAGACCGGCGCAGTCGATCAGCCGCTCCATTACCTCGCCGCTCCTGATCTCGAAAATGTTGAACCGCGTCTGGTTGGGCGTCAGTCCTTTGGAGGCCTCCTCATAATCCAACGAAAGGATCGTGTCGGCTGTATGAAGGTTTCTGATATAGTGAAAGCCGCACAATGCCGCGAAAATGATCAGAAAGGAAACGAGAATGACGATCCTCCGCTTCCAAAACGCCTCAAGAGCATTATGCAGACTGCGCCGCCCTTTGCCCCGACTACCGGCAGAAACCGTGTCTCCAGCCGTTCTCAATCTGTTTTTCTCTTTCATTGCCTATCTCCTTCTTGACTCTGGATCAGTCTCTTGACAGGCTGCGTGGCATCCGTCTTCGACCGTCTTCCCGTATGGAGGCTGCGCCCTGAAAACGCTCAATACCGGTTTATATCGATCACAACCAGTTCAGGCATGTTGTTGATCCGCGGCGGGAAGCGCTTGGAATCACCGAGTCCCGCGCTGATGATCAGAGTCTGCTGTTTGTCCAAAATGTATTTCCCCGCGGTGAATTTTGGGAGGAATCCTTCTTCGTTCGAATATATACCGCCAATGAACGGAAGGACCACGATCCCGCCGTGCACGTGTCCCGCGATACCAAGATCGAAATCGTATCCGGACAGCTGCGTTTCAAACAGGATCGGGATATGAGCCATGAGAATGCAGTAAGCGGATGGATCGACGTCAGTTTTTTCCATGAATTCACGTCCGCCGTATTCTTCGAATCCGTGTGCCGTACCTTCCACGCCTATCAGTTGAACGGTATCCTTACCGATCCGGATCTCTTCGACGGCATCGCGCAGCAGCTTCAACCCGGCGTTCTCGAATAGTACGGGCAGTTCTTTGTCGTTCCTGTAATAGATACGTTCGCTCTCGTGGTTGCCCAGAACGCCGTAACATGGCGCGATCTCCGTCAATGCTGACACGAGATCCAGCATGGGCCGGTAGTCATCTTCATCCCGGATGACCATGTCGCCCAAAAACAGGATAAGGTCAGGCTTAAGGGCCCGAAGGTCGGAAATCAGCGTTCCGTTGTTTTCTCCGTATTTCCGGTCGTGGATATCAGAGATGACAGCGATCCGAATGCCGTCGCTGACTTTCCGGGACGATTCCTGATAGAAGGTGATCCTGTAGTGTGTTTTTGTATAACGTCCGTAGAAGAACACCGCTGACCCGCTGATTAGCGCCAGCAGGAGCAGGACGATCAAAACGCGAAGGAGGATTTTTCGTTTTTTCCTTGCCGGCTCCTTCGGCGCGGCTGTGGTCTTCGTCGTCATGGCTGTAGATTCTCCGGCTTTCACCTGATGTTGTTATGCTCGTAGCTCCCGACCGTATCACGCGTGTAGATCGCATTCCTCACGTCATCGGAAGGAGAACCGGAACAGGCGGGACAATCTGACCCTTCAGACCCGTTTATCTATCAGTAAGATCAGACCTGATCCCGTCCCGACATGGTCATTCCTGAAGGTTTCGTTGACAGCAAAATACTAAAAATATTATATCATATCGGAAAAGCTACAATCAAGGAGAAGCTTACGGAAATATCGGCATTTGACATCGTCTTTATCTTGAGGAGCTGAACCGGCAAGGCCTGAATACTCCGGGAAAACGATGCGGGTCATATCCCCATCGGCTCCCGCCCTTCGGGCGGAACCGCCGAGGGATGACACGGGTGTCCGGGGATTGGCCAAGGTTCTTATTCATGCTTTTATCCCAGCGGGGACTCGCCCGCCTGCGGGCGGGCCGTCTCGCGGCTCTGACGTGCCACCGGCACGTCATTCACTACCGCGAGTTCGAGTCCCCGCCTCGAATGCAAATAACAAGACCGCCCAGATGGGCGGTCTTGTTATTTGGTGACCCAGCGGGGACTCGAACCCCGGACACCCTGCTTAAAAGGCAGGTGCTCTGCCGCCTGAGCTACTGGGTCTTATTTGGCTGGGATGGCAGGACTCGAACCTGCAATATCAGAGTCAAAGTCTGGTGTGTTGCCGTTACACTACATCCCAGTATCGCTGCAGGTCTCTGCCTTTTATTTTAATGAATTGCCCCTGAAAAGGGGCAATTCATTAAATCTGTGGGGTGGGTAAAGGGACTCGAACCCTCGACACCCGGAACCACAATCCGGTGCTCTAACCAACTGAGCTACACCCACCGTATTCAATTCAAAGGCCCGGACGGGCCGCGATCTTTTGGCACGCCAAAAGGGATTCGAACCCCTGACCTACTGCTTAGAAGGCAGTTGCTCTATCCTGCTGAGCTATTGGCGCATATAGGCGAATGCTGGAGCGGGTGATGAGAATCGAACTCACGTACCCAGCTTGGAAGGCTGGTATTCTGCCATTGAATTACACCCGCACCTGAACCGCTTGACGATAATAACACACCGCCGCCTCGATTGTCAATAGCTTTCGGGCTATCGGCGGTCTTTTTATGAGATTTCCGCGTCGCAGTAGCTGCAGCGGCGCTCCTCCCCTTCGCCGATGAAAAGCGCGGGAAGCTCGGGCTCAAACTTGGTGATGCATTTCGGGTTCCTGCAAAGCCCCTTCTGCTTTTCCGCAGGCGGCGCCTCAGGCTGTCTCGGAAGCTTGGACAGAGTCATGAGCAGGGCCATTCGGACGAACATGCCGTACCTCGCCTGCCTGAAATATGCCGCGCGCGGATCGGAATCGACGTCGGTTGCTATCTCGTCCACCCTCGGCAGGGGGTGCATGACGAGCATGTCCTTTTTGGCAAGCTGCATCTTCGCGGCGGTCAGGATATATACGCCCTTATTGCGCTCGTATTCGGCCGGATCCTCGAAGCGCTCGCGCTGGATGCGCGTCATATACAGCACGTCGAGCTGCGGAAGGCACGATTCGAGATTCGTGATCTCGATGAACTTCTGCCCGGACTGCTTGAGGAACGTCAGCATATAATTCGGCAGGGCCAGCTCGCGCGGGGAGATGAGATAATACGTCACGTTCTTGAATTTTGAGAGGCCGAGTATCAGCGAATGGACGGTCCGGCCGTTTCTCAGGTCGCCGCAGATGCCTACCTGCAGGCCGTCGACGCCGCCTCGATGAGCCGTGATCGTCGTGAGGTCGGCAAGGGTCTGCGTGGGGTGCATATGCGCGCCGTCGCCTGCGTTGACGACGGGGACCTCCGAATACATCGACGCGGCGAGCGCCGAGCCCTCATAGGGGCTGCGCACAACGATGAGATCAGAGTATCCGGAGCACATGCGTATGGTGTCCATGAGCGTCTCGCCCTTGGAGGTCGAGGTCGCGCTCGGATTTGAGAAGCCGAAAACGCTGCCGCCGAGGCGCATCATCGCCGCCTGAAAGGAGAAATTCGTGCGCGTGCTCGGCTCGAAGAACAGCGTCGCCATGACCTTGCCGCGGCAGGCGTCGGAATAGTCGCCGGGATGGTCCATTATATCGCGCGCAAGACGATAGAGATCGTTCCACTCGTCCATCGTCAGCGTCTCGATGCTGATAAGGTGCCTCAGCGCCATTCGTTCTCCTCCTTCGTCCGGCGTTTCCTTTACGTTGAAAGCTATTATAACAGCACGCGGCGCGGTATTCAAGCAAAATTATCTCGTATTATTGCCTTATTCGACGCCGCATGCTATAATTTAAGGGCAAAAACGACACATATACTATGCCGGAGGAGGCTTGACGCCGTGAGTGACAAGAAATTCCGCAGCAGTCTTTTCGGCGGTTTCAATCGCGACGACGTTGTAAAGTATATCGAGAAGGCGTCGGAAAAGACCGCCGAATACAGAGCAGAAAGCGTCAAATACCATGAGCTCGTCCTTGCAAATCAGAAGCTTCAGGACAAGTTCAACGCCCTGCAGAAAGAGTTCGGCGACCTCTCCGCCGAGGCGGACGCTCTTCGGGACGAGCTGCGCGGAAAGCAGGCTGAGATCGAAGGGCTGCAGGCCCGACTCGAGCCCGCGGAAGCCGCAGCGGCCGAGTTCGAAGCGACGAAGGATCGCCTCGCCGAGATGGAGATAGCCGCGGCCAAGCGAGCCGCCGAGATAGAGCGCGAAGCGAAAGAGCAGGCCGACGCGGTCGCCGAAAAGTGCTCCAGAAGCCTCGATAAGCTCAAAGCCGAATACATCTCCGCGAGCGAGGACGCCGAGAGCACTGCCGCTCATCTTCTCAGCGAGGCTGAGCGCATCTCCCGCCGCATGACTACGCTCGGCGCGATGCTCGCGGACAGCGCGGACGCTTTTTCCGAGCTCGATTTCAGGCGCTGATGATCGAGATAGAGCTTGATTCGACCGATCTGCGCGCGATCCTGCGCACTCTGAGGGCCGGCGACAGAGTGAGCCTTTCGGGGCCGGTCTATACGGCGCGCGACGCGGCGCACAAGCGACTGTTTGAGTTTCTCGACGCAGGGAAAGAGCTCCCCATCCCCATTCGCGGCAAGGTCGTTTATTATGCGGGGCCGACTCCCGCGCCTCCGGGCAGGCCGATAGGCTCATGCGGGCCGACGACTTCCTCGCGCATGGACGTCTTTACTCCGAGGCTGCTCGAGCTCGGGCTTGCCGGCATGATAGGAAAAGGCGAGCGTTCCCGCGAGGTGAACGAGGCGATAAAGCGTTTCGGCGCAGTATATTTCTGCGCGCTCGGCGGCGCCGGGGCTCTCATCTCAAGGCACGTCGTCTCCGCGCGCGAGGTCGCCTTCCCCGACCTCGGCTGCGAATCGATCAAGGAGATCATCCTTGCCGGACTTCCCCTCACGGTCGGGACGGACAGCCTCGGCAACTCGATATTCAAGGAGAACTGAAAATGGCGATCCCCGAAAGCATCATAGCGAGGAAAAGCTTTCATTCGTTCACGAATCGCGAGCCGACGCCGGAGCTGCTCGACGAGCTTACGGACTATCTTTCCGAGCTGACACCGCCGTACAGCGAGCTCGACTGGAACTTCGATACGCTCCCCCACTCCGACCTAATGCAGATTGCGACGCGGTATTTCGGGATCGAGGCGCCGACGTATCTCGTCCTGCGCTCGACGAAGAAGGCCGGATGCCTGCAGAACGTCGGCTATATTGGCGAGATGGCCGTTCTCTGGCTGACGGAGCACGGCGTCGCGACCATTTGGCAGGGCAGCGTCTCCGTCAATTATATGGACGACTTCCCCGACTGCCTGCCTTATGTCAGCTGCATCGCGCTCGGCTATTCCGACGAGCCGTTTCGCAAATCGGCCGCGGAAGCCGACCGCAAGCCGCTCAGCGCGATCGCCTTCGGGCAGACCGAGGGCTTTGAGGAATATCTTGAAGCCGCGAGGCTCGCTCCGAGCTACGGCAACCGTCAGATGACGCGCATCGTCGGAGATAAACGCGGGAAGCTCCACTTCTTCCGCAAGAAGGCTCTGATGAACAATCCGGTCTACACCTATCAGGACTGCATCAGCACGGGCACGGCGCTCGCTCACCTTGACCTTGCCATGAGGGCCGACGGGCTTTCCCCGCGCACGTACGTCATTGATCCCGAGCCCGTATTCCGCAATTTCATCTATCAGTTCAGCGTCGATCCCGGCAAGGCTTGATGCGCCTCTGTCGCTGTTAATTCAACAGATAGTAAAAGGACAAGCCCCGCAAGGCATAAGCTTCGCGGGGCTTTTTTATGAGGAAAGGCTCGCATTCGAGCAAAAATGATTATTGCGGAAAAGAGCATAAAAAGAGCGCCGCGGAAGATCCGCGGCGCTCGGTTTTTTTGGATTAGCCCTTGATGGAGCCGATCATGACGCCCTTGACGAAGTACTTCTGAACGAAAGGATAAATGGCAAGGATGGGGAGCGTGGCATAAATGATGGTGGAGTACTGGAGAAGCTTCTTGAAGTCCTCGTTGTAGGTGTCTGCGTCGCCGCTGATGGCTATCTCCTGGTTACCGGAGCTGTCGACCAGCATCTCACGCAGGTAGCACTGCAGAGGATACAGGGCGCGGTTGTTGAGGTAGATGATAGCGGTCAGATATTCGTTCCACTTACCGACTGCGAAGAACAGCGCGATAACTGCCAGCGTCGCCTTGGAAAGCGGAAGGATTATCTTCAGCAGGACGGTCATATGACCGGCGCCGTCTAGCTGCGCGGATTCTTCCAGAGAAGCCGGCAGCTGTTGGAAGGACGTTTTTAGTATTATTACGTAGAAGACGCCGATGAGGCCCATCGCTATCATGACCCAGCGGGTGTTGACTATGCCGAGGGTCTTGTTGACGTAGTAGGTCGGGATAAGACCGCCGTTGAAGAACATCGTTACCATGAGCAGGACGACGAGGTACTTCATGAAGAGGGTCTTTCTTCTGGACATGCAGTACGCGGCGATGGAGACGAAGAACAGGCACAGGAGAGTACCGACGCCGACGTAGAATATCGTGTTCGCGTAGCCTCTGGCAAGACCGACGTTTCTCAGAACGAGCTGATATCCCTTGAGGGTCGCGGGATGTCCAGGGCTGGAGAGCGGCCAGAAGACGACACCCGTGTTCTGCGAAAGAACGGTCGGGTTACTGAAGGAGGCCATGAGGACGTGCCACAGAGGGAGCAGGCAGATAAATGCGAGAATCAGCATTAAGATCGTATTGATGATTCTGAAAACAATTCTCGACGGGGTTTCTTTTATCTTCATTTAACTCACTCCTTCCTGATCAGAACAGGCTGGTCTCGGAATACTTCGCGCTTATAGCGTTCGTCGTAAACATTAGAGCCATGTTAACGATCGAGTTGAAGATACCGACTGCAGTCGAATAGCCGTATGCGCCTTCCTGGAGGCCGCGTCTGTAAACGAAGGAGGAGATAACGTCCGCAACGTCATATGTAACAGGACGATAGAGGAGGATGATCTTTTCCATCGAGACGTTCAGCAGGTTGCCCATGGTGAGGATGAACATGATGATGATGGTCGGAAGGATGCTGGGCAGCGTGATGTGAAGCGTCTGCCTCCAGCGCCCGGCGCCGTCGATCTTCGCAGCCTCGTAGAGCTCCTGGTCAACACTGGACAGCGCGGCAAGATAGATTATCGAGCCATAGCCTATGCCCTGCCAGGTGCCCGACAGAACGAAGATCGGTCGGAATGCCGATTTCAAGGCCAGCAGGTCCTGCCTCTCCTTGATCAGACCCATGTTGAGGAGGATGCTGGTGAAAGCGCCGTCATATCCGAGGAAGTCGATAACTATACCGCAGATAACGACCGTGGAGATGAAGTGCGGGATATAGCTGATGGTCTGAATGACTTTCTTGAATATCTTGTTTTCAAGCTCATTGAGCAGGAGAGCAAGAATGATGGGGGCGGGGAAGTTGATCACTATGGAGAAGATGCTCAGGATGAGCGTATTCTTTATCAGTCTTCCGAAGTAGTAGCTCTTGAAGAAGTCGATAAAGTTCTTGACGCCTATCCATTCACTTCCCGTGATACCGCCTCTGGGGGAATACTCCTCAAAGCCGAGGAGAAGTCCGACGATAGGGGCGTAGTGCCAAATCAGGAAGTAGATGACGATCGGAATGGCCAGAAAATAGACTGATTTGTTCTTTTTCCAGTCTTTTTTGATGTCAACTAGTCGCATAAAAGCCGTCTCCTTTACCTGCCAGAATTCGAGGGATCGATTTGGTTCTTGTTGGTATTTATGCTAAAACAACATAAATCCCGTTAACTTATTGTTAATTATAACACATGTTTACGAAAATACAAGCAAAAAATACGATTCTTGTTAATATTTTTTGAGCATTTTGACAAGTGATCGGCATACTGTCATACCCGCTCCCCCGTCTTCCATAGATATTAAAGAAACAAATCCCCCTTTTCGGAGGCGCAGTCTATGTTCGGAGGCAAAAAGCTCTGGCGGGACGCGGCCGTGCTGACGCTCGGATCGCTCCTTCTCAGATGTGCGGGGCTCGTTTTTCAGGTCATTCTGGCGGGCAGGCTCGAGGCGGAGGGAGTCGGGCTTTTTCAGCTCGTTTTGTCCGTCTACGGTCTCGCCGTCTCGCTCGCCGCGGCAGGGATAAGATACGTCGCGACGAGGCTCGTCAGCGAGGAGCTCGGGCTCGGCAGGACGGATCGCGCCGTTTCCGTCCTGCGGCGGTGCTTTATAGCCGCGCTGACGCTCTCCGTTATTTCCGGCTGCCTGCTGACGCTGCTGTCGGATACGGCGGCGGACCGCCTCATTTGCGACGCGCGGGCCGGAAACTGTCTGCGGATACTCGCCATGTCTCTCCCCTTCTGCTCCATGACGGCGGTCATGGGCGGCTGGTTCACGGCGGTAGGCAAGGCCTCGAGGTCGGCGGCGGTACAGCTCTTCGAGCAGGCCGTCATGATGCTGCTGACGCTCGTTTTGGTACCCGAAGCGGGAATGATACAGGATACGGCCAAGGCCTGCGAGCTGATTTGCACGGCGTCCGTCGCTGCGGACGCGGCGGCGTTTCTCTTTTCCTCGGCGCTTTATCTTCACAGCAGGCGCGGCTTTGGCTTTCACGGCGGAGGTTACCCCGCCAAGCGCATACTCGCGCTCGGCGCGCCAATCGCGGTCACGGCCTGGGCCCGCTCCGCTCTCTCGACCTTGAAGCATTCGCTCATACCCGCCGCGCTCCGTCTTTCGGGAGCCGCTCCCGCAAGGGCGCTCGCGGCCTACGGCGTCGTGCAGGGCATGGCCTTCCCTGCGCTCGCTTTTCCCTCGGCTTTTTTCTACTCGCTCGCGGAGGTGCTCGTCCCGGAGCTGACGAGAGCGCAGGTCGGCGGCGACGCAAAGCGCGTCCGCGAGACGGTCGCCCGCTCGCTGCGCATCTGCTTCGGCATTGCATCCGGTATCTCGGCGCTGTTCCTTGCGTACGGAAAGCAACTCGGGACGCTCCTCTACGGCAACGCTGAGGCGGGGGCTTTTATGACCGCTCTCTCCCCTTTCGTCCTCGTCATGTATATGGACGCCGTTACGGACGGGATGCTGAGAGGGCTCGGAGAACAGTTTTACTCCATGTGCGTTAATCTCGCGGACGCCGTGCTGAGCCTCGCCGCCGTGAGATTTATCGTGCCGATATTCGCCGTACGCGGCTATCTCGCGCTGATATTCTTCTCGGAGCTATTCAATTTTCTGCTCTCTTTCGGCCGCCTCGTAAAAAAGACGGGCCTGACCTTTTCTCCCGGAGGGTTGCTTTTCCCTCCGCTCTGCGCGGCGGGATCCGTAGGCTCCGTTTCCTTCCTGCTGCGGCTTATCGGGCTCTCCCCCGCCGGAGCCCTAGGGCTCGCGGCGCATATACTCCTTACGGGAGCGGCTTACGCCGGCCTCATGCTCGCGAAGCGGCGGGCGGAGCGCGCCGCGGCGTGAAAAAGCCCCCGCGCCGAGGATGGCGCGGGGGTGGCTTGCATTAAAGCTTACTTCTGATTTCTCAGCATGTCGTTCTTAAGATCCCAAAGCTTCTGGGAAAGATCGACGTAATACTCGTGCGGATAATCGAAGCGCTTGACCGTATCCCAGAGCAGGTCGATCTGCTCGGCGCAGTATTTGCGTATCTCCTCGAGGGAGGGCAGATCATAGACTCTCTTGCCGTTTTTGAATATCGGGCGAAGGAGCTCGACCGCCTTGTAGTCCTCCTGAACGCTGCGCTTCCACGGGGCCTTCGGGTCGAAAAGCTCGAGAGGCTTGGTAAAATCGGGCTTTTCGTCGTGCATGGTGATGTAGTCGGCATAGGCCTGCCCCGATTCTTTTTCAAAGATGCGGTATATCTTTTTGAAAGACGGAGTCGTGATCTTCTCGGGATTCTCGCTGATCTTGATCTTCGGGATGACGTTGCCCTTTTCGTCCTCGATGGCGGTGAGCTTGTACACGCCGCCGAAGACGGGGTCGCTCTTGGCCGTGATGAGGCGCTCGCCGACGCCGAAGGAATCGATCTTCGCGCCCTGGAAGATGATGTCGCGTATCAGCTCCTCGTCGAGGGAGTTGGAGACGACTATCTTCGCGAAGTCCATCCCCTCCTCGTCGAACCTCTCCCTGATCTTCTTGGTCAGGTAGGCGATGTCGCCGCTGTCTATCCTGACGCCGAATTTCTTTATCCCGCGCGGAGCAAGTATCTCCTTATAGGCCTTTATCGCGTTGGGAAGACCGGACTTGAGCACGTTGTAGGTGTCGATGAGCAGCGTCGCGTTGTCGGGATAGACCTCGCAGTAGGCCTTGAAGGCCTCATATTCGGTCGGGAACATCTGGACCCACGAATGGGCCATCGTCCCCGTCGCGGGGACGCCGTAATCGCGGTCGGTCTGGGTGCAGGCCGTCGCGGCGCAGCCGGCTATATACGCCGCGCGAGCTCCGAGGATGGCGGCGTCGGCTCCCTGAGCGCGTCTTGACCCGAATTCGGCGACGGCGCGGCCCTGCGCGGCGCGGACTATCCTGTTGGCCTTCGTCGCGATAAGGGTCTGGTGGTTTATCGTCAGCAGAAGGAACGTCTCGAGAAACTGCGCCTGAGGGGCGGGAGCGCGGACGATGACGACCGGCTCGCCCGGAAATATCGGCGTGCCCTCGGGAACGGACCAGACGTCTCCGGTAAACTTGAAGTCCTTCAGGTATTCGAGGAACTTCTCGCTGAATATCTTTTTCGAGCGCAGGAAACGGATGTCCTTGTCGGTGAATTTGAGGTTTTCTATGTATTCGCAGAGCTGCTCGAGCCCGGCGGCAATGGCGAAGCCGCCTCCGTCGGGTATATTTCTGAAGAACATGTCGAAATAGGATATCTTGTCGCTCATCCCGTTTTCGAAATAGCCGTTGGCCATCGTCAATTCGTAGTAATCGCAGAGCATGGTATAGTTGGGTCTTTTCATAAGCTCATTCCTTTCTCGGATGGTATGCTAATAATATAATCCGTTTCCGGATTTGTAAAGACGTCAGAGGCATTTTCTGATCCTTTCGATGGCGGATTTCTCCAGCCGCGAGACCTGAGCCTGACTTATCCCTATCTCGGAGGAGACTTCCATCTGCGTTTTGCCCTCATAGAATCTGAGCGCGATGATGCGCTTTTCGCGCTCGCCGAGCCTGTCCACCGCCTCGCCGAGAGCAAGGCGCTCGAGCCAGCGTTCGTCGCAATTGCGGCTATCCCCTATCTGATCCATGACGCAGACGGAGTCGCCGCCCTCGGAATAGACGGGCTCGAAAAGGCTGATGGGCTCGGCCACGGAATCCATGGCGAAGACTATCTCCTCGCGCTTTACTCCGAGCATGGCCGAGAGCTCTTCCGCGGTCGGCTCGCGCTGATTATCCGCAAGGAAGCGCTCCTTCGCCTGCAGGATGCGGTAGGCCGTGTCGCGCATGCTGCGGGATACGCGCAGGGCGCTGTTATCGCGCATATAGCGGCGTATCTCCCCTATTATCATCGGAACGCCGTAGGTCGAAAAGCGAACGTTCTGCGTCAGGTCGAAGTTATCTATGGCCTTTATAAGGCCAATGCAACCCACCTGAAACAGATCGTCCGCGTTCTCGCCGCGCCCGATGAACTTCTGTATCACCGAGAGCACGAGGCGCAGATTTCCGGATATGAGCTTTTCACGCGCTTCCTCGTCGCCTTCCTTCGCTTTTTTCAGCAGGGCGTTCGTCTCCTCGTTTTTAAGCACCGGCAGGCGCGACGTATTGACGCCAGACAGCTCCACTTTGCCCTGCATAAGCAATCCTCCGCAGCGACGATATCGCTACAGTCAGTATTGCCTGCCCCGGTTTTTTTGATACAAGGAAAGATTTAGCGCCGGACCTGAAGTCCGGCGCCGGATGTCAAACGTTGCGCGCCATCTCCCGCCGCAGGCGGAGGATTATGCGCTTTTCAAGGCGCGATATATATGACTGTGAGATGCCCATGCTGTCGGCGACCTCTTTCTGCGTCCGCTCGCGTCCTCCGCCTATGCCGAAGCGCATCCGGATTATCCGGCGCTCCCGCTCGCTCAGGCAGCCCATCGCGTCCCGCAGGACGCATTTTTCCGCATCCTCCTCCAGCGGCCGCATGATGAGGTCCGGGTCCGTGCCGAGTATCTCGGAAAGCAGGAGCTCGTTGCCGTCCCAGTCGGTGTTGAGCGGCTCGTCGAGGCTCACTTCGAGCCTTCTGCCGGAGGTCTTGCGAAGATACATGAGTATCTCGTTTTCTATGCAGCGCGAGGCGTAGGTCGCGAGCTTTATCTTCTTTTCCGGGTCGAACGTGTTGATGGCCTTGATGAGGCCTATCGTACCTATCGAGATGAGGTCCTCGATGCTGACGCCCGTGTTTTCAAATCTGCGCGCTATATAGACGACGAGGCGCAGATTTCGCTCGATGAGCGTGCTTCGCGCCATCTCGTCCCCGTGCGAGAGGGCGGCGAGCATCTCGCCCTCCTCCGGCTTGGAGAGCGGCGGCGGGAGCGTGTCGCTGCCGCCTATATACATGACGGGCGCTCTGCGCGGGCAGAACGCCCTGCGCAGCCACTGCGCGAACGCTCCGAAAACTCTTTTGAAAAACCGTCTCAGCATTTTCGTTCCTCCTTTAATCATTTCCTCCGACGAGGGCGCTGTACTCCCCCGTCTCCGAAAGGCGCGTCGGCGAGAGCGCGACCCAGCCGCCGCGCCGCCGCTTTCCGTCTATCTTCACTTCATCCAGCCTTACCGCGAGCAGAAGCCCGCTTTCCACGCCCACGGCGCTGTACGGCACGAGCCGGCATCTGAGCTCCGGCGCGGCGGCGTAAAGACGCTGCATGCATTCCGCGGCGCTTTTGCCCGCGCTCAGCGCGGCCGAGGCGGACGGCGGGAACAGATCGGCGACCTTTTCCGTTTCGACTACGGGGATCGTCTCGCCGCTGAGCGGGTCGCGCAGGGCGTTGCCCGTATCGGCGAGCGCGGCGAGCTCCGCCGTTTTGCCGAGGCAGGTCAGCTCAAGCCGCTTTCTGCCTCCCGCCCGCGAGGCGGAAATGCGAAAGGCCGCCGCGAAGCCCGCGAGGGTCAGCGCCTCCGTCACGGCGAGAGCTCGGACGGAGAGCCTCCCGCTCTCGCCGAGCGCGGCCGAGACACCGAGCGCCGCTCCCGCCATGGAGGCGGCGACGGCGAAGAACACCGCCGTCACGCGGAAAAGCCGCGTCTCTTTCCCGTAGACCGCAAGCGCCATGAGACAGCCGACCGCGAGCTTGACGGGAAGCGACGCGGCCGCGCCGCCGT
This sequence comes from Oscillospiraceae bacterium, assembly GCA_017550645.1. GTDB lineage: Bacteria > Bacillota > Clostridia > Oscillospirales > Oscillospiraceae > RGIG7949. The sequence goes on from JAFZOI010000013.1 coordinate 191,535, forward strand.
ATAACGCGGCCGCGCAGGAATAGAGCGCGCCTAGCAAGGTCCCGACGGCGAGCCGCGCGGGACGGAGCTTTGCCCTGCAGAGCTTTCCCGCGCCGGTAAGCGCGGTCAGGTCCGCGACGGCGTTTATAAGGAACACCTCGTCAAGCCACACCTCGCGCATCTTTCGTACCCCCGCCCGTCTCGTCTATACCGTGATTATATTCGCGCGAGGCCGTGGAATATGTCGCGCCGGGCAAAGGTCTGTCCGCGGTTTTCGCCCTCCGGCGCTCAAAAGCGCAAAAAAAGCGGCCCGGGACTTGCCCGGGCCGAACGCATTTGAACGATATCAGAGAACTTTTGCGAGAAATGCTTTGAGTCTGTCGCTTTGCGGATTGCGGAAGAATTCCTCGGGTTCGTTTTCCTCGACGATCTTTCCCCCGTCCATGAATATCACGCGGGAACCGACCTCGCGCGCGAAGCCCATCTCGTGCGTGACGACGACCATCGTCATGCCCGCGCGGGCGAGCTGCTTCATGACGTCGAGCACTTCGCCGACCATCTCCGGGTCGAGCGCGCTCGTCGGCTCGTCGAAGAGCATGACCTCCGGGTCCATGCAGAGCGCGCGTACGATGGCGATGCGCTGCTTCTGCCCGCCGGAAAGCTGGCTGGGATAGGCGTCGGCCCTGTCTGCGAGGCCTACCCTTTCGAGCAGGGCGCGGGCCTTTTCCTCGGCCTCTTTTTTGCTCTTGCCGAGCAGCTTTATCGGAGCTATGGTCATATTCCCGAGTATGGTCATGTGCGGGAAGAGATTGAAGTGCTGGAAGACCATGCCCATCTTGCGCCTGTGGAGGTTTATATCCGTCGAGCGGTCGGTTATGTCCGCCCCGTCGAAAAGCACCTTCCCCGCCGTGGGGCGCTCGAGAAGGTTCAGGCAGCGCAGGAAAGTCGACTTGCCGCTGCCGGACGGGCCGATAACGACGACGACCTCTCCTTTTTTTATTTCGGCGTCTACGCCGTTGAGGGCGTGTATCTTCCCGCCGTCGAAATGCTTTTCAAGGCCGGAGACTTTTATGAGAACGTCAGTGTCCACTTGTCCTCAGCCTCCTTTCGAGCTTTCCGACGAGCCATGAGAAGAACATGACCATCGCCAGATAAATGAGCGCCGTCGCTATCAGAGGCATGAAGCTCTGATAGGTTATGCCGCGGATGATGTTCGCTCCGCGCGTCAGATCGGTCAGGCCGACGTACCCGGCGACGGCAGTCTCCTTGAGCAGGGTTATGAACTCGTTGGCGAGCGCGGGCAGAACGGTCTTGAACGCCTGGGGCAGGACGATGTACCACATCGTCTGCACGTAGTTGAAGCCGAGGCTGCGCCCGGCCTCCGTCTGCCCCTCGTCGACGGACATGATGCCGCCGCGGATTATCTCGGCGACGTACGCGCCGGAATTTATGCCGAAGGCGATGACGCCGGCGAGTATCTTATTGGACGACGAAGCCATTATGACGAAGAAGATGATGAGTATCTGCACGACGACGGGCGTGCCGCGTATGACCGTCAGATACACCTTGCAAAGGCCGTTGAAGAACGCGAACAGCCCCTTGCCGAAGCCGGGGCGCATCTCCTCCCTGCGCTTATCCCACGTCGAGCGCACTATGGACACGACCACGCCGAGCACGATGCCGACGCAGAGCGCCAGCGCCGTCAGCAGAAGAGTGTTGCCCAGGCCTTTGAGTATGTACTTCCATCTGTTGTCCGTTATGAACGCCGTCACGAACTGGTCGGATATCTCCAACCAGACCCGGCTGAGCCAATTCAATCCGTCCGCCTCCTTTCATAAAAGACCGCAGGGACCGCAAGGCCCCCGCGATCTCACTCTGGAAAAAGAACTGATCAGTCGGCGGTTATGTACTTGGCGAGGATGCCGTCTATCGTGCCGTCGGCTATGAGCTCTTCGAGGGCCTTGTTGACCTTTTCATAGAGCTTGGCGTTGTTCTTGTTGAGAGCTATGGCGTAATCCTCGACGACGTACTCGGTCTCGAGGATCTTCAGACCGGCATTCTTGGCGACGTAGACCTTTGCGGGCTCGTTGTCCATTACGACGCAGTCGACCTTGCCGTCGACGAGCGCCATGATGACGTCGGAATACTTGTTATAGCGGTCCACCGTGCCGAGGCCCTCGTCCTCGATGTCCCACGTCGTATACAGGTCGCCGGTGGTGGCAAGCTGCACACCTATCTTGTAGTTCCCGTCGCCGAAGAGGTCGTCGGCGCAGGTTATCGGGCTGTCCTCCTTGACGATTATGACCTGCTTGCCCTGGGCGTAGCTCGTCGAGAAGTTGACGGTCTTCTGCCTCTCCTCATTGACGGTAAGGCCGGCGAGGACCATGTCTATCTTGCCGGTCGCGACGGCGGGGATGAGCGAATCGAAATCCATGTCCTCGATGACGAGCTCGAGGTTGAGCTTCTGGGCTATCGCGGCGGCGACTTCGGCGTCGATGCCGGTCACCTTTCCGCCGTCGTAGAATTCATAGGGCGGGAACTCCGCGTTCGTGCCCATCGTGAGCTTGCCGGCGGTCACGGTTTCCTTGGAGCCGCCGCAGCCCGCCAAAACGAGCGCGAGGATCATTACGAGCAGGGTCAGCGCGGCGATGAGCTTTATGGACTTTTTCATGTTGATTGCCTCCATATCGGCGCGCAGACGGCGTGTCGTTTTGTTGAATGAATGTATATTACTACTTCAATGAATAAAATGCAAGTATTTTTTGAAAAATAATTGATTTTTGACTAAATATACGAAAAGCAGCCTTGTAAGCGGCATGTTCGGTCAAAATGGACAAAAAAACCGGAAGGGTCGAACGGACCCTTCCGGTTTTCGTCTTATTTGCCGCTCGCCTTCGGCTGCTCGGCGCGGAGCTTGATGATCCTGTCGCGCAGTACGGCGGCGTACTCGAATTCGAGCAGCTTCGAGGCGCGGAGCATCTCCTTTTCGAGCTTGGCTATGGCCTCCTCGAGCTCGCGGCGCGTCATCTTCACGCCGTCGGCGCGGCGAGCCTCCGTCTTCTCGGCGGCGGAGGATATCTCGATGAGGTCGCGCACGTTCTTGACTATCGTCTTCGGCGTTATGCCGTGCTCGGTGTTGTAGGCCGTCTGCTTCTCGCGGCGGCGCTCGGTCTCCCCTATGGCGCTGGCCATCGACGGCGTCACGGTATCGGCGTACATGACGACTTCGCCGGAGGCGTTTCGCGCGGCGCGGCCTATGGTCTGTATCAGCGCCGTCTCGCTTCGCAGGAAGCCCTCCTTGTCCGCGTCGAGGATGGCCACGAGCGAGACTTCCGGAAGGTCGAGGCCCTCGCGCAGAAGGTTTATGCCTATGAGGACGTCGAACTCGCCGAGGCGCAGATCGCGGACGATCTCCATTCTCTCTATGCTCGAGATGTCGTGGTGCATATAGCGGCACCTTATGCCCGCTTTCTGCAGGAAGGCCGTAAGGTCCTCCGCCATTTTCTTGGTCAGCGTCGTGACGAGCGTGCGCTCGTTGCGCGCGGCGCGCTCATTTATCTCGCCGATGAGGTCGTCTATCTGCCCCTCCGTCGGGCGCACGCTCACCTTCGGATCGACGAGGCCCGTCGGACGGATTATCTGCTCGACGACATTGCCGCTGCGCGAGCGCTCGTACTCGCCCGGCGTTGCGGAGACGTAGACGACCTGCCCGATGCGGTCGTTGAATTCGTCGAAGGTCAGCGGTCTGTTGTCGAACGCGCTCGGGAGGCGGAAGCCGTACTCGACGAGGCTCTCCTTTCTCGACCTGTCGCCGCGGTACATGGCGCGGACCTGCGGCAGCGTCACGTGAGACTCGTCGACGAACATTATAAAGTCCTTCGGGAAGTAATCGAGCAGCGTCATCGGCGCGCTGCCGGGAGCGCGGCCGCTTATGACGCGCGAATAGTTCTCTATGCCGGAGCAGTAGCCCAGCTCGCGCATCATCTCCATGTCGTACATCGTGCGCTGGCGTATGCGCTGGGCCTCGATGAGCTTGTCGTGCTCCTCGAACCACTTGACCCGCTCGTCAAGCTCGATCTGGATATCGTGCAGAGCGCGCTCCATCTTCTCGCGCGTCGTTACATAGTGCGAGGCGGGATACAGGGCGGCGTGCTTGACGCGGACGACGACCTCGCCAGTCAGCGGCCTGAACTCGCTTATCCTCTCGACCTCGTCGCCGAAGAACTCGACGCGGATCGCCTTATCGAGCGAGTATACGGGGAATATCTCCAGCGTGTCGCCGCGCAGACGGAACGTATTGCGCTCGAAGGCGAGGTCGTTGCGCTCGTAGCGCATCTCGACAAGTTTTTTCAGCACGTCCCCGAGCGGCATGATCTGCCCCTCGCGGAAGGACAGCACCATGCTCTTATAGTCTATCGGGTCGCCGAGGCCGTAGATGCACGACACGGAGGATACGACGATGACGTCGCGCCGCTCGAAGAGCGAGCTCGTCGCGCTGTGGCGCAGGCGCTCTATCTCGTCGTTTATGCTCGCGTCCTTTTCTATGAACGTATCCGTATGCGCAATGTACGCCTCGGGCTGATAATAGTCGTAATAAGAAACGAAATACTCCACGGCGTTATCAGGGAAGAACTCCTTGAACTCGCTGCAGAGCTGGGCGGCAAGTATTTTATTGTGCGCCAGAACGAGCGTCGGGCGCCGGACGCGCTCGATCACCTTCGCCATGGTATAGGTCTTTCCTGAGCCGGTCACGCCCAGAAGCGTCTGCTCGGTAAGTCCGTTTTCTATCCCCTCGGCCAGCTTCGCGATGGCTTCGGGCTGATCCCCCGAGGGGGAATAATCGCTCACGACATGAAATTCGGCCAATCGGTTCACCTCATTGATTGCTTAGGCACGGAACGTTGCTTCGGGCGAGGGAGACGTAGTCCTCCTCGGCGACGATGATATGGTCCACGAGCTTTATCCCGACGATCTTCAGCGCGGCCGCGGCCTGCTCCGTCGAGCTAAGGTCGCTGTGCGAGGGGAGGGCGACTCCGCTCGGATGATTGTGCGCGAGGATGACGGCGGAGGCGTTGTCGCGCAGGGCGTTTTCTACAAGGCGCCGCGTGCTGAGGTCGGCGCAGCTGGGCTCGCCCTCGGCGAGCTTGCGTACGTTTATGAGCTTGCACTTGTTGTCCAGCGTCAGCTCATAGACGATCTCGTCCCGCGCGCCCATGAAATAGGGCTTTACGAACTCGCCCGCCTTCTCGCTGGAATTGAGGATGCGGTCGCTCTCGTCCAGATTGCGCGAGATGGCGCTCTTTCTGACGATAGCCGGCGCGAGGGCGATGAGCGCGGCGGTGCGCTCCCCGACTCCCTTGACCTTGCACAGCTCGTCCTGCGAGGCGCTCAGAACTCCGTCAAGGCTGCCAAAGGTCTCGATGAGACGGTGCGCGAGCACGTTCACGTCCGCCCGCGGTATCGCGTAGCAGAGAAGGAGCTCGAGCGCGGTATGGTCGTTGAAGGAATCGAGGCCGCTTTCCCTGAATTGAGCTCTGAGCCTTTCGCGGTGCCCCTCGTGCGGATTATCCATCGTATGTATCACTCCCCGCCGTACTCGGCGAGGTATCCCTCCATGGCTTTTATCTGATCCTGCGAGAGCGCGCCTGCGGCGGATAGGTGCGCCATTATCTCTCGGACGGTCACTATAGGTCTCACGCTGATATCGAGGTCCTCGGAGAGCTCGCGCAGCGTGCTCTTTTTCCCCGTCCCGCGTTCCATCCTGTCGACCATGACGAAGAGCGAGGAGACCTTTATATCTCCGAGCGAGGCCATGAGCGCAAGCGTCTCGCGCACGGCGGTTCCCGCCGTGACGACGTCCTCGATGACCGCCACGCGGTCTCCGGATACGGGGGCGGCGCCGACTATGCTGCCTCCCTCGCCGTGGTCCTTGGCTTCCTTCCTGTTGAAGGAATAGGGCACGTCGCGCCCGTAGTTCCTCCAAAGCGAGGCGGCCGCAGCAGTCACGAGGGGGATGCCCTTGTAGGCGGGGCCGAACATCTTGTCGAACTTCTCGCCGGAGGCTGCTATGTCCTCGGCATAGAAATCGCCGAGCTTCGCTATCTGCGCGCCGGTCTTGAAATTGCCCGCGTTGAGAAAATACGGCGTCTTTCTGCCGCTCTTGGTCGTAAAGTCGCCGAAGAGAAGCACGCCGGAATCGAGCAGGAAATCTATGAATCTCTCTTTATACGCTTCCACGGATCACACCATCTGCTTCTTTCTGGAGAGGTTCATCGTCCCCTCCTGCATATCGCCTATCCATGCCAGCGCCTTGCCCGTGCCGTAGGCCACGCAGGACTGGGCGTCGTCGGCGAGCCTCGTCTTTATGTTCGTGCGAGCCTCGATGAGCTTGTCCATGCCCCAGAGAAGCGAGCCGCCGCCCGTGAGCGTGATGCCGTTTCTGGATACGTCGGCCACGAGCTCGGGCGGGGTGGCCTCGAGGACGGAGTGTATGGCGTCGAGGATGCGCTCGCAGGGCTCCTCGTAGGCCTGCCTGATCTCTTCGGAGCTGATGGAGAAGACGCGCGGAAGCCCCGTGAGCAGGCAGCGGCCCTTCACCTCGCGGTTGACCTCCTCGGAGCGCGTATAGGCGCAGCCCATCGTTATCTTCAGCTCCTCCGAGGTGCGTTCGCCGATGAGGATGTTGTGCTTTTTGCGGACGAAGCGGATAAGGGCCTGATCGAACTCGTCGCCGGCGATCTTGATGGACTCGGACTGCACCACGCCGAGCAGGGATATGACGGCTATGTCCGTCGTCCCTCCGCCGATGTCCACGACCATGTGCCCCTGCGGCTCGGCGATGTCTATGCCCGCGCCGAGGGCGGCCGCGACGGGCTCCTCGATGAGATAGACCTTGCGCGCGCCCGCCTGCATGCCGGCGTCGATAACGGCGCGCTCCTCGACCTCGGTTATCCCGCTCGGGATGCAGATGAGAAGGCGCGGCTTGAGCAGGCTGAAGCTCGTCACCTTGCGGAGCAGGTCCTTGAGCATGCGCTCTGTCATCTCATAGTCGGAGATGACGCCGTCCTTGAGCGGACGTATGGCGACGATGTTGCCGGGCGTGCGCCCGAGCATGCGCTCGGCCTCCTCGCCGACGGCGAGCAGCCTTCCCGTGTTCTTGTCCATGGCGACGACCGAGGGTTCGCGCAGGACTATGCCCTTATCCTTGACAAATACGAGGACGGTCGCCGTTCCGAGGTCTATGCCGATGTCTTTTCCGAATATCATATCATTCTCTCCCGATGCGTCTGTTGGCCTTATGCGCGGTGCAGAGCGCCGCCGCCGTGACTTTCGCCGCGCCCGCAACTCTCAGAACGAGCGCGCATTCCGACAGCGTCGCTCCCGTTGTCACGACGTCGTCGACAAGAAGTATCTTTTTCCCGCGCATCCCTTTCCCCACGGGGCCGAACGCGCCGGATACGTTTGCCCGCCGCGCAGCCGCGCCGGACATGCCGGATTGCTTTTGTGTATCGAGTTTTTTGACGAGGAGCCGCGCCTTCGGCAGCCCGAGCTCCCGCGCGAGCGCCGAGGCCAGCAGCTTCGACTGGCTGTAGCCGCGCTTTACGTATCTCAGCGGGGCGAGCGGGACCCACGTCACGAGGTCGAAGTCCATATCCGTATGACCTCGCAGGCACTCCGCGACGAGCTCCGCGAAGCAGCGCGCATAAGTCACGCGTCCGCCGAATTTGAAGCGGAGCAGAGCCTGAGCGGCGTTGTCTCTGTATTCAAGCGGAGCGACGCATCTGGCGCAGTTCGCGACCGGGACCTCGCATCTGGAGTAAGTCCACGGGAGCTCGCGCATACATTCCGCGCAGACGGCGCTCTCTCCGTCTTTGAGGAATTCGCGGCAGAAAACGCACCTCGGCGGATAGATTATATCCAAAACAGAGCGTTTAGTCATCTTGAAAGCCGCGTTTTAAGCCCGCTGTAACGCTTCTGGGGCTTATCGTTGCCTATCATGGCGGCGACAGTCTCGCTCTCGCCGACGATGATGAGAAGTTCTCTGGCGCGCGTCACCGCCGTATAGAGCACGGCGCGGGAAAGCAGCGTCGGCGCGCAGCGCCCGAGCGAGAGGATGACGGCTCTGTACTCGCTCCCCTGCGACTTATGAACTGTCATGGCATAAGCAAGCTCGAGATCGGCGAGCATGTCGAACGTATAAGTCACGAGGCGCTCGTCGAAGTCGACGGTCATCATCTGCTCGCCGTGGCTGATGGCGACGATGTGGCCCACGTCGCCGTTAAAAACTCCCATGCCGCTCTCGCCGGACGGTTTTCTCCATATTATATCATAATTATTCCGGATTTGCATCACCCGGTCGCCGGTGCGGAAAACAATTTCTCCGAATTCTTTTTCGGTCTTGCCCTCCGCGGGCGGATTGAGCGCCTGCTGGAGCCTCTTGTTGAGGCTGACCGTCCCCGTCTCGTATCTGCGGGTCGGCGCAAGGACCTGTATCTGCTGCGGAGAAATGCCCATATTCTCGGGCAGTCTCTTTGAGGCGAGCTCTATTATCGTATCGACGGCGCGCTGAGCGTCATGGCGCGACAGGAAGAAGAAATCGCCCTTGTTCTCGCTCAGAGGCGGCATCTCGCCGGCGTTTATCATGTGCGCGTTTTTGACTATCGCGCTCTCCCCCGCCTGACGGAACACTTCGCTGAGCTTTACAGTCTCGACCGAGCCGGAGCGCAGGACGTCCATGAAAAGATTGCCCGGCCCGACGGACGGGAGCTGATTGGAGTCGCCGACGAGGACGAGCCTGCACCCGGGCTTGAGCGCGCGGAGAAGGCTCTCCATGAGCGTCACGTCTATCATCGAGGCCTCGTCGAGAATGACCGCGTCCGCAGTCAGCGGATCGCTCTCATTATGCTTGAAGACGGGCGTCTGCGAGAATTCGTCGAAGCCGGCCTCGAGAAGGCGGTGTATCGTCGAGGCCTCCGTTCCCGCAAGCTCGCTCATGCGCTTTGCGGCGCGCCCGGTCGGGGCGGCGAGCGCCGTGTCGAGGCCGAGCTTTTCAAAAAGGCGCAGTATCGCGCGGACCGTCGTGGTCTTGCCCGTCCCCGGTCCGCCCGTCAGAGCCATCGCTCCGCAGACCGCCGCGGCGCGGACGGCGTTCCTCTGCCCCTGCGCAAGAGTCAATCCCATTTCCCGCTCACACTCCGCGATAAGGAGGTCTACGTCGACGCCGCGCTTATTGATCGCGGGGCCGCTCATGGCAAGCAGGCGCCCGGCGACATAGGTCTCGGCCTTGTAGAGCGAGGCGAGGTATACTGCGTCCTTCCCCGCTATGGAATCGAATACGACGGAGCCGGCCTTGCCGAGCTCGTCCACGGCGGCGTCGGCCGAATCCTGCCCGACGCCTATGAGCTGCGTGACCGCGGCGGTCAGCCGCTCGCGCGGGATGAAGCTGTGTCCGTTCTCCGCATTGAAGCTGAGCTCATAGAGCACGGCGGCCTGCACCCTTTCGGGCGCGTCGCCGTCAAACCCGAGAGCGAGCGCAAAGGCGTCCGCCTCGGCAAAATCCGCGCCGACGTATTCGTCGGTCAGTATGTAGGGGTTGTCCAGCAGAGCGGCGCGGGAATCCTCGCCGTAGAGCCTGTAAAGCCGGATCGCGTAGCGGAGCTTGATGCCGTTGTCGGCGAAAAAGTCCATCAGGCGGCGCAGGGCCGTCTGGCTGCGGAAGGACTTGACCATCTCGCGAGCCTTTTTCTCGCCTATGCCGCGTATCCCGGCGATGCGCTCGGGGGAATTTTCGAGCACGTCGAGCACGTCTTTCCCGAAGCGGTCGATGAGTTCGCGCGCCGTCGCGGGCCCTACCCCGCGCACGGCTCCGGAGGAGAGATAGGCAAATATGTCGTCCATTGTCTCGGGCATGGAGCGCTCGACCGTCTCGGCCTTGAACTGATCGCCGTGGAACGGGTGCTTGGCCCAGCTTCCCGTCAGCTCGAGGCGCTCGCCCGCGACGGCGGCGGGAATGATCCCGACGACGGTCTCGACGGCGCCGTCGTCACATCTGAGGCGCAGTACGGTATAGCCGTTTTCCTCGTTGCGGTATATGACGCTGTCCACGCTGCCGGAAAGCAGCTCAGGCTCTCTGTCCATCCTTTTCCTCCGAAAGAGTTATCCCGCCGTATCGCCGCGCGAGCATGCGCGCGGTCTGGAGCGCGTCCGGGCTCATGCCCTCGTCGACGAGCTCAAGGCACATCGGCAGTCTGCCGCTGTCCTTGAGGTACACGAGGGCCTTGACCGTGCTCTCGAGGTCGGGCGCGTCGCCGGATACAGAGAGCAGGACGCTTATCCTCTCGCCGCTTCCCGGTCTGACGGGAAGGACGAGTCTGTCATAGAGATAAGTAAGCGCGAATATCACCGCGCCGGACGCAAATATGACTGCCAGAACGTACATAAGCCGCATCGTTTCCGCCTCCCGCACATCCTATGCGGCGGCGCGGCGGCATGTCAGCCGAAAATGCCGAGAAAGCCGTATGTCAGCGATGTGATTATTACGGCCGCGATGACGACGCCGGCCAGAATGCACAGCACGGCGTTGCGCAGTCTCACGTTCAGCAGTGCCGCGAGCAGGCCGCCCGTCCAAGCCCCCGTACCGGGAAGCGGCACGGCGACGAACAGGATAAGACCGAGAAGCTCCGAATGATAAACTACCTTGCGGCGCTTCATCGTCTTTTCGATACGCTTGTCCACCCATTTGGAAAGGCGCTCGCTCTTGGTCTTCATCCACTCGAAAATGCGGCGGATAAACAGCACTATGAATGGGACCGGCACCATGTTGCCCGCGATGGAGACGAGCATGCTGTACCACGGGGGCAGGCCGAGCCCGACGCCGAGCGGGATGGCTCCCCTGAGCTCGACGATCGGTATCATCGAGACGAAGAACGTGACGAGCGTGCGGCCCGCGAACGTCCCGGTGATCCATATATAGGCGTCTGTCTGTGTAAGCCAATCCATGCGATTACTCCAGTTTTTTTCTCAGATACTGCCCCGTGTAGCTCTCGGGGATCTTCGCCACTTCCTCGGGCGTCCCGCAGCAGACGATCTCGCCGCCCTTGTCCCCGCCCTCGGGGCCGAGGTCGACGATATAGTCCGCGGTCTTTATGACGTCGAGGTTATGCTCGATTATTATGACGGTATTTCCCGCGTCGACGAGCTTTCCGAGGACGTTCAGGAGCTTTTTCACGTCGTCGGAGTGCAGGCCCGTCGTGGGCTCGTCGAGGACGTAGAGCGTGGAGCCCGTCGCCTGACGGGCGAGCTCGGTCGCGAGCTTGACGCGCTGCGCTTCGCCGCCGGAGAGCGTCGTCGAGGGCTGGCCGAGCTTTATATAGCCGAGGCCGACGTCGGACAGCGCCTTCAGCCGCTGGTAAATCTTCGGCATGTTCTCGAAGAATTCCAGCGCCTCGTCCACCGTCATATCGAGGACCTCGTAGATGTTCGCGCCCTTATAGCGCACTTCGAGCGTCTCGCGGTTATAGCGTCTGCCCTTGCAGACGTCGCAGGGCACGTAGATATCCGGCAGAAAGTGCATCTCGACCTTGACGAGGCCGTCGCCGGAGCAGGCTTCGCACCGGCCGCCGCGGACGTTGAAGGAGAAGTGACCGGGCGTATAGCCTCGCGCCCGCGCGTCCGGCGTCGAGGCGAAGACCTCGCGTATATCGTTGAAGACTCCGGTGTACGTCGCGGGATTCGAGCGCGGCGTCCTGCCTATGGGCGACTGGTCTATGTTTATAACTTTATTGAGGTTCGACACGCCCTCCAGACGGTCGAACTTTCCCGGCTTTATCTTCATGCGGGAGAGCTCCGCGGCGAGAGCCTTGTATATGACCATGTTCACGAGCGAGGACTTGCCGCTGCCGGATACGCCGGTCACGCAGGTCATGGCGCCGAGCGGAATGGTCACGTCGATATTCTTGAGGTTGTTTTCAGCCGCGCCGCGCACGGTCAGGAACTTGCCGTTTCCCTTGCGCCTCTTTTTCGGGACGGGGATGCTCAGCTTGCCGCTGAGATACTTCCCCGTTATCGAATTCGGGTCCTTCATTATCTCCTCGGCCGTGCCCTGAGCGACGACCTCGCCGCCGTGCACGCCTGCTCCAGGCCCTATATCGACTATGTGGTCGGCGGCCATCATCGTCTCCTCGTCGTGCTCGACGACGATCAGCGAATTGCCGAGGTCGCGCAGCCTTTTGAGCGTATTGAGCAGCTTGACGTTGTCGCGCTGGTGCAGGCCTATGGAGGGCTCGTCGAGGATATAGAGAACGCCCATGAGCGAGCTGCCTATCTGGGTCGCGAGGCGTATGCGCTGGCTCTCGCCGCCCGAGAGCGTCCCTGCGCGGCGCGAGAGCGTCAGGTAATCCAGGCCGACGCTGCACAGGAAGCCGAGCCTCTCGCGTATCTCCTTGAGGATGCGGTCGGCTATGACGGCCTGCTGCCCCTCGAGCTTGAGACCGTCAATAAAATCGAGCTCCTGCTTGACGGGCAGGTCCGTGAATTCGGTGATATTGAGCCCGCCGACCGTCACGGCGAGCACCTCGTCCTTGAGGCGGCGCCCGTGGCATTTCTCGCAGGGATGCTCGTTCATGTACTGCTCGAGCTCGTCGCGCATGGCGGGGCTCTGCGTCTCGCGGTAGCGGCGCTCAAGATTGCGCACTATGCCCTCGAAGGGCTGATTGAGCGTCCCGACGACGCGCTCACGCTCATAGCGCAGAGTCAGCTTTTCGCCCTTTGTGCCGTAAAGGATGGCGTCGAGCGCCTCGGGCGGGATGTCGCGTATTGGGTCGGTGAGCTTGAAATGATATCGCTTGGCGAGGGCTTCAAAGTACATGCGGGATATGCTGTCGTTTTTGACGTTGCCCCAGTTAGACGCGCAGATGGCGCCCTCCATTATCGAAAGCGACGGATTCGGGATGACGAGGTCCGGGTCGACGGAGAGCTGCGTGCCTATGCCGCCGCACTCGGGGCACGCGCCGTAGGGGTTATTGAACGAGAACGTGCGCGGAGCGAGCTCTTCAAGAGAGATGCCGCATTCCTCGCAGGCGTAGTTTTGCGAAAACAGCAGCTCGCGCTCCTCGCCGACGACGTCGACTACGACTATGCCCTTGGCCAGAGCTAGCGCCGTCTCGACGCTGTCGGTCAGCCTCTGGATTATATCCGGCTTCATGACGAGACGGTCTACGACTATCTCGATGCTGTGCTTGGTGTTTTTATTGAGCTTTATCTCCTCATAGAGGTCGTAGGTTATGCCGTCGACTCTCGCGCGGGCATAGCCGCTCTTGCGCGCGTCCTCGAAGACCTTGGCGTATTCGCCCTTGCGCGCGCGGACGACCGGAGCGAGTATCTGTATCCTCGTCCCCTCTTCGAGCTTCATCGTCTGGTCGACGATCTGATCGACGGTCTGCTTTTTTATCTCGCGGCCGCATTTCGGGCAGTGCGGGACGCCGACGCGCGCCCAAAGAAGGCGCAGGTAGTCGTATATCTCCGTCACCGTCCCGACGGTCGAACGCGGGTTCTTCGAGGTCGTCTTCTGGTCTATGGATATGGCGGGAGAGAGCCCGTCTATATAGTCGAGATCGGGCTTTTCCATCTGGCCGAGGAACTGTCTGGCGTAGGACGAGAGCGACTCGACATAGCGGCGCTGGCCCTCGGCGTATATCGTATCGAACGCCAGCGAGGACTTCCCGCTCCCCGAGAGGCCCGTGAACACGACGAGCTTGTCGCGCGGGATCTCGAGGTCTATATTCTTGAGGTTGTTGGTCCTCGCGCCTTTGATGAATATCGTTTCACGCATTTTCGGATACCTCCGCGGCGGCGCGCCTGCGCCCGCCGTTTGCGTTGGACAGCATCAGTTTTATCCTGTTTTCCTGATTTATGCGCGTTGCGCCCGGATCGTAGTCCACCGCAACGATGTTGCTCTGCGGGAAGTCGTCCTTCAGCGCGCGGAGCATGCCCTTGCCGACGATATGGTTCGGCAGGCAGCCGAAGGGCTGCGCGCAGACGATGTTGCTCGTCCCGTCGTGGATAAGCTCGAGCATCTCGGCCGTAAGCAGCCAGCCCTCGCCCATCTTGTTGCCCACGCCGAGGTAGTCCGCGGCGAGCTTTCTAAGATGCTCGAAATCGCCTGGGACGCGGAAGCCCGCTCCTCCGACGGCGGCAAGCATCGCATGCTGGCACTTTTCGACGTAGGCCTTCAGGCGGCGCACGACGAATTTCTTCAGTCCGCTGCCGCCGTAGAGGTCGACGTCGGCCTCTCTGTTGAAAATTTTGAAGATGACAAAGTCGGTCAGGCCGGGAACGACGGGTTCCGCGCCCTCGCCGAGCAGGAGCTTTTCAAGCTCGTTGTTGCCGAGCGGCGAATACTTGATATATATCTCGCCCACCACGCCGACGCGCGGCTTTTTGATATCCAGACGCTCTATTTTCGCAAAATCCGCCGCGATGAGCCCGCAGTTGGCCTTCATGGCCTTGTAGGTGAGGCTCCCGGGCTCGGCGAAGCCCTCGACGAGGCGCTTTTCCCACGCTCCGACGAGCGCGTCCGTCTCGCCCTTGTGCGCCTCGTACGGGCGGCACTGGTTGGCGAGCATGACGATGATGTCGCCGTACATGATGCAGTAGATAAAGCGCCGTATGAGGCGGAGATTGAGCTTGAAGCCGGGATTCTTTTCAAGGCCGGAGAGATTGAGCGACACGACGGGGACGTTCTCGAGCCCCGCCTTTTTCAGCGCCTTGCGCAGGAGATGGATATAGTTCGAGGCGCGGCAGCCGCCGCCCGTCTGCGTTATGAGCAGGCCGACCTTGTCCTTGTCGTACTTCCCGCTGTTGACGGCCTCGATGAGCTGGCCTATGACGAGCAGCGCCGGATAGCACGTGTCGTTATGGACGTACTTGAGCCCGGTATCGACTATGCCGCGATGATTCGTCGTCAGCATCTCGCACTTATATCCCTCGCGGCGCAGGACCTCCGCCATCATGCCGAAGTGGACCGGGAGCATCTGCGGGATGAGTAGCGTGTATTCCTTTTTCATCTCTTTCGTGAAGAGAAGACGGCCGTTGGCGTCATAAACGAGCTCTGCCATCAGCCCAGCCTCCCTTCGCGGGACTCGCACGCGGCGAGCATGCTGCGCAGTCTTATCCTGACCGCGCCGAGGTTCGAGATGTCGTCTATCTTGATGGGCGTATAGAGCTTGCCCGCGCTTTCCATGATGTCGCGCACCTCGTCGGACGTGATCGCGTCCGTCCCGCAGCCGAAGGAGATGAGCTGGATGAGCTCCGCGTCGCTCTGCCGGGCTGTCCAGCGCGCGGCGTCGTACATGCGCGCCTGATACGTCCACTGGTTGAGGATATGGCGCGGGGCCTTCTCCACGAGGCCGTTGACCCCATCCTCGCTCACGACGACCATGCCGAGCGAGCTGATGAGCTCGTCAATGCCGTGGTTTATCTCGGGATCGGCGTGGTACGGGCGGCCGGCCACGACGGCGATGCGCTTTCCGTTCGAGCGCGCGTAGTCTATATACTCCGCCGCGAGAGCGCGCACCTTGTCCTTGTATGCCCCGTAAGCGGCGTAGGCGCGGCGCACGGCGGCCTTCGTCTCGGCCGCGGGCACGCCCATCTTCTCCGCCATAAACGCGGAAAAGCGCTTTTCAAAGTCTCTGGGACGGTGCAGGCCGACGTAGATATCTATATAGTTGACTTTCCGCAGCTCGGTCACATTTGCTCCGAGCAGCTCCGGATAGTACGCCACGACGGGGCAGTTATAGTTGTTGTCGCCCTTGCCCTCGTCGAAGTTATAGGACATGCAGGGGTAGAAGATCGTCTCGACACCCTCGTTTATGAGCGAGAGGACGTGCCCGTGCATGAGCTTGGCGGGATAACAGACCGTATCGGACGGGATGGTGCTCTGCCCGAGCTTGAAGAGCTCGCGCGAGGAGACGGGGCTGAGCACGACCTCGAAGTTCAGCGCCGTGAAGAGCTCGAACCAGAAAGGCAGGTTTTCGAACATATTCAGGCCCATCGGAATGCCGATGCGGCCGCGCGCGCCGGTCCCGGAGCCCTTCCCGCAGAGCTTCGCGAGCATCTCGCGCTTGGCTCTGTAGAGGTTCGGGAGCTCGGACTTCTCGCCGCCGAGCGGCTTGGAGCAGCGGTTGCCGGAAATAAATCGTCTTCCGCCGTCGAAGGTATTCACTGTCAGGCTGCATCTGTTCGTGCAGCCATGGCAGGTCGTCGGCTTGGCGGTATGCGTAAACGTTTTCAGCTCGTCCGCGGTCAGTATGGCGCTCTCGCGTAAGCCGGAATCGGCGGCGAACAGCGCCGCCCCGTAAGCGCCCATAAGGCCGGCAATGACGGGCCGCGTGACGTTGCGGCCGAGCTCCTTTTCGAAGCCGCGGAGCACCGCGTCGTTGAGAAAAGTCCCGCCCTGAACGACGATGTTCTTTCCGAGGTCGTCGGCCGAGGCGGCGCGTATGACCTTGTAAATGGCGTTTTTGACGACGGAGACGGAGAGCCCGGCGGAGATGTCCGCGATGCTCTTGCCCTCCTTCTGAGCCTGCTTGACGGAGGAATTCATGAAGACCGTGCAGCGCGAGCCTAGATCTGCGGGGCTTTGGTCCATGATCCCGAGCTCGGCGAATTTCTTTATCTCATAGCCGAGAGCGCGGGCGAAGGACTCGACAAAGCTCCCGCAGCCGGACGAGCAGGCCTCGTTCAGCATGATGCTGTCGACGGCGCCGTTTCTTATCTTGAAGCACTTCATATCCTGCCCGCCGATATCGATGATGAAGTCGACGTCGGGATCGAAATGGCGCGCGGCGCGATAGTGCGCGACGGTCTCGACGAGCGACTTATCGAGCTTGAACGCGTTTTTGATGAGCTCCTCGCCGTAGCCCGTGACGGCAGAGCCGAATATGGTTATCCTGTCCCCGCAGGCGGCGTACAGCTTCTCGAGCTCGCCCTTGACGAGCGCGACCGGCGCGCCTAGATTCGAGCCGTAGTACGAATAAAGTATCTCGCCCTCCGGCGTTATGAGCACGAGCTTCGTCGTCGTGCTGCCCGCGTCTATGCCGAGGTACGCTCCGCCCTCGTAGGACGCGATATCGCGCATGACGGGGGTCGCGCGGGCGTGTCTCGCCTTGAAGTCGGCGTACTCCTCCTCGCTCTCGAAAAGCGGCGGGAGGCTCGCCGTCGTCGTGACGATGTTAACGCTCTCGCGCAGTTTTTTGATGAGGCTCGCGCAGTCCGTCGCGTCATAGCTATCTGAGCAGAGCGCCGCGCCTATGGCCGCGTAGTTTTCCGCGTTTTCGGGAAATACCGCGTGCTCCGCGTCGAGGCCGAGCGTCTCCGTAAAGCGCAGGCGCAGACCCTTTTGGAAGGTCAGCGGGCCGCCGAGAAAGACTATCTTCCCCTTCAGCTCGCGCCCCTGCGTCAACCCGGAGACCGTCTGGTCGACGACGGCCTGATATATCGAGGCGGCAAGGTCCTCCTTGCGGCCGCCCTGATTGAGAATGGGCTGGATGTCGGACTTGGCGAAGACGCCGCAGCGCGAGGCTATCGGATATATCTTCTCACATCCGGCCGAGAGGCGGTCGAGCTCCTCGACGCTGACGTTCAGCAGCGTCGCCATCTGGTCGATGAAGGCGCCGGTGCCGCCCGCGCAGGAACCGTTCATGCGCTCTTCGAGGCTGTTGCCGAAGAAGATTATCTTCGCGTCCTCGCCGCCGAGCTCGATGACGGCGTCCGCGTCCGGCACGTTCGCGTCCACGGCGGCGGCTGTCGCGAAGACCTCCTGAACGAACGGGATGCCCGTCGCTTTGGATACGCCGAGACCGGCCGACCCCGTTATGGCCGCATAGACCTCCGCCTCGCCGACTATATCGCGCGCCTCGGCGAGCTGCTCGGCCGCTTTCTCACGGACACGCGAGAAATGGCGCTCGTATCTCTTGAATACGAGCTCGCCGCTCTCGCTCAGTATGGCGGTCTTGACCGTGGTCGAGCCGATGTCTATTCCGATTCTGAATGCCATTCGATACCTCTTGACTATTATGCGTCCGGTCTGCGCTCAGGCGGCGCGAAGCTCCGGACAAACGAAGCGGGTTATGATCGCCGCTGCCTCGGCGCGCGAGATGGGCGCGTCTCCGTTGAAGCGAAGATCCCCCGATCCACGCAGTATCCCCGCGCGGTACAGCGAATAAATGTAGTTTACATAATTATTGTTGCCGCGCACGTCCGGAATGCTTCCGTTCGGAATATTGCGGATAACGACGAGCTCTCTGTCCGGGAAAACTCCGCTGAGAGCCGTGACGAAGCCCTTGCGGTCGAGCGCGGCGTCCGGGTCTGCCGGAGCCTCGGAAATGAGCTTATTTTTTAGCGCATAGGCCAGATACGGAGCGAACCAGTCGCCTCCCCGGGCGTCAAAATCCAGCTTGCCGGTGTGATACAGACTGTGCAGTCTAGCGGCGATCGCTATCGCCTGGGCGGCTGTCACCGGCCCGTCCGTGCCGAACTCGTCGTCGGCGTAACCGTTCAAAAGGCCGACCTCGTAGGTCTTTTTGATGTTTTCCCAGTACCAGTCGGACTCCGAAACATCGTCAAAATTGCCTAAATATCTGCGTTTTTCGCTGAAAGCTGCCATCCCGGTGGGAGGCGTACTGCTTTCCGCGGGCTTATCCTCGGTGGTCTCCTGCGCACCCTCAAACTCGAAGTATACCGTCTCGCTCTCGACGTTCTTATGAACGGCTTTGACGGAAAAAGCGAACGGCTCGTCCGAAAACAGTTCTTTCCCGCTTTTGAATATCAGCGGATCGGACTGCGAGCCCTCGGGCCCTTCGACGACGGCGAGCTTTACGTTTCTATCGGCAGAATCTATCCTCACGCGATAGCCGCTCTCTCCTTCCTCAAGTATGGTCACGACGGGTTTGAGCTCTTCAGCTTGGTAGACATAACACACGTCATTTGCCTTGACAAAAGAGCCGTCCTCGAGCCGGTACCAGAGCTCGTCCAACGAGTTCAGTAGAGAGGCCGTTATATGCACGCGCTCCGTCTCGCCGTACGTCTTGACTATGTATTTCGACTTGGCGTAAGGTCTGGAATAGGCGCTGACCGTCTGGCCTGAAGCGGCGTAACGGCGATCCATCGTATAATAATTCACGGGGCGCGTCTGGTCGCATACCGCGCACTTATCCTCGCAGCCGAGCGTATAGATGTGGCGCGTGCAGATCGCGCCGCCCTCCTCTCCGGTCATATACCACGCGACGCCGAAATGCAGTATACGTATCTCGCTGTGCGTGACGTCTTCGTCGTCGACGTTATAGCCCGTTGCGCGTTCATAGCGGCGGAGGCGCACGGCGTTGTCCGTATTCCCCTCGACTGTGTATATATAGTTTTCGTCGGCCCGATAGACGATGGCGACGTGGTCGGGGTCCTTGTATTCGTTGTTGTCGACAAATGCGATATCGCCCGGAAGCGGCTCCCTGTACGGGAACTGCACGTAGATGAGTCCGAACGCGCTGGCGCTCGCCTTATTATACGTGTGGATAATGTCGCGCGAGATGTGCGCGTTGCGCGCGCACCACGTGAAGAAGACGGCGCACCATGCGTAATTGTCGCCGGCTGCGTCCCAGCCGTAGTAATCAAGGTTATATTCCGTGCAGTTGCCCTCGGATACGGGGTCGGAGCCCGTGTAGTCTCCGAGCTCACCCTCATGATAACCCACCTGCGAGAGCGCGACGTTGACAAGGTCCGTCCTCTGCACGCCGGTCAGCTGCACTGAGATGAGGCGTCTGTAATAGGGCGAAGAACGATAACCCTCCGAAAACTGATACGCGGGCTCGAGCGCCGAGGCGAAAACAGACGGAAGTACCGAAATAATAAGTATTAAAATAAGCGCGAAAACGACCGTTCTTTTGAACATATTTCTTCTCCACAGAGTATTTCAAGATATTGTATCAAATTTCGCCATGCAAAACAATATTTTAAGCAATAAAAAGGAACAAAAAAAGCAGGAAAGAGACGAGATCTCTTTCCTGCTTTGTGTTGGCGTCGACCAATTTTCCCGGGACGTCGCCGTCCAAGTATCGTAGGCACTGCTGAGCTTAACTGCCGTGTTCGGAATGGGAACGGGTGGACCCTCAGCGTCATAGACACCAACTGTATGATCACGGCTTTGGA
>JAFZOI010000014.1 GCA_017550645.1 Oscillospiraceae bacterium
AAAACGCTGCGGGCTTGCGCTTATCCTTGCGTTTTTCGACCGCTGCGCCGCCCGCGCCTCGCTCCTCCCGCCACAGGCGGCGCTCGGCGTGGGCGCCCCCGGCATGTCATTCACTTCCGCGGCGCCGCTTCGCTACCCCCGTTGGGGGGAAGGCTTTTTTCGGGCCGCCGAGGGCGTCGGCCCCTACGGGCATTATCTCAGCGCACTCGCGGGGGGCGCGTAGGGCGGGGCGCCTTCGCCCCGCCGCAGATTGCGGCAGAACCCGGTTCGGAGCTTCCCGCAAATGCGCCGGTACGACCCTTCCGGGTCCGCTACGCTCGGCACCTCCCCTTACGCAGGGGAGGCCTTGGGGACTCTCCAAAGGCTTCCCCCTTCGGGGGGAAGCTGTCAGCCGCAGGCTGACTGATGAGGGGCATCTTCATCTGATCCCGGAGTTATTGCCCCTCATCCGGGTTCGCTCCGCTCACCCACCTTCCCCCCGTTGGGGGAAGGCTTTGGGGGGCGCGCTTCCCGGAAGTGCGTTTTATTCTTAATAAACCTTGCCGTTTTCGACTGTGAGGACCTTCCCGCCCGTGCGGGAGCTGATGCCGCCGTCCTCGCAGCAGGTTATGAGCACCTGCCCGCCCGCTATGGAATTGAGGACGAAGTCCTGCCGGCGCGAGTCGAGCTCGCTGAGCACGTCGTCGAGCAGCATGACGGGCGGCGAGCCCGTATCGGCCGCGCTGATGTCCCTCTCGGCGAGCTTCAAGGCCAGCGCCGCCGTCCTCGCCTGCCCCTGAGAGGCGTAGGTCCGCGCGGGAAGGCCGTCGAGCGTGAGCTCTATGTCGTCCTTATGCGCGCCGGAAAGGCAGCTGCAGGAGGCGATCTCGGCCTCACGGTGGGCTTTCCAGTGCTCGACGAGCGCGGGATATATCTCCGAGGGCTTCTTCCCCTCCGGGTCGACGCCCGTGACGGTCTTATAGTTCAGCTCCAGCGTCTCGCCGCCTATGGCCCCGTGGATGGCGGGGGCCGTCCCGGAGAGCCTGCGGCACCAGGCGTGCCGGTAGTATATAAGGCGCGAGCAGGCGGCCGCGTAGCGCAGCGAAAAGTCCTCCAGAACGTCCATCATGGCGGGGTCGCCGTCGCGCAGAATGCGCGTCTTGTGCTCATATAGGCGCGAGGCCTCGGCGAGAGCCTTCGCGTAGGCGGGGCGGAGCTGGGAGATGGCCTGATCCATAAGGCGCCGTCTCTCGGCCGCGCCGCCGCGCACGAGCTCGAGGTCCGTCGGGGAAAAGAGGATCGCCCGCAGCGGGAGCGGCGCGCGCTTAACTCCGTTGACGGAGACGCGGCGCCCCGCGCCGAGAATGAGCTCGCACTCGTGGTCGCGCCCGCCGTCCTCGACGGTCGCGGTAAGGCGCGCGGACTCCGCGCCGAAGCGCACCATTTCTTTATCCGACCGCGCGCGAAAGCTCCGCTGGCCCGTCAGCAGCCACGCGGCCTCGAGCAGGGTCGTCTTCCCCTGCGCGTTTATCCCGCATATGACGTTCACGCCGGGCTCGAAGACGCATTCCGCGTCCTCGCAGAGGCGGAAATCCTCGGCTCTGAGCTTTTTGACGATCATTTTCCGACTTCGATGACTTCGCCGTCAAACTCGACGACGTCGCCCGGCCATATCTTTTTCCCGCGCATGAGGCAGGTCTCGCCGTTTACCTTGACGAGCCCCTCGGCGACGGCGGTCTTCGCCTCGCCGCCGCTCATGACGGCGCCCGCGAACTTTAATAGCGCGTCGAGCTTTATATAGTCCGTCTCTATCCTGACCATTATCTCTCGCGTATCCTGACGGGCAGGATCATGTAAAGGAAGCTGTCGGACTCGTCGGCGGGGACGATGATGCAGGGCGAGACGTTGTTGACGAGCCTTATGGCGACCTCGTCGGCCGGGGCGGCCTTGAGCGCGTCGAGCACGTAGCGGTTATTGAAGCCTATCTCCATGCCCTCGCCGTCGCCGGCGACCGTCACCTCGTCGCTCGCCTGACCGAGAGCCGTCGAGCAGTTTATGAGGAGCTGGTTTGCGTCGAACACGAAGCGCAGGGGGCTGCGCACCTTCTCGTTTATTATGAGCGACACGCGCTCGACCGCGTCGATGAGGCTGCGGCGGTCGGCCGTTATGATATACTTTGCCGGGGTCGACACCGTCCTCTTATAATCGAGGAAGTCGCCCTCGAGGCGGCGGGAGATGACCTCTGTATTGCCGATGACGAACATGATGTGGCGGCTGCCGAGCGCGATGGAGACGTCCTCCTCAGTATCCGAGCAGAGCCTCTCGACCTCGGTCAGCGTCGAGCCGGGCACGACGAAGCTCAGGCCGGGCACGGCCTTGTCCATCTTCTCGCGGCGAAGAGCGAGGCGGAACCCGTCGACCGATACGACAGTCAGCGTCTCGCCGTCGGTCTCGAAGAGAGAGCCCATGTATATCGGGCGCGTCTCATTGTCCGACACGGCGAAGAGGGTCTCGCTTATGAGGGATTTGAGCTTGCCCTCGGGGACCTTCAGCCCGCCGTCCCCGTCCACCTCGGGAAGCTCGGGGAAGTCGTCGGCCGCCGTGCCCATGATCTCGAACTTCGAAAGGCCGCACGTCAGTTTGACGAGGCCGTTGGAGTCAGACGAGAAGGTCACGACGTCGTCCGCCATGCGGCGGATTATCTCTCCGAAGAGCCGCGCGTTGAGGACGATTGAGCCGCCCTCCTTCACTTCGACGGGGATATGCGTCCTTATTCCGGTCTTGAGGTTGTATCCGGAGATGACGAGCTCCTCGTCGGCGCTCAGCAGCAGGCCTTCGAGAGCGGGGATCGTGCTTTTTACGGCGACAGTCTTCGAGGCGGCGTTGACGCCTGCCAGAAGCAGCGCTCTTTCACAGCTGAATTTCATATCTCATTCTCCTTTACACATGTGCTTGCGTTCGTTCCGGGCTGCTTGCGCCCGTTTCTCGGAAAATCAAATTTTTGAGTTTTTCGCCTATAGGAAAGGAAAGGATAGCTTTTGCAGCAGAAGAAGACGTAGAGCGATATTTAGGTGGAAAACCATCTCAACTCCGCGCGGGCGCTGGATTTTCATTGTGGACGGCGCTGTGGACGGATATGGGCGTTATCCACGGCAGAAAATGGCAAAAATCTTTGCACGGCGGAGTTTTCAGAGCGTTGAAAAAAACGTGGATTAGTCCTTGTTCGTGATGTTCGAGGTGATGTCGCGCAGTACGTCCGCCTCCTCGGGATTTGCGGCGACGGCGGACTCTATTTTCTTTATCGCGTGCAGGACGGTCGCGTGGTCCTTGTTGCCGAAATAGCCGCCTATGACGTCGAGCGTGAGGTCCATGAGCTTGCGCATGAGGTACATCGAGACCTGCCGCGCGTGGGCTATCTTGGCCACGCGGCTCTGCCCGGTTATGCTGTCGACGGGCAGATCGTAGAAAGCGGCGACGCGCTCGATTATCGTCTCGGGGGAATAGTCGCGCTCGCCCCGGATTATATCCGAGAGGACCTTTTTTATCATGTCGAGCTCTATCTCCTCGCCGTATATGAGCTCGCGGTAGGCCTGTATCTTCTTTACGGCGCCCTCTATCTGGCGGACGTTGGCCGTCACGTTCTCGGCGATGTACTCCGGGATGCCGGAGGGCAGCATCAGCCCGAGCTGATCGGCCTTATTCTTGACTATGGCGACGCGCGTCTCATAGTCGGGCGGCTGTATGTCCGCCATGAGGCCCCATTCGAAGCGGGTCTTGAGCCTGTCTTCAAGGCGCAGCATCTCTCGCGGCGGGCGGTCGCTCGTCAGGACGATCTGGCGCCCGGCCTCGAAGAGCGTATTGAACGTATGGAAGAATTCCTCCTGCGTCTGCACCTTGCCTGCGATGAACTGCACGTCGTCGACGAGCAGCAGGTCGGCCGTCCTGTACTTCTCGCGGAAGGCCTCCTGCGTCGCGTTCTGGATGGCGGCGATGAGCTCGTTTGTGAAGTCGTCGCCCTTGATGTCGACGACCTTGAGGCTGCGGTCGCGCTTTTTGACCTCGTGGCCTATGGCGTAGAGCAGGTGCGTCTTGCCGAGGCCGGAGTCGCCGTATATGAGCAGGGGGTTGTACGCCTTGCCCGGCTGGTTGGCGACGGCCATCGCCGCGGCCTGCGCGAAGCGGTTGGCCGGGCCGACGACGAAGTGCTCGAACGTGAACTGCGGGCTGTCGAGCGGGTTTTGCGGGTCGGGGAGCTGGTACTCCTCGAGGTCGTTCTCGCTTATGACGACGAGCTCGCACTCGCCGGAGAATATCTCTTCGAGAATGGCCTTGATCATGTCCGAATAGCGGGACTGGATGATGTCGCGCTTGAAGTCGGACGAGGCGCAGATGACCATTATATTGTCTTTCAGATCGACGGCGCGCGTCCCGTCGAACCACGTGGTCATGGCGGTCGAGGTGAGCTGCTTTTCCAGCCCCGAAATGACGGCCGACCAGACGTCGGAAGCGGAGTTCATAGGCACCTCCGGAGGGTAGGATTTGGCATTGTTGACTATTTGAGTTATTATAACACATTATAATAAAGAAATCAAGAAAATTGACATTTGAACAAATGCGTGTTAAACTCTGAAAAAGCGCCTGTTTATGCGGGTTTGCGCGCCCTTATCCCGACAGGGTGCGACTTTTTTTCGAAAGGAGCGTCACGATAGATGCAGCAGAGCGTATCTCCGGGCGGAAAACCGCTCAAATTCGTCGAGCTTTATACCGACGGCGCCTGCTCCGGCAACCCCGGTCCGGGCGGCTGGTGCGCGATACTGCGCTATAACGGGATAGAGAAGATCCTCTCCGGCGGCGAGACCGACACGACCAACAACAAGATGGAGCTTCTGGCCGTCATATACGGCCTTGAGGCGCTCAAGGAGCGCTGCCGCGTCCGGGTATGCTCCGACTCGCGATACGTCGTCAGCGCCGTCTCCGAGGGCTGGCTGGAGGGCTGGAGGGCCCGGGGCTGGACCCGCAAGGACGGGGAGCTCAAAAACGCCGACCTCTGGCAGCGGCTCTACGAGGTCATGCAGAAGCACGAGACGGCCTTCGTCTGGATACGCGGCCACGAGGACGACGAGACGAACATCCGCTGCGACGCCATCGCCGTCGCGGAGAGAAACAGCATGTCGTAAAGGGATGCGAGAGCCTTAAGATAAGAGCAACGCCCCGTTCCGCTCGGAACGGGGCGTTGTGTGTTTGATTATAGGCTTCCCCCCGCCGGGGGGAAGCTGTCTGCGAAGCAGACTGATGAGGGGCATATTTACCGGGCACGGAGGTTATTGCCCCTCATCCGGCTCGTTGCACTCGCCACCTTCCCCCCGTTGGGGGAAGGCTCAGATACGCTCCCATGGGCTTCCCCTTGAGGGGAAGCTGTCGCCGCAGGCGACTGATGAGGTGGCCTTTAGGTCTTCTCGATGCCGGTCAGTCCCAGCCGCCTCAGGATATCGGCGCACACCCCGGCGAAATTCCGGTTGACATCGTCATTGGAATACCTGACGACCGTTATGCCGAGGTCGTTCAGCGCAAGATCTCTCTCCCGGTCATAAGCGGAGCCTTCGTCCTCATAGTGCTGCGAGCCGTCCAGTTCGATCGCGAGCTTGCTCGCGGCGCAGTAAAAATCCACGATATACCGACCGATGACCTTCTGTCTGTTGACTGTGACGGGGAGCTGTTTTAGAAAATCATACCACAGAAGGCGCTCTTCCTTTGTCATATCGCGGCGCAAAGCCTGAGCGTTCTTCCGCAATTTGGGGTTGTTTGTCGGATTCAAGAGATATCCACCTCATCCGGGTTCGCTCCGCTCACCCACCTTCCCCTCAAGGGGAAGGCTCAGATACGCTTCCCATGGGCTTCCCCTTGAGGGGAAGGCTTTGGGGTGCGGAGATGGCGTCAAGGCAGGAGCCGACAAACCTGCTTGGGGAGGCAGCCCCCGTCAGCTTGGCAGAACGCAGGCAGCCGCCATGTTCGGACAACTGCCGTGCGGAGATGGCGTTAAGAAAGCGTCGCGAGAAGGTCGCCGGTGTCGACGGTCGCGCCCTTGGAGACGGCGACGGTCGCGACGGTGCCGTCGCGCGGAGCGCAGACGTCGTTTTCCATCTTCATGGCCTCGACGATGAACATAACGTCGCCGCGCTTGACGGCCGCGCCGGGCTGCACGCGTATCTCCAGCACGTTGCCGGGCAGGGGCGAGACGACCTGCTCGCTGCCCGCGGGGACGGGAGCGGGAGCCGGCGCGCCGGGAGCCGGCACGGCGGGCGTCGGAGCGGGCGCGGGAGCGGGCGCCGGGGCCGGAGCGGGAGCGGCGACAGGCACGGGAGCGGGCGCCGGAGCGGGGGCCGCGGAGGCCTCGTATTCCTTCTCTATGACGGCCTCGCCGCGCTCGACGACGACCTCGTATATCTTTCCGTTGAGCTTTATCTCGTATTTCATCGGTTAACTCCTTTCCGCGATGGAAATGAACCGGAGCTCCTTGAGCGGGATGCCCGATTCCTCGGCGACTATCGCCATGAGCTGTGCGGCGACCCGGTCGGGCACGCCGTTCAGCTTGACTTCCCCGCCGTAGCGGAGGGTCGGAGGCGGGGGCGGCGCCGTCCTGACGGGGGCGGAGGGCGCGGACGCCGCGGCGTAGGCCGCGGGCGCGGGAGCGGCGGGATACTGCACCGTCCCCGGGACGGAGACGACGTTTATCGGGGCGGGCTTTCCCGCCCTGACCGCGAGCACGACGGCGCATATCGCGATAACGGCGACGAGGCAGACGAGCGCGATCAGCAGGCCTTCAACAGTCGTTAACATCGCGCCACCTCAGTCCAAGCGGCGGATGGAATACGCCGTAGAGCTGTTCTCGCGCTTTTCGCGCTCGGCGAAGAACTTCTCCGTCACCTGCGGGAAGGCCAGCCAGCTCAGCACGTCCTCGTCGCAGCGGGCCTTGTCCCCGAGATCGGCCTTCGCCTTCTCGAAGACGGGCTCGAGCGTGTCGGCGAAGCGGCCCTCTATGGGCTTCTCGTCGCCGAGGACCATGTGCAGCACGTCCTGATCGACGGGGCCCGGCGGCGTCCCGTACTCGCCGCGCAGATAGGCCTTTATCTCCTTGGAGACGCGCTTGTAGCGCTCGCCGACGAGCACGTTCGTGACGGCCTGAACGCCGACGATCTGGCTGGTCGGGGTGACGAGCGGCGGATAGCCCATGTCCTTGCGCACGCGCGGGGTCTCCATGAGGGCGTCCTCGAATTTATCCATGGCGTTGGCGGTCTTGAGCTGGCTGATGAGGTTGGAGAGCATGCCGCCGGGGACCTTGTATACGAGGGCGTTGGTGTCGGTCTTGAGCACGACGGGGTCGAGCAGGCCCGAGGCGAGGCACTCGGCGGAGTAGTCCTTGAAGCCGCTATTGACCTCGTGGAGCGCGTCCTGATCGACGGCGACCTCATAGCCGAGCTGGTCGAGCGCGTAGGCGAGCGTCTCCGTCGCGGGCTGGCTCGTGCCGCCGGAGAAGCAGGAAATGGCCGTGTCGATGACGTCGGCGCCGGCCTCAACGCCCTTGAGCAGCGTCATGAACGCCAGCCCCGTCGTGCAGTGGGTGTGCAGTATGACGGGAAGGTCGCAGGAGTCCTTTATGTGCGAGACGAGATCATAGGCCTCGGCGGGGCTCATGACGCCCGCCATGTCCTTTATGCATATCGTCTGGCAGCCCATCTCCTTGAGCTCGACGCACATCTGGGCGTACTTTTCGAGCGTATGGACGGGGCTCTGCGTATAGGAGATGCAGCCGGAGGCTATCGCGCCCCATTTTAGCGTCTCCTCGACGGCGAGCTTTATGTTGCGCAGGTCGTTGAGCGCGTCGAAGATGCGGATGATGTCGATGCCGTTTTTGACGCTGAGCTCGACGAACTTCTTGACCATGTCGTCGGGATAGTGGCGGTAGCCGAGCAGATTCTGCCCGCGGAGCAGCATCTGGCACTTCGTGTTCGGCAGGCGCTCGCTTATCTTGCGCAGACGCTCCCACGGATCCTCGCCGAGGAAGCGCAGGCAGCTGTCGAACGTCGCGCCGCCCCACATCTCGACGGAGTAGTATCCCGCCTTGTCGATGGCCGGCAGAACGGGCTCCATGACCGAGTACGGCATCCTCGTCGCGATGAGCGACTGCTGCGCGTCGCGCAGGACGGTCTCGGTAAATTCGACCTTGTGTTTCATCGTTTCACTCCTGTAAAGGGTTCTTTTTTATTTTTGAAAAACGCCTCGGGAAGCCCTCCGGCGTCATTTCAGACTTTTTTGCGACGACCGCGGCGTATCCGACGCCGTCGGCCTCGTAGCTCTCGACGGAAAACTCCGGCGCGCCGAGCTTTCTGAGCGCGAAAGCGGCCTCGGCGGCCTCCTCGGCGCAGTCCGCGGCCTTCATGGCGACGAAGACGCCGCCCGGCTTTACCAGCGGGACGCAGAGCTCCGAGAGCGTGTTCAGGCGCGCCACCGCGCGGGACACGGCTGCGTCGAACGCCTCGCGCCACTCCGGGAGCAGCGCGAGCTCCTCCGCGCGCCCGAAGACGCAGCGGACGTTAATGAGCCCGAGCGCGTCCCGGGCCTCCTCGAGGAAGGCCACGCGCTTTTCGCGCGCGTCGAGCAGGACGAATTCCGTATCGGGCATGGCGGCGGCAAGCGGCAGGCCGGGAAAGCCCGCCCCGCTGCCGACGTCGACGACGCGCCCGCCGCGGGGCAGAAAGCGCCCCACGGCGAGCGAATCGAGGATATGGCGCGACATTATCTCCCCGACCGTGGCCGCGCCCGTGAGGTTCATGACCTCGTTGCGGCGCAGCAGCAGCCGGGCGTATTCCTCCATTTTCGCGGAGAGCTCGGGCGTCATAGCTTGGGCAGGCGGTAGAATATCCGCCAGTTCTCGGTCAGCTCTATGGTCTCGTACTCGGTCGTGTTGCCGAGGTCCTTTTCATAGATGATGCCGTAAACTCCGTCGGCGTAATAGCCGCAGTAAAACAGCACGGCCTTGTCCGTCACCTCGACGCCGGAGACGCGCGTGCCGCTCTCGTACTCCCCCATGACGGCCTCGAGCGCGGCGGCCTTTTCCGCGGAGAGCGCCTGCGCGGCGGGGACGAGCTCCCCGTCGTCCACGAAGGGCTTCCCTTCCCGGTCGGCCACGACGCTCAGCCCGACGTCGTCAAACAGCAGGAAGGCGCAGTCCTGCAGATCGTCGAAGCGCTCCAGAAAGCCGGTCTTCGCGTCGATCATGAGGTCCTGCATGGTCTCGTAGGCCACGGTCTTCCTGTCCGTGCCCAAAGCGACGTGGACCCCGCGCCAGAAGAGCAGGCCCGCGGCAATGACGACGAGCACGGTAAGGATCGCCTTGGTCGTTGTTTTCATTATTTGCCCTCGCGCAGAAGGTCGCGGATCTCGGTAAGGAGCTCCTCGGTCGTCGGAGCGGCAGGCTCCTCGGGAGCGGGCTCCTCGGCAGCGGCCTCGGCGGCCTCCTTCTCGGCCTTTTTCTTCTCGGCGGCCTCGCGCGCGCGGTTGAAGGCGCGGACGATGAGGAACACGATGAGCGCGATGATGATGAAGTCGATTATCGTGCTGATGAAGGTGCCGATGCCTATCGTGACGGCCTCCTTGACGACCTCCTCGCCGTCCATGACGGCCTCGCGGAGCACGATGTTGAGCTTGGACAGGTCGGCGCCGCCGAAGATCCAGCCGATGAACGGCATCACGACGTCGTTGACGAGGGAGGCGGTGATCTTGCCGAACGCGCCGGCTATGATGACGCCTACCGCCATATCGAGGACGTTGCCGCGGGTTATGAACTCCTTGAATTCCTTGACGATGCCTTTCTTTTCTTTCTTTTCCTTTGCCATTTTTCCACAGACCTCCTAAACAGATTTAGGTTTGATTGCGGGGTTTGAGATTACGGTTTTCGGTATAAACGCGCCGCACGGCGCGGCAAGCCTACGGATTTTCGTATTTTTTCGCCTAAAATTCCCAAATAAAGGAAATTATTTCGTGTCCTTCGTGATGAGCTCTATCCCGCCGAGATACTTGCGCAGGACCTCCGGGACGACGACGGAGCCGTCGGAACGCTGGTTTTGCTCGACGAGGGCGGGCAGGATGCGCGAGGTCGCGAGGCCGCTGCCGTTGAGCGTGTGGAGAAATTCGATGCGCCCGTCGGCGCGCTTTACGCGCATCTGGCCGCGGCGAGCCTGGAAGTCGCGCGCGTTGGAGACGGAGCTGACCTCCTTATAGCCGTTCATGGAGGGTATCTGTATCTCGATGTCGTAGGTACGCGCCATGCTGGCCGAGCAGTCGCCGGCGGCGAGCTTGACGGTCCTGAAATGGAAGCCGAGGCCGCTTACGAGCCTCTCGGCCTTCCCCACGAGCTCCTCGAACGCCTCGTCGGACTTCTCCGGCAGCGTGTACTGGACCATCTCGACCTTGTTGAACTGGTGCCCGCGGACCATGCCGCGCTCGTCGCTGCGGTACGAGCCCGCCTCGCGGCGGAAGCACGGGGTGTAGCTTATATACTTCTTCGGCAGGTCGGCCTCGGAGAGTATCTCGTTCCTGTGGAGGGAGACCAGCGCCGCCTCCGCCGTCGGGAGCATGTAGTGCACGCGGTCGTCGGTCGGATTGGCGATCTTATAGACCTCGTCGGCGAATTTGGGGAACTGCCCCGCCGTCAGTCCGCACTCGTACTCGAGCATGTGCGGGACGAGCATGAGCTCGTAGCCGTCGGCGATGTGGGTGTCGATAAAGTAGTTCAGCAGCGCCCATTCCAGACGCGCGCCCATGCCGCAGTAGACCCAGAAGCCGCTCCCGGCGAGCTTCGTGCCGCGCTCGTAGTCGATGAGGCGCAGGTCCGTGCACAGATCGACGTGGTGCTTCGGCTCGAAATCGAACTTATGCGGCTCGCCGAAGTAGCGCAGGGGCTCGTTGTTCTCCTTGCCGCCCGGCTTCAGGTCGGGGTCGGGCAGGTTCCAGAGGCCGAGCATGAGGTCGGTGTACTCCTTTTCGACCTCGGCGAGCTTAGCGTCGCACTCCTTGACGTCGGCGCCGAGCTCCTTCATGCGCGCGAAGAGCGCGGAGGTGTCGCCGCCCTCCTTTTTTATCTTCGGGACCTCGGAATTGAGCTTGTTTCGCTCGGATTTTATCTGTTCGGTGCGGAAAATGAGGTCGCGGCGGGTCTTGTCGAGCTCCAGGATGCGGTCGATGTCCGCGTCGGAGTCGGCTCCCTTGTCCCTCAGGCGGCGCTTTACGCCGTCCGGATCGTCTCTTATGAGCTTGATATCCAGCATTTTTGCTCCTCGATTCGGTTACTTTATTTTTTTCAGGGCGGCTATCACCCTGTCAAGGTCTTCGTTTCCGTAGTATTCGACCTCTATGCGGCCTTTTTTGCGCCCCTCGACGATGCGCACGCGCCTTCCGAGCTCGCCCGTGAGCTCATGGGAGAGGCTTTCCGCGTAAATGGACGGCGCGGAGCGTTTTACGGGCTTTTTCGCCGCCGCGCGCACCGCCGCCTCCGTCTGCCGCACGCTCCAGCCGCGCTCGGAGGCCTCTTTTGCGAGCTTTATCATGGCGGCGTCGGTCGGCAGAGCGAGCAGAGCGCGCCCATGACCGGCGCTCAGCTTGCCGGAGGAGATCATTTCACGCACTTTTTCGGGCAGACCCAGCAGGCGCAGGGAATTTGCGACCGCGGGGCGCGATTTTCCCACGCGCTCGGCGCACTGCTCCTGCGTGAAGCCGAAGCGATCCATCAGCGCGGCGAAGCCGCCCGCCTCCTCCATGGGATCGAGGTCCTCGCGCTGGAGGTTCTCGACGAGCCCGAGGATCGCGGCCGTCCTGTCGTCGGCTTCAATGACGACGGCGGGTATCTTCGCCAGACCCGCCTCGCGGGCCGCTCTCCAGCGGCGCTCGCCGGCGATTATGACGTACCGCCCGTTCCGTCTGCGGACGGTCAGCGGCTGGATGACGCCGTGCTCGGCTATGGAATCGGCCAGCTCGGCAAGCGCGTCGGGATCGAAGCTCTTGCGCGGCTGCTCCTCGTCGGGTTCGACGTCGGAAACGGCCAGATACACGCATTCCGGGCGATCGGCCTCCGCGGCCGCCGCCTCGCCGAAAAGCGCGCTCAGGCCCGTTCCGAGCCCTTTTTCACTCTTCATCTGTCTCTCTCACTTCCTGCTGCGGCGCTTGTCGAGCTCCTCGGCAAGGTCGAGATACGCTTTCGCGCCGCGCGAGCCAAAATCGTACGCCGTGACGGGCTTTTTGTGGCTCGGAGCCTCGGAAAGCCGCACGTTGCGCGGGATGACGGTCTTGAAGACCTTGTCCTTGAAATAGCGGCGCACCTCGGCCGCGACCTGCGGGGAGAGATTCGTGCGCCCGTCGTACATCGTCAGAAGTATGCCCTCGATCTCCAGACCGGGGTTGAGCTGCGCCTTCATCATGCGCACCGTCGCCATCAGGTCGGAGAGCCCCTCCAGCGCCAGATACTCGCACTGTACGGGGATGAGCAGGGCGTCCGCCGCCGTCAGCGCGTTCACCGTCAGCAGCTCCAGCAGCGCCGGACAGTCGATGAATATGTAGTCGTAGTCCTCGCGGAGCGGCTCCAGCGCGTCCTTCAGGCGGAATTCGCGCCGCTCGACGCCCGTCAGCGCCACTCCCGCGCCGAAAAGACCCTTGTTCGCGGGCAGAACGTCGCCGTAGCGCGTATTTTTGATGGCGAGCTTCGGCGCGACGCCGTTCAGGAGCACGTCGTACACGTTCGGCGAGGCGCCGTTTTTGTCCACGCCCATGCCGGATGTGCTGTGCCCCTGCGGATCCGTGTCGACGAGCAGGACGCGGCGGCCCATGCGCGTCAGCGACGCGCTGAGATTCACGCCGGTCGTCGTCTTGCCGACGCCGCCTTTTTGGTTGAAAAGCGCGATGATCTTTCCCATTTTACCCTCGCTTGGCGAAATTCGGGGAATGTTTCACGTGAAACGCCCCGTTTTCCGCGAAAGTTTCACGTGAAACGACCTGTTTTCTCAGAAGTACGAGACGCGGCCGGGCTCCCTGTCCTTGGGCGGGGTCGGGACCTTGACCGTGCCGACGGCGAGGGCTATCGTGAAGACGCTGTCCGCGCCTATGCCGAAGCAGGCGCGCCAGCCTTCGCCGTGTTCGCCGTTCATGAAGTCGCGGATGCAGCCGATGATGACCGAGCCGAGGCCGAGCGTCTCGGCCGCGAGGGCCATGTTCTCGACGGTTATGCCGCTGTCCATCTGCGTATAGGGGAAATCCTTCGGTCCGTAGAGCAGAAACAGCGTCGGCGCGCCGTGATTGAAGCCGGGGCCGGGCTTTCCGCCCGCGAAATCGGCGACGAGGCGGTCGAGGAGAGCCTTGTCCTGCACGCATGCGATGCTGATCTCCTGCGCGTTGCGCGCCGTCGGCGCCCAGCGGCCGGCGTTTATGATCGCGTCGCGCTGCTCGGCGGTTATCTGGGCGGGCATGTAGCTGCGGGTACTGCGGCGATTGAGGATGGATCTCATTGTTTCGCTCATTTTGGCGTCCCCTTTCGATTTTTATTCAAGTATTATACCACGCAGAGCTCTCGCCCGCAACTGAAATATGCGCCGAAAACCGCATAATACCGCGAAATTTCTCAATTCAGGACGGCTTCCTGCGGCGTGAGCCCCTCGTGCAGGGCGAGATTGAGCGCCGCGGCCGCGAGCTTGGCCGCGTCGGCGACCTTCGAGTCCACGTCGCGCGGCGTCACGAAGAAGTCTCCGCGCTCCGTTTCCGCGCCGGAGAGCTCCTCGGCGAGCGTCCCCGCCTCGATGACGGTCGGCACGCCGAGAGCTATGACGGGCACGCCGAGCGTCGCGCGCGAGAGCTCCCGCCGCGCGTTGCCGACGCCCGAGCCGGGCGTGACGCCGGTGTCCGTGAGCTGGAACGTCGCGCAAAGGCGCTCCGCGCTGCGCGCAGCGAGCGCGTCTATGGCTATGACGGCCTCCGGACGGAGCTCCCGCGTCAGCGCCGCGACGAGCTCGCCGCTCTCAATACCCGTCGTGCCCGCGACGCCCGCCTCGACCGCGGCCACGGGGCGCACGGCCTTGAAGCGGGGAGAGCCGGTCAGATGGCGCGTTACAAGCATGCGGCGCACCGTCAGCGGCCCGAAGGCGTCCGGCGTGACGGAAGGATTTCCGAGCCCCGCCGCGAGCACGAGCCCGCGCGAGGGGCCGAGCAGCTCCCGCAGGCTCTCCGCCAGCGTCAGCGCGGCGTCCGAAAACGCCTGCGGGTCGAGCGCGAAGCGCTGCGGGGGAGTCAGCGTCAGATACTTTCCGACCGGCTTGCCGAGCGCCTCCGCGCCGCGTTCGTCGAGCACCTCGACGAGCTCCGTCTTCGTCCCGCGCCTCGTCCCGGAGCCCTCGCGCACGCCCTCGAGCGCGCCGGAGCCCCGCATCTGCCGCGCTTCGACGGCCAGATCCGTGCGAGATCTCATGTGCATCCCTCCCGAGGGAAGTATTCCCGCCCCTGCGGGGGATAAAAATGGGAATATATGGGACGGAAGAGACGGGGAGGGACGAAATTGGGAAATAATGGGAGAAATCGGAGGCAAAAAGGCCGCCCGAGAGGGGAGTTTGGAGTGAAGTTTGCGCCTTCGGCGCAAAGTGAAACGCCGTTCCCGAAGATCGGGAACGGCGTTTGATGATGAACGCTTGGGGAGGCAGATCGTATCCGTACGCAGTCGGGCTGCGGATGCCGGGCTGAAAATCAATGCCGTGCGGAGACGGCATTAAAAAAGGCGTTAAAAAGACCAGCCGGGGGAATAGCCCCTGCGGAGCTCCCAGCCCGTCTCGGCGTAGATGCGGGCGATGTATTCCACGGAACGGCCCACGCCGTCGAGCTCGGTCTGGCCGCTGAGATCGCGGGGGTTATACCCGCACTCGGCCCAGCAGAGATTCGCGCCCGAATCGGCGGCGAGAGTGGCGTTCGCGGAGCCGACGAGCG
This sequence comes from Oscillospiraceae bacterium, assembly GCA_017550645.1. Classification (GTDB taxonomy): domain Bacteria; phylum Bacillota; class Clostridia; order Oscillospirales; family Oscillospiraceae; genus RGIG7949. Next base: position 14,992 of record JAFZOI010000014.1, read on the forward strand.
GCGTCGCGCGGTCGAGCAGACGGTACAGCGCGATGAGGCGGGCCTGCTCGGGCTGGTCGAACTTCCTGAGGCTCTCGATCCGGGTGCCCTTGACGGGGATGCGCCGCCCGACGCCGCCCGTGAGCGGGGAAAAGCGCAGGTGCAGGCGCAGGCAGTCGACGAAATCGGCCGCCGTGTGCTCCTCGCCGATCGGCTCGACGCAGAACGAGAGCGGCAGCCCCGCGGCGGCGAGGCTCCCCATCGTCCCTACGCGGGTCGAGAGGGGGATGTCGGTGAGCGTGCCTTCGCCGAGGCGGGCGGCGTGGTATGCGCCGTTGAAGCCCGCGCGGCGCAGGGCTTCGGCCTCGGAGGGCGAGACGTCGCGCGTGTTGGCGAGCAGGGGCATATCGGGGCCGACCGCCTCCCGCACGAGGCCCGCGAGCTCGCAGAGCCGCTCGAACGGGAAGGCCGCCGAGGTCATCAGCAGGATGAGATTCGCGCCCGCGTCCTGAAAGGCGCGCGCATAGTCGAGGACGGCGCGCTCGGGCGTGAGCTTGAGCTCGCC
>JAFZOI010000005.1 GCA_017550645.1 Oscillospiraceae bacterium
AACATCACCAACGCCGCCGCCGACCTCGAGGGCATGGGCGTGCGCACGATAGAGGAGGAGAAGTTCGTCGCGCTCGGCGACAAGATGGACGTCATCATCATGGACGCCGCCGCCGTCAAGAACATAAAGCCGCTCTTCGCCGAGGACCCGACCATGTTCGACACCTGCAAGGCGTGGCAGGACGGCGAGGTCTATCTGCAGATGGCCTTCAACGCCTACTACACCAACTTCGAGCTCCAGCTCATCAATACGTGGTTCGCCGCCAAGGTGGCCTATCCCGAGGCTTTCGAGGATATAGACATCACTGCCAAGACCAACGAGGTCACCAAGGCGTTCCTCGGGCAGGAGCTCGCAGAGAAGCTCTTTGCCTATCCCAACAGCTTCGGCGGCTATCAGAAGATAGATACCGCGACCTTCTTCGGCTGATAAGTCAATATCGCGTCGGGCCCGCAGTCATTGACCGCGGGCCCGCTTTTTATGCCCGAATGCTTATTGCCATTTTTCGGGCGAAAGAGTAAAATGGAAGAAACAAAAGCGAAAATTCTGACCGGAAAGGAATGAACGCAATGACAGTCAATGAGCTGCCTCTCCGCTTCCCGACGGACCCGTACTGCCGCGCGCTCTCGCGGCTGATGCTGTGCGTGGACGAGGAGAGCGGAGAATGCTTTATCGGGGTCACGCCCGACGGGACGCAGGCGGGCCGCGACAAGCTCGCAAGGCTGAGCCCATGCCGCGGGGAGGAGATACTGCCCTATACCGTCGCGCAGGAAGGCGGCGCGATAGTGCTCTCCTGCGAGGACGGCAAAGCGAGGCTCGCCATCGCCAAGCCCGACCGCCTCGTCGTCGAGGCCGAGGGCGTCTCGCTGCTGCTCGGCAAGGGCAAGTCCGCGGCCGTGTTCATGGGCGGCGGGAACGCCGTCGACGACGCGCTTCCCGGCGCGCTCTACGTAAACGCCGGCGTGCGCGTGCGCGTCGTGGCCAGAGCCGGGAGCACGGCGGTCCGCTCCTCGTGGGATCTCAACGCGCTGGCCGACCCGGATCCCCGCGTATTCATGCATCCGGACGCGAACGGGAAGCTCAAGGTCGAGATGTTCGCATCCGACTTCGACGAGCTCCCGGCCGACGACGAGGCGAGCGTCGACGCCGCCGTCAGGGAGACGCTCGACGAATTCGGCCGCTTCCTCGACGCTCTGGCCGCGCCGCCCTCGGACGCCGACGCGCTCCGCGCGGCCTATATAGCGTGGACGGCTCTGCAGCCGCCCCGCCGCCTCGCGGCGCCGCAGATAACCGCGCCGGTTTACGTCTCCGACCGCAGGAAGCTCGGCACGGCGAAGCTCTCGGACAACGTCCTGCTCGCCGCGCTGCTGGCCGACCCGAACGAGGGAGCCGAAAGGCTGCGCGCGTTCCTCGCGCTCGAAAACGCCGAGGGCGCCGTGCCCTGCGAGGCCGACAACCGCCGCAGGCTCTATGAATCGGAGCTCCCGCTTTTCGGCGTGACGTTCCTCGCGAGACCCGACGTTCTCGACGCGCTCACGGGCGGCGACTTCGATGCGCTTTACAGGGCCCTCGGCTGGTGGCGCGAATTCAGATTCTGCTCCGACCGCGGCCTGTTTTACTACCTGCACAGATACGAGCCCGGCTGCGGGACGCGCGCGCCGTTTTCCGACGACCCGCCGGAGTTCGCCGTGGAGCTCAATATCTGCATGCTGCTCTGGCTCGAGGCCATGGCGAAGCTCGCCGGGCGGCTCGGGAAGGCCGAGGCCGCCGAGCTCGGCGAGGCCGCCGGGAAGCTCCGCGAGGCACTGCCCTCGCTCGGCGGACGCGGCTTCGACAGGAACGGGGAGCCGCTAAAGGACGACAGGGGAGGCTCCAGCTTTGCCCTGCTGCTCGGAAGCGGAGAGGCGCCGGAGCGCATCCCGGCCGCCTACGCGCTGCCGCTCATCATCGCCGCCGGAAACGGGAAGGAGCTCGCCGCGAAGGCCCGCGTCCGCGGCGGAAAGCTGCTGACTCTGCGCCGCGCGCTGACGCTGCTCGCGGCGGACTTTGCCGAAAGGAGGGGTCAAAATGCTGTTTGAAGCCAATGAAAAACACAGCCTTCTGCGCATAGCCTATACGCGCAAGGACAGCTATTTCTGCGTCTGGGAGGACTATTTCAAGCGCACGCTGTATCTGCTCGCCGCGCTCGGAGGAGACATGGCGAGCTCGAGCGATCTGCGCTTCGATATCGAGTATCTCGAAGGCGGCAAGCCCGTCCGCTATCACTATTTCGGCGACGAGGGGAGCCTTATCCTCCGCACGAGAACGGAGAAAAAATGGTCTGAATTTCTCATAACGGGCGACGATTTCCTGCGCTTTCGCGGGACGAGGGGCACGGGCCTGCGCCTGACTCTAAACAGCAATATCCCCGGCCGCGGCGCCGTCGCGCTGCACTCCGCCGTCCGTCTGCCGGACGGGAGCGTCGAGGCCGTCATGGGCAAATACGGCCGCTTCCTCTTCGTGCCGATACGCGGCAAGCTCGAATGCCGCGCCGAGTACGACTGCGAGAAGGGGCAGTACGCCCGCTTCGAGGTCGATATGCTCCCGGACGAGGACGGATGCTATGAATGCGACCTCATCTCCTATGAGGGCGAGCGCCGCCCCGAGGCCGACAAGCGCACTTTTGAAGAGCTCCGCGAGGAGAACCTGCGCAGCTTCGCCGAGTTTTTCGGGAAGTATAAGAGGCTGCCCGAGGCCTGGAGAAGGACGGAGGAAGAGCTCGTCTATACGGTCTGGTGCAACGTCATGAAGCCCAAGGGCTTCCTCAAGGTCCCGATGATCATGATGCACCGCAACGCGCTCAGCGTAGCGATGGCGTGGCAGCAGAGCTTCAACGCCTGCGCCATGCTCGGCGATCCGAAGACGGCCTTCGAGCTCATCGAGAGCATGTTCCTCTATCAGAACCCCGTCAACGGCGCGCTGCCCGTCAACGTCTGCCCCGGCAGCATAAGCGACGGCAACTCCCAGCCGCCCCTTCAGGGCTTTGCGCTAGATTTCGTGACGAAGATGTGCGGCGAGGAATTCATAACGCGCGAGATGGCCGAGCGGCTGCTCCCGCGCTTTGAGCGCGTCGTCGAATATTGGACGACCTTCCGCAACGTCGGCCGCGGCGACGACCTCGCCTACGTGCTCAACCCGACCGAGGCCGGCATGGACGACGCCTCCATCTTCGCCAAGGGCTTCCCCGCGATCTCGGGGGATATCCAGACGCTGCTCATAGAGTGCATGTACGCCTGCGCCATCCTCTCGCGCAGAGCCGGCGACGCGGCGAAGGCCGAGGGCTGGACCGCGCGCGCCGACCGCCTGCTCGACGCGATGATAACGGAGCTCTGGGACGGGGACAAGTTCGTCACCAAGAAGCTCGACGGCGAGGTCGTCGACAGCCTCAGCCTCGCGTGCTACGTCCCCGTCATGCTGGGCGAGCGTCTGCCGAAGGAGATAGCGCACCGTATCGGCGAGAAGCTCCTCGAGGAGGGCGAGTTCCTGACGCCGTTCGGCCTCGCGAGCGAGAGCACGCGCAGCCCGCTGGCTCACTGGGGCTGGCACTTCACGCTCGGGCGCGTCGTCTCGGAATCGAATATGTTCTGCGTCCTCGGGCTCTGGCTCGCGGGCGAGAAGGAGGCCGCGAAGACGATAGCGGACGCGTGGTGCGGCAACGTCGCCGAGCGCGGACCGAGGCTCGGCTTCACCCCCGCGCAGCGCTACCCGCTGACGGGCGAGCCGACGGACATCGTCCTCATGCCGCACATAGGCGACGGCTGGAGCTGGACGAGCTGGAGCGCCTGCGGGACCCTCGCCATGCTCGAGACAGTCTACGCATAGACCGCTCAGATAAAGGGACGGCGGAAATATCCGCCGTCCCTTTTTATTTGTTTCCCGTCAGGCAAATCTTAGGAAATCCTTAAGGTTTTGCCTATGGTCTTGTTAAGAAGCGTTTGCTATACTCGCATCAGAGAGGTGGAAAGAGCATGTACAACATTCTCATCTGCGACGACGAACGCGATATCGTCAACGCCCTGAAGATATATCTCTCCGGGCAGGACTACGCGCTCTTTGAGGCTTACGACGGGGAGCAGGCTCTCGCGATCGCGGAGAAAAACGAGCTGCATCTTATCCTCATGGATATCATGATGCCGAAGCTCGACGGCCTCGCCGCGACGGCGAAGCTCCGCGAGAAGACGAACGCGCCGATACTGCTCCTGACGGCAAAGAGCGAGACCGCCGACAAGGTGCTCGGCCTGAACGTCGGCGCGGACGATTATATAACGAAGCCCTTTGACCCGACCGAGGTGCTGGCCCGCGTGCGCTCGCATCTGCGGCGGTATACCCGCCTCGGCGCGAAGCCGGAGGAGGAAAAACCGACGCTGTACTCCGTCGGGCCCATATCGCTCGACGAGGAGGCAAAGACCGTCACCCTCGACGGGGAGAGCGTCGCGCTCACGCCGACGGAGTTTTCCATACTGCGCCTGCTCATAAAGCACCCCGGGCGCATCTATTCGACGGCGCAGATATACGAGCTCGTCTGGAACGAAGCGCCCATCGGCTCGGAGGGCGCGGTATCCGTCCATATACGCCACCTGCGCCAGAAGCTGGAGATAGACCCGTCCGAGCCTCGGTATCTGAAAGTCGTCTGGGGGCTCGGCTATAAGCTGGAAGGGGGAGAGAAAAAATGAAAAAAGCAAAGCTGACCGAAAAGCTCTGGGCCAAGCTTCTCGCGTGGCTTCTCGCCGGAGTCTGCGGACTGGTCCTGAGCGCTTCCGTGGTATGCGCGATAGCCGCCGCCGATCTGGAGACGTATTCGTATGAAGACGCAAGCGAACTGATCTATAAGGACTTATACGGAATGGCCTTCGGCGACGGCTTCAACGTCGTCCGTTTCATCCGCGACGGCGAAGAGGAGCAGGCCGAGGAGATGGCAAAGCGCCACAACACGGAATACCGCTTGCTCGACGGCGAGGGGAACGAGCTATGGAAAAGCCCGGGATTTGATGAGGACAAACCTTTTCTGCCGGTTTCCAACGAATATCGCGTCGTGGTGACCGGGGAGCAGGGAAGCGACGGCTACGGCTATCACGGCTACTATGTCATCGAGCATGACAAGCGGGATGAGGAGCACGCGCCTGATTATATCGTCGAGACGAGGATAGACCTCCGTTTCGAAAAGAATGACGCTTACGCCCTGACCGCCCGCATTTACGGGCTCGTCTGGCGGCTGCGCTACGCAGCTTACGCCATAGCCGGTGCCGCGCTGCTGCTCGGCGGAGCCTGCTTCATCTTCCTGCTCTGCGCCGCGGGACACCGCGCCGGCCGCGAGGGCATAACGCGGGGATATATAACTCCCGTTCCCTTCGACGTGCTGACGGCGGCGACCGCCGCATGGATAGTCGCCGCCCTGAAAGTCATTTACGAGGCGGCGGTCAATATAGAGGAGCCCGTGCTCATCGCGACCCTCTTCGGCGCGGCGGTGCTCGCGGCGACGCTGCCCTTTATCGGCTGGTGCACCTCGCTCGCCCTGCGCGTCAAGCTCGGCAAATGGTGGGAAAATACGCTGATATTCAGGCTCCTGCGCCTTCTTTGGCGCGGCCTGAGGGCGCTCGGCCGGGGAATAGCCTTCATCTTCCGCAGCATCCCGCTGACGTGGCGTATGCTGCTGATGATAATAGCGGTCAGCTTCCTCGAGCTCTTCGTCTATTTCGCCTTCGATCTGAGATTTGACTCCGAGCTCTTCCTCGTCGCGTGGTTCGTCGAAAAGCTCATGCTCGGCGGCGCGGCGATGTACGTCGCGGCGATGCAGAGGAAGCTGCAGAAGGCGGGCGCCGCCATGGCCGCGGGCGACCTCGAGCGCCATACGGATACGCGCGGCCTCGTCTGGGACTTCAAGCGCCACGGGGAAAACCTCAATTCCATTGCCGACGGCATGAGCGCCGCCGTCGAGCTCCGGATGAGAAGCGAGCGTATGAAGACAGACCTCATCACCAACGTCTCCCACGACATCAAGACGCCGCTTACGAGCATCATCAACTACGTCGAGCTCCTGCGAGAAGACCCCTCGCCGGAAAAACGTGAGGAATATCTTGAGGTCCTCTCGCGCCAGTCGCAGAGGCTCAAAAAGCTGACCGAGGACCTCGTCGAGGTATCCAAGGCCAGCAGCGGGAACGTCGAGTTCCACCCGGCGAAAAACGACGTCGCGGAGCTGCTGCGGCAGGCCGTCGGCGAATACGGCGAGAGGCTGGAGGCCGCGGGGCTGGAGCCCGTCGTCAGCGTGGCTCCGGGCAGCGCCGTCTGGGCTGACGGGGCGCTGACGTGGCGCGTGCTGGACAACCTGCTCTCCAACGCCTGCAAGTACGCCCAGCCGGGGACGCGGCTCTATATCGACGCCGCGCCGAAGGGCGACGCCGTGCTCATCAGCTTCAAGAACGTCTCACGCAGTCCGCTCAACGTCTCCGCCGAGGAGCTCATGGAGCGCTTCGTCCGCGGCGACGCCGCCCGCGGCGGCGAGGGGAGCGGCCTCGGCCTGAGCATAGCCGAGAGCCTTACGAAGCTGCAGGGCGGGACGTTCACGATCTCCGTCGACGGCGACCTTTTCAAGGCGGAGGTAATGCTCCCGCAGTGGAAAGACTGAACCTGAAGCGGCTGAATATGCGAAAAGGGAAGCGGTCCTGCCCAGGAACGCTTCCCTTTATTTCATTTGACAGCCGCGCGGATACGAAGTCAGTCGGTCATCGGTTTTCCGTTTAATATGCTTATCCTTTCGAAGGTCTCGAGGTCGAGCGCGAAGTTTTGATGCGGGCTGAAGAATTTCCCGCCGAAGACGCCGCCCTCGCCGAATTCGAAGCTCCCCTCGAACGTGCCGAGGTATCCCGCCGAGGGCTCCCGACCGGAGCAGTCGAGCCGGATGAAGTCCGTATTCATGCTCCCGCCCGCGAAGGAGACGGAGGCCTGCCAGATGGTATCGCCGTCCATGACGTAGGAATCGATACCGGTGCAGTAGCCGTCGAAGACGCGCTCTGCCGTCCCGCGCGCCGGGATGCAGAGATAAAGGCCCGTCGTATCGAGCTCCGCGTCGCTGAAGTACGCCCCGCGCTGAGATGCGCCGATGAGCTGCGGCTCGACGGGGGTCTCTATCGAGGCCTCTGTCAGATACTTGACGGAGATCAGGCGAAGCTCGTTTTTGCCCTTGACGGCGGCATAGATCGTATCGCCGAAGTACGTGAAGGAGGATATCTCCTCGTCGCAGACGTAGACGATCTCATAGTCCGAGTACATGTCGAGCGCGATAAGGTAGCTCTCGAAGTCGAGGTCGGGGTCCCCGTCGTCGCCGTAGAGCTCGACGAGGCAGAAGAGCAGGCCGCGCGCCGCGAGCATCTGCGTCACCGCCTCGGCCGGGCGCGGCTCGCCCTTATATGAGACGTACTCGCCCGAGAGAAGATAGAGCTCCTCGAAATTGCCCGTATCCGCATTGTAACTGAAAAGATCGCTCCATTCCTCATTGTAAAAATAGAGTTTTCCTTTATAATAATTGATGACGGCTCCCTCGACGATCTGCCGTCCGCGCTTGCCTCCGGCGGAGGCGTCGCACTCATAGATGCGCCCGGAGCTGACGGTATAGTATTTCCCGTTTTCGCCCTCGGCGACGCAGCAGCCTCCCGCGAGGTTGCCCGGCGTCGTGCCGAAGGCCGAGTCGACGGCGTAGAAGTCCTCGAGCCTCGTCTTGCCCGAGGCGCCGTCCATGAGCTTCTTGAGCGTGTTCGAGGCGATGGCCAGATTCATGTTCTGCCCGTCGACGTACGTCGCGCAGATGACGCCGACGACCTCGCAGGTCTCGCTCAGAAGCGCCCCGCCGCTGCTCCCGCTGGAGATGGCGGCGGTCATCTGGATGATGTCGACCCCGTCGTCGTCATTATAGCGCGAGCTCACGAGCCCGTCCGAGAGCGTGTTCGCCACGCCGAGCGGGTACCCGACGGCGTAAACGCGGTCGCCCTGCCGGACGGCGTCGGAATCCCCGAGCGTCAGCGCGGGGACGGAGGTTTTTTTATTCAGCCGCAGCACGGCGAGATCCGCCGTCCTGTCGAATGCGAGGACGTCTTCGACCGAGTAGGTCTGGGAATAATCGCGCGTCATGGCGCGTATGTAGCAGGCCCCGTCGAGCACGTGGTAGTTCGTGATAAGGGTGCGCCCGTCGCCGGTTATGAAGCCGCTCGCCGTCCCGTAAAGATCGTGGTCGCCGTCGTACATTTCAAGATAGAGCACGGATTCGACCGCGTCCGTTATCGTCAGCGAGGCGGTCGGCTCCGTCGTCGGGGCGGGGGAGGGCCCGGGCTCCGGCGCGCGCAGACGGAGAAGCGCCGCAACTGCCGCCGCGCAGACGAGCACGGCCGCGATGACGACTATGGGTATCCATATCCTGCGCCTGCGCCTCGGAGCGGGAGGGGGAGAAGCGGGCGCGGCGGCTGTCCTGCATCCGCACTGCGGGCAGAAGCCGGCCCCCGGCGCGAGCTGCGCGCCGCAGTTGGGACAATAATTCATGGTCCGCCTCCTCTCGAGCTTAAGGCTAGGGAAATCGAATCCCTGCCGGTTTCTGCGGGCTCATTTCCGTCGATGCGTCGTTGAGCCCCTTGAAAATAAAAAGCTATTATTCTCTGCGGGACTCGCCCAGTCTCGACGAAAATGAGCTCCGCAGAAACTGCTTCGCACTCGTGAGCGAACAGTTTTCGAGGGATTTATGTCCAGACGAGAGCAGCCGGGGCAAAAAGCACCGAAAAGGGCCGCTTACGAGCGATAGGGGTTCGACCACCCTAGCCTTTTACTGACAAGATTATACACCAAACCCGCGCTTTGCTCAATATCCGCTTTCGCGCCGGAAAGTTTTTCAGGTCATAAGGGAACTAAATCCGCCTTAAAACGTCAAATATGAGATAAGTCTTTTTTCGCGAAAGGAGAATCAAGATGAAAATCGTTAAAAGAGCGCTCGCCGCGCTGCTCGCGGTCTGCTGCGTACTGCCGCTCGCGGCCTGCGGCGTCTCCGTCAAGCCGACGGACGAGCCCGGCCCGACCTCCGCCGTTGAGCCGACCGCGATCGTCGAGCGCAGGAACTATGCCGTCAGCCTCGCGAGCTATCCCGAGACCGCCGCGTACCCCGACGAGTCCGCCTACTGGGACGAGGAGAGCGGCGAATTCGATAACGACAAATATTCCGAGGTATATGAAAAGTGGGCGACCGAGCGCCGCGAGCGCATGTCGCTGCAGGCGAAATACGCCGCGAGCCTCGACGATTTCCTCGATAAAAGCATACGGCAGTTCCTCGCCGGGAGCGAGGGCGGCAACGCAGTCTATTCGCCGCTGAACGTCTATATGGCGCTCGCCGTGCTGGCTGAGACGGCCGGCGGGAACAGCAGGCAGCAGATTCTCGACCTGCTCGGCGCGGGCAGCATAGAGGAGCTCCGCGCGCAGGCCAACGCCCTCTGGCGCTCGAACTACCGCGACGACGGCGCCGTGACGAGCCTTCTGGCAAACTCCCTCTGGCTCAACGAGGACGTCAGCTTCAACGAGGATACGCTCAGGCTCATAGCCGAAGAATACTTCGCCTCGTCCTTCTCCGGCCGCATGGGCGATACCGCCTTCGACTCGGCGCTGCAGGAATGGATAAACGAGAATACCGGCGGTCTCCTCAGGGAGCAGGCCTCCGGCCTGCACATGGACCCGCAGACGATAATAACCATCGCCTCGACGATATACTTCCGCGGCAAATGGATGAGCGAGTTCAACCCAAACGCCACGACGAAGGACGACTTCGACCTCCCCGACGGCGGGACGCTCGAATGTGACTTCATGCACAAGAGCGCTGTCGACGACTACTACTGGAGCGACAACTTCGCCGCCGTCCCGCTCGAGATCGAGGGGAGCGGCTCCATGTGGCTCATATTGCCCGACGAGGGCGTCTCGCCCGCCGACCTGCTTGAAAGCGGCGAGGCGACGGACTTCCTGCTCGGCAGGAAGGCGGCCGACTGCAAGCACCTCGTCGTGAACATGTCCGTCCCGAAGTTCGACGTAAGCTCCAAGATGGAACTCGTCCCAGGCCTTAAGCAGCTCGGCGTGACGGACGTCTTCGACGGCGCCCTCGCCGACTTTACGCCCCTCGACGCCGAGGGCGGCTCCGTCACGAACGTCGAGCACGCCGCGCGCGTCAAGATAGACGAGGAGGGCCTCGAGGCCGCGGCCTACACCGTCATCATGAGGGCGGGCGGCGCCATGCCGCCCGACGAGGAGGTCGACTTCACGCTCGACCGCCCGTTCCTCTTCGCCATCACGGGCGAGGACGGGCTGCCCCTCTTCGTCGGCGTGGTCAACTGCCCCGTCGAATAAACCGAAAAACGCCAAGCTCCCGCCGCCTCTCAGGACGGCGGGAGTTTTTTGCTTGCGGGAGTTTTTGCTTTTTGAATGCTTTTATTGAAAAAAAGGCTTGACAGCGCTAATTATATTTGATAAAATATAATTGCATCAAAGATATGCGAGGTGAGATCCGTGGACTACGACTATCGCGAGGCGATGAAGCTCTCCAACCAGCTCTGCTTCCCGCTCTACGCGGCGGCGAGGAGCGTCGTCAATCTCTATACGCCGTATCTCAAGCCGTTCGGCCTGACGTATACGCAGTATATCGTTTTTCTCGCCCTCTGGGAGAGGGACGGGGTCTCCGTCGGCGAGCTCTGCGGCAGGCTGATGCTCGATAACGGGACGCTTTCGCCCCTGCTGAAGAAGATGCAGGAGGCGGGGTACGTCGAGAGGACGCGCAGCGCCGGAGACGACCGCGTCGTCGTAGTCACGCTCACGGAGAAGGGCAGGGCCCTGCAGGAAAAGGCGAAGGACGTTCCGCGCGAGGTCGGCGGCTGCGTGGCCCTCTCCCCGGAGAAGGCCGGCGCGCTGTACGCCCTGCTCTACGAGCTCCTCGGAAATATAAATAACGACGAAAGGAAGAACGAGCATGAAGACGGTATATGATTTCACGGTCAGAGACAGAGCGGGGAAGGAAGTCAGCCTGTCGGAATACAGGGGCAAGGTCCTGCTCATAGTCAACACCGCGACGGGCTGCGGCTTCACGCCGCACTACGAGCCGCTGGAGGAGATGTATAAGAACCTGCGCGACCGCGGGCTCGAGATACTCGACTTCCCCTGCAACCAGTTTGCCAATCAGGCGCCCGGCACCGACGACGAGATACACGAGTTCTGCACGCTCAAATTCGGGACGGAGTTCCCGCAGTTTGCCAAGATAGACGTCAACGGCGACGGCGCCGATCCGCTCTATGCGTTCCTCGCCTCGGAAAAGCCCTTCGAGGGCTTCGGCAAGGGGCTAAAGAGCGCGGCGCTGAAGAAGTTTTCCGACATGAACAACAAGACCTTCGGCGACAAGGCCTATATAAGATGGAACTTCACAAAGTTCCTCGTCGACCGCGAGGGCAGAGTCGCCGCGAGATTCGAGCCCACCGCCGACATGAAGGACGTCAGGAAAGCGGTCGAGGCGGCGCTGTGACGGGCGCGCGCGGTATAAGGCAGAGAGGAAGGAAGGAAACTCATGAAGTTTGCAGTCAGATACTACACCAAGACCGGCAACACCAAGCGCCTCGCCGAGGCCGTCGCGGCCGCCGTCGGCGTCGAGGCCCTCCCGATATCCGAGCCCGTCGGGGAGCGCGTCGACGTGCTCTTTCTCGGCAATTCGTACTACGCCTTCAGCATCGACCCCGAGGTGCGCGCCTTCATCCGCTCCCTGACCCCGGACAAGGTCGGCCGCATCGTCAATTTCGGGACGGCCGCCATGCTCAATTCGACGTGGAAGAAGGTCAAGGCTGAGGCGGACGCGGTCGGCGTGGCAATGGACGCGCGCGAATTCCACTGCAGGGGCGAATTCAAGGGCATGCACAAGGGCAGGCCGAACGAGGCCGATCTCGCGGCCGCGGCGGACTTCGCGCTGTCCGTCGCAGAGAGCTGAAATGGACGAAAAGAAGACAGATATCCTTTCCGCGGTCGAGGACAGAGAGAAGACGATAGTCCGCACGAGCGTCGTCGGCATCATAACGAACGTGCTGCTCGCCGCGTTCAAGGCGGCGGTCGGGCTCATCTCAAATTCGATAGCCGTCACGCTCGACGCCGTCAACAACCTCTCCGACGCGCTCAGCTCCGTGGTCACGATCATCGGGGCGAAGCTCGGCGCGAAGGCGCCCGACAAGAAGCACCCGCTCGGCTACGGGCGCATAGAGTATCTGAGCACGATGATCGTCGCGGCTATCGTGCTCTATGCGGGTATAACATCGCTCGTCGAGTCCATTAAGAAGATAATACACCCCGAAGAGGCCGAGTACGGCGCCGTCACGCTCATCATCCTCGCCGTCGCGATCATCGTCAAGTTGGTGCTCGGCGCGTTCGTCAAGCGCCGGGGGAAGAAGGTCAATTCCGGCGCGCTCATTGCCTCCGGCTCCGACGCGACGTTCGACGCCATCCTCTCGGCGTCCGTCCTCGCCTCGGCGATAGTGTATCTCATATGGGGCGTCTCGCTGGAAGCCTACGTCGGCGTCGTCATCGCGGGCTTCATCATCAAGGCCGGCATAGAGATGATGATCGAGACCGTCAACGACATGATAGGCCGCAGGGCCGATCCCGAGGAGAGCGCGAAGATAAAGGAGCTCCTCGGCGAGGAGCCGGAGGTCCTCGGCGCATACGACCTGACGCTCTACAACTACGGGCCCGCCAGGACCTACGCCTCGGTCCATCTCGAGCTTCCCGATACCATGACCGTCGACGAGGTCGACCGCCTGAGCCGCCGCGTACAGACGAAGATATTCCGCGAGACCGGAGTCATCCTGACCGGCATCGGCGTATACTCCTTCAACACCGCCGACGACGAGGCTGCCGCGATACGCGAGGCCGTGCGCAGTACCGTCATGGCGCACGAATGGGCGCTGCAGATGCACGGCTTTTACGCCGACACGCAGACGAAGACCATGCGCTTCGACGTCGTCGTCGCTTTTGATATCGACCGCGCGCAGGCCCACGAGACCATGCTGCGCGAGGTGCAAGAGCTGTATCCGGACTGGACGGTCCAGATAGTTCCCGACAGCGACGTTTCCGATTAAAAACCGGGCGGGCCGTTTTCTCATTGAAAACAGCCCGCTCCGCGTGTATAATGGAGAAAACAGACAATTAAGGAGGCAGACTCATGGGCAGCTATGACGATCTCGTTTTCACCATACCGCAGGAATTCCACCACTGGTACGGCTTCGTCGCGCCCCGCGGCTTCTTCCGCGGCACGACGATGATGAAGGACGCGAAGGTCTATATGGACTGGAGCGCCGTCGACAAGTCGATGATAATGGAGGTCCCGCACACGCATCACTGCGCCGACGAGTACCTCGTATTCACGACCGCCGACATGAAGAACTTCTTCGACTGGGACGCCGAGGTCGACGTCTGGATAGGCGAGGATCCCGAAAACCTCGAGATGTATACGCTCACCGCCCCGACCCTCATCCGCATCCCCCCGAAATTCTATCACTGCCCCGTCCATTTCAGGAAGATAAATCCCGAGAAGCCCATCGTCTTTTCCGCCGTATATCTCGACGGCGACTGGTCGAAGATAGGCCGCAAGGTCGACGCCGAGGGCAACGAGACCTTCACCTATGACGGCGCGGGCGTCCGCCGCTGCGTCAAGGACCGCACGAAGGAGTGCATCTACTGCGGCGAGTGCTTCTCGGCCGCCCGCAAGGAGCGCATGAAGACCGCCATGGCCCCGAGAGACGACGAGTGGCTGAGGCCATACCACGAGATGGCCGCCCGCAATCAGGAGCGCAAGTGGGCCAAGTACGTCCATCCGTACGTCCCCGAGTACCTCGACGACGACCGCTACATCAGCCCGCGCGGCGGCTTCCACGGCAAGGAGTCCATGGAGGGCAGCAAGCTCTGGTACCACTACGGCATCGTCAAGCGCGAGTGCGAGATAGGCGATCTGCACATGCACCACGCCGTCGAGGAGTACCTGTTCTTCACCGGCGCGGACATCGCACGCTTTTTCGACTTCGACGCGGAGATAGAGATAGAGCTCGGCCCCGATCCGGACCATCTTGAGAAGTATACGATCACCGAGCCGACCGCCGTCCGCATCCCCGCTGGCGTCTGGCACGGCCCCGTGAAGATAAAGCGCCTCGGAGCGCCGATCAATTTCGAGCCGTTCTACCCGAACGGTTCCTACGGCAAGATAGTATATCGCGACGGCGTCTACGTCTACGAGGGCAACGACCTCCCGCAGAAATAAGATAAAACAAAATAAGAAGGCGCGTCCGAAGGATCATTCTTCCATCGGCGCGCCTTCCGTCTGTTATAAGCTTTCGGATCCGGCGGGGTCCGCGTCACGGGGCTGAACGCCCACGTTTTCCGCTTCGCCGCGTCGAGCTCTCTTTGCTTTTTCTTGGAGAGCTTCGCGTACGGTATGAACTTTTCCAAAAATATGACCTCTTTTCTTATCATGCTCCGGCCGCGCGGGATACCCGCGCGGCCGGGTCTTTTTATTTCTGTTCTTCTTCCCGCGCGGGACGCTTCCTCTCGCGGACGGCGAGCAGGACGATCCCGAGCGCGATGAGCGCGAGGTATATCGCAGGGTAGACTGTTTTCGTGACGGTCTCGCCGTAGCTGAGCTCGCGCAGAGGGAGCACCGCGAGCCGCACCGCGCTGAACCATATCCCGTAGATGAGAAAGCGCGCGCCCTCGCGGAGCCGGAGCTTTTTCGCGAGCAGCATCGCGAGCGGGACGCCTATCAGCGCGCCCGCGAGCTCGTAGAGCTGCGTCGGGTGGACGGTCTTCTCTATCGTATATGTGCCGAGCAGGCCGAGCTGAACCGTCTTCGTCTGCGAGGGGAAGACTACGCCGAAGGGGCCGTCCGTCTCCTTTCCCGCGCAGCAGCCGTTTAGAAAGCAGCCGACGCGCGCGAGGCAGAACGCCGCCCCGACAGGGAGCACGAAGCCGTCGAGCACGAGGGGGACGCTCTTATGCCGGCTGAGCATGAGCGCGAAAAGCACGATCGCCGCGCCGAGCAGCCCGCCGTAGAGCGAGAGGCCCGCCATGCGCAGGGACCACCATTTGAGGCTCCCCTTATAGTTTCCCGGGCTGACCGCGACGTTCCAGAGCCGCGCGCCGACGAGGAAGGCCGCGCACATGCCGAGAAGCAGCGCGAGCGCCCGCAGGGGGGAGAGCCCCGCGCGGCGGAGCGACGGCCATACGAGCACGGCCGCCGCCAGCGCCGCGATCCAGGCCATGACGCTGTAGGCTTTCAGCGTCAGGCCGAAGACTTCAAAAGTCTGGTGCACTTTACGGGAGCGGTCTTTCGCCCGCGAGGCTCATCGTGATGACGAGGCCGGGTATGGCGCCGGAGACCATCGTGATCTTTATCGGGCCCGCGACGACGACTCCGCTCTTGCTCTCGTCGGAGTATATCGCCGACATGGATACAGTCACGGTATACTCCTCTTCGTCCTCAGCGATGGTGAACGTGATCTCGGAGAACTTGCCCGTCTTCTCATTGTAGGGCATTCCGCCGCTCGTTGAGAATATCTCGCCCAGTCCGTCGCCGCCGATGTTCGCGATCATGTCGCCGACCGCCTCGATGGTAAACGGAACCTCCCTCGTCTCGCCGACGAGTTCCTCGAGATTGAAGTTGATGTTGAGGTCGCAGCCGTCGCCGTCGCCGTCGCTCTCGCCGGACTGCGCGGCCTGCTCCATGGCCTCCTTTATCTCGGGCGGGATATAGACGTCGGTTATCGTGAGGATGCCGCTGTCATAGTAGCCGCAGACCTCCTCGAAGGTCGGGCAGTTGGAGGTTATCGGGACCTCGCACGAGGGGAAGTCGAGGTTGAAGTCGATGGTGAATTCCGGCTTGTCGGTATCGGGGTCCTTGTCCGGCGCCCAGAAGTCGATGTGGTCCGGCTGACCGGAGATGATCCAGCCTATCATGCTGATGTTGAATCTCAGGTCGGGCTCCTTGCCGAACTTGCCGCTCCAGCTCTTGACCACGGCGGAGCCGTTGAGGTCGCCGAAGCGGAACTTGTACCCGCCGTACATGTACTCGGAGTGCTCGTCGTCGAGCTCCTCGTACAGATGGATCTCGGAGACGCTGTTGAGGACCTCCTTGAGGTGGTTGAGCTCCTTCATGAACTCGCTCTGGAGCTTGCGCTCGTAGTCCTCCTGGAGCTCCTTCATGACGACGCTCGTCAGGCGCGAGTAGAGCTTTTCCTTATACTTGGAGATGACCTCCTCCTTCTCGCTCTTGCTCAGCGCGCCGTTCCAGTTGTGCTCGACGATGGGCACGATCTCGGCGATGGCGTCCTCGGGCGGATTGTTGAAGAAGCGGCGCGCGTAAGCGTCGACCTGCGCCTCGAGAAGCGCGTTGAAGGTCTCCTGATTGCCCCTGCTCGCCTGGATGCACTTGGAGACGAGTTCGCGCCACTCGGCCGTCGTGCGGGCGCGCTCGCCGTAGTCGCCTGGGTTGGAGCTGCCCTGCCATTTGTCGTTATAGTATTCGTATATCGTCTCCCAGTTCTCCATGCGGATGTTCTTTGCCGCGTTGCCGAACTCGGTCAGCGACTTGTCTATCATCCAGACGCCGACCATCGCGGTGGAGAGGCCGCCCTTGGCGAAGCTGAGCGCATACATGCCCGCGTCCTTGTATATGGAGATGATGTCCTCGTCGGTCTTGCCGGGCTTGGCTATCTCCGCCGTGAGCTTGACCGCGCCGAGTATCCTGCCGAGGTTGGTGAGCGTGTCGCCTATGGCCTTGTTTATGGTGTTGTTCTGATCGGAGAAGAACTGGATGTCTCCGAGCTGGAGGCCGCCATAGGTATTGGAGACGTAGTCGAGCTGATCGCCGACTATGCCCGCCTTTTCGACGGTCCCGTTGCAGACGTCCGCGAGGACCTGGAGGCCTATGCTCTGGCAGGTCTCGCCGCCGCCTCCCTGAGCGTACTCGCTGAGCGCCTTCTTGGCGGTGTCGATGTCGACGTAGTAGCCGGTCGCCCATTCCTCGATGCCGGTGATGAGCGCCTTGCGGTATCCGACGCTGGAGACCTCGAAGCAGCCGTAGGTGGAGAGGTGGTCGGTATGTATGACGACCTCCATGTTCTCCGCGTCGACGTCGTAGAGGACGTCCTCCCATTCGCCGGTATCCTCGTTATAGTACTTCGCGCCGACGCACTCGGCCGGGTCCTCGCCCGGGTCGCACATCGTCCCGTCGTAGGGGAGGCGTATGTCGATATACGTTCCGAGATCGCTCAGATCGCCGACCTTGATGTCGTAGGCCGTGACGCGGCAGACGCCGTCGTAGAGCGTCTCGGAGCCCTTGTTCGTGACCGTGACGGGGAGCTCCTCGTCGTAGTCGAAGAGGAAGGGGCTGAGCTCGACTTTGACGCCGCTCTCCGTCTCGGCGACCGGGTCCTCGGCCGAGACCGCGACGGCCTTGCCCGCCTTGCCGCCGCCGGAGAGATTGAGCGAGGAGGTCCCGCTCTTGCCGGAGGCGGAGGGAGCGTTTACGAGAAAGCCCGGCTTCCAGAAGCAGCCGATGAGGATCGCCGCCGCGAGCACGAGGCATATGACGGAGGCGACGGTCTTGCCCGCGCCGCCCTTTTTCTTCGTTTTGACGGTAGCGGCCGGCTGCTGATAAGTCGGGGCCTGCTGCCGGGAGACCGGCGCGGCGGGCTGCTGAGTGGCCGGAGCCTGCGGCTGATAGGCCGGAGCAGTCTGCCGGGGAGCGGGCTGCTGAGCATAGACGGGGGCTGCGGGCTGCTGCGGAGCCGCCTGCTGCTGCGCGCCGCAGTTTGAGCAGAAGTTGACGCCGTCCTCAAGAGGAGCGCCGCATTTATAACAGAATCTTGTCATCCTTATCCCTCCTTACTGAGCGAAGCAGCGGTACATGAACGTGATGAACTGTCCGCGCGTGCACGTCGCACCGGCGTCGAAGGTCTTCGAGTCGCCGAGGATGACGATGCCTCTTGAGTACGCCCAGAGGGCCGCGTCATAGTAGTAGGCGCCCTCGGGAACGTCGTAGTACGGGTTTGTCAGACCTTTCGCGGAGCCCTTCTCCGTGCGGAAGAGGAAGAGCATGATCTGCGCGCGGGTGCAGGTATTGTCCGGATAGAATTTGCCGTCCGTCGAGGCGGAGATGAGCCCGTTTTCGAACGCCCAAAGGACGGGCTTGTAAAACCAGCTGTTCGCCGTCACGTCCGTGAAGGGACTGACCTGCAGGTTCGGCTCGGGGGAGCCGGCGTTGCGCCAGAGGAAGGTCATCGCCTGCGATCTTGTGCAGGGGTCGTTCGGGGCCATGGCGTCGCCGGTGAGGATGCCCTTGTCCGCCGCCCAGAGAGCGGGCTCATAGAACCAGTCCGTCTCGCTGACGTCCTTGAAGGGATTGGCCAGCTGGATCGTCGGGGCCTGCGTGGGCTGCGTTGGCTGCGTCGGTTCCGGGCCGTCCGTCGGCTGCGTACCGTCGGCGGGGTCCGCCGTCGGAGCGGGAATGGCTATCGGCTCGCCCGTCGCGTCGCCTTCGATCAGCGCGTCGAGCTCCGCCTCGAGCTCCATCCAGCTGGGGGTGACGTCGGGGGCGGCGGGCGTGCCGCCGGGCTTCCCCGCACTCACGGGCTTGTCGCCGACGAGCTTCGTGACCGGAGAGAGAAAAACGGCGTATGCCGCGCTGAAGAGGACCGCCGCCGCGAGTATGATCACGGAGACGATCAGAAAGATCTTTGCACCTTTGCCGGAGCGTTCGGCCATACAAACTCCTCCCATTTTCTGACATATTAGTTGAAACAAAAACCCATTGTATTATAAAGGTACACAATATGATAACACATAACGCGCGCCAATACAATAGCCGCGCGCGGGCCGTCAAGCGGGCGGGGGAGAGGCGGCGGCGTCGGCGTTTGTTAGCAGTGCGTGCGGCGCGCCCGTAGGCGTTCGCGTTCAGTTCGAGCAGACGCGCCGAACGGCGTTCGCGGCGCTCATGCGCACAGACCAAAAGGCTCTTTCGCCGCGCCGGATACAGGGATGAATATTCACGAATGCATTACCATATTATGTATATATTACAGCTTGTATACTCTCTGTATACCCTTCTTAAACACAGGGTAAAAATACCAGTTACGGAACTTGAAAAAACCTCTTGCAAATTGCGGGGGAATAGTGTACTATATCCTAGTTATAAAGTGGTTTATTGTGGTCGACTGCGCCTTGAGTTTATCACAGATGCCAAACATGAGAACCCCGCATTTTGACGATGACCGCGCCTTTCAGCCGTCCCGGACGGCGGCGAAAGAGCAGAAAAATAATCGGAAAATGCAGGCATTTTTGAGGAACTTTTCGGAGCGCAGACTCGTCAAATAGCCATAGAGGGACAAAGGCGATCTTTTGTCCCGCGCAGCGCTTATTCGGAGCGCAAACGATATTTTGCGAATAACCCTATCGGTAGGAGGAAATAGGCATGAAGAGAGGACACAAGAAAGTCTTGATGAAGGCGCTGGCCTTCCTGCTCGTTATGCTCTTTGTGTTCAGCAACTTCCCGGCTGTAGCCGCGTTTGCTGACAACGGCGATCCTTACATTAATATTAATGAAGAATCGTCCAAGGGCGTCGATACGCAGGACGGCAGCGTCGAAGACGGCGGCGACACGTCCGACCCGTCGGACGATCCGGGGCTTACGGAAGAGCCCGGAACGTCTGATGCTGAAGACGGCAACGTCGAAGACGGCAACGTCGAAGACGGCAACGTCGAAGACGGCAATGTCGAGGACGGCAACGTCGAAGACGGCGGCGAAGACGCCAATGTCGGCGACGGCGAAGACGCCAACGTCGAGGACGGCAATGTCGAGGACGGCAATGTCGAAGACGGCAATGCCGAGGGCGACAGCCCTGAGCCCACTCGCGGCACGAAGGCCGGCGAGGGCGACGGAGAGACCGAGAAGGTTACTGTCTTCTTCTTCCTCAACGAAGATGATACAGAGTCTTATGCTTCTTTCGACGTTGAGCCCGGCGAGCCCTTTGGCGGTGTGCCCGAGGGTCCGACCGCCGACGGCTATCGCTTCGACGGCTGGTATAGCGGCGACGTGAAGGCGACTGCCGATACGACCGTCACCGAAAGCACGAACTTCTACGCCGTATACGTTGCGATATGGACCGTCACGTTCTATAACCGCGACGCCGAGGTGTACGCAGTCGTCGAAGTGGATCAGGGCAGCGCGATCGGCAGCGATCTTCCCGCGACCATATCCCGTGAGGACTACTACTCCTTCTGGGCGATCGGCGCGATAGTTCAGGGCGGTCAGGGCAATGAGATCTCCGTGACCGGAGCAAGGATCGACTCGACCTTCACCCCGACCGCGGACACGACCATCGTCCCCGACTTCGACAAGGTCACCTGGACGATCACCTTCTATACCGACGAGAATAAGACGACGGTCGTCACCACCAAGACCGTCAACGCCGATACGAGCTACTGCCTGAACGACATTCCCACGGTCCCGGCCAAGGCCGGCAATTCCGGCAGGTGGGTCTACAGCGGCGGCGACTTCGGCAATACTGTCCGTGCGTCTGCCGACATGGACGTCTGGGCGGCATACACCCAGAACGTCTTTACCGTCACCTTCAAGGTCGACGGCAGCACGTATGAGACCGATACATATTATTACGGCAATACCCTGACCCTTCCGGCGACCCCCGTCGTCGAAGGCAAGGAGTTCGTCAAGTGGTTCGTCGACGCTGACGGCGACGGCGCCTATGACGAGGGCGAGACGGTATATGCCGGCGGTGAGCAGGTCACCTCTGACCTGACGCTGATCGCAGACCTCAAGGATGAGTTCTATGTCAGATTCGTCGTTCTTGACGACGAAGGCCAGGAGCTCGACAGGCTTGCCCAGTACTTCCGTACTGCGGGCGAAGCGATCGGCACGATGCCGCAGGATCCCTTCGTGGCCGGCAAGGTCTTTGTGAAGTGGGTCATCCAGGGCACCGATACGGAAGTGACCGCTGAGACGGTCGTCGAGGACAGCATGACCGTCGTCGCCGTATTCCGTACGATCGACGTCTACAGGATCACGGTCGACTATTATTATCTCAATGACAACGGCGCTGAAGTGCTCTTCAACACCGACCTTCTTGAGGCCGAAGCCCACGAGCTCGACCCCGCCTATATCATTACCGCTCCTTCTACCACACAGACCGATCCCGATCAGGTAGCCAACGGCCCGATCTACTATCCTGAGACTCCGACCGTCTCTGTGACGGAGGCTGATTTCAACTCCGATAAAGAATGCACCGTCAGGATCAAGTATGTCCCGTTTACTGCGACCTATGACTTCGTCTACCTGCTCAAGGATCTCACCGGCGACGGTTATACCGAGATCGACAGACAGGCGAACGTCCACGGCGTTCTCAACAGCTATGTGACTCCGACGGTCAAGACCTACGAGCACTATACGCTGGAGATAGCGCAGGGCGCCCAGATCACTCAGGATGGCACGAGCGGCGTCGTCGGCACGGGCGCGACCGACAAGCAGGAGCTCGTCGTCAAGTATGCCCGCAACGACTATACTCTCTCCTATGAGACCAACGGCGGAACATACGTTCAGGGCGGCACGTATAAATACGGCGCCAGCGCTCCGGTCTCGACCACGAGGCCGACCCGCGCCGGCTATACCTTTGACAGATGGTATCTGGATGAAGCCCTGACTCAGCCTGCGGGAAATACCGTTACCATCAACGGCAACACCACTCTTTATGCCAAGTGGAATGCCGGCAATGCGACCTATACAATTATATATATGAGGGAAGTGTACGACAACGATACGGGCACCTTCTCCTTCGTATATGAGAACTCCACGACCCGCACCGCTACCGTGGACAGCACCGTCTATGCGGCGAATGCCCCCACCAATGTCGTTTCTCTCAACGGATATGAGCGCAAAGAGGACATAAACGGCACGGCGAACGCGGGCGGAACCGGCGAGGACACCGCCGTCGTTGTCAAAGCGGACGGCAGCACCGTCCTGAAGGTCTACTACAGCCTTATCCGTTACACCTTTACCTTCAACGGCAACAACGGCACTATCGACAAGACCGGAAACGGGACCTACACGATCACCGACGTCGTCCTGGGCATGAACATTGCGCCTCTTTGGCCCACGGTTACGAGGAGCGGCTATTATTTCGACGGCTGGACGAGTCAGCAGTTCTCTTGGATACAGAAGACCCGCGTGGAGACAATTACTTGGAGCTATCTGGAGAACGCATCGAGAAACAACAATACTGTCGCAATGGTGGCCAATTGGACGGGCAGTTCCGTAAACCGAAGCGCCCAGTATTGGCTGCAGCAGGCGGACGGGACCTATAAGATCGAAGAGTCTTATACGCAGACCGGTTTGAATTCGACCAATCTTACCGCCAAGACCATTGCCGGCTATACTATTCATAATGGAACGCCGTCCGGCACGAATCCCGCGACCGGGCAGAATTATCCGGGCAGCGGCAACCAGACCTTTACTGAACAGGTTTGGCAGGAAGCCCAGCCCGAAAGCCAAGTCACAGAAACATGGGACGGCCCCGATGGGTATAGTATAGGGGACACGTGGACAAGAAACGGTCATACCTACACTATTACAGCTAAAACAAGAAGAAACGGCTATCACCCCAACAACCCTTATAGATATACGGGCTATTATGTAATACCTGGAACTGAAGCAGGGTATGTGGATGTCGAAAGAACCATCTACTGCTACAACTTCTATTATGACCGCGCGCAGTACAACATAACCTATAAGTTCGGCACGACGACGCTGACCACTAAGTCAAACATCCTCTTCGAAGCCGACATTTCGAGCAGTACATATAATTACACTCCCGACAAGCCGGCCAACACTACCGAGATAAACTACAGCGATTATACGTGGGGCGGCTGGTACGACAACGTAGGACTCGAGGGAGAACCCTACGTCTTCGACACCATGCCGGGACATAACCTTGAGCTTTATGCCAAGTGGGTCGCCCCGAGCTTCACGGTCTCCTTCGAATCCAACGGCGGCTCGGCAGTCGATAGCCAGACCGTCGAGAAGTATCAGAAGGCGACCATCCCCGCTACCCCGACCTACTCCGGCCATACCTTCGAAGGCTGGTATGCCGACGAGGCCTGCACGACCCTCTTCGACTGGACCATGCCGATAACGGCGAACACGACGGTCTATGCCAAGTGGTCTCGTAGCATCATCACCTACGTCGTCAAGTATCAGGACGAGGACGGGCATGACGTCGCCGAGGATAAGACGGTCTCTAACCCGAACTACGTTGCCGGACAGACGATCACCGAGCAGGCGATCTCCGTCGCGGGCTATCGCCCGGTGGAGAGCAGCAAGACCCTGACCCTCAGCGAGGACAATACCCAGAACGTCATCACCTTCGTCTACGGCGCGAAGGGCACGACGACCCAATATACCGTCCATTACATCCTCGATCCGGCGGAGTATCCCGGCAATATTCCGGTCACCGAGCCCAAAACGGTCGAGAACGTCCCCGGCGATACCGCCTCCGTCATCGAGCTGGCAGCCGCGGTCGATTATGCGACGCTGTATGCGGCGCATGAAGAGCTGCAGGGCTTCGAGTTCTTCCCCGACGCGGTGGAGAAGACCCTCGTCCTGACCGCCAGCGCCGAAACGAACGTCTATTACTTCTATTATTCGAGCTTCCGCAGCGCCTCCGTGACGGTCCACTTCGTCGATATGAACGGCGATCCGATCGCCAGCGACGACGTGACGCCTGCGCTGAAGGTCGGCAAGACCTTCACGCTCTCCCGCACCCCGATCGCGGGCTGGGAGTTCTATAAGGCCGTCGAGGGCAGCGGCACGACCGGTACACCTGCCGGCGACGACTATAAGATCACCGACGCCAACGCAACGACCGGACTCGAGTTCACCCTCGTTTATCAGAAGAAAGTCACCATTACCGTCAATAGTCCTGACTCCAAGCAGTATGACGGCACCGCGCTCACGCTGCCGCCAGCTCTGAGCAACCAGGTGACGGTGGAAGGCCTTCGTCCGGGCGACACGCTCGACAGTGTTACGCTGACCTATACCAATGCGGATAACGATACGCATGACGGCCGCCTGAACGCCGGCGTTGCCACGGTCACGCCGAGCAGCGCCGTGATCAAGGATTCCGGCAACGAAACGGTTTCCACCGGCAGCGGCGGATACTATAAGGTTACTTACATCAGCGGCAACCTCGAGGTCACGAAGATCAACGTTACCATCCGCGTCGAGCCCGACCGCTGGACCGGCAACGTCTATGACGGCACCTATAAGAAGACCGGCTTCACCAACCCCAACAAGGGCATAGCGGACTACGTCATGATCAGCCATGACGGCTATAAGACCGAATATCTGGACGACGTTTGGAATATCGTCAAGGGTCTTGCCGAGTATGATGCGAGCGCCGCGGGACTTGGCTATGTCGCCATTTCGGAAAAAGACGCGGACGACTATACCTATTTCGAAGATGCTGCAGATGCGATCACCGCGGGACTGCCGGAGGATCCGAACTACAGCGTGAGCGTCTATGTCCGTCCCGGCCGTCTGGAGATCAAGAAGGCCCCTCTGACCGTCACGACCGGCAGCGACAGCAAGCCTTACGACGGCACCCCGCTGACCAATGAGAACGTGACGGTTGACGGCCTCGTCGAGGGCGAGGAACTCGCCATCACGACGACAGGTTCCCAGACTGCGGTCGGCAATAGCCCGAACGGTTATGAGATCGACTGGGACAATTCCTCTGCAATACAGACCAACTATGAGATAAGCGATACCCTCGGCACCCTGACCGTCACTCAGGGCACGCTGACGATCTACATCGCCGGCAATAAAGTCGAGGAGACCTACGACGGCAGGGAGAAGACCGCCGAGGGATATGAGGTCACGAAGATTGAGATCAACGGCGTTGAGCTCACCGACGAAGATGTGATCGCGTCGTACATCGACAGCATCGACTTCAGCGGCGACGACAGCGTGACCGAGACCGCAGCCGGCACCTACCCGATGGGTCTTGACAATACGCAGTTCAGTTTTGACAACGTCAACGAGAGCTTCGCGACCGTAGAGTTCATCATTGACGACGGCGAACTGAAGATCGACCCGGCGACGATGACCATCACCGTCAGCGGCGACGGCACCAGCAAGGTCTATACCGGCTCTGAGCAGTCCTATACTGGCACCGTGACCGCGACGAGCGATCACGCGGCCTTCGACGCGAGCAAGTTCAGCTATACCGGCAGCAAGACCGCTTCCGGCACGAACGTCGGCACCTATGAGACTGAGCTGCTCGAAGCCAACTGCAAATATGACGATGCGAACTATACCGTCACTTGGAACATCGGCGATCCCATCTCCCTGGAGATCACCAAGGCGACGCTGAAGATCGTCATCACCGGCCACACGAGCACCGTCGACTATAACGGCGGAGAGCAGTCCGTGAGCGGCTATGATGTGGGCGGCGTCGACAGCGCGCTGTTCGACGCGCAGCTGATCGGCTTCTCCGGAACTGCCATTGCGAAGGGCACCGATGCAGGCACGTACTACATGGGCCTGACAGAGGGCATGTTCAGCTACAGCAACAATAATATTAATGTAACGTTTGCCGTTACCGACGGCCAGCTGGTGATCAAGCCGATCGACATCACGGTCACGATCACCGAGCACGGCGACGAGGTCGACTACGACGGCGAAGAGCACAGCGTGAACGGCTACGATGTGAGCATCAGCAACCCGCTGTACACCGAGGCTGA
>JAFZOI010000015.1 GCA_017550645.1 Oscillospiraceae bacterium
CGCGGCGAGCTTGGCGGTCAGCTCGTCCTTTTTCTTTTCAAGGGCTTCTGTCTTCTTATCGAGGTTTTCCTCTTTCTGCTGGAGCCTGCGCTCCTGCTTCTGGAGCTCGGAGCGGCGCTCCTTGACCTCTCTCTCGTATTCGGTGCGGTTTTTATGGATCTCTTCCTTGGCTTCGAGCAGCGCCTCGCGCTTTTTATTCTCGCCGCTCTTTATCGCCTCGTTGACGATACGCTTAGCTTCCTCTTCCGCGCCCTGTATCTCGCGCTCGCTTACTTTTTTGCGGAACAGCACGCCGAGGAGGAAAGCGGCCACGAGAAGGATCACCGCGACTGCGAGAGTCACAATGATCTTCAGTAAAGGTGACAAGCTTGTTCCTCCTAATAATCTGTCAATAATGCCGCGCTTCGGCGGGATACCCCCTGCGGGGGAATATAATATAAGGAATTGTTCCTGCCAATCCAACAAATTCAATATATTACGATTATTGTAAACCAACCCGCCGCGCATGTCAACCCTCTGACCGGAGAAAAACGCTCCGAAAATGCGGGAGACCGCTTTTTCGGAGCGCGTAGGGCGGGGCGCCTTCGCCCCGCCGTAGGCTTCCCCCCTACGGGGGGAAGCTGGCGCCGCAGGCGACTGATGAGGGGCATATCGGAGCAAGGAGTCAGTATTGCCCCTCAGTCCCTTGGCGGCGGTGTTCGCCCTTGCGCCGACGGGGGCGGCGGTGTATAATATGCTCATAAAACGAATGACGAAAGGAATACGGATATGAATCCTTACGACCGCATAGTTACGACCGCGCAGGGCAGCTTCCGCGGCGTGCCCGCCGGCAATCCGACGCAGACCATCTTCCGCGGCATCCCCTTCGCAAAGCCCCCCGTGGGCGCGCGCCGCTGGCTCTCCGCCGAGCCCGCCGAGCCCTTCGAGGGCGTGCGCGACTGCTCGCGCTTCGCGCCCATCTGCCCCCAGCGCACCGCCTTCGACGGCGACCCCGTCGCGGGCCTCATGCCCGGCTTCGTCGATCACGGCAAGGCGTTCCGTCCCGTCCAGTGGGAGCAGGACGAGGACTGCCTCTATCTCAACGTCTGGACCCCCGACATAGAGGGCAAGGCCCCCGTCATGTGCTATATCCACGGCGGCGGCTACACAAACGGCTCCAGCTACGCCGTCGATCTCGACGGCGAGGCGCTCTGCTCGCGCGGAGTCGTCGTCGTCACCATGGCCTACCGCGTCGGCGGCCTCGGCTTCTTCTCCCATCCGCAGATATCCGCCGAAAACGGCGGCCGCTCCGGCAATCAGGCCATAAGCGACGTCGTCTGCGCGCTCGAGTGGGTGCATAAATACATCTCCGCCTTCGGCGGCGACCCCGACTGCGTGACGATCTTCGGCCAGTCCGCGGGCGGCGACATGACCAACCGCCTGCTCTGCTCGCCGAGGTCGAAGGGCCTGTTTCACCGCGCCGTCGTCCACAGCGCCGGCAGCGTCCACACCATTGAGCCCGAGCCCACGCTTGCCGAGGCCGAGGCGATAGGCGTGCGCATCTGCGAGCACCTCGGCATGACGGTCGACGAGCTGCGCGCCCTGCCCGCCATAGAGGCGTATTCGCGCGTCAGCGCCGCCGGATGGCAGCTCGGCGTCGGCCTGCGGCTCCTCAGCCCCGTCATCGACGGCGACTATATCTGCCGCCCGACCGTCGAGGTCCTCTGCGCCGGCGAGGAGCACGACGTCGACATCATGCACGGCGCGACCCTCGGCGACACCAACCTCTTCTCCTACGGGTACGAGTTCAACTCGCCCGAGGGCATAAAGCACCGCCTCGAATCCGACTGCGGCGCGCGCCTGCCCGACGCGCTGACCCTGCTCGGGTCCGACCCCGAGGAGTCCGAGCGCCGCCGCCTCTTCGTCAACAGATACTGCAACGGCCGCCTCATGGCCATGAACGAGATACGGCGCGGCCGCAAGCCGATGCGCATCTTCAGCTTCGAGCGCCTCATGCCCGGCGACGACGCGGGCGCCTACCACGCCGCCGACCTGCTCTACGTCTTCGGCACGCTCGACCGCTGCTGGCGCTCGGCCGACCCCAACGGCTTCGTCGACGCCGACTACGCGCTCTCGCGCGCGATGGTGTCCTACTGGGCGCAGTTCGCCAAGACCGGCGACCCGAACCTGCCCGGCCTGCCGGCGTGGCCCGCCTGCACCGACGGCGAGACCATGATCTTCGACGAGACGGGCCCGCACGCCGTCAAGAACCCCGGCGGCGAGCTCGCGCGCCAGATGATCAACATCTACTTCGACGCGCTCAAAGCGAGGACGTAAGAGAAAGCAAAACGCAAGAACGCAGGAGAAACAAAACAGCCCCGGCTGCGCGATCGCAGCCGGGGCGC